>JAOXRT010000057.1 GCA_025800365.1 Cellvibrionaceae bacterium | reverse complement strand
AGGACGAAATTCCAGCTTTATGCCAACAGTTAAGCCAACGCTTTGGAGCTGGACGAGCCTTAAATATCGGCTTAGTGGAGACCATTAGCTCATCTGAAGTGCAAGGCATTGCGGGCGTTTCCCCTGGTTTGCCGGCAACGGTAATGCATGAAAACTATCGCAATAGCTGTGTGCTCATGTCAGAGCGAGCCTATGGTGCGGATATTGCCGGGCATGCGGCAAACCTTGTGCACGAGATGTCACATCTGATGTCTATCCCTCACACAACCGAAGAAAGCGGCCAAAAACACGATAGTTTTAGCGATACCTTAGAGTGTGCTTTACGCGATTTTGATGGCCGAAGTAATTTAGGCGTTGATGGGCGGGTTGGAGATCAAGCAGTCGATGATTTTGAATGTGGTAGAGATGGTGGCGCGAATAACTATATGTTTTACAGTGGTGTTGCTGACTTTATGCCTTTCAATATGAGTGAGCAGCAAGCGACAGTACTGAAAGCCCATCCATTGTTTTATCCAGTTGCTTCTGCGAACGCCAGTGCATCTTGGTATAACCCGGAACAGTCGGGGCATGGTTTATCGGTAGAGGTTTTGGATGATGGTAGGGCGGTGATTTACTGGTATACCTTTGATCAGGCAGGAGCGCCCTTATGGATCGTAGGCACCGGTAATGTTGTGGGGCCGCTGATTGAAACTCAAGCGATTACAGTTTCCGGTGGTGAGTTTGGTGCAGCCTTCGATGCTAGTAATATAAGCCGTAGCAATTGGGGTAGTCTCGACTTAGCTCTTGATCCAGAGGATTGTAGACGAGCAACATTGAGTTGGAATAGCAGCGCAATGGGAAGCGGCAGCATGCCAATGACAAGGTTAAGCAATCTTGCTGAAGTGAGCTGCAAAAACTAAATCCAAATATCCAAACGCCTAGTTAATGTTAGCGCTGTCTAGGCGTTTGGGGTGAGCTTTCTAAGCGCTTGGCAGGCGACAGGCCAGTAATTGCTTTTCCCAGTTTGGATCGAGCTTGCTGGCAATAATTTCAAATCGACTTTCCATGCAGTCATCTAATTCGATTTCCTGTAAGCCATCTGGGGTTTTGTTAAAGCCCCAAACGCCACTTTCGGTAATACAAACGGCTTTCATTCGCTCGGCCAATAGCTCGTTTGCCCAAGCATAAAGCTTAGAATGATTAAACAGTACATTGGAGGAGAAGCGCCAACCAATACTGGAAAACTCTTCGGAGCTATTGCTTTGACTAATAAAGCCTTCTTGGGGAATGACGGCTTCTTCAAAACTATAGCTTGCTAACGCTTCCTCTGCTGATTCTTCTTCGGCTGTCGAATTATGATGGTGAGAGCAGCATTTTTTCAATTGAAAGTCGCTGGCCCCTGATAGAAGCTCGAAGGGGAAATCACCTTGTCTGCAAAAGACGGTTTTTACTTGTGATTTTCCTTGGGTCTCTAAAAAACTATGTAAGAGTTGCTTGTGTTCTGGGCGATATAGATCTTCTTTATTGGCGACTACAACATCAGCAATATTCACCTGCTGTAAAAAGATAGGGTTTTCGGTGTATCGTTCATCATTGAGTTTGCGAGCATCAATCAAAGTAAGGCACTTTTGAATGTCCAGCACATCTTGATAATGCTCGGCATGCAATACTTCCATGACTTCTTTTGGATGGCCTAGGCCGCTTGGTTCAATGAGTAGGCGGTCAGGTTTGGCGCGCTGCAGTAGTTGATTCAAGGCAATATGCATGGGCAGGCCTGCGGCACAACACATACAGCCGCCGGGAACTTCTCGGACAAATATGTGATCTTGTTGCTGCGATTCGATGAGTTTTCCGTCGATGCCAATTTCACCGAACTCGTTGACTAAAACAGCCCAGCGCTCGTTCTCGGGTTTTTGTTTTAGCAGGTTTAATATGCTGCTGGTTTTACCAACACCTAAAAAACCGGTAATGATGTTGCAAGGTACAGCTTTAATAGTCATGGCTTAATCTAAATAGGTTTCTCATCGCATGTGCATCGCTCTGTTTGGCATAGGCGGTAGTTTTTCCAGTGCGCCAAGGCAATAACGATAGCCGCTACCACACTCAAGGCTTTTTCACCCCATTCGCCAACGGTTTCATGGCCTAACACAAGTGGTGCCAGCAAGATGGCAATACCCAGTAGGCCAAGCCAGGCGACTGAGCCTTGACGGTGCTCTTTGCAGCCCATTAAAAGGCTTAACAGGCTGCATGGTACTACAGCTAGCACCATCCAACTGTGAAATGCTTCGTCCAGTAACGCTAAGCCCGTCAGAGAGGGCAATGCTGCCAGCACAATAGGTGTCGCGAGGCAATGAATGCTGCAAAGTGCGGAAAGGCTGATGGCGAATTTATCACCCAGTTGGCTGGCTTTAATCATGATGTCCTTGATAGCTAGAGGGGAAGTGAATACTTAATGTTATAACATAACATTAAGTATGGAAAGTGATAATGGTTTTCATTTGGGCTTTTAGACGGCGCCGAAAAGCCAGCCGTGTAGGATGCGGCCTGGCATAAATGCAAAGGTTCCGGCAATTAATACGCCACCGATAAACAAACCAATCATCGGGCCCTTATGTGCCGCGATATCACCACGACGCGCGGCAAAAAAGGCAGTAGGTACGGCATATAGGGTTAATAGACTGAATAGGTGAATAAAGCCGAAATGCCCCAGTAAGCGTGCGCCCACAGCTGCCGGCATAAACAGGGTTATGATAGCGGTAAGAAGCATCAACACCATGTAGGTCTTACCCAAAAGCTTATGTATCGCAGTGCCCTTACGGCGTAAAAAAAGATATATGCCGATTAAGGCGGCTGGGCCTACGGTCAGTAAATGCAAAAACATCAAAGATTCGTAGCTCATTGCAAAGCCTATATTCGTTATTGTTATCGCATTTATAGTAAGGCCAAGCGGGGGTTGGAGCAATTGCCAGTGTAGGGATTAATTGAGCAGCTGTGAAAAATGGAAGCCTGCTATGAATATGCACAGCAGGCCGCTTATCAGTTCTTAATCTAAGTCGCTAGCGCTGTGTCGTTCCTTAACTTGCTCATGTTCTTCACCCCAAACGCGGTTGACCTTGCGGCCACGTTGCACAGCAGGGCGGGCGCGAATTTCATCTGCCCAACGTCGCACATGAGTATAGGATTCAACATCTAAGAACTCGGCGGCATTATATAGATGCCCTTCGACTAAGACGCCGTACCAAGGATAGTTGGCGATATCGGCGATAGTGTATTCATCGCCGCATAAAAAACGACGCTCCGATAGATTACGGTTAAGCACGTCTAGTTGACGCTTAACTTCCATGGTAAAGCGATTGATCGGATATTCCTGCTTGGTGGGGGCATAAGCGTAGAAGTGTCCGAAGCCACCGCCAAGATAGGGTGCGCTACCCATTTGCCAGAATAACCAAGATAAACACTCGGCACGAGCAGCGGGCTCAGTTGGTAAGAACTCACCAAACTTTTCGGCGAGATGCATTAAAATGGCACCAGATTCAAAAACTCGAATCGGCTCCTCGCCGCTGCGGTCATGCAAAGCTGGAATTTTTGAATTAGGGTTTACCGAGACAAAGCCACTACCAAATTGGTCGCCTTCCATAATGTTGGTAATCCAGGCGTCATACTCCGCGCCCTGGTGCCCAAGGGCGAGTAGCTCTTCGAGCATCACGGTAACTTTTACGCCGTTGGGGGTGGCTAGGGAGTACAGCTGAAAGGGGTGCTCGCCTACAGGCAGCTCTTTATCGTGGGTCGGTCCGGCAATAGGGCGGTTAATGCTGGCAAATCGATTGTCATCGTTTTTGTCCCAAGTCCAAACCGCCGCTGGGGTATATTCTTGCTCGCTCATAAAATGGCCTCGGCAAAAGATAATTTGGTTAAATATAAATACCCCGCTAGCTTAATTGCAAGAGTAGGGCTTTGCCAAAGATATTGCAGTTATAAGCTTAGTGGGACTTACATTTCTTAATTTGCTGGCGCATATCACCAATAATTTGTCTTTTGTGTTCGATTTTATTGAGCCTACTTTTAGCGATTAATCCAATTTTTCTAAGGCAGTTACTAAGCGGTTTGCTCGAAGTATTTTTCTTTAAGGAAATCGACTAAAACTCTGACTCTTTTTGCCTTTTGGCTATTCTGTAAAAAATAAATATGTAAAGCCGGTATGTTTAGCCAATACTCCTCCATTACCGGAATTAACTCTCCACTGGCAAACTTAGCTTCTACTAGTGGCAGCGCCATACGTCCTACACCTAGACCTTGTAAGGCCGCATCTACCATAACATCGGTATTATTCGCCACTAAGGCGGTGGGCATCGCAAGTTGTATTTCCTGGCCATTATTATTTAAACGCAGATTAATGAGCTTATTCGAGCCAATAAAACGGTAACGAATTAGCTTATGTTTTTGTAGCTCATCTGGAGTTGTAGGGATTCCGTGTTTTTCCGCATAAGCCGGTGAAACAAAGAGTGCATCTTTTAATTCCTTGCTCAGTGGGTAAGCCACCATATTGGGTGCCAACATATGCCCAAATCGAATGCCTATATCATGTCCTGTTTCGAGAATATCCACCTTGGCATCGTCGATATAAAGCTCTAACTCAATATCTGGATAGCGCTCACAAAATTCGGCATAAATCGGTTTAATTAAACACTCGAAGGCAAAATGAGGCAGATTTAAACTGACGATCCCGCTAGGTTGTGCACTAAGATCCTGCACACTTTCAAAGGCCAGATCTAATTCATTCATTAGCCCATCTATTCTCTGCGATAACAGCAGACCTGCCTCAGTAAGTTCAATCTTGCGAGTGCTGCGCTGAAACAATGGCAAATCGAGCTGTTTCTCCAGCTGTTGCAAGGCTAGGCTCACGCTGGGCGCCGCCATAGCGAGGCGGCGTGCAGCCCCGCGGATACTCCCCTCGGATACGATAGCTTCAAATATCCTCAATTGGTTAAAAGTTGAGCCTTTCATTGTGATCCTCCTTTAGCTGGCCTGACTCGGCCCCAGGGGCGCGTGATTGCCACTGCTGCTCTTCATGATTGTTAGTTTTTACCAAATAGTGAACTAAGTAAAGATCATCTAAAAATTAACAGTTGTGCTGGGTAGCATGGTAGCCCAAGCAATTCGCAAACGATCAAATTCGTCAAAGGAGTCATAATATGAGCAAGCCAAAGATCCTTGTCATCTCTGGACACCCAAATCTAGCAGAATCCAATGCTAATCAACGCGTAATCAATCGCCTGCAAGAACAGCTCGATAATGTGAGCGTACGAGATCTGGGCGCTTTGTACCCGAACTATCAGATTGATGTGGAGGCAGAGCAGGCGGCTCTGCTTGCAGCGGATACTGTGGTTTTGCAGTACCCATTTTACTGGTACTCCGTGCCCGCTTTGTTAAAAAAATGGTTGGACGATGTGTTTGCTTACGATTTTGCCTATGGCGCAAACGGCGATAAGTTAAAGGGGAAGAATCTTTTACTATCATTTACGATTGGTGGGCCTGCAGAATCCTATCAACCTTTGGGTTATAACCACTTTAGTATCGAGCAGTTGTTACACCCACTTCAGCAAACCGCTTATTTGGCTGGCATGAACTTTGTCAAAGCTGTTTATAGTCATCGTATGGTGTATATCCCTGGGGTGTATAACACTTTGGAAGAGGTTGAGCGAAGAGCTGATGTTCATGGTGATGTGTTGGTTAAACGCTTACAAACACTACACAGCGATGCCGATTACCTAATTTCTAAGTTTGTTTCCGACTGGTTTGCTGAGTTTGATCATTTGGCGGAAAGCCCGGACTTCTTTCTCGAACATCTCTCCAAGGACTTAGTATGGTCTTCCCCCGAAGGAGAGTTTAAGGGACATTCAGGTTTCAAAGATTGGTACCGATTGGCGCGTCAGAACTTTAAACCACCCTGTGAACACCAGGTAGAGCAGCTGTCTATTAACGCGCTTGAAGGTGATAAGTATCAAGTCGAGATTCGTGTACGTTTAATTGCTCAAACCCAGAGTGATTCGCCGTTTAATGGTGAAGACTTAAATTTATTGGTGAATGAATATTGGCAGCTAGAGCTTGATGATCAGCGGTCAATCAGCATCAGTGAGTATAGGGTGGAAGTGTTGCAATAAAGTACAAATGATTGAGCAGCTTTGTTCAATCACTGATGGCCGGTAGACCCTATGATGCCTCCTATCAACTATTGAACTGGAGGCGTCGATGCAAAAGTTTATTTTCATATTTCTGTTGGTCCTATTTACACCATTCGTATTAGCGGGTGGGCAATCTTCTACTATCACAACGGAGTCTATTAAGATGAAATCTATAGAGCTAGAAACTAGAGTAGGCAAACTTGCTGCTAACTTATATTTACCAGAGGATAAAGAGAATCCGCCTCTGGTGATCGTAACTGGCGCATGGACAACCGTGAAAGAGCAAATGCCGGCAGTCTATGCAAAGGCTTTGGCTGAGAAAGGTTTCGCCGCATTAAGCTTTGATTTCAGGGGCTGGGGGCAATCGGCCGATGATATTAAGTTTTTGGAAGATCCTACTCGTAAAATTGAAGATATTACCGCGGTGATCGAGGCTGCTGGCTCGATAAAGGGTGTTGATTCTTCGAGATTGGCTGGTTTGGGTATTTGTGCCTCGTCTGGATATATCTTGGATGCCGCTATTAACTCGGATGATCTGAAGTCAGTGGCCGTGGTCGCGCCCTGGTTACATGATAAGGCTCTAGTGGAATCTATTTATGGTGGAGCCGAGGGCGTTGACAATTTACTCTCAGTGGCGGAAGAATCCAAAGGTTTAAACCAATTTATCGAAGCAGCGAGTCTGAGCAATGAAGAAGCACTGATGTTTCAGGCACCTTACTATACTGAGGTAAATCGAGGCTTAATTCCCGAATACGATAACCAATTTAACTTAGCGTCTTGGGAAGGTTGGTTGAACTACAATGCACTACAAAGCGCAAGCCAACAAACAAAACCGGTCCTAATGGTTGCCTCTGAGGCGATGGCATTACCTGCTGGCGCCGAACAGTATATAGAAAAATCTGGCCCTAATGTTAAGGCGGTTTGGCTGGATAATATTTCACAGTTTGATTTCTATGATCAAGAGCAGGCTGTAAACAAAGCGGTTGATGCTGTAAGTGAGCACTTCATTAAGACGCTTTAGGTTGAGGAGATCGCTATGTCTGCAAAGCTGTGGTTTATCTTGTTTATGGGGGTGGTTGTGATGAGTAGCAATGTACAAGCTGTTGACAAAGATGAAGCTGAAATACGAAGCGCAATCAATGGCTTTTCAGTCTTCGCTGATCATGGTGCATTTTCATATTTAGCTCGCGTACTCGCTGCTGAAGTGGAGTTGGACTATCGCTCTATCTTTGGAGGAGAGCCTGAGCGAGTTCAACGTATCGAACTGATGAAGCGTTGGATGGCTTTCCTGCCGGGGTTCGACAAAACGTTTCACAACTTGAGTAGTATTCAAGTCAGTATCGAGGGCGATCGTGCAAATGCTGTAGCGAACTTCACTGCCAGCCACTGGCTGGGACAGGAAGGTTATTGGTCGATAGATGGTCAATACCGCTTTGGGCTGACCAAATTGGATGGTCATTGGCTAATAGATTCGGTAGTGGTTGAGCTGCAAGGGGAGGAGGGGAGTCGAGAAATTCTCCAGCAAGCCCCTAGCCTTGCTGGAGCTAAACATCGGCTCAGACAATCGCTTTTGCCAAACGAGCTTTAGCCGCTAATTTCAAAATGACTCAAAACAATCGCCCTATTGAAGGGCTTTTGTGTTGTCCAAAGTGGCGTTAATATTGATCTATGATTGGTATTGAGTGGGGCCTCAAAAACCTTGTGCCCTGAGGATTAATATGGAATCGCTGCTAAAATTTATTGATCACAATACCGGGAAACCATCGAGCTGTGGCGAAGTTCTCGATATCGAAATATCGAGTCGCAGCCTGGGCTGGCGTGGTATTGTTGTGGAAAAGGGCTCATCTCCCCATTTTTACCCTAGCCATGTTTCAACCCCCTATTTCTATTTCGCCTTAGGGCTGGAGCAGGACCTGAATTGGCAGGCTGATACTGAAGGCGTTTTATCTGAGTTGCATACAATACCTGGTGAGATATGGATTAACCCACCGGCAACACCATTTACCCATAGCATTGATGAGCCCTGCTACTTCCTTATTGTCGCTATCGAAAAGCAGAGGTTTATTGATGCTTGCCCTATTGATTTGCAGGGTAAGCAACTACGTTTTCTCAAAAACTACAATGTACAAGATGATAGTCTGAGGGCTACCCTTGAGTTATTTCTGCATGAAGTTCAAGCGTTAGGTAGAAATGGACCAGCCTATTTGGAAAATTTACTGTCTTTGTTGGCAGTGCACTATATTAATAATTATTCCGATTATTTAGATAAGCAAAAAGAACAGGAAGATGGCTCGAAATTTTCTCATCAAGAATTGGAAAAGATTGATAAACTTATAGCGCAAAATATTAGCCGATCGATTACGATCGAAGAAATGGCAGGGCTGCTCAATTGCAGCAAATTTTACTTCTTACGAGAATTTAAAAAACTCACCGGAGTAACACCCTATCAGTACCTTATTAATCAACGCTTAGCCTTATCCCGCGAAAAGCTTCTTGCTGGAAACAAAAGCATATCATCGGTCGCTATAGAATGTGGCTTCAATGATCAGGCTCACTTTACGCGTGCCTTTAAAAAGCAATACCACACGACTCCAAGTAAATTGAAACCTTAGTTATCAATCGAAGTAGTGTTTTGTTCGATTAGCAAAGCCTACAAGGCTAAGCATTACCGGCACCTCTACTAATACTCCAACCACTGTCGCGAGTGCAGCACCAGAGTGCAAGCCGAATAAAGAAATGGCTACAGCAACAGCCAATTCAAAGAAATTTGAGGTGCTGATCATACAAGCGGGCGCGGCAATATTATGGGGTAGTTTTAGCTTTAAGGCAGCAAAGTAGGCAATAGCAAAAATGCCATATGTTTGAATCAATAAGGGTATAGCAATTAATACAATCTCATAGGGCTTTTGTAAGATCGTTTGTGCTTGAAAACCAAATAGTAAGACTACTGTCCCCATGAGACCCGCAATCGACCAAGGCTTCATTTGCTGCAGCAATGAATTTAGCTGATTCTCGCACTGGAATCTTTCATAGAGGCTTCGTATAAGCACAGCTGCGATTAAGGGAAGAATGACATAGAGGAGCACAGACAATAGCAATGTGCCCCATGGAACCTGAATATCACTAACGCCTAGTAGCAAAGCAGTAATTGGTGCAAAGGCGAATACCATGATGACATCATTGAGTGATACCTGCAGCAAGGTGTAGTTTGGATCTCCTTTGGTGAGCTGGCTCCATATGAATACCATCGCTGTACAAGGTGCAGCCCCGAGTAAAATCATGCCCGCGATGTATTCCTCTGCGCTCTGAGGGTCTACCCAATCGGCAAAAACCAGTTTGAAAAACAACCATGCTAAAAACGCCATGCTAAAGGGCTTTAGCAGCCAGTTTAAGACAATAGTGAGGAGTAAACCTTGAGGTTGTTGCTTGATTTTAGCTAAGGCGCGGAACTCAATTTGCAGCATCATTGGGAAAATCATCAACCATATTAGTGCGGCCACTAAGATATTGATATGGGCGAATTCAAGGCCTGCCAAAACCTGAAATGTACTGGGGAATGTATTTCCTAGAGCAATACCGGCTAAGATGCTGATTGCCACCCAAACTGACAGGAACCTCTCGAAAACACCCATAGCGACTACCTTTTCCTTTAAATATGATTATCCATATATATGGTAAATCGTATTTATTGCTTTGTATAGTGCCTTTTGATTTAGAAATTGGTCTAAATTGTCGCTTAAAGCTGGGCAATGATGAGTATTTAAGCCTAGTGAGAGCGAGTAGATGAAAGAGAAATGTCGGGACTAGGTGAGAATAGATAGCGCCACTGTTAGAATTTATCTACTGTAGAACAGTGGCGCTTGAATGCTATTTCGAAAACCTTACCCGATAAAGTGCTGAGTATATAACCGGTAATACAATCAAGGTTAACAACGTAGCAAAACCTAAACCGAAGATAATGGTTACCGCCATCGAGGCAAAAAAGGCATCAAAGATCAGCGGGATCATTCCAAGTAAAGTCGTGGCGGCAGCCATACAAACAGGGCGTGCACGACTAACAGCAGCATTAAAAATCGCATGCTGAGGACTATTGCCTTCTGATTCCTCGATATTAATTTGCTCAATTAACACGATACCATTCTTTGCTAGCATACCTGATAGACTCAATAAGCCTAGCAATGCCGTGAAGGTGAATGGAATATTTAACAGTAGCAAACCTGCACTTACACCAATGATTGAGAGAGGTACCGTTAACCAGACAGCCAACGCTTGCCTAAACTTCTTAAACAGCAATACGGTGATCAAAAACATTATTAAATAGCCCATAGGTACCGAGGCAAATAGGCTTTTTTCAGCCATTCGCTGATCTTGGTATTCTCCACCCCATTCGAAGCTGTATCCCTCTGGTAATTTAATTGCTTCAATTTCGGGGGCTATTTTTAGTCTTAAGCTTTCCGCTGTGTCGTCGCTAAACGGGGCGACATCGGTGAACACCGATAATGCACGTTTTTGATTTCGTCGTACAATCATGGAGTCTTCGCTACTGCTGCGAAAATCATCAAGTACCTGTGACACAGCTACGTACTGTTGAAACTCGCGACTCCAGATCTGTAGTTCCTCAACGCGATTAATGTTGAAGCGTTCCTCTTCAGGGCTTTGTAACAAGATTGGTAGCTGATGGCTACGTTCCCGCAGTATAGAAATGACTTCTCCATTGAAGTTATATCTAAGCACGGCATCTATATCTTGTTTACTTAGCCCGCTACGACGCATCGCTGCTTCATTGATTTGTGGTTGAATGATCGTGGTGCTCTCACGCCAGTTATGCCTAGTCGCTGTCGCGGTAGGGTGCTGATCGATAATCGCTATAGCCTGGCTGCCGAGTTGACGCAGTATCTCTGGCTCAGGGCCATAAAAGCGCGCTTCGATTCGAGAGCGAGGGGCTGGGCCCAATTCCATTGTTCTGAATTTGAGCTCAATATGGGGTGCGTCTTCTTCAATTTTTTGTCGAATGATTGGGATAATTTCCTGTGCCTTGCCTAGGCTATCAGTATTAATAAGTAGTTGTGCAAAGCTACTATTGATGAACTCTGGGTTATAGGTGAGTGAAAAACGCTGTGCTCCCATTCCAATAACTGAAGTGACATTGTTGACACCGTCTATTCGTTCAAGTTTTTTACTAATATCACTAACGGTAGTTTCTGTTTGGCGAATGTCACTGCCTTGCTGCAACCAAAGATCTACCATAAACAAAGGTGTATTAGAGGGTGGGAAAAAGGCTTGTTTAACATTGGCGAAGCCTGCCATGGCAGCAATTAACAGTATGAAAACCATTAACAGCGTCAGTAGGCGGTTACGCAAAGCCAAGCCTAAAAGGGCCTTATATGCTTGGAAGAATCGACCATCATAAGGGGACTGCTCATTGTTCTCCGATGTTTTCTCTTTAAACATCAGTTGTGCGAAAAACGGTGTTAGGGTGATGGCTATTAGCCAGCTCAAACTCAGTGAAATGAGCAGCACATAAAATAATGACTGCATAAAGTCGCCTGTCGAGTTTTGGGAAAGCCCGATAGGCGCAAAGGTGATGATTGCAATGGCCGTCGCACCGAGCAGCGGCCAAGTAGTCTGTTTAGTAACAAGCTTAATGGCGTCCCGCTTTTTCATCCCTTGCTTGAGACCAACCAAGATACCTTCAGTAATCACAATGGCATTATCTACCAGCATACCCAATGCGATAATCAAGGCGCCGAGAGAGATAATTTGAATTTCAATATCCAGCATCGACATACCGATAAAGGTGCCTAAAATAGTCAGTAGTAAAATACCGCCCATTAAGATACCCGAGCGCATACCCATACTAAGTAGAAGTATCGCGATAACAATCACAATGGCTTGCAGTAAGCTAAACAGGAAATCGCTGACGGATTTGTCTACTAATTTAGGTTGGTCGTAGACGCCTGTAAGAGACATGCCGATAGGGCGGCTGCTTTCTAGCTGAGCGAGCCGAGCATCGACAGCGTGCCCGACATCGACAACATTAACCCCTTTGGAAAATGAAATGCCCAATGACAAAGCCTTTTCATCGTTATTTCGATAGAGGTTTTGCGGCCTGTCATCAAATTTTTTATAGACCCTGGCAATATCGCCAAGGCGAATCATCGCCGCTTGCCCGCTGGGCTTGATCAGCAGGGATTCTAAGTCATCAATTGTATTAAACTCACCACTGGTATGAATGCGTAAACTATCGCCTCCGATGAAGGCCGATCCAGCGTTGGAGGGGAGATTGTACTGCCTAATCAACTGGCTGAGTGTGCTAGGGTCTAGACCAAGCGTACGTAGTTTACCCTGGGATATCTCAATGACGATCTGTTCTTGAACTTGACCAGCAATATTTACCCGTCGCACACCTGGAACAAGGCTTAATTCCCGCTTTAAGAAATCAGCGTAGTTTTCCAGTTCTCGATAGCTGTAGTCGTTAGCACTGATGTTGTACAAAATGCCGTAAACATCGCTGAAGTCATCGATCACTTGGGATGCCATGGCTCCATTAGGTAATTGGCTCTGAATATCGGAGACTTTTCGGCGTAGCTCATCCCAAATTTGAGGTTGTTCTGCGCCGGTATAGGTCTCCCATAATTCGATTTGTATTTGGGACATGCCCGCGCTGGAAAAACTATCGACAAATTTTACATACTCCAGTTCCTGGATGGCCTTTTCCAATGGCAGTGTGACTTCTTCCTCGACTTGCAGAGGAGAGGCACCAGGGTACGCTGTATTTACTAAAGCTCTTGGTATCGGAAACTCTGGCAACTCAAGGCGTGATAAGTTGTTAAAACTTAAAATGCCGCCGATCAAGAGGAGCAAGGTAAAGATAAAGCTGATGCTTCGGTTTTTAATAAAGTAATCGGGTAGGCTCAAGTTAAATTCCTCGCTCATAGCTCAAGGGTTTTACCTTCATGCCTGGCTTTAACTTGTTTAAACCCGCGGCGACCAATTGCTCATCAGTGCTTAAATTACCGTGCACTAAAATTCCCGATTCGCTTACTCTACCGAGCTTTACGGCTACGGCTTCTACCGTGTTGTTAGTTTCTGAATAGCGCCATACTTGGTATAGGCCTTTGCCATCATCTTTCAGTACAGCTGACAGAGGAATGATAAAGCCATCACTGTTCGCGCTCCTGCCCGCTAGAGTCGAGATATTTAATTGCACCGTTGCCGACATACCGGGGTAGAGCGTTGTGTTATCGGGGGCAGGTAGGCTGTAAATCAACTCGTATGATTGAGTCGCGCTATCAGCTTGAGTATTGTGCTGCTTATAACTCAGAGGGTAGGCCTTATTGGGCTGAGTTTTGAAAAACACCTTGGGCTGATAATCATAATTGAGGCCTCCGCTGCCCAGTTCAGCCAGTAGCTTTTCAGGAATCTCGATACGAATATCGAGAGTGTCACTTGCTTGTAGGCTCAATATGGTCTGTTGCGGTTGTATATATTGAAAGTTCTCAACCTCTTTGCTCGCGATACGAGCATTGAAAGGCGCTCTTAGGGTGCTATGTTCCAGTTGCTGTTTGGCTATGTTGTAAAGCGATAAAGTGGTTTTGTAGTTGTTATTACTCTGATCAAGCGCAGATTGAGATACCAATTTGCGCTCGAACAAGGCAGCGATGCGCTTTTGCTCATTGGCCGCAAAGCGGTAGTTAGCTTCCCTCAAGGCCAGTTCATTCTTTAAGTCGCGTGAGTCTAACCTGGCCAGTAGCTGTCCTTGTTTAACCGTTTCACCGGGTAGAACAGTCAGTTCTTCCAATTGCCCGGAGATTCGAAAGGAAAGCTCTGTTTGTCGATTTGCCTGTACTTGGGCGGGAAATAGGCGCTCATTTGTCGAGTCGCTGCTGCTAAGGGTGTGTAGTTTTACCGGACGAGGGGTTATTTCTTGGGGCGTGGGGGCAGTCTCGCTACTGCCCTGGCAAGCTGCTAAAAGCAATGAGCTGATCATTACGGGGGCGGCCAGCCATTTAGTGCCGTGATCTTTGAGTGGGCGCAACTTTATAAATCTCCAATCTGAAGGTTTTCAAAGTTGTAACTTTACTATACGGTAAAGTAAAGTTGTGTCTAGATTTACAATTTAGTCCGCTATTGGAAGAGAAAGTCCCAAAACTGGGGCTTTTAGGGCTTAGGCGCGATTTGCATATTAAGGGCTATATGGCTCTACCGACTTTCAGTAGAATGCGGGCTCTTGTATTGGCGCTCTCAGCAGCTGCTAAATTTATGATAATAATGAAGAAGATAGGGTTGGGATGACTCAGAAAACAAGCCGTTCGGAAAAGACTCGCGCGAGAATACTGGCGGCCGCTAAAGATTGTTATAGTGAAGTTGGGGTCGCTAAGTCCAGTATGGAAATGATTGCTGAGCGAGCCAGCACGACTAAGCCCACTCTTTACGCTCATTTTGGTTCAAAAGAAGCATTGTTTGAAGTAATTGCTTTGGACTTAACAGAGCAGATTCAGTCCCCGGAATACAGGCCCTTTAATAAAGACTTGCCCGTGGCAGAACAGTTATATGATTTGCTCACGATATACCTAGATGGCTTGCTGGCGCTCAATAATGAGCTCCTAATTCGCGCCATCATGATTGAATATGCAGGGCGCAGACAAGCCTATAGTATCGATTTTGCCTGTGTTAAACAGAACGTTTTATTGAATTGGCTCTCTGCGGCCAATGACAGCGGCGCTATAAATGTCCCCGATGTTGAGATCAGCAGCAACCTGATTATGTCTATGGTCGAGGGCTTGTTAATCTGGCCGGCGGTTATGGAAGTCGAGAAGCACGATGAAAAAGAGCGGGCAAGATTACTGAGGCAGGTGATCGATTTTTCGCTTAGGTCTATGTGTTAAGCACTACTAAGGAGAGAGGCTAAGTAATTAAATTGCAAACTTAGCTTTAGCTGGGTCTTAGGGCCGTTTATTACTTTTACGCTCCCCAGTTGCCCCTTTTTCCTCCGCTCAATGTTCGAACTGATATAGTGGTTTGCTGGCAACACTTCAATATGTTTGGTATGTATCAAAATCAGATGCAACGATTTCTATTCTTTTTATTTAACTAAGTTTGGAGCTTCCAAATTAGGGTTTACCTGGTTTGTTGGGTATTGAACCTGTGGTAACAAGCAAAAAGCTTGGTTTCAAATTTGTCTTTTTCGACAGATTTTCCAACGATCACCGTATGTCAGTGAAGTCAGTATTTTGTTGTGAAATGACTCGAAAACTTTCTTTATAGTCAATTCTTTTTTATAAATTTGTGCTAATTTTCTGCCCGCTCTTTAGCAGTGTTTTCAATCTGCGCCAGAAGAGCTGAATAAACTAAGTCGAAGGGGTGTGGTGGTGGTGCCAAAGTTTGCTGTAGCTGTTCATAGAGCAGTCATACAGCAGAAGGCATATTTAGCATTTCGCAATTCTGCGGAATGGGGCTCGTTCAGATAATCGAAGGTACATTCGAGTGGCAAGTCTTAATTCATTAACAAGTCGTAGGAATCTATAGACGTGCAATATATAGATAGGGGGCGCTCTTGGGGCCCCAAAATACTTAGTTGTTTGCTGTTCCTCTGTTGTATCAATCTTCGTGTTTATGCAGCTGCCTCGGTAGAGGATGTGCATAATATTGCGGACATCTGCACCAACGTTCAGACCGTTCTAAAAGACTACTCCCTAGTCGGGATGGGGGTTAAATACGATGATCCCGCCAAGCACCTAAAGAAAACCATTGAAAAGATCGATGCTGAGTTTCAGGCTCTAAAAAAAGGGCACCATTTGGGTCCTAAGATTGACGCAATGGTGATCGAAAAGGAGAAGACCTGGATAAAGATCAAGAAGATTGCTCTCGCCAAGCCTGATCGAGAAAAAGTCCTAGAGTTGCATCATATTATCGAGGATTTTGATAAGGAGTGTTGGGCTATCGCGGAGTTAATTGCAGCTGAGACTCATATTGAGGGAGAGCACTATGTCATAGTGGCGGCAGAACTGGGAATGGAAGTTCAAAGATTAGCCGCACTTTATATGATGAGAGCTTGGGACGTGCCGAATCCAAAGTACTTTGAGGAGGTGCGAACCATCTTGGAGGAGTTTGAAGCTTACTATCATGAGCTTGTTGAAAAAGCTTATCCGAAGTACGTGAGTGATGCTACCAAAGTGAAATTGGATAAGATTGAAAAATCTTTTTTAGTATTCGAGCGAATGGCTGAGAGCAAATCCGGCCGCTTTGTACCCGCCTTAGGACAACGGTCGGCAACCCGACTAGTGACACAAATTAACGACGTCATCCATGATTTAATTGTGGCGATTGAAGAGAAGTAAAATGAATTTCTTAAATATACTGGCCAGTGCCCTAGCTAAAAAAGCTGCGATACTGGCGTTATCGATCTTGAGTCTAAGCCAGGCCGCCTTTGGAAAGGTGGAAAATATTGATTACCTAACTGCTGCAGAAGATATTGCGGTGATGAGTCAAAGCTTGGTAAAAAACTATTTCTACCTAGGGGAAAACTTAAATGCCTCACGTTCAGAGCAGATGCTAAGCGAGCATATCGCTAATGTAGATGCAAGCTTGAGTAAGTTGAAATCATTCAAGAATCAAGATCAGATTGAAGATGATTTGATGTTTGTTGAAATGATCTGGGCTGAGTTTAAGGATACCCTCAATCAAGAGTATAGCCGAGACACGGGATTACTAGTGATTGATATGGGTGAAGTACTTTTGGAGGGATCTGAGAATATTGCTAGAGTCCTTTACGGAACGAGCCCTGATGCCGGTGAAATGATTGATGTTATCGAGCAGCAGCGCTATTTGATTGAGCGCATGGCGAAACTTTACATTATTTCTATAGCAGGATTCAAAGATTTTAACGTTGCCAAGCAAACAACTAGTACAGTAAAGAACTTTGACGAAGGTTTGGCCAAAATAGAGAGTAATGGTTACCCTCAAAAGGTTCAAAAGAAGATTTCGAAGCTCAGAAAACGTTGGGATTCGTCAAGAAGCTACTACCTGAAGGTGGAAGAAGGTGACTTGCCGAGAACCGTTTTCTTTAACACTGAAATGATTGAGCGCTTGCTGTTAGATATTTTCAAATACCACAAACTATAAGTTAAGAAACAGTGGTCTTGTGTCGTCTAATAATACGCGCAAGATCACTTCTCCCTCCTCAAATATTCAATAGATTGAATTTCTTCCCTTGAAATTGAATGAATGAGATGTCATTCGGCGTTATTCAACAAAAAGTGGCGCCTTATAACTCAGGCTCATGCCTCTCATACTTAAGTATCTATTTGACCTGTCGATAGTCATCTTTGACAACTAAGTTAATTGACGCAAAACCTGGAGGGATCCATGGCTAGATCACGGGGTAGGCAGCCTAAAATACAGGCCAGCAATAAAGAGGTTGAACTGTCCGAGGACGACTTGATTGTAAGTAAGACGGACGTAACCGGAAAAATTACTTACATCAATCGTACCTTTATGCGTATATCCGGCTTTGTAGAAAAGGAGCTAATTGGTATGCAGCACAACGTCATCCGACATGCGGATATGCCGCGCGGAGTTTTCCGGAAGATGTGGTCTGATCTAAAGGAAAACAAGGAATTCTTTGGTTACGTTAAAAATCTCTGTAGAGACGGTTCCTATTATTGGGTGTTTGCCAATGTCACCCCTGACTACGATGAGTCTGGAAATCTCCGTGGATATTATTCTGTAAGGCGAAAGCCTGGAAAAAATGCAATACGGCTTGTGGAAAGCTTGTATCAAAAAATGCGCGAAGAAGAACAGCGGGGTGATAAAAAATCTGCTCCGGATCGGTCTTGGCAGCTGATTGATAACTACTTGGAAAAGGAAGCCGTCTCCTATAATCGATTTATGGTAGAGCTGGACGCAAACAGGGAGTAAGAAAATGACTATCGCCGCAAAGCAAAGCAAATCCGAAGCTAGCAACGTAAGTGCTCGAATCCCTTTTCTGAAAACTAAAGCTCAATTTATGTTATGGGGAACAGCCCTTACGATCTTGCTTAATAACACATTGTTTTACATTTTCGTGAGTCCCAATTATTGGCTGCTATTAGCGCCTGTCCTTGCACTTGCCTTTGCTATCCTAGGACATCAAATCGTCCATCGAGCATTCTGCACGATGGATCAAGTATTCTGTACCGTTCGTTCAGCCAATAAAGGCGGTTTCAATAAGCGCATCGTTGATACTGTCGGTATGGGGGAGTTAGGAATGGTGGCTTGGGAATTGAATGATTTTTTGGATTACATTGAATCCTATTTTAAGGAAGTGAATAGCTGTTTTAATCATGTGTCCAAAGGGTCCTATGAGAGGATTGCTCTTTATCGAGGGCTGCCAGGTCAACTTGGACGATCACTGGTTTCTATTAATACATCGATAGAAAGAATGAAGGATGGAATGGACCTCTTAGCAGCCAACGAGCTTCATTCGGAGCTGCATAACTTGAACACCACAAATTTGATTAAAAACTTGAAGGTTAGTCAAGTAGATCTAAATAGGATCAATAATGAGGTCAAGTCAGTTGAGAAGATAGCCGATAAAAATGGCAAGGCCGCACAGCAAAGTCACCGTGAAGTAAATGCCATGTCGATACGACTGGCTGAAATTAATAGTAGCATCCAGGATGTTGCCACTGTCGTCGCTGAGCTTGGCGAAGACAGTAAAAATGTATCGGAGTCCTTGTCCATTATTGCCGAAATCGCTGATCAAACGAGTTTGCTCGCATTAAATGCGGCTATAGAAGCCGCCCGAGCTGGTGAGCAAGGGCGGGGATTTGCGGTGGTGGCTGAAGAAGTGAAAAGTCTTTCTAATCGAACTAAGGAATCGGCTTCCAGCGTATCCTCGATAATTGGTGGCTTTAGCGACCGGGTTAGAGAGATGGTTGAAAAAGCAGAAAGCTCTAGTATTGCGGCTGATGAAATGAGCAAGCAGGTCGAGACCTTTAAAAATCAATTTGTTGAGTTCTCTGACTCAGCGGAAAAGACCAGTAACTATGTTCTAAGTGCCAGGGATTTAACCTTTGGAGCCTTGATGAAGATTGATCATGTGATACTCAAGCAGAATGGTTATCTTGCGATGGACGATAGCAAAGACCGTTCCAAGGAAATAGAAGAGTTAAGTGTCGATCATTCAGACTGCGAGCTGGGTGTCTGGTATAGCAGTGGTGACGGTCATCAATATTATTCAACTCTTCCTTCGTATAAGAAGCTGGAGCTTCCCCATAAAGAACTGCATAGCTCATTAAAAACTGCAGTGGAGTATCGAGAGAAGAATTGGAGAAATGATAAGCTGGTAAGGGATAGCATTATTCAGGAAATGAAGTGTGTTGAAGAGGCAAGTGAGCTCCTGCTGGCCTGTATAGATGCTTTAATGAGTGAAAAGAAAGCCGCAAGCTAAATTGATGATTAATAGACCCTGCTTGGCCTTAGAGCTTAAGTAGGGTCAAATAACCTTTGAAACTCTAGGATTATTACGGCTTGGTAATAGCTTGCTATTGCCCATATATTGCTTATTATCAACACCGCGCTAATTGTATTAAGCAACGAGGTGGGATTCCACCTTATATTGACAGGCTGTTAAAAGGTAGTACTGTTTTGCTAAATAAGTCGAATAATAAAAATAATTCTGTGCAAACCATAAAAGCTCTTCAAGATCAGGTAGATGAGCTAATTCTAAATAAGAGAATGGAGATTGATTGCAGTAATGCAATTGACTCGTTATATGAAATATTTTCTCATTCCTTTGGGACTGGAGAGTACTTTGAAGGTGCGCTACGGACCATAAAAGACTATTTTCAAGCGGACCATGCTTTTCTAATAACCCCATTTTCTGATGAGGTCAGTCTTGCTAGAAGCTATCTATTGTCATCTGCTTTAGAGCCTGAAATCCAGGATCTGGTTTTGACCGAGCTTATTCCTGATGCCTTCGGGCTGTCACAGAAAGTATCGGCTTGCTTCTCTATATTGGAAATTAATGACCAGCTTTTGCTAGGAGAAAAAGCTGATGTTAAAAAGCCACTATCGTCGATTTCTGCAAAAATTGAAATCGAAACAGGCGAGCCAATGTTGTTGGGGCTGCTTTACCCGCAAGATAACTTTAACTTCAGCGCTACCAATGCTTCCCACTTTAATCGTTTATCCGAAGAATTTAGGAAAAATACATGTGCCTTGCAGAGATTGAAAGGACAGAGCCTTTTATTCGATAACTCAGAAACCGCAATGTGGTGTGAAGATTTAAGCGAATTGAATGACTATTTGAAACGATTGAGTAAAAACGGTGTTCAGGATATTGAAGAATACCTAGAAAAAAATAGTAAAGAGATTTATTCGATTCTCTTGAAAATGCCTATTCTCAAAGTGAATAGGGCATGTTTAAAGCTGTTTAAGGTTGAAAGCGAAAAAGAGTTTCATAGTATATCTAAGAAACTGCTCGGTCCTGGAGCGGTTAGCATGTTTAAAAAAGAAGTAGCTGCATTGTGGCGGCATGAATCTTCTTTTAAAGCGGAATTTAACTTTGTAAATGCTATGAACGAAGTGATGGTGGTGGAATTAAACATTCAGCTGCCAAGAGAAGATCGAGATTACTACCTAGTGCCTGTCAGTCTAACTGATATGACTGAGCAAAGGCGAATAGATAAAAAATTGAATGAGACTATTTTGCGCTATGAGTTAGTTGTTAAAGGGTCTTATGGTGCTATCTGGGATTGGGATGTTAAGGCGCATAAAGTCTATTTCTCAAAAAGTTGGTGTGAGCTACGTGGCTACCAGTTAAATGAAATATCTGATTCGCAAGATGAGTGGATAAAGAGCATTTATCCCGATGATGTCGATCGCGTTTTAGCCGCAGTTCAAGATCATTTCGAAGGTCGCTCGGAAGTTTTCCAAGAGGAATACCGTATTGTTTGCAAAAATGGAGATATTAAATGGGTAGCTGACCGGGGGGTGGCAAAGTTTGAAGAGGACGGCAGTGTCTCCAGGATGGCGGGATCTGAGTTCGACATAACCGAACGCCGGCAATTAGATGAACGTCTACGCCTTGTTGCTAGTGTTTATGAGAATGCGGCCGAAGGTGTCATGATTCTAAATAGACAAGGCCTTGTTATGGATGTCAATGCTGCCTTTGAAAGAATTTTAGGATTTAAAAAATCTGAAGTCATCGGTTCTAGGCCTGAAATGTTTTCTTCTGAGAAAAAACACCGATCGAGTTATAGCAATGTATGGGACGGATTGAAACACTTCAAACAGTGGCAAGGAGAAATTTGGACTTACCATAAAAATAAGAGCAAACGCCCTAGCTGGTTGACGATCAGCTGTGTATACGATGGTGATGAATTAACCCATTATGTGGGCCTGATGACCGACATCAGTGAAATTAAAAGGTCTGAGCAGGCCTTGTATCATATGGCTCACCATGACTCCTTAACAGGCTTGCCAAACAGGCTGCTTCTCAATGAGCGCCTGGAGCAGGCATTGAAACATGCTCAGCGCCGAGGTCGTCATGTGGCGGTGGTGTTCGTAGATCTGGATAACTTTAAATTTGTAAATGATGGGATGGGACATGCTGTCGGCGATTCCTTGCTAAAACAGGTGGCCGAAATGCTCACCGAGACAGTCAGAGCTGAGGATACTGTTGCGAGGATAGGCGGGGATGAATTTTTACTTGTATTGGGGGATATCGGAAACCCCGAAAATGTCGCGTATGTGGTTGAAAAGCTATTAACGAGAGTAAATTCAAAAATACATCTAGGCGGACTGGACATTCGAGTTTCAGCAAGTATGGGAGTGGCAGTTTATCCTACTGATGGTGAAGATAGAGCTACCCTGATACGTAATGCCGATGCGGCTATGTATCGTGCGAAATCTTCAGGAAAAATGAATTTTCAGTTCTATAAAGAAGAATTAACTCAGCAGGCTATCGAGCGAATGTCTCTGGAAACGGACCTCCATGATGCAATAAAAGAACAGCAGCTCGAGATTCACTATCAGCCGCAAGTAGACGTTGAAAGCACTGGGACTCTTTCGGCTGAAGCCCTGTTGAGATGGAAACACCCTAAGTTGGGCTTTGTCCCGCCGGATAAGTTTATCCCACTAGCCGAGGAAATTGGCTTGATTGAGGAAATTGGTAGCTGGGTACTTAAGGGGGCCTGTCGGGATATACAGCGCTTACTAAAGCAGGGGTGCCCGTTATCAAGTATCGCTGTTAACGTCTCAAGTCGCCAGCTTCTAACCGGTAGCTTTCCACAAATTGTCGCCGATATATTGGAGGAGGCAAAATTGAGCGCCAATTTTCTCGAGCTGGAAATTACAGAAAGTATGCTTCTAGAAGACCCGGAATTGGCCATTCAGCAATTGGACCAGCTGAAAAGATTAGGGGTATCCATTGCTATTGATGATTTTGGTACAGGATATTCCTCTCTTAATTACTTGAGAAGACTGCCTATTGATAAGCTTAAGATAGATAAGAGTTTTGTCAGCGATATTGATAAACACAATGATAATGCAATAACTGAAGTGATTATAGCGATGGCTGATAGGCTGAATTTGCAAGTCGTAGCCGAAGGGGTTGAAACTCCAGGCCAAGAGGAATTCCTCAAAGCAAATGGCTGTCGTAATATGCAAGGCTACTTCTATTGTAAGCCTTTGCCAATAGAAGATTTTGAACGGTATATAAACCGTTAAAATTAGCTGTTTTCAGCTCAATGGTTTTCTGTTCAGTTTTAAAACTAATCTTGATTAGTTGCTTGCTTTGTATTCACTAAGTTTTTCTTGCAACCTTTTTTCGTCAGATACAATCATCTTTGCTAATGCATCGATAGAATAGCGTAATTTTTCAACAGAATGTGCATAGCCGTCTTCTTCCAGGCTAAAGTTAAAGTGGAACTTTCTCTTTATTGTTGGGTTATTGAACTGTAGTATGGAATAGTCACCCGCGATGAGTACGTGAGATTCCTGATGGATAAGGAAGTGATCTAGGTTTACGGATAGGGAATATTGCTCTCCGTTATTATTGTCTTTTGCATTGATAAAATGAAACTGCTTAGAGTGCTGGTTCAAGGCGTCACGTAGAGTTTTTCCAATTGCAGATTGTAGGCTTTCTGCCCATCGATGATGATGTGAAAACTGCAGCTGCTTGTTGCTCAGTTGCATAACGATATGCTTACTTTGAAGGTATTCAGCGAGCTTAATCGCTTGTATTGCAATCACCCTATCGGTATTTTTTAACTCTATATCCTGCGTGTTTGAACTGTGTAGCAAATAATGGTTGATTTGCTCTGGTTGAGATGTGCAGCCGCTCAGCGCTATGGCGGCGGCTAGCATTAAAACTATTCTATTGTTAATTTTCATAGTTTGAAACCTTAGTTTTTAGCCTTAGGCTCAATTTCCGAGTGTGGGCTGCTTGGGAACACCAAACTGTTCGGGGCGCGATTCAGTTGCTTGATTAGTGGTTGCAAATCTTCCAGAACCCGCTGCATGTTTTGCATTGTTTGATTGATTTCGTTATTAGTGGTTGAGCCCTGCTGATAGCTTTTGAGAAGTTTGTTAACCTCTTTTAAGGTATTTCCCATTTCAGCGATAATATGTTTGTCTGCTTGCTGGCTTGTGTGTTGCAAGGCTTTTGCAGTTTTTGATAACTCCGTGAGCAGTTCGTTGGCATTTTGGGCGAACTCTTCCAGAGGCAATTGATTAATCTTATTAAGTACCTGATTCATCTTTTCAGCTATTTGGCCAATTTCTTCTGGCACTGTCGGTATCACAGTAAAGCCGTTAAAACTGCTAATTGAATCTGGGGCATCCATTTCTGGGTAGATATCGATATCAACATAAAGCGCACCGGTAATTAGGTTGCCGGTTTCTAGTGTTGCCCGCATGCCTCGTTTAATCTCGGCTAGGGTTTGCTTTTCCAAGATTGCTACACCTTCTGGGCTGTCATCCTGCTGAACTCGCCCTGGTTGGATTTCGATAATTACTGGTATGGAGTAGTTGTTATCCATGACCAGTTGCTTGGCATAGATTTCGGGGTTGATTTCAAGCACTTTGCCGACCACTAATCCGCGGTATTCGACAGGTGCCCCAACTTTCAATCCACGTACGGTGTCATCGATCATTAGAGCGAACTTTACTCCGTGTTTATAGCGCTGATCGCTGGCACTTTGATAATCTGGATAAATATCGAAATAGTCTCTTTCAGTAATTTGCTGACCTAGGGGCATGCCTTTGGGTACATCAAAAGTGACCCCATTGGTTAATAGTGTTTCGACGCTGCCGGTTTGAACTTCTAGGCCATTTGCTCCCAGATTAAACTTAACTCCACTGACATTCCAAAAGCGAGTGTTTTTAGTTATGAGTTGGTGGTATGGGGCTTCAATAAAAACATTGTAATAGACGATACGTTCTTCGAGGTTAAAGTAGATATCTTCAAACTCGCCCACCTTCAAGCCCTTATAGACAACGGCATCACCTTTTTCATAGGCAAACTCATCATTACTATTTAGGGTGATATGGAGCCCAGGTGTGCCGATCGGAGTCACTGGTGGCTCATTGCGGGCTTCAAAATCTGATTCGGCCTTACCCTCTAAGCTGGGCTCCATATTAATGTATGGGCCTGAGAGCAGGGTACTCATGCCAGAAATACCGTTAAGTGACACTCTAGGTGTAACTATCCAAAACTCAGTGTTTTCGGTCAGCATGTCCTCAGCTTCTTTGGACATTTGCGCTGTGATCACAACACCGCTTAAATCAGGTTTTAATTTAATGCTTTTAACTAAGCCAATATCAACTTCCCGGGCTTTGATTTTCGTTTTGCCCGCTTCCAGACCTTCAGCATGCTCAAAAGCGATGCTGATCATCGGGCCTTGGTTGCTCCATTGATAATAAATAAACCACAAGCCAATAATGAGTGCGACAAAGGGAACCAGCCAGACAGCGGATAGCTTTCTAGAGTCTTGTATATCGGCTATATCAGAGTATTGATTGTCTTCACTCATACAGGCTTATCTGCTCCAGAAGTTGTAGTAGACCAGTGGCGATTGGCCCAAATTAATCGTGTATCAAAACTCATCGCCGCCAGCATGGTTGCTATGACCACCCCACAAAAAGCCATAGCAGCTGGCCCTGGGTAGATGCTCATTATATTACCTAGCTGAATCAGGCTTACCAATATCGCAACCACAAATACATCCACCATCGACCAGCGACCGATAAATTCGGTTACACGGTACCAGTAGATTCGCTTTTGGCGGTTTTTACTTAGGCCTTTTTGCACGCTGTAGTTTAGCCAGCAGAGAATAATCAGCTTTGCTATCGGTACAACGACACTGGCAATAAAGATGATGGCCGCAATGGGGTAAGAACCTAGCTCCCACAACAAGATAACGCCCCCCATAATGGTACTGGGCTCGTCTTGCCCTAGGGTGCGGGTATACATGATAGGTAAAACATTTGCCGGTATATAGAGAATCAGGGATGTCAGTAACAAGGCCCAAGTTCGCTGAATACTAAGCTCTTGCTGAACGGGGCGGTGCGCAAACTCAACTTCAAAAAGTGTTTTTAATTGCTGTTTGTCGACATAGAGTAGTGTCGCGACGGTGGCGACAGTAAAACCAATATAACTGTAAAAAGAGGGGCCTAAACCAACATCGGCTAAAGATACGATTTTGATCAGACTAACGGTTACGCCTACCAGAAATATCTCTACCATGCTCCAGGGTAAAAACAGGTAAATCAGCTTGGCAATGCGGTTGGCGCCCCAAGGGCTGATTTTACAAAGGTGGCAGCAGTAAAGGTAGAATAAACTTAATAGGATTGTTGCCGGTAAAATAAAAATGACTAATAGCAGCAAAGTCGCCAGCGATAAGTATTCTCTACTGGCTAATATCTGAATACTGCCTGGTAAATTCATCGATTGAGATAAGCCCTGACTAGAAAACGATAGAAACTCAAAGGGCAGGGAAAAACCAAGGAAAATCAGCGCAGTTAAAGATAGTGCCACTATTGCCTGTTCATGATTATGCTTTTGTGCGGCTAGTTTATAGCCGCAGCGTGGGCAGTGGGCATTTTGATTGTGTGCAAGCTCAGGTAGGGCGCTTGGCCAGTCACATTCGTGGCAGTTAACTAAATCGTGCTGCGCGTCTGGCATAAAGTGGAAACCTATTTACAAGGCTTGGCGTGAAGCCTGAACAGAGCTAAATGATGGTGCTTACCTTACCTAAGACGCCCTTTGGATGTCAAAACTCAGCAGATTTGTATTAAATCCGGTCTGCCCCTTAAGATTTTGCTTTCTTAGAGCCCTTTGTTTTACTTTTGGATTTAGCCTCTTGAGCCGCTTCTTCTAACCACATTAGTGAGCCCATATATGATACGAAGCGATTAAAATAAGCCGGCGATAGCTCCTGCATCTTAGTTAAGGTGGTGATTACCAGCATATGCTGGTTAAGTGGACCTGGGTTTTCCGGGGCTTCATTGCCAACTTCCATAGCCACACGGCTACCGCGCATTTTCTCCCAAGAGCTGCGAAAGGACGCTAAGGATTTTAACTCTTTGCGGCTACCGGACTTTCGCCTAGGGCTTTTGCCTACAGTGTTAAGAACTGCCTTTTCTTGTTGCTGCAAAAAATCGGTAAGTGATTCTTCCTGGCTTTGCTCACCTATCTCAATATCTCGATTCAGTAGCTCTTGGGTGAGCGCCGATAGTTTGCTGATGGCGGGCTGATTTTCTGCTGCGATCTCTGGTTTGATCTTTTGTTCGATCTTTTGGTGTTTGGCCTCTGCGGCCTCGAAGTCTCTCTGATAGCGCTCTAAGGCTTTATTGGCCTTAGCGAGCACAAAGTTAGAGGCTTCATCGGGCAGTAAAATAGCACGTTGAATCAGAGCGTCGATATAGGCATAGCGAACCGGATCGAAGTGATGCCCACCACGACTGTGCAGTTCCGCAAGTGCTTCGGCGACATTGCTCATGAACGACTGCCTGAATTGTCTACTGTCATCGCACTAGCTTGACTGGCATCAGCTTGGGGTTTGTTTCTGGGTACCGGCGCCATTTCTACACGACGGTTTTTAGCGCGGTTTTCATCATCGCTATTTTCAACCACGGGCTGCTGTGCACCAAAGGCAGCTGCAAAAACGCGATCCTGTGGCATGCCCGAGTCGATCAAGGCGCGGGTAACCGTTAATGCACGTTGAGCAGACAGCTCCCAATTATCCTTATAGTGTAGATTGCCGCTTTGGATGGGGCGGTTATCGGTAAAACCGCTGATCATCAATAGCTGATCACGATCAGTCAGGTATACATGCAGGGGCTCTACTAAGGTTTGCAATAAGGCTTCGCCTTCGGGCTGCAGTTGATCTGAGTTGGTGGCAAATAAGAAGCTGCCACGAATACCAATGCGGCCATCGCGTAACGTTACTCGGCCACTAGACAGTGGATCTGCCAAAGCTTGCTCTAAAGCAAGACGGCGCTGCTCTTCAGCTTCGCGTTTTTTGACCTCTTCTTCCAGGGTTTTGGCCAGCTCTAGTTGAAAGCCAAGCACCCATACTAGAATTAAAACAAATACACCTACCAAGCCTGACATTAGATCGCCGAAAATGGCCCAGACCGGTGAGGATTCGCTATTGGCGTCTTCCAGTTCTTCCATGTCGCAACCTTAGTTAACGGCTTTTTCTTCACGCAGCTGACGTAGACCGTCTAACATTTGCTGCTGGGAAACAATACTTTGATCGATGATTTCACGCGCCTGGGCGACGTAATATCCTAGTTGCTCATCGCTGCGGTTGCCGGCCTCGCTGAGTGAGCTTTCGATGCGGGCTAGGTTCTCGGTCATCGCTGTATTCGAATCGCGGAACATTTCAACTGCGAGGCTAAAGGCTTCACCAAGGCTTGCCAATTCAGCACTGCTGCCAGCGAAGAGGGCTACCATATCGTTGAGCTTTTCCGACTCATCGGCGACTTGCTGGGTAAACTGCTCGCCTATGGTGTCAAGTTTATCGGTGGACTCGCTAACCAAGCTCTCGATGGCTTGCTGTTGGCCTGCCGCCGTTTGTTGGATGGATTCCGATAAGCTGTTAAGTTCTACCAATACATCGCGACGCTCGCTTAAGAGGCCGTTGTCACGCTCGATGTTCTTAGATATCTCTGCTCGCAAGTGCTCTATCACTTCTGCCGCCGCTCGTGGTGCTTCAGATGCGGTTTCTATCAAGCGCGTCATTGGCGCTTCAAGGGATTGCCCAAGGCCAGCTAGGTGATTGGCCACAGTAGCTTCAAGCTCGCCTAGCTGAGCTACGGCGGCTTCACCACGGCTTTGCTCTTGCAGGCGCAATTGCTCTAGTTGTTCGCCTAGTACATTGCTGACTTCGCTCATGCGTTGCTGCTGGGCCGTTAACCATTCGGTTTCGCTGTCCATACGCTGCTGTAATAACTGCTCAGAAGAGGCCATCAGGCCGTTAATCTGTTCTAGCATCTGCTTTGCGTTTTGCAGCCAATGGCTATTCATATCTTGAGCGCTCTGCTGCAAGGTATGGGCGAGCTCTTGTTGCTGAGCCTTGTGTTGCTCGCCATTTTCTCGCCATTGAGTATTTAATTCATTGGATACATTTTCAAAGCGAGTTAATAGCTGCTCAATAGCATGCTGTTGATGTTGGCTTTGCTCCTGCAACTGCTGATTGAATTCTGCAGCGTTCTGTTGCAGCTCTTTGGCAGATTGTTGTTGCTTAGTTTCTAAGGCAGCCTGCCAACTATTAACACGTAGCTGTTCGGCTTCTTGTTGCTGCTGCAGCCAGTGATTACTGTTAGCTTCAACTTTTGTCATCAGGTCTTTAGAAAGTCGCTCAAACTCTGTGCTATAAGCATTCAAATTATCTTTCCCTTGGGCCAGTAAGCTCTGATTCGCTTCTCGATGAGCCTCTAGGCCTTGTTGCCAAGCTTGCGCAACATCTTGGGCGCTATTACTAAAGTGCGCGCTTAATGCTTGCAACTGGGAGCCTGCTAGCTCAGTGATGCGTTGCTGCGTGGCGCTGCCGCTTTCTTCGAGTTTCTGTCCGGTTGCTATGCTGCTTTCGCGCAACTGTGATAACGTTTGCTGAGTAGCTTCTTGTAGCAGCTTATGGGTGGCGGCGCTGCTTGCTTCGAGTTTCTGCTCGGTTGCCAAGCTGCTGTCACGCAACTGCGATAAAGTTTTCTCTGTGCTTTCTTGCAGTAACTTATGGGTAGCATCGCTGTTACTGTCGATTTTTTGCAAAGTCTCTTGAGCGTTGCTAATAAGTGCTTGCTGGTTATCTTGGGCCGTATCCTTAAGTTGCTCAAGCGTTGCAGTACTCAGCTCAGTGATTTGTTTTTGTACGGTTTCAGTTTTGCCGTTTAGCTCTTGTAGGCATTGCTGGGTTTGCTCTAGCAATTGTTGCTGGGTTGACTCGGCATTATCCGCAAGTTGTTGCAAGCTCTTGTCATTACAGCGCTGTAACTCGGATTGAATATCGCCAAGGGTTTCTTGCAGCACAGGTTTAATGCTCTCGCCAACAAGGCGGCTATTCTCAACACTTAAGCGGCTGGTTTCTGCAACACTATCACTCAAGGTTTTCTCGACGGTTGTTGCAAGGTTGCCAAACAGTGAAGTTAATGATTGGTTGAGTTCATTTTGATTGTTAGCCAGGTTCTGGCCCAGCTTCTCACCCATATTTTCCAAGGTGTGCGCCAGGCTGTCTAAGCGTTCGGCGACGGCTGGTAGAGTATCGGCCTGAAGCTGTAAAGCGCGATACGTTTGTTGGCGGCTATGATTCAGTGAAAAAGTTCGCAGACTGCTATTGATTTTTTGATCGAGGCGTTGAGTTTCGAAAATTCGAGCACGTCGGCTAAGAGTCGACATCAAGCCCAACATGGCTGAGGCAGCAACACCGGCTACCGATGTGCCAAAGGCTAAACCCAAACCTTGAATAGGAGCGGCAAGGCCGGCTCGAATGGCTTGCAATTCGCTATTGTTCTCTAGAGCTGTGACGGCACCTTGCAAAGTTTCTACCATACCAATAAAGGTACCCAATAAACCCAGCATAACCAGTAGGCCAACCAAATATGGTGTTAGAACTGGTGCAGGTAGTGCGACACGCTCGCCTTCAATACGGGCTTGGGTGGCATTTCGTAACACCGGGGCTAATTTATTAATCCATGGCTCTAGTGATTCTGGGGCCTCTTTTTTATCGTCTAGCTCATTCAAAGCATTAGCTAAGGAGGCGGTGGCCTTACGAAAGCCTAATAACTCAATGGCGCCCAATACAAAAACACCGCCAATAACAGCCGTGACGGTAAAAGCCAGTGCGTCACCGCCGGCAAATATCAGCGCCATCCAAATGACGGCGGCAGAACCTAGAGCGAAGGCGAGGGCGAATAATAGTCTGTTCATAAGGTCTTCTTACTTGTTTCCTTTTTCGCTTCCCTTTACCAGTGTTTTGCTATGAAAACCCTTAAATCTTTATGTGTAGGGAAAGCGGATATTTATTCTTTAGGCTTTGGCCTTTTCGGTTATGGCTTCGGCGGGTTGTTTTTTCGAATGGCTGCTTTTACTAAGCTCAGGGCTGTTTTTATCAGGCTCAAGGCTGTCTTCGTCAAAGGCTTCTATCAGTCCCATAACAGGCATTAAGCGTAGTTCTAGCTCGGCAAACAGTAACTCGCGCATGTCGTCAGAAAATTGATTTATCCAACTTGGAGTTTCTTCCGATGTGGATTCACCAGATTGTTCGGTAAGCATGTCTTGATGCTCTTGGCGTAGTTGCTCAAAGTAAGCTTCTAACAGCCTAGGCACGGCGGCCAAACATTGTCTGTCGTAACCGACGATGGCTTCTCCAAAGGAGCTTTCGAGCATAACCAGTTGTGCCAGTCTTTGTGAGTGACCAGCGGCGGCATCGCGTACATAGGACAAAAGATGCTGAACCTTTAGCTCTATCTGTCTTTGTCTTGCACTGTAAAACTGCACGTAGAGATCAAAGTTATTGAGCTGCTCTTCAGTAGCATCCTCACGATAGCCAGGAAAGCGGACCCGAGCACTGCCATTGCCGGGGGTGAAACATTCAATCAATGTTTCAATAAGCTCCTGATTAACCCGTAAAAACTCCTGTTGTACTTTATCTGCGCTTACAGAACGCGGTTCAAAGCGCAGCCTAGCCAGTTTCAAGGGTAAGCCAGAAAGTGCTAAGGATTTGTGCAAGCCAATAAGCTGGCTAATACGCTCGGCAAATGCCTTGTCGAAAAGGTCGGCATTGGATACATCTAGATCGTTCAAAAAACGAACTAAACGAGAGCCTTCTATAGAGATTTGAGCCATGTATCTAACGCGTGCCGTAAGCCAGTGTTCTAAAAGTCGTACTTAAGGTTTGTTCCGGCTATTAATTGAGCAATGCGTACAGTTTCTAACCGTGACCACTATTTTTTAGTCGGCCGGCTATTATCAATAACTGAGGCCAAGATTCAAGCGGCCTAAGGCGTCAATTTGGACTAATGAGGATAGGCTGAATTTGAGCTGAATTGAGCAAGTTGCAGAGGCTTGGCTTTAGTGATTAAAAGACGAGCATTTCCTCAAATCTGGTAAATGCTCGCTGGCAGGGTCTGGAATGTTGTTCGCTAATAAACCGCAGCTATGGTTAAAATATATGCAGTCTCGAAGTGGCAGCGGCTACTAATCTACCCGTAGAATCAAAAGCTCGGCCTTCCATCATTATATAGGAGCGGCTAATGTTGATGACTTCGGCCTGAACCCTTACAAATCCACTATTGCAGGATAAAGGAGCAATAAAGGCCGTATTTAAATCTAGGCTTGTGGTTGCTTTTTGGCAGGCGAGAAAAGACAGGGGACCCATCGCAAGGTCAAAAAAAGTGGGTAAGTAACCACCCAATACTAATCCAAAGGGATTGCCATATTTTTCGTAGAGAGGGACTTCAATTTCAAGTAACTTGCCTTCCTGATAGGCAGTAAATTTTGCTTCCATATCCTGAAAGCTCCTGGGAGGAATTTCCAGCTTCGGGTCGCCAATTTTTTCTCTCATAAATGGGAATATTTCTTCCGGTTTCATATCTTCCTCCATTGCGAAAAATTCTAATGAGCTTACTTGGCTCATGAAGTTTAAATCAATAATAAAAAGCAGAGTCTATCGCTGTCTAGCAATACTAACGACGGGGCACGGACTTGGCATTATTGACCCAATACTGAATGTTATTGTACTTGTTGAATTCTTGTTTATTATGCGGCTTCACTATATCTATTAAGGTTAGTCTTAATATGCGTAACACCACCTTGTTGTATTCGATAGCTCAAGCCTTAGCCTTAAGTGGAGCTGTCATTACTGTTTCCGTTGCTCCCTTGGTTGGTAAAGCGCTGGCACCACAACCCCAGTGGTCGACTTTGCCTTATGGACTGCAGTTTGCCTCTGTGATTTTCTGTTCTTACCTACTTTCAATGGCTATGAAGCGCTTTGGTCGTAAGCCCGTTTTCTATTTGGCTTGCTTTAGCTTTGCTCTGGGTGGCAGTTTAGGGGCTTATTCCATTTACAGTCATTCCTTCATAATAAACTGTATTGCACATGCCTTGTTTGGAATGGCCTTCAGCGCCTTTGCCTATTTTCGATTTGCCGCTACCGATGGCTTGAGTTCTGAACAAACCGCAAAAGCTGTATCGCTGGTGACTTTAGGCGGGGTAGTCGCTGCTTTTGTCGCTCCCATTTTAACGACTCATAGCCGTTTACTTATTCCTGATTATGCCTTCAGTGCCAGCTATTTGATGTTTATTGCTTTGGCGGTATTGTTGGCAGTTGTCTTAAGTAGCGTTCCTGCTAATACGCAAAATAAGGAAGCCGCTGAAAAAGTTACGGCTAAGGATTCTTCTTCCAAACAAAGCTATAAAACTGAGTTGATACTGGCCATTTACGCCTCTGGTTTTGGCTATATGTTGATGGCTTTGTTAATGATGCAGTCTTCGCTAAAAATGAATGCGATGGGCATAGAGTTCGCTAGCATCATGCTGGTTATTCAAAGTCATGTGCTCGCGATGTTTATCCCATCACTATTTATGGGGCGGATAATTGCCTTAATTGGGGTGGGGCGCGTGATCTTGGCGGGCTATATGGTGATGCTAGCTTCGATGCTCATTGCCATTAGCTTTGAAAGTTACAATGGTATTTTAGTGGCGCTAATAGGTATTGGGCTGGGTTGGAATATGCTGTACGTTGGTGGCAGCTCTTTGGTAGCTTCCCTGCCTGGCGATGCCCACAAACTGCAGGGCCTGAACGAATCCGCGGTGGCGGTGCTTAACACTATAGGTGCGTTTTCTGCAGGGTGGCTATTTGCCAGTATTGGCTGGGAGAATAGCAATTGGGTATCGATGTTTTTGCTATTACCTGGTTTTGCAATGCTACTGCTTGGCTGGCTTAAGAAGTCGAACAAACTGTAGCAATTCCTTTTCTAGAGGCTCGAGCCATCAGATGCTTGGGCCCTGCTCCCCCTTATAAAGCTCTTTCTAAGTCTGCGTGTGAAAGTTATAAGCTAACAGTGAGTGGACTTAGGCTTTGGTTTGAATTTCGCCCTGCCCAGATTAAAAAACAATCAAAAAACCTAATCTTTAAGGAATGATGCCGATAACTATGTTGAATAGTCTACCAATGTTTTTATTAGAGTTAACTAATGAATATTATCAGCGGATCGGTGAGAAACAAGCTTTTGAGCGTTTTGGCTCTAGGTGCTATTGCTGTTTCCATTATTGCGGGTGTGGCTGTACACCTTGAAAACAAGCAGCTAAACAGGTTTCGTTTACTTCTCGACAAAGAGGTGGCGATAGAGCGCGATATTCTTTTGCTCAACAGCGAGTTTAAAACCCAGGTGCAAGAGTGGAAGAATGTTCTTTTACGCGGGCATAAGCCTGCCGACCTAGAAAAGTACTGGGGGCGCTTCCAAGAGCGTAAGCAGTCAATTATGGCCGATACCAAGTCCATTATAGGTCGGTCTGAAAGCGCGACTGTAAGCGGTAATTTGAAAAGCTTTATGACGGATTACCAAACCATGATGGCTAAGTATGAAGAAGCTTACGATATCTTTATTGGTGATCTAGACCCAAATGCGGCAGATAGCTACGTTCGTGGTATTGATAGGGCTCCGTCTAAGCTCTTGGCAGAAACGGCAAAATCAGTATCTCTAGATGTAAGCCAACAAACTCAAAGCAATATTGCGAGTTCCGCTGCTGTGGAGCGTTGGGCCCTACCATCAATTCTTCTAGGCCAGGTGATCGTACTGCTGATTGGTACAGCGATTATGAATCGAAATATCGTAAAGCCAACGAAAGCGTTGATTGAATCTTTAGATCTGATCAAGGGCAAAGATTTTTCTCAGCCTGTTCAAGTTTCTTCGAAAGATGAGCTTGGAAAAATCGGTGGTGGATTAGAGGAGATGCGCCATTCTCTAGTTTCAATGCTGGAAGCTATGGAGGGTTCGGCCAAGAATCTAACGGAAGTTTCCGACTCGGTATCCATGATATCTGGTGAAATCCAGCGCGACTCAGAATCGATTCAAAAAAATGTTGAGCATTCTGCGACAGCTACTAATGAAATGTCGGCCTCGATTCAAGAGGTATCCAGAAATGCTTCTTCGGCCGCAGAATCAGCCAGTACGGTAAATGACAACACCGAGATTGGCAGGCAAACAATGGACAAAACCATTACCTCAATGCGTGCACTTGAAACGGACGTGGAAAAAACAGCTGAGGCATTAGAAGAGCTGGAGTCTTTGGTGGCCGGCGTAGGCTCAGTATTAGATGTGATTGTAGGTATCGCAGAGCAAACCAATCTACTCGCCTTAAACGCTGCCATTGAAGCAGCGAGAGCTGGAGATCAAGGGCGAGGTTTTGCTGTTGTGGCCGATGAGGTACGAACCCTTGCGCAAAAAACGCAGGATTCCACCACCGAGATTAAGAGCATTATTGAGGCAGCTCAAGCGGGCTCGGAAAAAGCAGTTTCTGCAATGAAGCTTGGCGTTGAACAAACTCGTAAAACATCTCAGCTAGCACAAGAATCCAATGAAGTAATGCGCACGATAAAATCGGAAATTGCCCTGGTAAGTGACATGAATACCCAGATCGCTACCGCGGCTGAAGAGCAAAGCTCAGTGGCCGAAGAGATCAATCGTAGTGTTGTGGAAGTTTCTGGTAGTGCGAGAAACTCCTCTCAACAAGTGAAATCCGCATCTGAGGCCACAGTTCAATTGATGAATAGCGTAAATCAGCTGAATAGCTTGGTAGGGCAGTATGTGCGTTAGATAGGAATCCCTTCTTTTTTATTCTGAATGAATTACCGAGAAGCCCTGCACTCAGTGTGGGGCTTTTGTTATATGTGGTATTCGAAATATGGATTTCGCGTAAAGCTCACATTCAGTAAGAGAATATTATTATAGTTGCATAGACAATCATTAATAAATTTCTCTTAAATTCTGCTGCCCAAAATATAAATTGGGTGTAATTTGATTGTCAAAATTGGCAGCTAATTGAAGAGGATAAAAAAGCTTAAAGACATAATGTATTTAAGGAGTCCTTGTGTCGCGCTCTATTATCTTCCGATGCCTATTATTAGCCGTCGTTATTCTTCCGTGGTCATTCACTAAAGCTCAAATTCCCACTCGTATCATTGTCAATGAGGGTTTTGAACGACCGGATTTAAACGCAACATGTGGTATTCCAGGTTCAGGTTTTGATCAAATCGATCAAAGTGCTGTGCAAGGTTGGTTGACCACAGCACCGAGTCAAGCAGGCTTAAGCTGCGGCCCCAGCAGCGGTTCACCTATTGAAATTTGGTCTGATGGTTTTTTATCCGTCCCGGCCTTTGAAGGCAATCAGTTTGCCGAGGTAAATGCCGAGAGTGTTGCTCGCTTGTACCAAGAGGTGTGTTTGACGGCCAATGAATCTGTGAACTATCAGTATTATCATCGTGCAAGGGCTCAAGCTAATGAAACGACGCGAGCCTCTTTACACGACGCTGCTGGCGCGTTGGTGTTTAGTGGTCCGCTTGATGCTGTGTCATTAGGTGATGGCTGGGTACAACATTCAGGGGCTCTAACAAATGATGCAGTAGCTGGCGCAAGACAATTTAGTTTTGAGTCACTATCACCAGCTAGCCCAGTGGGTAACTTCATTGACAATATCACGGTTGATCTAAGGCCGTTGCTCGAAATTCAATTGAACACAATGTCACCCGCTTCTGGTTCTGAAGATAGCGTAGGTAGTATGGAGTTTGCCTTGATTATCAGTGGAACCTTGGATAGCGATGCGGTGTTTAATCTAACTTTGGACGCGGCTTCAAGCGCATCGCCGCAACTGGATTTTAGTGTCGCTGTAGGTGCATTGGCTGGTCGGGGTGAAGTGAATAGCTTCAATAGCAGTAATGGTGAAATTCAAATTACTCTTCCTGCAGGGGAGTATGACCCTAATCAAACAACTAATAGCTTGAATCAGCAGGGGGTAATTGTTTTACCTTTGAGTATCAGTGCTGATGCACTATACGAAGGGGATGAAACGATAGTTTATAACTTAGGGACGATTCAAAGTGGGGGTGGTAGCACAGCAGATAAAAATCTTGAGTTCAACGATTCTACCTGTAACGGTGCCATTGTTTCGCAGGTTATGGGCACCATTGTAGATGATGAACCAGAGCCGCCAAGACAAGTGCCGACTATTGGAATTTGGGGGCAGCTATCTCTGGTGTTATCGGCATTGCTGATTGTAGCGCGTCGCCGCCGAAGTCTGGTTTAGACCCTGGCTCTTATTGATGTTTTTCAAATCCGTGGTGACACTTGGTGCGCACCACGGAACTTGATAAAAGCTAAGGCTATTCTTCCACGATCCACCAGGGCTTATCCTTAACCCCAAAGAATTCCATATTGGTACCGCAGTGAATGCCACCGCCTCCATTACCACGAAAATAGATTTGGCGAATGGGTTTAAAGTGGATGGTATAACCGAGCTGCTGCAGGGCATTTCTTGCGGCAGTTTTAAATGGATCTATACCATCTACCAGCCTAGCTTCTGGATCCGGAACATATAAATCACTACCTATTGCTTGCATATTGATTACGTTTGGGTGGTAGCTGCTACCAGAATTAGTGTAGAGCATCGGAACATCAATAAAATCTTCGTCGCTTAGACCAATTTCTTGTTTCAGCGTGTATTTTATTTCATCGATTATGTGGGTTTGAATGGCTAGGTTGTTCTCGCTATAGCGATCATCTATTTCAAGCCCTTGTTCTGGAGACGCTATAGCTATAACCCATTGTCTATCGTTGGGGCCAGCATTCAAATTTGGAAGGATTTTAAATATTTCATCGATATGCCCAACGGTGAGCCATGCCGAAGGCAATACAATGGGATCACCTTGTACCTCCTGTGATTTAAAGAAGTCCGTAATGTCGCTGTGAAAGCTACGTGTGATATCCACGCTGCCATTAGTCTGTACAGGAACTTCCGCTGAGACGCTGCCACCAATCACAAGACGGCCAAATGGGTAATCTTTGCCATCGTGACTATAGGGTGGAATGACTTCCAGGTTACCACCTGAGTTTATCTTCTTGCTTGAGGTATCGGTGAAATCTAAGAAACCGCTGTCTTTGGCAAGCTTACCAAACCACCAATTTGATCCGCTTGGCAGTCGACTATCGATAGCAATAGTTTTCAATCCTTCAGTAGTTGGCTTCTGGGCGTATCCAAATTGGCCTGCATCTTGGGCCCAGATTGATGGTGCCGGGGTAGTTTGCAAAGCAATGCCCGGATCTAGGTGGCTATCGATGGTATTATAAAGGTCCGCTACTCCTTCATAAGCCTCAGGGTCAGAGATATACACACTGCTCGGTTGTTGCAAAACATGCGAAAACAAAATAGGAGCACCGCGTAAGGCAATTTCGTCTTGCGATAGCACTGTGCCACCGCGAATTACTTTAAAAACCATTTTAATATGGCCATCGAAACCAGGGTGGCGGCCATACAAACTGTCGACATAAATAACATTGTCTTGGTTTTTAATAAGATCTACTGGGAAGCCTATGCTGAGGGTATCGTCTGTTTTCTGAATCACTTCGCCAAAGGAAATCCAGCGATCTTGGGCAGCATAGTGATAAAAGAACCGGGGCTCTTGCGCAGTTACGTCTCCTTGAAAGCGATGATTGTTTGCTGATGTAGCTTTGATTTTATAGCTGATCTCTAACTGCGTCGTATCGCCAGCTTGTAGATCTGGAATTTGCTTTAGGACTACTTTCGCCATATCGGCGAGATCGTCGTCGCCATTAGGTAGTCCATCACGGCCATCTGCTATACCGTCATCATCATCGTCGTTTAAATTTGGTCCAAATGTAGCGCCTGAACCACTGCTCCAATTCGCCTCGCCAAAGTTATCGTCTGGATTAACATAGCCATCGCGGTTGGCATCGGAAACAATATTGGCAACAGCTGTGCTGACTGCGACATAAGGCTCGAGTGTGGCTGTATTTGATGGCTCCGAGCTTATATCTGCAAGGCTATTGGTGTTTTCGGCATTCGCAATGATCTGGTAGTGATAGCGCATAGCTGCTTCGGCACTATGATCGATATAGTAAGTGTCGTTTACATCAATATCATTTTCTATCAGCGTAAAGCTATTCTCGTTGTCGCTTCTGCGGAGAATTTGATAGCCAGTGATTGCACTGTTTTGGGACTGTTCTTCATTAAGCACGGGTGCTTTCCAGTCAATGATAACTTGCCCGTCCAGATATTCAGCCCGAATGGAGTTAGGTGCAGCTATTTGCTGGAACTCGCTAATCACTAGCTGCGGTGCAAAGTCATTTTCCATACTATGGAAGTTACTGCCGTTTCCGCGCCCGTTGTTGGGGTCTTCAATAATTAACGTAAGTTCTTCGTTCTCCAGGCCTCGTGCTAAGTCGCTAATATCAAATTCTAGCCAGTTTTTGCTTTGCTCTGGATTCACTTCCATTAATACGCTTGCTACATCTTGGGCTTGCGCTGGTGCACCATTCCAGCTTAAATCACCTTGCCAGCTAGATTGTGCTCGACTTACACGGATAGTCATATTTTTGTGAATTTTCTGTGCAAAGAGCTGCAGGCTCAACTGTTTAAAATTGCTACTATTAAAACCGCTCAGATCGAAACTAAGGTAAGATTTTCGATCATAGTCGATGTTATGGGAGTTTTTCACAATGAGAATATTTTGTTGGCTGTAGGTCTCATTGCCAAATTTTCCGCCGCGAGTATAGCCATCGGCTATCGGGGTTAATGTCGCGGCCAAACTACTGTGAATTGAAAATGCTATTGGGAGTAGCGCAGATTTGCTAAACCAAAACCACTTAGATTTAGACATATTGAAATTTCCAAATTGTTAATTTCTAGTTTTATAAATGATGGATTGTCGAACAGGCGACAGGGCGATTTTGTCATTGCCGGCTGGTTACCAATGTAAAGTTAGTCATAAAAAATCAATTAGGAATAATTGAAATTAAAATGCGTGAAGCTATAGGCTAAGCCACTGTTAATTTGATCACGACTTGAAGGGAATACGAACACACTTTTATTAGCAGACTGTCTTCCGTTGGCAGTGCAAACCTAGCTCTATGAATTGTGTGCGAATAGTTGAGGGAACTTTTTACTGAGTATCTAACTGTCATCTTGCTTTTTGATAGACAAAGGCTAGACGTCCAGCATTAATCTCATGTTTTTCCTATTTTTTTGCTAAAGTTCGCCTCAAACTATGAAACACGTAGCGCACTAAGTCGAAATGCCCCTACCAAAAGTCTCCATTGTTTGGTTTAAACGAGACTTACGTCTCAGCTCTCATGAAGCGCTTGCTCTGGCCAGTCAGCAAGACTGGCCTATAATTCCATTGTACATCTATGAGCCGGAACTGGTGGAAGATAGACACTATAGTAATCGGCATTGGCGCTTTGTTTGGCAGAGTCTGATCGATATCCATCGTCGCTTGCAGGACGTTAGTGCACAGCTCTGGGTTAGCTATGAAAGTGCAGAAAGGTGCTTTTCTCGCCTGCTTGAATCATTTGATGTGATGGCAGTGTATAGCCATGAGGAAAATGGTTTAAGTCTTACTTTTGACAGGGATAAAAGACTCGCTAGTTTATTTCAAGGGGCCAATGTTAATTGGGTAGAGGTTCCGCAGTATGCTGTACAGCGAGGTTTAAAAACACGGAAACAATGGGCAAATAAACGCAAGAGCTTTTATAAAGCTGAAATTCCTCATACTGATTGGGCCTCAGTTAATTGGCAGTGTTCAATGCAATCCTTTAGTTGTCGAAAAGTTCCATCTGATAAATCTAAGATTTGGAGTAGGGCGCAAACCGGCATTCAAGTTGGAGGCGAGCAAGCGGCTCAGCGTTGTTTAGACTCTTTTTTAAATGGGCGTGGAAGGTACTATCACTACCATATCTCTAAACCTCTGCAAAGCCAGATTAGCTGCTCTCGCCTCTCGGCCTATATTGCTTGGGGAAATATCAGCTTGCGTCAAATTGATTTTACAATAAAGGCAAAGAAGCGGGCCGATCCATGGAAAGCTCCGCTTAGAGCTTTCTCATCTCGACTTCACTGGCATTGTCACTTTATCCAGAAATTTGAAAGCGAATGTCGCATTGAGTATGAGCCTTTGAATAGGGGATATGAAGACTTTCCCTTTCGACAAGATGATAAGGTCTTAGATGATTTAAATGCGTGGTGTGAGGGGCGAACCGGCTTTACTATGGTAGATGCAGCGATGCGTTGCTTAAATGCCACGGGTTACATCAATTTCAGAATGCGAGCGATGCTTGTCAGCTTTTTGTGTCATCATTTACTCATAGACTGGCGATTAGGCTCTTACCACCTAGCTAAACAGTTTTTAGATTTTGAGCCCGGTATCCACTATCCGCAATTGCAGATGCAAGCTGGCGTGACAGGCATCAATACAATCCGTATCTATAATCCTATTAAACAAGCCCAGGAACATGATCCTGAAGGGCATTTCATTAAACAGTGGTTACCTGAATTAGCTGAGCTTGATGCAGAGATGCTCCATGACCCATCGGTAATCGGCGAACTGGAAATTCAAATGTTGGGTTTGGATATTCCTGCAATATACCGTAAGCCTATGATAGATCTTAAAACGGCAGGAAAAAGAGCTAGAGATCTTTTATGGAGCTGGAGAAAGCGATCGGAAGTCAAGCTCGATATAAACCGAATACTTGATAAGCACGTACAAAGACAAAGCCTATAATAAAGTCAGGCTAGGGCGAGGCGATTATAATTATGGCAGTGTACTGATGATCAAAAAGATTAGATTTATCTTCGGAGATCAGCTGAATATCCAGCATAGTTGGTTTTCTAGCTGTGATGATGAGTGCTTATATTTGATGGCCGAAATGCCTTCAGAGCTTAGTTACGTTCAGCATCACCATCAAAAAGCCACTGCTTTCCTTGCAGCGATGAGAAGTTTTGCAGACTCCATCCAAAACCTAGGGCATGAGCTCTTATATCTAGACCTTGATCATTGCAATAACAAAACTAAGTTGGTGGACATTTTAAAGGAAGTTATCGAGAGCTATCAGCCGAAATTACTAGAGTTCCAGGAGGTGGATGAGTATAGGCTACAGGGCATGCTTGAGAATATTAAAGAAAAAGCCAAGTTAAATGTTCAGATAGTTAATAGCGAACACTATTTTCTTCCTCGCGAGGACTTACCTCAGTACTTTATCTCGAACAAACATAAGAAAATGGAGTTTTTTTATCGTGCCTTACGTAAGCGATTTGATATTTTGATGTGCGACGGCAAACCGGAAGGGGAGCGTTGGAATTTCGACAATGAGAATCGCAAAAAACTGTCTAAATCTGATGTGGCTGAATTACCTGAGCCACTAATATTTAAAAACGAGGTCTCGGACATTAGCGCAATGCTGGAGCGACATCATGTCGCGACGATCGGGGGCAAGAAATCTTCAATTGACTGGCCAGTAAACCGCGAGCAGTCATTGCAGCTTCTAGATTGGTTCTGTCGTACCTGTTTGCCTCATTTTGGTCGATTCCAAGATGCCATGAGCAGTGATAGCCCTCATAGTTGGGCGCTTTATCACTCGCGTTTATCCTTTTCTCTCAACTGTAAAATGCTGTCACCGGCTGAGGTGGTAAATTCTGCCATCACTCATTACAGGACCAGTAGTGATATCGATATCGCTCAGGTAGAAGGCTTTGTGCGGCAGATTCTTGGTTGGCGGGAATTCGTCCGAGGTATCTATTGGGCTAACATGCCCAATTATAAGCAGTATAATTTCTTGGACGCCAATAGATCTCTGCCTAGTTTTTTCTGGGACGCCAAAGTAGATCTTCGCTGTTTAAATAGTGCCATTGGGCATGCACTTGAACGCTCCTATTCGCATCATATTGAGCGTTTGATGGTCATAGGAAACTATTGTTTGTTAATCGCAGCTAACCCTGACGAAGTTGATGATTGGTACCTGAGTGTATATGCCGATGCCATCGAGTGGGTACAGCTACCTAATACTCGGGGAATGAGTCAGTTTGCTGATGGCGGCTTGTTGGCGACTAAGCCTTATGTCGCCAGCGGCGCCTATATTAATAGAATGAGTGACCACTGCCGTTCTTGCAAATACAATGTCAAATTGGCCAGCGGTGAAGGGGCTTGCCCTAAAAATAGTTTATATTGGAGCTTTCTGGATCGAAACAGAGATAAGTTTGAGAGCAACCATAGGATGGCCATGAGCTATAAAAATTGGGATAGGAAGTCTGAGCTTGATAAAGAAGCGATATTATTAAGTGCTAAAAGCTATTTAGAAGCGTTGTAACTCTCTAAGCTTGTATTATCGCGCCATCCCAGGCATAGCAATTCCCGCTATCATCGCTATCCAAATTGTCAATCACATCAATAAGATGCCTGACGGATTGCTCTGCAGTAAAAAGCTGAGCTTGTGGGATGTTTTTCTGAAAGGGCTTCGAAAGCTCGCTGTCCACAGTCCCAGGGTGGAGGCCGACTACAACGGCATTTTTATTTTTCATATTCATTTCAATGGCAAAGGTCTTGATGAGCATATTCAGAGCTGCTTTGGATGAGCGATACGCATACCAGCCTCCTAGTTTATTGTCTGAAATGCTGGCCACGCGAGCCGATAGCGCGGCAAATACCGATGTCTCTTCGCGCCTAAGTTTTGGCAGAAAGTGCTTTGCGATTAGCGCAGGGATGACCGTATTAACCTGGTGTAAATATTGTAACGATTCTTGGCTAATCGTTTTGAATGTTTTCTCAGGCATTAGGTCGTCGCTATGAAGAATGCCGGTAGCAACGATTACCCTATCTATCATGCAATGAGAGCTGATGGATTCGGCACACTCTTTGAGCGCTGCTTCATCGAGATAGTCTAATTGATGTGGCTGGGCTTTTGTATTTAGGCCCTTTACAGACTTCCTTGAAATTGCATGTATGTCAGCGGATGGGTAGCGGTCGCAGTAGTAGTCTATAAAACCTTGTCCGAGAGCTCCGGATGCTCCAAATACTACAACGTTTTCTATTTTCTGCATGGTCAATCGAAAACCTATTCAAGAAATTCTTCTAGGGAGCTGGCTAAGTTGAGGGCTGACATAAAAGCACCTTCCACACGTCCGCCACGGGTCCAGTCACCGCAGGCCGCCAATTGAAGCTGCCGATCCACTAGCTCGTCGTTTCGGATGCTTCTATCGCTACTGGCGTAGCGCCAATAATGTAGGGCCTGGTGTTTAATGCAGCTTAGTGGCTTCCCTGTAACCGCTTCAATTGCACTAATCAGGGCTAGGCTGACATCCGACTGCTTGCGACCATCGAATTTATGCGCAAAATCTACCGAGGAATGAGCGACCAGAGATTGAGTGCTATTTCGTTCTGGTTTGCTGCTATTAACGGCGAGCCAGCTGATGTCGGAATTATCAACATGAGCTGCTTCAAAGCCAAAGTCCAATGGCTCTCCCAAGCCTAACATTAGAGCAAAGCATGGGAACACCTTGGTGCTCGAGAGCTTATCGGTATGGCTGAACTCCTCAGGGAATAACTCAATAGTTTGTGCTGGAGGCGCGGTTGATATTATCCAGTCAAATGAGCCTAGATCTCGACCTTTTTCATCAAATATTTGCCATTGAGAGTCGCGTTTTATAACGGATATACGACAGTTTAGCTCAACATTTAAAGATGCCGCGAGAGATTTCAAGAGGCTGTTCATAGTAGGGCTGCCTACATAACGCGGTTCTTCTAGGCGCCAATCTTGATAATCAATTCGGCGATTTCCATCGAAGCGGGCGTATCTTGCATCCCAGCGTTTCACTATTCCTTGTTGTATGTACGGACGTATAAAATCCTGGAAAGCTGGTTCTCGCGCTGTAAAGTACTGCGCACCATGATCAAAGCTGAATACTTCTCCTCTCCTAGTAGACATACGGCCGCCTACGCCTCTGGATTTTTCGAATACAGTGATGCGAGCTTTGTTCTGTAAAATCGTGGCCAAGCTTAAACCGCTTAAACCTGCACCAATAATGGCGAGACGTTTCATGTAAAAATTCCAGTGATCAACAGGTTTGCTAAAACAACGAATGTCGCCTGATAACGCAACTTAAAGTACTCTTGGCTAATGAAGCCTTGAGCTAGTAGGTATCTATCGGCGATCAATAGTGCAGCGAAGCTATTGAACAAGCTAATTAACGTAAGTGGATAGATATCGAGCAGAAAAACAAAACACAAACCAAGAACGATCAAGTTACTTAAAAGCAGATACACGGATTTAGTGTTTGATTGATTGTTCGCCTGATGCCCCCAAAGACTCCCGGCCATAAAAACCGCAATGAGCAGACAGTATACTGATAGCACGTCGCGAGTTGCCCCAAGAATGGGTATGCTGTCGACGTTCAGCAGCAGGGCAAGTGTGCAAAAAGAGACGGGTAAAGTACCCGCCGTGGCAAGATAGCGAGGCAAATTTTTCATGATGGATCAAGCTCAGCCTTAGCTATATAGAAGGAGAGATAATCTTAGTGTGCAGGCCTAGCTTGGTATAGCACCTGTATAATTTGTTTAGCTAAGGGTTAGATTTTGCCTAATTAATGAATAGAAATATGCCTTTTCAACTTCGTACCTAGCCAATTAAGCCATATTTAGCCTCGATCAATTTGTACAAAGTGAAACAAAGTACAAAGCAAGGGGCCAGGCTCAAGGCGATGTAAAATTGAGCTGGATAACTATGTCGGATACCTTCGCTCTTGAATAGGGCTAGGGCAAAGGAACATATTGCGGCGATTAGGCCAAAGATAAGAGTGTTTATAAATAAAAGACCAAAGACGATACGTAAGTTACTGTTTACATCGGCATAAAACCTGTAAGTAAAAAATATCACCAGAGCTAAAGCAATAAGACCAATACCGTTACTTACTCGCAGCAGTTGCAATGGCAGCTTATTCATCGGAGAGTTTCCATTTCTAAGCGGGTAGCTATCCAGCCTAATTTTCTGTCTATAAGTTTGACGAACAGACTTTGACTAGACCTGATTGTTGTCCCATTAAGCCTGATTATAACTAATCAATGCGAGTAAATTATGTGCCAAGGCTTAGCTTTCCTTCAAGAAGAATGTATAGCCCAAAACTCGCCAATAAGAGGGCAGTCGATAGCGAGGACAATACGATTAGTGATTTATGCACTCTGCTTCTAAAGAAACTGCTTATGAAAATGGCATAAGTTGCCGACACTCCTCCATAAGCAATGGCATGAGCGACCAATACTCCATTGATAAATCGGATTGAGCTTCTCCCATACTCGTAGAAGGAATAGGTAAAAAACAAAGACAATAAAGCACAAGCTACAGTGAATGTGAGAGCAATAATAACCGATAAAGATAGCAGTTTATTAATGTGCGCCCTCCTAGTTGATAACGCCTATATGGCGATAACACAAGTAAAAATAGCCAACCATCCATGACCTTCAAGCAAACAGTATATTGTCCTAACTAGTGGGTCAAATATCCTCTCTGGTTTGAGCTGTGACGCGCAAGGAAATCTAATAATCACTCCGCATTCGAAAAGTAGCCAATTAGCTGTGAGCTTGTGTATTAGCAGCGAGGTGCTGAAGTTAGATTTCGGAGCTATTTAATACAAGCATCGATTCCACTGCGTATAAAGCTCTAGATTGGTTATGAGCCTATAGATTGAGGCCTTTAACCATACTTAATGTCAGGGCAATATATTCCTGCATGCCGCACGATGTCTCCTCATGCCCCATATTCTCACCAGCTTAACCCCATAAGCTCTCAAGTCGGCGTATATAAGAAAAGACTTAATTTTATTGCTGCTACAGTCGCCTGTTTGATTTCAGCGGCTTAGGTATTAATCTAAGCCGTACTAAAAACATCAAAACAATAAACACAACACCAGCCGAGGTACGACTGTGAACTTTACCCCTAAACAATTAACCCAATTCTCCGCCTATATATTGTTGGTATTGGCGCTTACCCAAGTTGTTTATACAGCGCTTTATGTTGCAAAGCTTGATGTGCCAAGGCAGTTTTTGTGGGGCTCCGAGGGCCTGCTGTTCACGCTATTAATCGCTTTTGCGGGTGCCGCCATGGTGCAGCTAAAAGAAAATCAGCTTATTTGGTCGGCTATTGCCTTTAGTGCTGTGCTGAATGTGATTCAGGTGAGTGTTGGCATAACCCTGTTTGGCAGCTTTAGCGAGGCCGCATCTGAAGTTACAGGATTGAAGCCTGCGCTAAGTGGCGTCGTCGCCTTGTCATTTATGATTTACTATGCTGCTAAGCTTCTATTGGGCATAGCAGCATTGGGAATGGGCTCAGCCCTTATGTCTGAAGGCAGCAAAGCCTTGGGCGGTTTAACAGCTCTTGTTGGTGGTATTGCTGTACTAGCTAATGCCATTTTGATCACATTTGGTCGCGATGGCTTTTTACCCTCTAGTGTTGCTGGTGCGACCGGTGTGTTGGCGACTTTGTTGTTGGCGCTTTGTTTAATTGTTGCGGCTCGTAAAACCTCTTAGTACCGATTGTGTGTTCTTATATGCCCTGGTCTTTAGGCTAGGGCAGCTTAGATAGCCATTAGCCAATATTGATCATCTGAAAAAGATAGTTAAGTATCTTTTGGGTACTCTTTTGCGGGGTTGATATAGAAGTGTCGATACTTAGCTCGGCACAGGTCGGTTTTTCATAGGGGATATCGATCCCCACCATATTACGAATAAGCCCTTGATCGGCTTGTTTATAGAGTCCTTTCGGGTCGCGTAATCGGCAGGTTTCTATTGGGGTGCTAAGGTGCACTTCAATAAATCGGCTGTTACCAATCAACTCGCGGGCTTTATTTCTGTCTGATTTATGTGGCGAAATAAAACTTGCGAGTACTATGGAGCCGTTATCCACTAAAAGCTTAGCCAGCTCTCTAGCACGACGATTGTTTTCTCTTCGATCGGCACTCGTCATTCCTAAATCACTACAAAGCCCGCTTCGTAAAACATCACCGTCAAGCAGAAAGGTATTGAGTGATAGTGCAGAAAGCTCTTCCGACAAGTGATTGGCTAGGGTTGTTTTGCCGGAGCCAGAAAGCCCGGTAAACCATACGCATAAGCCACTTTCTAACATACAAATCTACCTGTTTTAGCTCTTACATAGGCTTAGGCTATTTACAAAAAGCACCGATCTATCATATGCCTCATAACGTTGGATTCCCAGTCAATAGATTCTTCGTCTTCTGGTCTGATATGTTCTCTGTATATCCAGGTTCCAAAGTTAAGATAGTAAATATACAAACCCAATCGATGAAGCTTTTCCTTAGGCCAAGTTGAGCCGTAGTAGGCTAGGAACTGTGAAATAATTTCAGCCACGTTTTCGGCGTGCTGCTTCTCTATTTTTTCCAATGCAGGATGGCTCTTCATTACCTTGTGCATCGCATAGGTCACTTGAGGATCGGCTTCGGCCTTAAGGGTCTCAGTGATCAAGATATCAAAAAACTCTTCGCGACTGAGAGCTAGCTTATCGGCGGCATTGAAGCTTTTTAGTGTCTCGAGCACCGCTCCTGTCATTTGTTCAAAGAGCTCATTTAGAATCGATTCAATGTTGGGAAAATACTGATAGATAGAACCTGGAGAAATGCCGGCCTGCTTAGCAACCAGATTGGTATTTAGGCGAGGGGTTTCGCCGGCTTCACTGGCCTTAAGAAGCTCTCTGCTGGCAGTCAGTATTCGCTCAACCATAACTTTTGAGCGCTCTTGGCTTGGTTTTTTTCTTGCGCTAATTGCTTTCTTATTGCCTGCTGGCTTTGTCACACCCTGTTTCCCCGAATATTGATATGGCGGGTTCATTATAGCTACATCAAGCCTAAATCGAAGCCCGGAACTTAAGTTCCGGAATTATGCGTCAAAATAAAATGCGAGTAAATACTTGTTTAAATGCGAATAAAAGCTTTCGTATGGATTGCTTGCCGAATTAGTATTGGCTCAAAGAATAATCAAGCCCTCGGTTAATAAGGCTATTTAGGCGACTCCTAGGCAGCTGAAATGCGTTTTAAGGTCGCGATAGTCGGGGGGCTAAATTGCAAAGCCTGTATATGAGAAGTCGTTGATGAAGTATTTGCTATCTGTATTCGCGCTGTCGTTCTGCGTAGCTTGTTCCGAAAGTATCGAAACGGCTAATGATGCAGTGTCGTCACTTATTTTCTCGAATGCGCGAATCTATACCGGTGATACAGAAAAACCTTGGGCCGAATCGCTAGTGGTCAAAGGGGAGAAGATCGTTTATGTCGGCTCGCAAGCTGGGGCGGAGGTCTTTAAGGTTCCGGGCAGTCAAGTTCTTGATATGGCCGGTAAAACAATGATGCCTGGCTTAATTGATGCCCATGTTCACCCAGTGCTAGGTGGTATGGAGCTTGCCCACCATTGCTTGTTTCCTGCTAGTGCTAATGCTGCAGAGGTGAAGCGGACACTGTTAGATTGCGCAGCCAAAACAAAGCCGGGGAATTGGATTGAAGGCGGTCGTTGGGGTAGCCGCTTTTTTGCAGATAATAATATCGAGTCTCCTGTAGCTTGGTTGGATGCTATTTCTTCTCAACACCCTATTAGTTTGGCTGATGACACAGGTCACAATCGCTGGGTGAATACTAGAGCTCTGACGGTAACGGGGCTTTATTTAAAGGCCAAGATTGATGGTGGGGAAGTTGTAAGAGCTGAAAATGGAAAGCCTAATGGTATTTTGCTAGAGGCGGCTATTTATCCCCTGCTTGAGCATATCGAAGCTCAAACCAATACATCTCTGGATACCTATATTGATGCGGCCCAAGCTTCAATATTCAAGGCTTCGGAGTTTGGCCTAACAGGTTTAAAAGAGGCTGGAGATAGTGATAAAGGCGTTTTAGCGTTCAGCGCTATCGATAAGCGAGAATCCTTACCGCTGTATTTTTCTGCCTGCATCTCTTTACCGTTTAATGAACAGGGCGAGCCTGATATACAACGTTTACTATCTATCGCTGAGCAATCACGCAGTACCAAGGTTAATCCTAATTGCGTAAAACTATTCTTAGATGGAGTGCCTTCGGAAGCACGCACAGCGGCCGTAATTAATAATTATACGCCGGACGAAAACGGCCATGTTCATCGCGGCCAGTTACTTATCAAGCCGGAAAACCTAAGCAGTATTTTTACTAAGGTTGACGCTTTAGGTTTCACCATTAAAGTTCATGCCGCTGGCGATAGAGCAGTTCGTGAAACTCTAAATGCTATAGAGTTCGCACAAAATACAAATGGCGTTCATGGACGAATGCATGAAATCGCTCACTCTGGCTTTATAGATCCTACTGACATTCCTCGCATGGTGAAACTCAATGCTGTCGCGGATATGTCTCCATCAATTTGGTATCCCTCGATTGTAACCGATTCGATTATTGCTGCGATGGGAGAAAGAGGAAAGCGATACTGGCCCTTTAGAGATTTATTGGATGCTGGAGTTGATGTGATTGCTGGCACAGATTGGCCGGCAGTAGTCCCAGATATGAACCCTTGGCCGGGTATAGAGGCCATGGTAACTCGCGCTGACCCATACGATACCAGGAAAGGCAAGCTCTGGCCGGAGCAAGCAATTTCTTTAGATCAAGCCATCAAAATTTATACGCAAGCAGGTGCTAAGTCGATCGGTTTGGCTGAGCAAACTGGTGTGCTGAAAGCGGGCATGTATGCTGATTTTATTACTATAGATCGTGCGATTTTTAAAATCGATCCTCAGCTTATTGGGGAAACCCAAGTTCTATTGACAATGTTTCGAGGACGGCCAGTACATGGCGACCTCAAAGAGTTTGCTGGCATGTGATGAAGGGATATCAAGTCAGCAATTTTGCAAAGGCCCCTTAAAGTGGGGAGTGATAGCAAGGTACGGAGAGGCCTAGTCATGCGCTGATTGGCAATGGCTAGCTTGAAAGTTCGAGAGATAGTTTTAAATAATAAATAAAACCGGAGCAATTTCATGAGAAATAGAGTTTTTTCCCGCTGCGCCATAGCCGCGGCTGTTGCATCCACTTGCGGTGCCAATGTGGTATATGCACAGTCAGAGGTAAAGCTAGAAGAAGTGTTAGTAACGGCCACTGCGCGCGAGCAGAGTGTGCAAGATATCCCATACAATATTTCATCGATGTCGGGTGATGATATTGAAGCGAGTGGGATTTGGAACGAAACGGATCTATTGCGAAGCCTATCTGGTGCAACTACGGTTGATCGCGGTGCGCGAAACTCAGGAACCGTCAATAGCATTATTATTCGAGGTCTTAATGTCGTTGGCGGTAACGAAGGCGATAATGCACTCAACGCGGTCGCGCCCGTTTCAACTTACGTTGATAACACGCCAATGTATGCAGGTTTTGTGCTTAGAGATATTCAGCGAGTGGAATTACTAAGGGGGCCGCAAGGAACCCTGTACGGCTCTGGAGCATTGGGTGGTACCGTGCGCTATATCAGTAATAAGCCAGACTTCAATGAAATATACGGCCGGGTCTCAGTAGACTATAGCCAAACGGCTCATTCTGATGGCAACAACCAAACTTATGATGCGCTGCTCAATGTACCGGTGAGCGACAGCTTCGCTTTGCGTGGCCACTTAGGGCGTATCGACAATGATGGCGTCGTAGATCAGGTAAATGCCTATCGCTTAAATGCACAAGGAGAACCGCTTGCCTTAGTTGATGGCGAGTGTCGGGATCCTCGCAATATTTCAGATCAAGATGTTGTTGAGGCGCCGCCATGCCTGTACAACAAGAAGGACGCTGATACTGTTGAAATTGATTATGCCCGCTTGGCCGCCCGTTGGGATGCCACGGACGAATTAAGTTTTCTATTGGCCTATCAGGCGCAAGAGGAGAGTATTGGTGGGCGAAGAGCGGTTACCCCGGGGCAAAATAACGCAAGAGATTTAGCCGATGCGGGCTTCTCCAGAGTTTATGGGGAATATGATAATGGCTCGACTTCTCCAGAGGGATCGGAGAGAGATGTGGAGCTACTGAGTTTGGGCATTGAGTGGGATTTGGGTTTTGCTACGCTAACATCAAATACGGCTAAGTTTGATGATGAGGGTGTTGGTGTTCGAGATCAATCAGGGCTCTACGCTGATGATGTGGCGGGTGTCGATTCGCTTTATCTAGGAAGTCCTAGACACTATGCCATCACCCCAAGCGGCTACGAAAACGATACCTTTGTGCAAGAGTTTAGATTGGTATCAAATAGTGAAGATAGCTCTATTGATTGGTTAGTGGGAGCCTTTTATATCGATGAAGATAAAGAGGCTTTCAATGACACCTTGCACCTTGGTGTTAATAATTTCTATCAAGCCTGTTTAAATCTTGGTGATGGTTCTGACCCCGCGACACTGCCGGCAAACTGCCAAACCTACTGGCCAGCAAATACGCAATATGCCTTTGGTTTTCCTGGTGTACCACTCGATGAAAATGATTACTTATATCGTCGAACGGAGAGTTTCCAGGAGTTCGCGCTGTATGCAGAGCTAACTTATCACCTTAGTGATGCACTAAGAATGACGGGTGGATTGCGTTGGTTCGATAACGAGCAGGAAACATCAGCCTTAGCTGGCTTTCCGACATGCTGTGGTGACCCTACACCATTTCCTGAGCAAAGCGATAGCGATCGCGATGTGCTATTCAAACTTAATGTCTCCTACGACATATCAGAAGAGTTGATGTCTTATGCGACTTTTTCGCAAGGGTATCGCAGAGGCGGTGTTAATGCCGTATTGGATCAATCTCAGAGTGCCAATTTTGGCGTGCCAGGTGGTTTCAATATTCAGTCTTTTAACAAAGATACCGTGAATAACTATGAGCTGGGTTTGAAAGGCCAGTATGAAACCGTAAGTTTCTCGACAGCCTTGTTCTACGTAGATTGGGATGACCCGCAGCTTAATCTAGGGGCTTTCCCAAGTGGTTTTCTTTACGCCCAAAACGGACAGTCAGCCCATACTCTTGGTTTTGAAATGGATATTAATGGGCTGATAGATGAACATTGGTCTTACCGAGCGTCTTACACCTTTGTTGAAGCTGAGCTAGATGATGACATTATCAGCGGTCAGGACAATACGACTATCTTAGCTCGAGATGGTGATGCTTTGCCTGCCTCTCCGGAAAACATCGTAAACTTGAATTTAACTGGGGCGTGGGAGCTTAGCGCGGATATGCACGCTAATGTAATCTTCAATGCTTACTATCAGGACGAATCCAAAAATATCTTAAGTGAACAGAGCAGTTATGCTCTTACACTAGATGGCTTTTGGATGTTAAACGCCTCTGCGGGAATTACCATGGATAATGGGCTGAGTGTGCATCTATATGCAAATAACATCTCAGACGAGAAGGGAATTACCGCAGCGCAGCCGCCTGCAGCGGGAACAAACGATGCAGGGCTTATCGACAATAACTGGTACGGTAGTCGAAGTTTCCAGTATATAGCCCAGCCGAGGACATTGGGCCTAAGGCTTGCGTACAACTTCTGACGTCGTCCTCACAGCGTCTGTTGCCGGGGGATTCTCCCCGGCCTTTTTTGATAAAAACGAAGCAGAGTTAAGATTTAATTGAAGGTGGAATTGATGAATCAACGAGAAGCAGCCGTAGCAGAGCTTTGGCAGCAATACCATCATCAAAATATTCAACGAGCTGTTGAAATTAGCACCTTGATTAATAAACAGTATCCTGATTGGGCCAGAGGTTGGGCTGAAACTAGCCACCTTGCCTTAAAACTGAATAACCTCAAAATTTCAATTCGTGCAGCAGAGCAGGCTATATCTCTTGAACCTGAAAATCTTGAATGGTTGCTGCTGTTGCTCAAAGCGATGCTAAATCACGGAGAAGTGTGTGAAGTCCGAGAGCTACTTCGAGACATCTCGCCCAATGAGATCAAAACACATTCTCTATTTCAAGAAGTTGGAAAGCTGCAAATTCAGCAAGGTTTGTACACTCAAGCATTAGCTACCTTTCAGGCCGCTTTGGATAAGTTTGCGCCTAGTTATCACAGCTATTTTAATTTGGCGGTCGTCCAGCGGTATTTAGGCCAGCTTGATGATGCGGAAAACAGTTTTAATCAAGCGATAGCGTTGAATCCAGATGATGGTGAGGCGTACTGGCTTAGATCTACTTTGAGAAAGCAGAGCAGTTCGAGTAATCATATTTCAGAGCTTGAAGAGCGAAATTCCGAATTAAGCAAACCCAGCGAACTATCAGTATCAGTCGCCTATGCCTTGGCGAAGGAGTTGGAAGATTTGGGGGAGTACGAGCGCTCTTTTAATATGTTGAAAATGGCCGCTGATAGAAAGAGGTCTATGTTGCAATATGATCTTACTAGAGATTTGTCCTTAATCTCGGCAATGCAGTCGGTATTTGATGATTCCTCAGTCACTAAGCTTCGATCAAGTAGCTCTAATCCAGATGAGCCCCAAAAAACATCACTTGATCCGATTTTTATAGTGGGTTTTCCGCGCTCGGGAAGCACCTTAGTAGAGAGAATGCTCAGCCAATCTGATTTGATAGATAGTCTTGGTGAATCTACCTTATTTTCCCAAGAGTTTAGATTTCAAGCGGCTAAACTAGAGCATGCCAAAAATAGAGGCGATCTTTACTCTTTGGATACTATTCAGTCGATTGACTATAGCAGCTTAGCTGATAGCTACCTAAAAAGAGCAAGCGATCTATGTGCGAGTGACAATCACATTATCAACAAATTGCCCATGAATGCGATTAATGTTGGTTTGATCTGCTTGGCCTTTAAGAGTGCCAAAGTTGTTTGGACGAAACGGCATCCCTTGGATCAATGCTATGCGATGTATAAGAATCTATTTGATAAAGGCTATCCGTTTTCTTATAGCTTTGAAGAGTTAGCGGAATATTATGTGTCGCTGTACAGATTAATGGAGCATTGGTGTCAAATTTTTCCGGAAAATATCCATATTGTTGAGTATGAAGACTTGGTGGCTGACACCGAGCTAGCGGCAAAAGAGCTATATCATTACTGTGGTTTACCGTGGTCGGAAAGATCGCTGGAGTTCTACAAGGATAATTCGGCATCGACCACAGCAAGTGCAGCACAGGTACGTAGGCCGATTTATAAATCGTCTGTTGCACTCTGGAAACGATACAGTGAGCAGCTTAGCCCGTTACGCGTTTTGTTGGAAAATGCTGGTATTGATTGCAGGTGATTGCTTCAGAGGAAGGTTCTCACTCCGAGCTTGCTTCAGTGCCTTTTCTTAAGATTCTCAATAATCAATAAATAAAATAGTAGTTTGAGTATAACTGTAATGATGAAGATTCAATTGAATAGGTGGAATAAACGCGATTACAGTAAATTGTGTGGCGTTGTCATTCTGCTTCTTCTCTCTAACACGTTGTTTGCCACTGGGCAGGCGAACGATAACTGCGATGCCAATTTATCTATTGATCTGGAGTTGTTAGAAGCGGCCGATAGTTATTTAAAGTCGACGAAGGATAATCATACCCATAGCTTTGCAGTGCATCACTGTGGTCGGAAGGTTTTTGAGCGATTTTATCGCGTTAATGATGCATCACCAGGTAGGGGGCGTCTTGTTAAATCAACCGATGTACATGAATTGCAATCGGCCACTAAAACTCTGAGCGCAATTCTGATTGGGATCGCTATGGAGAAGGGGGATATTCCAAAGGATGTGCATACGCCAATTCAATCACTTTTACCCAAGAAGTATAAAGACTATTTTGTGGGCGGACGCGAAAACATCACTTTATATCACTTGCTAACCATGACCAGTGGTATCCGGTGGATTGATCCTCAGGATGGTGGCGATTCATTTTTACGACTTGAGACGGCTAAAGACACCGTTGCATTTCTGCTATCTGAGCCCCTGGATCATAGTCCTGGATCACGCTTCCACTACAATACAGGTAATTCTCATCTGCTCTCTGCAATAGTCTTTTACAACACACCGAAAGGCACTTCTCAGCAACAATATGTCGCTGAATCCCTATTGGATATTTTAGATGTAGAGATCGATTGGGATGAGAACAGGGATAATCTAGCAACTCAACCACCTCAAGCTCAAAACTATTGGCTAACAACTAAGGACGGAGTTTTGCGTGGTGGTTGGGATAGCCATTTCAGAATTAAGGACTTCTACAAATTTGGTCTCCTTCTTTCTAATTCAGGTCGTTGGAACGACAAGCAAATCTTAGATTCGAAATTTGTTGAGGCTATGACCAGCAATCAAACCGGTGCAGAGCTAGGTTATGGGTATCAGATGTGGATACCAAAATATTCAGCTTCTCAAGCGGTCGCTTCACAATCGGGCTATGGTGGTCAGGAAAATATCCTTATCAAGGGTAAACAAGTACTGGTGACATTTACCGGCGATATTAGACCGTTTCCAATGGAATCTCCTTATTACGATAGTAAGGGAGCTTGGATGCGTCAGATTAGAGATATTTCTAAGGTGATGGGCGAGTTTGTGATTCCTGCGTTGCAAAGTTCTGATTCAGAGCTAGAGCAATAGTTAATACGCCATTTCTGAGAGATTGGCTAGTTATTTAATAATATTTATAAACCGAATTGGGAGACACCATGAGAATAAACTTAGTAGCTTTGTTGATTTATATTTCGACTAGCTTATGTGTGCAAGCTCAGGACACTAATCAGCTAACGTTAGAGGTTTACGAAGGTAAGTATGCCACGGTAAATGCATTTATATTGTCTAACGGTAAGTCTGTGGTTGTTCTAGATGCACTCAGAAAATCTGACGAAACCAAGGGTTTAATTGAGAAAGCCCTGTCTAAAAATCTACCGATTACCCATTTATTTATATCACATGGTCATACCGATCACTTTACTGGCATGTGGCGTTTTCGTGATCAATTGCCAGATACGCAAATCATTGTCGCCAATGAGAATATTCGTAAGGATATTAAATCCTATGCAATCTATATGAATAATGGGGGTGAGACCGAGGGCGAGCCTGCATTAGAAAAACCATTAATACCAATTGAAATAGACCCTAAAGGGTTTGATTATGAGAACACTATTGCGCTGCTGAATTCATATCAATTCGAAATTCCTGGTGGTGGTTCGCTAGAGGTGATGACGGATTTTCTTCCCGCAGAGCAGGACCATATGACGGTCTTGTACAGCAAAGATCTAAATGCGCTATTTTTGTTTGATCTTGCCTACAACAACATCCACCCATGGCTTGGTGATGATATTAGTTATGATGACGTGGCTAACTGGCGTACTGAGCTCAAACGAATTCAAGAGAGATTTGCCGATAAGGACCCAATCGTTTACCCGGGCCACGGAAAGCCTGGCGATCTTTCAATGCTCGCGGAGTTGGATAAGTATTTGGATGACTATGTGAAGGTGACCAAGGGTGCCTCGACCAAGAAACAAGCCTACGACGAGATGATCAAACGCTACCCCAGCTATACCGAGAGGGACTTCTTCTTGAAGTGGAGCTTGATAAACCATATGAGAGACAAGCCTGATCAGTTGAAGTCGTCTTAATCCTTCACAGTCGAGCCATATATACATTAAGAAATATACCTTGCTCGAGCCTATATACCGTGTGCCATTGACGAAAGTGGTCAAGCCCTTGTCCGCTTTCGTCAAGATAATTCCCCCGCCAATTCGTAGTATCCCCCACGAAGCACTCAACTAAAGCAATAAATACCGAGTGTTAGGACTGGGCTAAGGCCGTTCACATCTGTCCGCTTTGACGTTATGTCTCCGATTGCTAATTTCTATCTCGCGAAGAAGGAGCGGCGGCCACGGTGCGCCTGTATCTATGAATAAACCAAATAAATCTCTGTTTTCACGGCATACTGCTTTATCTAAGAAAGCTATGCCCCTAAAAAGCTTATCTCTAGCGGTATTGTTAGCCTCCAACGGTGTTTACGCCTCTACATTGGAAGAAGTTGTGGTTACTGCCCAAAAACACGCCCAGGGCGTGAATGATATTGGCATAACGGTAAATGCTTTTACTGGCGACCAGTTAAAGGACAATGGCGTTAGTACTGCGGAGGATATTGCAGTATTTACCCCCGGTCTTACGGTTAATGAGACTGCGGCGACAGGGGTGCCCTTGTATACCATTCGAGGTGTGGGTTTTCAGGATTATTCTACTGCCGCCTCGTCGACTGTGGGCTTGTATTTGGATGAGGTTGCTATTCCGTATACGGTAATGAGCCGGGGGGTACTCTTCGATGTAGAGCGCGTCGAGGTGTTAAAAGGCCCACAAGGTGATTTGTATGGTCGTAATACAACGGCGGGGCAAATTAACTTTGTTAGTAAAAAGCCAACAGATGAATTTGAGGCGGCGATTGATATCGCTTATGACGATTTAAAAGTATTGGACCTAGAGGGGTACATAAGCGGTTCAATAAACGATTCAGTAAACGGTCGCTTCGCTTTGAAGTCAGTTAGTTCAAATGAAGGCTGGCAAAAAAGCCTTAGCCGGAATGACCGCTTGGGTGAAAAAGACCAATTGGCATGGCGGGCACTGTTTGACATTAGTGTAAGCGATTCGCTGTCGGCTTTAATAAACCTGCATTACGTGGATGACCAATCAGATAATCGGGCTAATACTGCATACGCAGGTAGCGATGTGGGTTTGGCTAGTGATTTCGCAGCTCCCTATCTTGGCCTGGATCAATACTTGATTCCTGGTGGACAGTTCTTTGGACAAACGCCGATTTGGTATTCACGTGGTGACAATGAAGCCGCAGATTGGACGAATGAGTACATCAGTGAGCGTACTGGCCAGCGTTGGAATTTACGCCCGCGTCGGGATAATCAATTACGTGGTGCCTCGGTAAAACTCGAATGGTCTTTAGGTGATATCGAGCTCACTTCCATTACCGCTTATGATGAATTTGAGCGCCAAGAAAGCAATGATTGGGATGGAACAGCACAGCTCGATTCCAGCAATATTAATGACACAGAACTAGATGTTTTTTCACAGGAATTACGTTTCAGCGCTCAAAGTGACGATTTACTATGGATCGCGGGCCTCTATTACAGCCAAGACGAAATGGCAGAGCAATACCATTTCTTTATGGCAGATTCTGTATTTGGTAACGGCTCGATCCCGTTTAATGTGGCGCCATTTAACGCCGCACCCATTTTAGAATTGGATACCCGTTATACCCAGGAAACCGAATCTTCAGCAGCTTTTGCTCATATTGAGTGGAGCTTTAATGAGGATTGGCGTTTAACGGCAGGTTTACGTTATACCCGGGAAACCCGAGATTGGGCCGGTTGCACCTTTGATGCCGGTGATGGCAGTTTGGCCAATTTCCTTAATAGCAGTTTTGGCACAAGTTTATCGCCTGGCAGCTGCGGCACCATCGATGATGATCCAAACTCCGCTAACTATATTTTCTCGGTAATCGGTACAGCGAATGTTAATGATGCCTTCCATGTTTATGAGGATCGTATAGAAACCAAAAAATGGATGGGTAAGCTGGGTATTGATTACGCCATTAACGATGACTTGCTGTGGTATGCCACCTATTCAAATGGTTTTAAATCAGGTGGTTTTAATGGTGCCAACTCAAATGCCACATCACAGTTAAAACCTTATGGTGAAGAGCAGCTGGACGCTCTTGAGACAGGTTTGAAAGCTACACTGCTGGATAACACCATGCAGCTTAACCTTGCAGCATTTTGGTATGACTATAGCGATAAGCAAGAGCAGGACGTGGCGGTAACTTTCGTGGGTAATATTGCGGGCTTAACCAATGTGCCGAAGTCACGCATTAATGGCGCTGAGCTCGATATGCAGTGGTTGCCCGGTGAAGGTTGGACGGTACAGTTGGGTGTTGCATACCTAGATACATTGGTAGAAGAGTGGCAGGCCATCGATCAACAGGCCAGCGCTTGGCCTACTGTGGTTCGCCGAGATGCTTCCGGCTTGGAGTTAGCGCAGTCACCAGAATGGAGTTACAACGCGACTTTGCAATACCAGTGGGGCCTTCAAAATGGCTATCAAATTGAACTTGGAATGGATTATTCCTACCAAGCTGAAACCAGCGGCGGTGTTGCCCCCGAAGCCGCTACAGACGAGTACGAGCTGATCAATCTACGCGCCGCCTTAGTTAGCCCTGACGACAAGTGGCGAGTCATGGCCTGGGTTCGCAATGCCTTTGATGAATACTATTTCCCAGCAGCCTATCGCGGTGGTAATGGCCCTTATGTACGCAGTGCCGGATTACCGAGAAGTGCGGGTATGAGGCTGAGTTATCGCTTTTAAATCTGTTTCCCTTAATCGGTAGCCTCCTCACTACCGAGGCTGGCCCGTAATGCGGGCCTTTTTTAGGAGTTTATATGTTCACCAAATGTACGCCCTTACTAATCTCAATCACGGCATTTTCTGCACTGCTAGCCAGTGAATTAAAAGCTGAAAATGTGGCAGACTTGGTAATCGAAAACGCAAATATCATCACCATGAACCCCGCTCAAGCGAGAGCGAAAGCAATTGCCATTAAGGATGGTCGAATACTGGCCCTAGGTAATGAACAATCTGTTTCAGCATATCTGGGTGCAAACACCAAAAGAATGAATGCCGAAGGCGCTATGTTAATGCCTGGACTTAACGACGCCCATGTTCATCCAACGGTGGGTGCTGTAAAGGACTTGTTTGAATGTAACTTTCCTTTTACCGCCAGTCCAAAAGACATTCAGCAGCAATTGCGTAAGTGCATAACAGAACGTCCTGGTGAGCTATGGGTGCGCGGTGGACAATGGAGCAGCGATTTTTTTGTTAATCACCCCATGGAATCCCCTAGATCTTTTCTTGACGAGGTCAGTACTGAAAAAGCAATAGCGATAGTCGATGACGCTTATCACAATGCTTGGTTAAACAGTAAGGCGCTGGAATTACTTGATGTTGAGAATCAAAATGTTCCAGGCATGGAGATTCTTCGCGATAAACAGGGTAAG
>JAOXRT010000053.1 GCA_025800365.1 Cellvibrionaceae bacterium | reverse complement strand
GTGAATTTATCGATTTGCGTCAGCGCATGATAGCTTGCGATCAGACCCAAGGCGTATTTAGGGCGCATATCCGAGTTTAAATGGCTGTCAGCGGCGATATCTTCAATTACCGCCGTTACTTGTAGTTCAATGCTCTGCTCTACTTTTACGGTTTTACCCATGGCATCCGCACTGCCAAATAATTGCTCGGATAAGCTGCGGGTAAGTATTAAACCATCGGGTCGATCCAATGCTTTTTCGTCGCCGTGAATATAATCGAAATTAAAAATACGCGTGAAATCTTTATCGACAAAGCGCGTCCCTAAATAGTAACTGTCATTATCAATTGTCACTTGCTTGATGCGATGTACAGCCCGGGCAACCGCTTCTAGCTCTGGCAAGCGGTTTCGAATTAATGGGCCGTAGGCGGTAGCCGAATCTGGGTAAAGACCAATGGCTTCGCCTGAGGTGGGCGCGAATTTACTGGCCAAGGTATAAATTCGCTCACGCTTATCGAACATATGATCGTGATTCTCTTCGTAAGCGGCGAGCAATACAGAGAACATAAAGATCAATAAACCGAGGGTTAAGCCCACAATATTAATCAGCGCAAACAATTTATGTTTGAGTAAGTTTCTAAGGGCGATGGTGATGTAACTTAATATCATGACCGCCCCCTAGGAAACCGCGCGCAAGTTTTCGGCTAGAACCTGGCCATCAAATAGATTGATGCAGCGTCTGGCGTAATCAGCATGAGCTGATGAGTGCGTTACCATGATAATGCCAGTGCCTTCACGATTTAGGCTTTGCAGCATCTTCATTACTTCCTGGCCATGGCTGCTGTCTAGATTACCAGTAGGCTCATCGGCGAGGATTAGGCTGGGTTTGGCCACCACAGCGCGGGCAACGGCTACACGCTGCTGCTGACCACCCGAAAGCTGGCCAGGGCGATGATCGGCGCGGTGAGCAATACCTACCCTATCCATCACTTCTGCAACACGCTCGCGGCGTTGCTTGCTAGGAATATTGTGGTATTGCAAGGCCAGCTCGATATTTTCACGTACGCTAAGCTCGTCGATCAAATTAAAATTTTGAAAGATAAAGCCAATATTTTCTTTTCTTAGCTGGCCAAGCTGGCGCTCGCTATAGCCGCTGATATCTTGGCCCTTAAAAAAGTACTGCCCTGATGTCGGCTGATCCAACATGCCTAGGATATTCAGCAAGGTCGATTTGCCGCAGCCCGAAGGCCCCATAATGGCGACAAATTCGCCTTCATCCATACTGATATCGATTTGATTCAGTGCAATAGTTTCAATTTCGTCACCGCGATAGCTCTTGCACAAGTTTTGAAGTTTAATCACTGTTCTCTCCTAAGAGTCTTGAGATAATTTTAAGCGATCTGCGTCCTTAAACGCAGCATAAGGTGAGGTAATTATTTCTTCGCCGGCATTAAGCCCGGAAATCACCTCTATAAAGTCGTTGTTGCGGCGTCCTAAACGCACTTCCCGGCGTCTGGCTTCTCGGCCATCGTCACTTACGACATATAGCCAGCGCCCGCCGGTATCTTGAAAATAAG
>JAOXRT010000041.1 GCA_025800365.1 Cellvibrionaceae bacterium | reverse complement strand
CCTGGATGCTTTATGAATCCAATCACAGGGCTGCCCCCAGTATAGCTTGTTAGCACCCATTTAATAGGCACTTGAGTTGAAATACAATGTGGAGCAACAGGTTTCTTGTCCAAGGAAAATGGCTGTTTTTGCTAAAGCATAAACTGGAGTTAATGTTTAGCTCAATCGAACCTTATGCTCCACGCGGATGCGTTTTTCCGGCGAATTGTTCCCCGCTCTTTGAACCTTTAACACGTACTGGTATCTCCCTCTATTTTTACCGGCCAATGGAAAGATAAGCTTGCACGTGTTTGCAAATTGCCAGCCAATCAGCTCTGCGCAGTTTTCCCCTGCTTATACTCGAGATCGCAGTCGATCCTCACTTGCAATTCAGTCAAGCTGCAGGACTCAGGCGTTTATTTTCCACGCATGTATTTTGCCTTTTCAAGAGCATATCGCTATCTACCTTTTTTCAACTTATCATGACTGATTACACGAAACTCACCTCGGAAGTCCTCCGACTTTTGTGCCAACAAAGCAGCCTCCCGATTCAAGGCAATTGACAAGCTCTTATCACGCGCCTC
>JAOXRT010000034.1 GCA_025800365.1 Cellvibrionaceae bacterium | reverse complement strand
CAGGCGGAACTAAACATGTAGACCCTAAGGCGGAGTGCTGACGGACGCGGGTTCAAATCCCGCCGGCTCCACCAATACCAAAAAGGCCCATCCCCTTGCGGGGATGGGCCTTTTTGGTATTGGTGGAACCGGTGGGTGAATGACCACGCCCCGGGTTCACAAAATCGCCCGGAGCGATTTTGGATTGCGGCGCCCAGCCGCAACCCCGCAGGGGTGAGCGCAGGAGCGCGAATCCAATCCCGCCGCAAGACTTCAACAGAGCCAAATAAATAAAATCTACCCTTCGAGGGTATTCGGGCAGTGAGGTGAATTGAGGCTAATCTGGAATTTGTTGCTTGCCCTTTTCTTTAGCTGTTTTGTACAGCGTAACGAAAGCTAGCAGCCTAGATATGAGTACGATCAATGCTAAGGAGGGGCCGAAAGCCATGTAGAAACTGACGTCCTTAACAAACCACCACTCATAAATAAGCCAGCACCATGCTAAAAGAACGGTTATTGAAAAAATAAAGCTGTCAGCCTTGACACTTTTATAACAGAATTCTACAGCTAGGTGAAAACAAATGAGAATGATGATATCTCTTATCTTTTCTCCGGTTCCTCCACCTGGGATAAAAATCAAGCCATAGGAGCAAATAAAGAAAGGCATTGATCGGATTGCTAGCCTATAGTGCTGAGCGTACTCTGCTTTTCTTTGCTCTTTGTAAGGGTCCCTATTTCCTCGCATTTATCAGTAACATCCCTAAAGTAATAAATACTTAAGCCATCTTATTAAAAGGAAATCAGCGATTCAAGAGAGCTTAAACAACACCCAGCACTGTGATATAACTGTCAACCTGCACTTCCCACAAGGACCTGTGATGAAGAGAAAGCTCCGCATTCGCAAAGACGAAAGTCATACATGGCTCATAGTGTCAGTCCTTGTGATAGTTTTCTTTATCTATCAGTGGCAATTGATCTATATGATTGTTACCGACAGCTGTAAGTTGTTTAATAGCTATTGGTTAAACTATGGTCATGGTATTTATTCCCCTTTGGGACTTACCTTCTTATCTTTCTTTTTAATAGCCGGTTTGTCAGCTATAGAGCTAATGCGGGCTATCTGTAATCTCGTCTCTGACAAGTATTTTTCAGTGCTTGTAAATAGTGCAATTATTGTTTGTGCTCTAAGCTGCATGGCAATTCAATTTCGTCAATTGGAATATATGCAGGTGCAGTGGGATAAAAAGCGCTACGCTGAAGCATTTTCCCCTGCGCCCTTTGGTTCCTATCGACAGTACATGGAATTTTTAGATTTTCAGGCAGACCAGTTTTGCGATGCGCAAGGACAAATAACAGGGAGCTATGATGATCGTAGAGAAGCGTTTTATGAATCAGATAGAATGCGAAAGGCAAGGTAAATCTCGCAAAAGCCCCACCACACACGGGGTCAGAACCCATGGGTTCTGACCCCAAATTCATGCACGATTTAGACACTCCTCCCTACCCAAAAACCAATCATTCGAATCCATAGAACAAACCTTTCAATAAAATCCGTTATTCATACACCCCATAGAACATTAAGCTTTCTCCTAACTTAAACCTCCATCAACGGCGTTTTAAACAACAGGAGCAAGGCAATGGGCCTACTAATCGAAGGACAGTGGCACGACCGCTGGTATGACACCGAGGGTAACGATGGCCATTTTCAACGTGAAGAGGCTCAGTTGAGGAACTGGATTACTGCTGATGGCCAAGAAGGCCCCAATGGTGCATTGGGTTTTAAAGCTGAAGCTGGCCGTTATCACTTGTATGTCTCCTTAGCCTGTCCTTGGGCGCACCGTACTTTGATCTTTAGAAAGCTTAAAAACCTTGAAAAATACGTCTCTGTCTCAGTTGTTAGTCCCGATATGTTGGATCAGGGCTGGAGCTTCAATGAAGCCGAAGGTAGTAGCGGCGACGACTTATTTGGCGCGACACATCTGCATGAGATCTACACCCGAAATAAGTCGGATTACAGTGGCCGGGTCACTGTGCCGCTATTGTGGGATAAATTAACAGGCTCGGTAGTCAGCAATGAATCCTCTGAGATTATTCGCATGTTTAACTCGGCCTTTAATGAGTTAAGCGGTAATCAAGATGACTATTATCCGAAAGAACTTGCCGCCGAAATTGATGAGGTTAATAGTTGGGTATACCAAGATATTAACAATGGCGTATATCGTAGCGGCTTTGCTACCTCTCAAAAAGCCTACCAAGAGTCTTACGACCGTCTATTCTCTGCTTTGGATAGAGTAGAAGAAATTCTATCCATTCAGCGATATTTAGTGGGTAAACAAATTAGCGAGGCGGATTGGCGATTATTTACAACACTGATTCGTTTTGATGCGGTATACCATGGCCACTTCAAATGTAATCGCCAACGCTTAAAAGATTTCCCAAATATCAGCAATTATGTGCGCGAATTATATCAATGGCCTGGAATCGCCGAGACTGTCGATTTTTATCATATTAAACGGCACTACTATTACAGCCACGATATGATCAACCCTAGCCGCGTTGTGCCTGCAGGCCCAGATATTGATTACTCCCGTCCACACGATAGAGGACGTTTTGAGTAATGCAAAAAGCAACTCTTGAACAATGGCGAATGTTTAAATCCGTCGCGGATGCTGGCGGTTTTAATCAGGCTGCGCTTGTTGTACATAAAAGCCAGTCAACGATTCACCATGCGGTAAATAAGTTAGAAGAGTCTCTGGGTATCAAATTACTAACCGTTGTGGGGCGTCGCTCTCTTTTGACCGAAGCCGGGCGCCTGATGCTAAGGCGCGCGGAATATTTATTGGAAGAGAGCGCACGCATAGAAGCCGTAGCTAAATCACTTCAGGCGGGAGTCGAAACAGAGTTAAGGCTAGCAGTCGATAGTGCCTTCCCGAAAGGTTTACTCTACAAGGCATTAGATCAAGTATCGGCAATCTACCCTCAGTTACGCATCGATATCATGGAGACAGCGCTTTCTGGCGCCAATGAATTAACCGCAGCAGCGCGAGTAGATATTGCTCTATCGCCCCTGCCAATGCCCGAGGGTTTGAACGAAGAAATTTGTAATATTGAATTTGTAGCGGTCGCACATAATCAGCATGCATTGTTTTTAAATGGTGCAGAGCTCAGTTATGAAAACATTAAATCCCATCGTCAAATTGTGGTGCGAGATTCAGCCGAGCATCAAAGTGTTGATGTGGGGTGGCTAGGTGCAGAGCAGCGCTGGACGGTGAGCCATATGCAGGCTTCCATAGCGTTGCTGCAACAAGGTATGGGCTTTGCTTGGCTGCCACTGCCTGCGGTCTCCAGCTTGTTGCAAAGTGGCGAGTTAAAATTGATCCCCTTGGCAGAGGGAGCAAGGCGCAGTCAGAGTTTTTATTTGAATTACCAAGATCGCGACAAGCTTGGTCCAGCTGCTCGAGAGTTTATGGGCGCTCTTCGTATGTGTAGTTATGATCTACCGAATACTGAGTTGGCGTAGTCGAGAGTGGTATGAAGTATATTCGTCGAGGTTCGCAAAGAGGCACAGCTAATTATGGCTGGCTGCAAAGTCGACATTCTTTTTCTTTTGCAAACTACTATGAGCCAAAGTTTATGGGTTTCTCATCCCTGCGAGTTTTAAATGATGATCTGGTCATTGCTGGGGCAGGCTTTGGTACTCATGGTCACCAAAATATGGAGATTCTATCCTATGTCGTAGAAGGAGCGATGGAACACCGAGATAGCGAGGGTAATAGCTTTATTTTACCGGCCGGAGATATTCAGCTAATGAGTGCAGGCCGCGGCATACACCATTCTGAATATAACCACTCCCAAAATGAGCGTTTACGTTTCTTACAGATCTGGATAGAGCCCGATAGCCTTGGTGGCCAGCCAACTTACCAACAAAAAAGCTTACAGAAAAATTTAACTGAAGAGCTCTTGCTTAGCCCTAGTGGCCAAGACGGCTCATTAAAAGTAAAACAAGATGTAGAGCTTAAAATGCTACGTCTCAAGGCAGGCGAGAAATGGAGCGATCATGCTGCAGAGCGAGCTTACTATGTACACCTGATTGCGGGGTCGGCCAGCTTGGCTGGTGAAATCCTAAAAGCGGGGGATGCCATGGCTATATCAGGTGAGGGCTTTTCGTTAGAGGCCATAAATAAATCTTGCCAGGCGCTGCTGTTCGACCTGCCCATACAATGAGTAGAAGTTACCGTTAAGCTCGCTCGAAATAACGATTGGGCTTTGTTTTCAATTGGCCGGTATAAAGCTTTAACAAACTAATGAGCTTGCCGCCATAGATTTGTGATAATTCAAGATGAGATGGCTTTTAGCATTTGCACACATAAAAATGCTGGAGAAGCCCATGAAGCTTGCTGCGAAAACGGCCATATTTAGTGCATTGCTAATATTGATCGCCCTGCTTAATCTAATCTTTCATAATCAGAGTGCTCGTTTAGAGCAACAGTCCACCTTGTTGCTTTCTTCTGCAGAGACACTAGAGCGCGATATTAAAACCCTTGAGGCCAAAGCTGCCGCCTATGGGGCGAATGCGCCCAGGGATTATCAATCGTATTTTCGTGATGTGGCTTTGTATTACAAAGAGTTTGAAGCCGCCGTCAGTTCGCTGCAACAAGATGACTTGCATTTGGGTGAACGCTTAGCGGATATCGATGGCGGCTCTCTTATTTTACAGCTTAGTACTACGGGGCTGGCTCAAAGCCATCAGCAATGGCAGCTTGCCCTTGCTAATTTTATTCGAAGTTATAACGAAGCTATTGGTGATAATAAGGATGAGCCTAGGTTAGAGTGGGCGGCGCAAAAAATCCGCGAGCAAGGGCCAAGTTTGACCTCCTTAGCGCAGCTGCTGGTTGAAAAGGCAGAGCAGTATAATCAGGAGCGTCAAAGGAAACAGCAGCAATTCGCTTTAAGCTTGGCATTGGCCGTCATTGTCGCTAGCTTGATTTTCAGTTTTTGGTTTTTTATGGCGATAGTTAAACCCGTTAAGCGTTTGGCAGAAACAACCAATAAAGTAGCTGAGGGTAATTTTGGTTTGCAATTGGCGGCTAAGGGTAAAGACGAGGTTTCCGAAGTAACAACAGCGTTTAATTCATTGTCTATCAGAATCGATCTTATTCTAAAGCTGCTAGATCAACTTGAAGAAGGTGCCAGTGAGCAGCAGACAGTGGATGCTGTTCTCGATATTTGTGGTGATTATTTTAATGTTGATTGGGTAGGGATTATTTCTTTACAGGAAGCTGAATTACGCCTGCAGGCCGCAAGTCCAGCCAGCAGTATGAAGCGTTGGTTTGCTAAAACAGCAACGATAGAAGATGGTAATTTAGCTGAATTTATCGCTAGGCATATCATTGCGAAGAGACTTTGGACCGAAAAGGACATCGATAGCTTTGCAGTAAAAATCAAAGATAGTCGATTGATGCGTGAGCTTATGCGCAATACTCATGCCCATTCAATTTTAGGTATTCCTCTCGGGGAGGCTGGACAGCGTCGTGGGATGTTATTGTTAGCGAGTCAGGACCAAGGTCTTTTAGATGGAAAAAGAGGCGAGCTTCTTATGAAACTCACCCCTTTGATTTCTCAGCGCACAATGGGCGCTAGTCAAGATGTTGCATAGTTTTGCTATTTACCTAGCTGTAGTTGTCTACGCCTAATATGACGGCTCCCTAGTCCGATCAAACTAACAAATAGCAGGGCAAGAATAGCTAGAGGAGTGCTAGGTACGCCGGTAGGATTACCTAGCGCTCTTACAACGACAGCTATAGGATCGACAATGCGGCCGTCGACAGGTGTATCATCACCAAGCCCACCATCTGTAAGTGAGTAGCGAATTTCATTGTTGTTTTTATCGATTACGGCTGAGTTGAGTGTGTACCAGCTTTTACTCCCAGAAAAATTCGGTGCTTGGTGGCCAAATTTCTGTACTTCAACTAACTGTCCCGCCGCTGCATCAGGCAAGCTATCGTAAACTAGGCGGATATCGGCTTGATTACAAGGTAGTTCGAATGAAATTGCGGAGCCCCAAAGGTTAAAGCTAGAGCTATCTACATTGCTTAATGCTAATTGCTCTACTTGGTTACAGCCGCCGCTAACTTCAAAAAGAATATTGCCCACGGAGCTACCACGAAGAGTGGCGACATTAGATTGAGTAAAATCGGCTATTCCATCTGAGTTTAGATCGAAGCCAGAGTTAAATTCTTCATCATCGCTTACCCCGTCACCGTCACGATCAGCGGGTGCTGTGCTTAGCTCTGAGCTTGATGCATCGGCAAACTGATTATCTGCGACTATCTGTAGAATTCCTACGGACGCCGGGAATTGTGTGGCATTAGAGTTTAAGCTTATTCCACCAATCAGGCTTCTTGCAGCATAATGCCCAGGCGAAGCGCCTGGGTTGCTAGTAAGATCTACCGTCACTTCGCAATGGCCGTTCGCAGGGATTGAAAAATCTCTCAGAAACACAGTTGATACGTTGACGGTAAGAGTAGAGCCTATACCGCAGATATCGGTAGCATTGCTGGCTACAAAATTTCCAGGGAAGTCCCGGATAACGTCAAGTATTCCATTTGTTGCCTCGAAACTAGACGTATTTTCAAGGCGCAGTGTTAGGCTAACTGATTCGTTCGCTTCAATATGATCTTTAGAAAAAGCTAAGCTGGCTATTACCGGGCTACTTTGTAAGTTCAAAGAATTGCTTGGGATAGCGGTGATAAGGCCTGTTTCGACGGCTGTAAACTGTGTGTTTTCTAGCTCGAGAGAGTAGGCTCCAGGGGCGAGGTTAGCATCATTTACAATATCGAAAGTGATACCGCAACGCTGCCCTGATGCAAGATCCAAATCGCTAATCTGTATGCGTGTACCATTATTATCGATGCTTGCACCTTGGCAGCCTGTATCGCTGCTAAGGTTACTGATAACGCCAATGCTTGTGCTGCCCTGATTTAATTCGAGTTGAATATCGTTTTTGGCACTTGGTGGGTCAATAGACAGCAGGGGACTGCCATTATCAATATAAAGCTGAAATTTAGATGTGCTCGAAGCTTGCAAGTAAGGCGATTCGCCCTCGCTTAGCAGGTGTTCAATAAATATCTTTGGCCCACCAACAAGTTCTACAGCAGTTACAGGGATCTCTCGGCTATACTGCTCACCTGACACGGAACTCTCCATAAGAAAACCGGGAATCTCTATCTGTCGAGAGAAGTTGCTGTTTTGGCTGGCCAAAATGAAGTCTAGCTGACAGCTGCCATCAGCACTGAGGATTCCGCCTCGAACAAGCAGTTGGCGTTCATTGTTGTTAATTGTTTGGCTTATGAGGGATCCAGAACCGCAGGAGTTATTAGACGGTAGTGTCTTGACTTCGAACTCCGGAGGAAGTGTTAAAGAAGCTGCTATATTTGAAGCGGTACTTGTTGTGCTTGAATTTCTTATCTCTAGGCTTAAAGTTGTATCATCGCCAGCACTAATTGCTGAGCTTGAAAAACTCAAACTGGCATCGACGGCTTCACTTATATTGAAGGAGCCTGCTGCGACTCTAAGTGCTGTGCGACTACTATTGATTAGTGCATCTGCAGTTGTAGTGATGTTCTGAAATTTTCCAGCAACTGCTCCCGCCGGAATCTCCAAATTAAAGGCGATGGTACATTCTTCATTGCTCAATAAATTGTTTATATTTGCACTGACTTCTCCACCGTTAAATTGCACGCCCGGGCAGGAGTTGACGCTGGCTGCTGGGCTTAAATTAGCGCCACTAATATCTGCACCATAGTCACGTAGAAAATTAATGTCTTCAAGAGTGCTGCGCTTGAGGTTTTTAATTCTTAGGCTTACCAAGTCACTGCCGCCAGGAGTCGCTTGGCCAGAACTCTCACTTAGTACAAGAATGTCGGCTGAATCATTTTCGATTAGCAAATTTTTGCTGCGTACTTTGCTGCTGACACCACTGAAGTAATTTGACTCTACATATGCCGATGCTGTGCCTTCCGAAACTGCTACAACATCAGCATTGATTCTACACTCGCTAAAAAGCGTTCCAAAAGAAGAGATGCTAAATTCGCGGCGAGACTCATCTATAGTCGCAGAAAGGCCATTGCAGTTTGAGCTAATATCTACAGGGCTGGCGAAATATAGATTGTCCGATAGCCTTCCTTTTAAACCTCCACTGCTTACTATAGTGGGGCCTATTTTTTCTATTACCGCTGAAAGTGTAGCTACTTCGCCAGGAACGAGGTTGTTTTTTGATATTTCCAATCGGTGGTTAATGTCGGGATCGCTTAGAGATACTGTCAGGTTTCCTGATGCAGGGTTTGCTATGGGTATAATTTGCCCTAGACTGTTTAAATCTGAAGTTGTAATGAAATGAGTCCCTACAGTCTGTGATGTCACCTTTACTGATGGTCTGCATAGGGTATCTTTTGCTAAGCGGCGAGCGCTAAATTCGACAACAGTTCCCCCGGCTGGAATTGGATTGATAACACCGCAATCACCGTTCTCGCTGTCTGGAATTAACTCCATTCCTGCAGGGAGAGTTACTGCAAAGTCTATATTCTCTAAAGGATCGACTGAATAAATGTCAAAAGTCAGTGTGCTAATATCGCCAGCTTCAATATTATTGGGTGAGCTACTTAAATTAAAGTTCACCTGAGCATAGGCCGTGCTCACCCCTAAGCTTGTAAGCAAGCCAAGTAATAAACGTTTCATACTGTGCCTGCTTTAAGGTTGTTGGTTCTGTTTACGTACCGAGGCAAGCTCAGCTTTTAGCTGTTCCAGTTCCTGTTGTTGCTTAACAGTATAAAGAGTCAGCTCTTCTACCTTTTGTAATAGCTTAAGCTGCAATTGGCTCATATTGAGGCCATCTTTAGCTACCTCGGCGGCAGGCGGGATTTCGGGGAGGTGATGATTCTTTTGAACGAACTCTCCTAATTGTTGCAAAGGCATAAGGCTGTAGTTGTGAGCAAATACATAATCGGGGAAGTCGGCTTCTGCAACGCTGGTGGTGATATCCCCGGCAATGTTTAAGTCACCATTAGGCAAAATGGCAAGTTTGCTTTGATTGTCCTGAATAAAACTAAGGCCAAGTTCATTGGCTGAGATATCCCAGAAGCTCGCTGGAAAACCACCGCTGCTATTTTGTTGTAATCGAATACTGGGTAGGTTGTTGCTATTAATGTGCAGAGGCTTTTGGGCGTCGTCGGTCCCCAGCCCCAAGAAACCCTTATTGCTGATGTTGAGGGCATTTTCTGGTGCACCGGCCATTACCATAAAGGGAATTCTGCTGGTGTTGACATCCTCAATAGCAAAAAAGTTACGGCCGCCGTTAGTGCTGTCATTTGCCACTAGTCGCCAATCATTAGTTGGAAATGACGCTGAGTTACTAGTGTCTTGAAATAGTATTCGGGTATTGTTTTGCTTTAAAACAAGGCCATCAAAACCAAAGTTGATATTGATCGAGCAATCTACACCGATACACTGATTACCTACGACAATGTGGTCATCGAAAACTGTTTGGTCGGCAATTGAAAAAGAGCTTCCCAATGAAGCTACAAGACAGATTGTAGAAAATGTGGCGGCCCTAAGCATTATAACCCCTAAAGTTTTATGGTTAATTTAACCTTAAAGGATTACATGTGTAGGTCGAAAGTACCACCCCTCAGATGAGGGAGTTGTGAAAATTAATTAGGGCCGAAGTTTATATTACGGCAAGTCGCCACCTGGCAATCTGTATGACCTAAGAGCTCAAACAGATTGCTAGGCTGCCAATGTCAGTTTCTACACGTAAAATAGCGACCTGCTCGAATATCGTACTCAGGCTAGAGATGTCTCGGCTAAAAACAGGTGGTTTGGCTTTATAGCTACAGTCGTCAGGAATGGTTTCCTTTGCAAAATAGCCGGCCACTAAATTTAAAAATTCTCCGCTGGCATCCCAAGCTAGCTCACTATCGACTTCATCTGTTGGAATTTTGATCAGTCGGCAAGCGATATCAGTCATCACTTGCTCCTTGCAGCCAAGGGTAATGGTGAGGTCTCTAACACTTTCGATGGTAATGCTACTTAAAAAATACTCCTCAGGGGCATAGGGTAGCTCATCTATCGTTATTAACCCTTGAAAATGCGCCTGCGTTGCTAAGGCTCGCTGGCTAAGGCGGCATGCAATACCTGCTAGTGCGTTGATATTGTAAGTGTTGCCATGCTGTTTAATGGCGGACTGAATTTGTGCGAGTGCTAAGGTTTGCTCATTATGGTGCGCCTCTAGCTGTTCGCGCAGTTGTTCACTGCTTAAGTGTCCTAGCTCTACGAGTACTTCGCCAAAGAACTTGCGGCCTTGCTTTTGAAGGCTAATCAGCTGTTGTAACTGCTCAACGCTGATAAACTTCATATTGACGGCGATATCTCCAAAACGAGCATCTTCGGCTTGTTGCCGTTGATTAACTTTCCTAGCCTGTTCCATGCTTAAAAAACCGTGCTCAACGGCAATTTCGCCCAGCAAGGGGTTGTTTGCTCTTTGGTAGGCAAGGGCTTCTAACAGTTGATCTTTATTAATCAAGCGGTGCTCTAGTAAAAACTGACCGAAAAACTTAGTCGCCATCATCATCTCCTGCTGCTTTACAGCTCGCTCAATGTGCTAAGTAAAATATCTTCTTCAAAGGGTTTTTGAATATAGGATGATGCTCCGCTGCGTAAGCATTCTTCGACATCAGACTCAGAGCCGAGTGAGCTTAAAATGACGACTTTTGCTGAAGGATTGTGTTGTACGATTTGGCGCAATGCTGTTTTTCCATCGGTCTCTGGCATCACTAAATCGAGTAAAACTAAATCTGGGTTGTGTGTTTTAAAGGCTTCTGTTGCTTCTGTACCGTTGCTTGCCTCACCTACAACTTGGTAGCCGTTTCCCTGTAGCAAGCGTTTTGTCATCAGGCGAATAGATCGCGAATCATCGCAGATAAGCACCTTATTATTAGTCATAATTGCAGTTCCTTCGATAATGCATTGGGCAAGCCCTGCTTGCGAATTAGCAAAAATCAGCGTTCATTTTTGAGTATAGGAGTGATTTGTAGCTTTGCAGTTGGAATACCAGCTAAGGGCCTGCAGATGAGTTTTTATTGGCTGCTTTGCTTGATTGGCAGACTAGCGGTATATGCTTGCTTGAGCATACTTGTCAGGGTTGCTTTTATGATCAAGTTGAACAATAAATCTCACGCCACCCTGAATTAGCAGTTTTGTTATAAGAAGCCACAAACAAAGGGTGCCATTCTAATTAATTTGCTTGATTAAGGCTTTATGCTTTGATTAATATAACCCTAAATTAATTGGGGCTAATGCATTGCTGGCTAAATTAGCTCAACTATAAAGTCAGCGCACATTTAGCCGAAGTATTCGTATATGAGTAGTTACGAAGTAGTATCAGCAGGCCCTTGTTGGGCGCTGCAAATTAGCCCTTTAGCGGCTACAAAACCCCTGTCGTTTCCTATGCCGCAAATTGCGCTATCTCGCTTGGGAAGTGCCTGTGTCCATTAAAGAGATGGTGTTCCCTGATCCTGCATTATTAGATGCGATCCCTGACAGCTTAATTGTTTGTAATCATCAAGGCGAGATTCTTTGGAGTAACAAATCGATTCAAGAATTACTCGGCTATACAAAAGAGGAGCTACAGGGTAAGCCTGTAGAAGTTCTATTACCAAATCAGTTGCGTGACGTGCATAAGCGCCACCGAGAGCAATATGTTAAGGAACCAGCCCGTCGCCCAATGGGGAACGCAGCTGAGCTTTTTGCATTGGCTAAAGACGGTAGTCGGGTTGCTATTGATATTGAATTGGCACCTTTGAACTGGCATGGCGAAAGCTGTGTATCTGCAGTATTGCGCTGCAGAGAAACCAAGCTGGCCTATGAAGCCGATCAACAAAAGCAGCTCCGCGAAAACGAAGAGCGCTTAAGGCGCTCTCAGGCTATCGCAAAGATTGGAACTTGGGATTGGAATCTGCCTGAAGATAAGGTTACTTGGTCTGAGGAGATTTACTCGATTCTTGGCCTGCCAACTGATTTTGAAATTCATGGTATCCAAACAATTTATGAGCTTGTACTGCCTGAGGATGTCGAGAGTTTCAAGGAAAATCTTAGGCAGGGCGGTCAGAATGGAACAAGCTTTGTATTCGAACATCGGGTGAAGAAAGCCGATGGCTCTATTTGTCATATTCGACAAAATGGAGAAGCCTTTTTAAATGCTGATGGTGAAGTCGTACGTATGCTGGGTACGGCGCAAGATATAAGCCAAGAATACGAACGAACTCGTCAGTTACAGCTATCCCAAACCATTTTCGAAAATGCTAATGATGCAATTCTCGCCACGGACGCGGATTTTCGTATTATTTCGGTGAATCCTAAGTTAGAGCAGCTGTGTGACTTGTCTGCGGATCAGGTGGTTGGGCAGCACTTAATGACCCTTGCGCCTCGTTATGCAAGAAAAGAACTGGTCTATAAATTACAGGAAAAGGTCGTCAAGGAAGGTAGCTGGAGAGGGGAAGCTGAATTGTTAGTCAATAATGCTCCCAATATACCTGTGGTTGCCTCAGTAGCATTAATTAAGAATTCGCATGGCAGAAGTGATGGTTGCATTATCACCCTCACGGATATATCCACCATTAAGATGAATGAGGCTCAGCTTGAGTTTCTTGCACATTATGACCAGCTCACACGCTTGCCGAATCGTACGCTGTTATTGCGTGAACTGACAAAGAAAACACAGGCTCAATTCGATCTATATGTCTTATATATTGATTTGGATGGCTTTAAGCAGATTAATGATAGCCAGGGGCACAGTGCGGGTGATGAGTTGCTATTTGAGGTTGCCGAACAATTGCGCCACTGTGTTCCTGATCGAGCGCTGATCTCGCGACTTGGCGGGGATGAGTTTGCTGTTGTATGTGATTTTTCTACAGTTGATGACGTAGAGGTGTTGGCGCGTAAAATTATTCGTCGACTGCAATTACGCAAAGAGTTTTCCGAGTTTAGTGTTGGTATAAGTGCGAGTGTGGGTATCGCTTGCTGCCCTAAGGATGGTCGTGAGCCATTAGAGCTGATTAAAAAAGCTGACCAGGCTATGTATGAAGCCAAAGCAAATGGTAAGAACGGTTTTGAACACTATAGTGATAGCGTAGGTAGGCTGCTAAGGCAGAAGCTACAAATTACATCGGACTTAGCTAAAGCCTTGCAGCAAAGAGATTTAAGTTTGGTTGTTCAGCCGAAACTGAATCTTCTCGCCCCAGAAGTCTTTTCTGTGGAGGCATTAGTGCGTTGGCCTCATCCGAAAAAAGGTTTAATACCTCCCGATAAATTTATCCCTCTTGCGGAAGAGTCTGGCCAAATTTTAGATCTTGGTCGTCAGGTCTTGGCGATGTCTGCTGAGTTTGTGGCTAGTTGGAAAAAGCACAATAAGGCTGATATATCAGTGGCCGTCAACCTGTCCGCTAGACAGCTACATGACAGGCATTTGCTTAATGATATCGCGGTAATTCTTAACTACTACGATGTGGATCCGGCCTGCTTTGAGTTTGAGGTGACAGAAAGTGTTGTAATGGATGATGTGGAAGCCAGTTTGTCAGTTATTAAGGCTCTTAAGAAAATGGGCGCAAGGTTCGCTATTGATGACTTTGGAACGGGCTACTCCTCATTGAGTTACTTAAGTAAGTTGCCGATAGATGTTTTAAAGGTTGACCGTAGTTTCATTACCAACCTTCCAGAAAATCAAGAGGATTTAGCCATTGTAGAGGCTATCATTTCAATGGCTAAAGGCCTTAATGTGGAAGTGGTTGCTGAAGGTGTAGAAACTCATGGGCAGTATTTACTATTAAAAGAGTTGGGTTGCGAGCACTTGCAAGGCTATTTTCTTTCTAAGCCAGAGTCTCTGCAAAAGTATTTGCAGAGCCCCTGGCGATTTGATGGTTCGGTTTTGTCCTCTTGTATTGTTTAGCTAAGGCTTTCGTCCACTTTTGTTTTTGTATTTTGGCCTAGTTTATACCAGTCGATGTTTCTAGTACCCAACATTAATGCCGACAGTAATACAAAGACTAAAATACTACCCATAAGCAAGGCAAAGTCTTCAGCTTGAATAATTATGTACAACAAGGCCCACAAGCTGATAATGCCAATGGTAAATGAAAGTGTTAATGGTTTGCTGTTTAGAACCCTCCTCAGATAGCCGTATAACAATGTTGAACAAGCTGTTACCGATACGAGATAAGCTAAGGCAAAGCCAATATGCTCAGCCAAAGCGAGCAGCAATAAATAAAATATAGCAATCGCTAGGCCGACAAAAGCATATTGAATAGGGTGCATGGACAGCGTTTTAATATGTTCAATTATGTAAAACACCATAAAGCTTAAGCCAATCAACAGAAAAGCATACTTGATTGCGCGTTCGGTTTTTAAATAAATGTCGACAGGGTTAATAAAATCCACACCCAACAATAAACGGTTTTTGCTCTCAATAACTGCGCAGGTATTTTGCTTTAGGCAGCTTTCGATATAGCTAATGTTGTCTAGAGCAAAGTGGTTACTTTGCCAATTGGCCGAGAAGGAATCATTTTCAATCTGATAATCATTGGGCAGTTGTGCTCCCATAAACTTCGGGTGGGGCCAATTAGCTTGCAGAGAAAACTGATTGTTCTGTGCCAAGGGGAGGTAGTAAATCTCGCTCATGCCTTTTAGCTGTAGGCTAAGCTCAAAACGTAATGTCTCGTTTTTGGCCTTATCGATTAGTTCACTAAGTGGGTAGTGTAGGCCTTGAGGGAGGTTCTTTAGTTTGCTGCCTACTTCAAAATCTCTCTTTAGTTCATTAATTTTCAGGCTTTGTTGTTCGAGGCCTCGCATATCAGCAAAACTCAAACTTAAAATTGCTTGGCCTATGTGGCCAACAGTAGGGTCGCTAGCGAGCTTATTTAAAGCGGCATTTATATCTTCTGTTTGAAAGCTGCCATTTAAGTGAAAGCGGCTCTGATATACAGGGATTTCATATATACCTTTTTTACGATTCTCTACCGATAACTCTGCCTCAAGAGAGGCTTCTCGAGCGGGTATCAATGTCCACAATTGACGCGGGGCTGAGGTATAGCCATTGTCCTGGACGATAGCTTTGCTTTGATATGGGATGGCTATCACCGGGCTGCCAAGCCACTGTTTCCCGGTCCAATGCCGCGCTACCGCGTATTGAGCTTGGTTTTGGCTACTGGCCCTATCCTCGGTTTTGAGTTGCACCATGGTGATGGGAATAACTAGCAGCAAAAATAGAAAGAGCATCAGAATGAGTTTAAAGCTGGGTGATTTGAACATGGCTTAGCCTGAGAGAGTGGGTCAATTTTGTGGTTTTGCTTAATTTAAACCGCAAAAATGGCCAGCTTGCGCTGCAAATATGATCAAATATGGCAATAGTGTAGGCGTGGAAATGAGTATGAATGCGGTAGGCTGGGCTTCTCATAAGGTCAAATAAGGCCTAATACACACTTACTTCACATTCTTGCCATATAATGCCCCCTCTAAAAATAGCGTTTTAACGCAATTGAATTTTAAAGCCTTAGATTAGATCTTTGATAAGAGAAGTAGCTATGTCTGATACCGCACAAAAACTAAGCAAAACCACGATTGCCTTACATTGGGTAGTGGGCCTGATGATGATCGGCTTGCTGGCCGTTGGCGTCTATATGGAAGAGAACGAGGTTTATTCTCTATATCCTATTCATAAGTCTTTGGGCGTCCTGATTCTATTGGTGGTGTTACCTCGAATTGTTAATCGTATGCGCAATGGCTGGCCAGAGCCTGCTAGCCAGTACACCGCGATTGAGAATATTCTTTCTAGAATTACTCATTATTTATTGATTGTTGGTACGCTATTAATGCCCATTTCAGGTGTGTTAATGTCTGCTATGGGTGGGCGTGGTGTCTATGTCTTTGGCCTAGAGTTATTTGGTAAAAACTTCGATGCTGTCGACCCAACTAAAATTGCACCGATCAATGAGTCCTTGGCGGGTCTTGCTCACAGCTTGCATGGTTGGGGTGGTGATATCTTAATTGTAGCTATTGCCCTACATGTAATCGGAGCCGTTAAGCACCATGTGATCGATAAAGACGGCACTTTGCGCCGCATGTTGGGTAAGTCAATGTAAGTCCTGACTTTGATCGGCCCAGCATACGTGCTGGGCCATTATGGGTCAGCCTGAACAACGAGCTTATGCCCATGTCTGTTGATCCCAATCTTTACTCTCCCTTCCCTGGGCTTCAGCTGCCCAAGTTAAAGTCTTATAGCAAAAACTCCAAGGCGCTCAACGTCGAAGAGGTAGAGAATCTATTTCACGATCTAAAGCTATCGAGACATGCATGGCGAGTTGTGGATAATCTGGAAATCTGCCGCAGTTATAGCCCAAGTGACTATTTAAGTGGCTTGGGGTTTGTTCAGTATTTAGCTGTTGCGGCGGAGCATTGCGATCATCACCCAGAAATCCACTTTAGTTTTCGGCAAATCGAAATACGCTGGCACACTCACTTTGTAAAAGGTCTGCACTTTAACGATCTAGTCATGGCAAAATACAGCGATGAACTATTTGCCGCTTTAAGCGAGGGGAGCAGCACTTGAATACACTATATTGGCATGACTATGAAACTTGGGGTGAAGTGCCAAGCCTAGATAAGCCCAGCCAATTTGCAGGCATTAGGACCGATGAAGATCTAAACATCATTGGTGAACCCCTAATGGTGTATTGCAAACCCAGTAGCGATACGCTGCCAAAGCCTGATGCCTGCTTAATCACGGGTATTAGTCCGCAAAAAGTACTCGCAGAGGGCTTGTCTGAGCCTGAATTTATGGCGGCTATTGCAGGAGAGTTGGCCGCTCCTGGAACTTGTGGTGTGGGTTATAACAGTATTCGCTTTGATGATGAGGTCAGCCGCTATGGTTTTTACCGCAACTTCTACGATCCTTATGAGCGTGAATGGAAAAACGGTAATTCTCGCTGGGATTTAATCGATGTCGTACGCTTGTGTTGCGCACTGCGGCCGGAAGGCATTGAGTGGCCAAAACATGAGGATGGTAAACCAAGCTTTAAGCTAGAGCATCTATCGGCCGCCAACGGTCTTGCTCATGAGGCCGCTCATGATGCTTTAAGTGATGTTTACGCCACGATTGCATTGGCGAAACTATTGAAGGAAAAACAAGAAGGCTTGTATAACTATGCTTATGGCTTGCGAGATAAACGCAAGGTTATGGAGCTTATTGATCTACAAAGTCGCAAGCCTCTGCTGCACATATCTTCTATGTTTCCCGCGGAGCGATTCTGTTCCGCACTGATAATGCCGATAACGATGCATCCTAAAAATAAAAATGCAGTAATCTGTTACGACCTTATGGTTGACCCGGAACCATTGCTTAGCTTGCCGGCCGAGGAAATAATTCAACGTTTATATACCCCTAGTGCAGAGCTTCCTGAGGGTGTCGATCGCATCGCTTTAAAACTTGTTCATTTGAACAAAAGCCCAATGTTGGTTACCGCCGCGATGGTAAAAGAAACCGAAGAAGAGCGCCTGCAAATCAGTTTGGCACAGTGCCGTCAAAACTGGAGCAAGATTAATAAAGCTATTTTGCAAGGTGGTTTGCTGGCAACGCTGCAAAGCGTGTATTCCCACAATGAATTTTCGCCGCAGACAGATCCTGAACGAATGCTTTACGAGGGTTTTTTTGCTGATGGCGATAAGGCTGTGATGGAGCGGGTGCGCAAGGCCGATGAAAATCAGTTGGCCGATAGCAGTATCCAGTTTCAAGATCAGCGTTTGCAAAATCTCTTGTTTCGCTACAAAGCGAGACATTTTCCAAGCAGTTTAACGGCTGAAGAGGCCGAAGAGTGGGAGGCCTTTCGCTTTGCTCGTTTGACTGAGCCAGAAGCCGGGGCATCGATTACCTTAGAAGATTTTTTTGAGAGAATTGCTTGGTGGCGTGAGCAAGCCGAACTTAGTGAAAAGCAGGCTGCTCTGCTGGATGAGCTAGAAGCTTATGGTGATAGCTTGCTAGCATAGCGGCAGTCTTACACTGGCACAATGCGCTCGAACTCTAACTCGAATTTTCCAGTGACGATTTTCGCTTGAAATATTTTGGTTCGGCGATAACGCTTTTGCAAAAGGCGCATTAAGACATCCTTGGCTTTATCGTCCATAAAGGCGCCAAAATAAACAGCGGCAAGATCCTCGGTTTCAAAGTGAACATCCTCAAACCATGTTCTAGGGTCGCTGTCTTTTTCGGTTTCTTGGTAGCGAAAGCATCGCCATTCTGCAATATCTTTTTGGTGTGGGGCTTTTTGAAGAAGCTTGCCTCTGAATTCATCTTTGTGATCTTCAGCGTTGGCAGTCACAATGCTATTGAGTTGTTGCTTAAGCGTAGTGATTTCTGGGCAAACGCCTTTGTAGTTCACCTTTTCAGGATAGTTAAAGTCACTATCATCATGATCACTGCCGCGAAATTTTAGGGCGGCCCCAGTATGTGCTGCGCCATAATGCTCCCAAGCGCTCATATTTTCTGCTTTGGCGCTGAAGCTGCAAATTCGCACTGAACGGGCGTATTCACGCCAATCCTGAATGATGGTTTGGATTTCGTTGTAGCGGTGATCGACCATTTGAACAAGTAGATCACTGAGTACTTCTTCGGCTTCCTCTGGTGTGTCGAACCGCTCTTCATCACGCCAGCGGCGGATAGCTTTAGCGAGCGGTGAAACACCCTTGGGGTCGTCCTTGGCGAAAATCATTGACGAGGCCATTTGTATGGTGGCTTTTAGCAGTTCACCATGGGTAAAGGTGAGCTGAGAGCTTGATGTAAGCTCAAAAATGTCATCAAACAGGCTGGGCGCGCTCCAGCGCAACTCCTGATTGTTCAGAACTCTCCCAGCGCAGCCAGCACTGCAAAATTTGATGAGGTTTTCTTGGTTTAAAGCCACTTTGGTTCCTTTCAACGATACTGCACGGGCCGCATAGATGGGGGCATTCCCTTTTCGGCCCAGCCTACAGGCTGTTTTACTCTATAACTGTAGGTCACGATTCTTAAAAATTAAAGCTGTGTAGGGTATATCGGTCATATAAAACTAGCCTTTAGCGAAAACATTAGACTCTTTAGTAATCAAAGCCCCACAGTTAGGGAGTGGAAGCGGCCATTTCCATAGGATGCTGTTGAAGGTGGCTACAACAAGCTACAATACGCCGGTTTCTTTTTCGCTGCCTGCATCGTTGCATAGATCTCCTGTAGGGCAGCGTTTTGGCTAATTTAGGGGGTTATGTGGATTTTAAAGGCGCCAACATCGTTTCAATCGGTCAGTTCGAACGAGCCGACATCGAAAGAGTATTCTCAGTAGCAGACCAAATGGAGCCTTATGCATTGCGCCATAAGGTAACCCGTGTGCTGGAGGGGGCTATTCTGGGTAATATGTTCTTTGAGCCCAGTACTCGCACCAGGGTAAGTTTTGGCTGCGCCTTTAACCTACTTGGGGGTGAGGTGCGTGAAACTACAGGCTTTGAATCATCGGCCATCGCAAAAGGTGAATCGCTATACGATACCGCAAGGGTTCTATCGGGTTACAGCGATGTGATCTGCATGCGCCACCCTGCAGCAGGTTCTGTAGGCGAGTTCGCCGCGGCTAGCCGAGTGCCAGTAATTAATGGTGGTGACGGCCCAAATGAGCATCCAAGCCAGGCCCTGCTGGATTTGTATACCATTAAGAAAGAGCTAGCGGCCAACAATCGCGATATCGATGGTTTGCGCATCGCTATGATTGGCGATTTAAAGCATGGCCGTACAGTGCATTCGCTGTGTAAGCTACTAATGCTTTATAAGAATGTTCAGCTGACTATGGTTTCACCTCCAGAGCTGGCGATGCCAGAGGCGATCATCGAGCAATTACGTGAAGCCGGGCATTCGGTGCTTATCTCTGACGATTTGGCGGCCAGCTTAGGTGATCAAGATATTGCCTATGCAACTCGTATCCAAGAAGAGCGATTTTCTAGTCAGGAAGAGGCCGATCTTTATCGTGGGCGCTTTCGATTAAACCAGGCGGTTTACACTCAGTTCTGTAAGCCCAATACGGTAATCATGCACCCCTTACCGCGAGATTCTCGTGAAAGCGCCAATGAGCTGGATAACGATTTAAACCAAAACCCCAACTTGGCTATCTTTAGGCAAGCCGATAATGGCGTGCTTGTGCGTATGGCTCTATTTGCCTTGGTGTTGGATGTAGCCGATCAGGTAGATAAATATTCTAAGCCGGTAAATTGGTTTCATCGTCGAAGCTAGGGCCTGTTAATAATAAAGAAGGCTCTAGATTGTTAACCATAAAAAAGGCCAGCTACTGCTGGCCTTTTTTATGGTGCTTATAGGTCATCAAAAGCGAGCTTCATAGCGTAAGCCAAAGGCGAGCTCTCTCGATGTCACATCATCGGTCATAAACTGCGACTGATAATCGATAAACCCGGATAAGCCATATTTAAATTGCGCGGCTAAGCCAATGCCTAGGCTTAGGTAATTTCTATCGGGGATGTCCGAAATAATCAGCATGTCACGAGTCGGGTTGTTGACGTCGAATTTAAATGGGTCGTGCACAAAGCGTGCTCGCATGATGCCATTTTGGTTTTTAAACTCGCGATAATAAGTGCCGGTGATATTAGCAATTAACACGCCCCAATCAGTTAAAAATACCCGCGATCCGTGAAAGCCTAGCCCCAAGGTGCTGGTAATATTATCTTGCCCGCTATATTCCAGCTCCAAGCCAGAGTCACCTCGCTCCGCATAACCATCGATACTGGTATCGCTATAGCTTAGGCTGCCGTTAGGACCGAAGGTCCATGGTCCACTGTTGTAGTCCCAGCCAAAGTCCAAGGTGGCAAGTAGCTGTTCACCATTGGTATTTCCGCTACGACGTAAATCTACTAGGCCTGACATGTCTCTATATTTGATGTGCCGAGTGACATCGAAGTCGGAATCGGCATAAGTAATGCTGCTATCGATATAGTAATTTGCTGCATTGTAATAAGAGGTATAAGCCGAGTAGAAAGTGCTACTGCCTTCTAGCACTCCACCGTCGTTGGCGTAATCCAAATCACTACTAGAGTAGCCGACTGCGACACCTCCAATAAAGCTATCACTAAAGCGATAATCCATACCTGCGGTTATGCCTTCAATATCCAGTTTGAAACCGCTGTTGTTTTTAGTTGGGTCACGTTCACCGTATGAAATATTACCGTTTACAAATAAGCCAAGGCGAGAGCTGGCAAATATTTCAGGTTTCGCTTCTTCATCACCGCTTGCAGCGCCGCCTAGAATATCTTGGCCTAAAGAAACAAACTGTTGGCCATTAAGGCTGCCGCCATCGAACTTTAATCGAATACCGCTGACATCAATTAATGCTTTGCCGCCACGTCGCAACTGAGTGAAACGATTGCGTAAATTGGTGTGATGCATATTGGTGAAACGAGCGGCAGTTATAATTATCGCTTCAGCTTCTTCACCAGCTATCTGATCTAGAGCGTCAACGATGTCTTCATCGCTTAAGTCTGGATCTCGTAGCTGTTCGCAGCGTTGCCGTAGATTCCCTTGTCCAGTCGTTAAGCTGTTTTGTTGCCCAAGCTCGGATAGGCGCGGGCATAGATCATCCAGGGCGCCGGCAACAGTACCTTGCTCGGTATTTAGGCCGGGGGTGTCGCCTAGCATGCGAGTGGTTTCAGGGTTTAGCTCCTTAACTTCGGCAATAAAATCTACTGCGGCACGCTTGCCATTGTTATCGGTAGCAATCACCCGTAGTGGGTGAGTACCGATAGGAAGTTTTGCACTGGTAACCATCCCGTTAGCAATATTTTGCCCATCCTTAATCCAAGTTACATCGTCAATTGGGTTGTCACTCACAATTTTACCGGTGGCATCAAGCACAACATCTACCAAACCGTCACCATCAAAGTCGGTAACGCTGATATCGTCCTTGCTTATAGTTGGTGCTCCGATTTCATTGATATTGAGAATGTTGAGTATCGAATTTGCTTGACTACCCAAAACCGCAGTACCAGAAGGGCTTGAAAGCTCCAGTAAAACTCTCTCGGTATCTTCGTTTAAAATATCGCTGTTAACAGGAATGATAAAGGTTTTATTGCTGGTATCACCCGAGGCCCAGCTTAGGCTACCTGCTATTGCGCTGTAGTCTTCGCCGGCCGTAGCGCTGTCATCGCTGCTACTGTAATTTACACTGACAGCACCGTTACCTCCGCCACTTCGGGTCACAGTAATTGTTGCGCTGCCCCCATCTTCACTAATGTCATAGCTGGCGGCGCTGAAGTTTAGTTCGCCGCCAGGCTCAGCATCATTTTCTACAATGGTGATAACAAGCGCTGGATCGAAGTTAAAGCTAGCCCCGCTACTTAAATTGCTTGCATTGGCGCGGAAGGTTTCATCGCCTTCAAACAAATTGTCATCGATAATTGGAATACTGACCGATTTATTGCTGCTGTCGCCCGCTGCCCAGCTCACCGTTGTGCTGGTGCTTGTGTAGTCATCAGGGGCAATAGCCATACCGTCGCTGCTAATGGCCGGTGAGCGTTTGAGAGCTCGGCTTTCTGCTGTTGCAAAGTCAAAGCTGATGGCATCGCTATCATCGCCGTTTCGGCTGAAGGTGATCAAAGCTCTACCCGAATCTTCGCTGAAGCTTCTCTGGCTGCTGGCGCTTATGCTAGGAGCGGCGGTGGTTTCTGGTGGGGCATCGTTATCGATGATGGTTACTGCTTGTGAACTATTACTGTTGCTGAGCACTAAGCCAACTTCTGATTCTAGAAAAATGTCAAAAATCTCGTCATCTTCGATTACCGTATCATCAACAATATTGAAGCTAACTTGAGCGCTGGTAGGGCTCAAGATGCTGTAACCTGCCCCAGCGACAAGGCCAGAGTTGTTAAAATTAATGATAACGGTTTTTTCTTCAAAGTCATCGCTGCTGGCTGCAGGATTGCTTCCTGCTGCTGAAGTTATTTCAACGCTGGAGGTATCGTCTGGAACCTTATCAATTTCTACTGTGGCGAGTATCGACCCTGCGGATTCGTTAACAGAACTGAGTGCACTTACGCTAACAACAGGAGGGCCGTCATTATCTAAAATGCTAACATCTTGGCTGTTGCTATTAGTACTTATATCAATGCTATTGGAATCGGTAAAAGAAATATTTAGCCTTTCTTCAGGTTCTTGTAGGCTGTCATCTACAATATCAAAAGGAACGCGTACGGTTGTGCTATTCACAATTTGATAGTCTGAACTGCTCACCGCGCCGCTTGAATTAAATTGCACGATAACGGACTTTTGCTCAAAATCATCTCCGCTTGCTGGGCTGCTGACGGCAGGGGCTGAGCTTATTTCAAGATTGGCTGCATCACTTGGCAAGGCGTTAATTGAGACGGTTGCCAATAAAGGGCCATCTGCTTCGTCGATACTACTGGCAACATTTAATGATGCGATGGGGGTGGCGCTGCTGTCATCGTCGATGATAAGCACATTGGCTGAGGTGTCGGAGCCATTGACACCAAAAGCTTGCTCGCTGACGTCCATAAAAATCACTAGATTCTCATTGGGCTCAGCCTCACTATCGTTAGTAATGCCAAAGGCGATGTCTACAGTTGTTGAATTAACGATGCTGTAATCTGAAGAAGGGACAGGACCGTTATCGTCAAACTCGACCATAACCTGCTTATCTTCATAGTCTGCAAAGCTAACTGGGTTAGGTGTGCCTGGAAAAGCAATAACGGTAACGCCTGCACTAGAATCCGGCAAAAAACTCAGGCTAACCCTGGCTAACAGTGGGCCATTAGCTTCATTAATTGAGCTGGGTGCCGTCATGGTAGCAGTAGGTGTTTCATCATCAATAATTCCAACAAACACACTTGCAGAGCCAATAGCTACCGGTAGATTAAAGTTGTCAGTCGATGATACGGAAAGTCCAACACGGAAGTTTTCACGCCCCTCAGTTAACCCGTCGTCATTAATAGGAATTTCAATTTGAATGGCTTGTGGGCTTATTGGTGTGGCGGTTGCTGAGCCAAGCATAGAGGGTAGACCGCTTGAGCTAAATACAATGGTGCCGCTGGTTTCAGTAAAGTCACTACCATCTGCGCTGCCGGTAGTGGTGCTAAAATCTACGGATGCCAAGCCAGCACTCACAGGGTGATCGAGGCTTACAGTTACTATCAGTGGACCATTGTCTTCGGCTACAGAATTGGCGACGTTAAGGCTGGCAGTAGGTGTCGGCGCGTTGACGGCAAAGTTTCTTGAAAAGGTGCATGTGCCAGAGCAGTCGCTGGAACTAGAACCCACATTAAAATTGTAAGCACCTGCATCATCCAATGTGATGCTTTCAAAAGTAACCGTAATTTCTTCGCCAGTGAGAAGCTGAGTGCAGCTAAATTCTGACCCTGAAGAAAGTTCACTACAGTCAGCCGTAGATGGCGAAATGTTGCTGCTCACGCTGCTGATATCCCAAGCATCATCGATCATGGTAAGCGGACCATCGGTGATTATGCTGATCGGGATGCTACTTATGGTGGCGTTGCTTTTGTTCGCGGAGTTTCCTTTAGCTAAGCCGCTTTTACTCGCTTTCTTTAGGAGGGTAGTAGAGGTGCTGATATTGGTAATGGTTAAGGAAAATGTCGCCGTATCGCCAACTTCAAATGGCCCCGGAGGATTTACTGTAACGTTACCTATCTGAAATTCTTGGGCAATAACAAGCTGGCTAGAAAAGCCAATTACTATTAGCAAAAATAATTGTAAGTGCCCGCGGCTGGCAGCTAAAGCTGCACGAATGTAAGTGTTCATTTCAAAGCCCATATCCATGGATTATCTAGTTGCTGTGCTTGAGATAAATTCCTTTCTCATGTTTAACGTTAAAAGCAAAATCAGGTTTTAACGATTACATTTTGTTACCTAGAAAAATAAAAAGAGGATTATGCTTGCGCCTTAGGCTGGCAGACACTACTAGTTTTGGTGGGTGTTGGCGTTTAAATCTCTTGCTTTGTGTGGGTGGCTTAGCTTGTTAGTAACTAAGCGTCTCTTGGTGACTAAGCAATTAAAAATATTTTTGGAATTTGTGATGAGCTTTTGGTTTTTTGACTCTTGCTAATTTGTGGTTGAAGTTTTGCCGTGAACAAATAAAAAAGGCCTCCATTCCAGGAGGCCCTTATAGCGTTTAAATTAATGACTATAGTGTGAGCTGACTTGGCCTTTATTGGCTAAAATTTTGCCTCATAGCGTAAGCCAAAGGCTAATTCCCTTGATTTAATGTCATCGGCTTTAAGTAATGACTGATAATCAATAAACCCAGATAGGCCGTATTTGAACTGTGCTGCCAGACCAAGACCTAGACTAAAGTAATTACGATCTGGAATATCTGAAACAATTAGCATTTCTTGAGTAGGGTTTGTGCTATCCAATCTAAACGGGTCATGAACAAAGCTAGCACGAATAACTCCGTTTTGGTTTTTAAACTCGCGATAGTAATTGCCGTTTAGGTTTGCGATAAGCACACCCCAGTCCATCAAGAAAACTCGAGAGCCATGAAAACCCAGGCCTAGAGTTCCGGTAACATTATCTTGCCCACTGTATTGAAGCTCTAAGCCCGAATCACCCTGCTCCGCATAGCCGTCAATGCTGGTGTCGCTATAGCTGAAGCTACCATTAGGGCCGAATGTCCATGGGCCGTTGTTGTAGTCCCAACCAAAATCCAAGGTAGCCAGTAATTGTTCACCATTGGTGCTGCCTCCGCGACGTAGATCAACTAGGCCAGACATGTCTTTGTACTTGATGTGACGGGTGACATCGAAATCGGAATCTGCATAGGTGATGCTACTATCGATATAGTAATTCTTATCGCTATAGTAGGAGGTATATGCTGAATAGAAAGTGCTACTGCCTTCCAAAACGCCACCATCGTTGGCGTAATCAAGATCGCTGCTTGAATAGCCGATTGCAATACCGCCAATAAATTTATCAGTAAAGCGATAATCCATACCTGCGGTAATGCCCTCAATATCTAACTTGAAGCCGCTGTTGTTTTTGGTCGGGTCTCGTTCGCCATAAGAGATATTGCCGTTCATAAATAGCCCAAGGCGTGAGTCGCTGTAAATTTCAGGCTCAGCTTCGTCGCCACTGGCAGCGCCGCCGCCAATTAAGTTGCGCCCTACGGCTGCAAACATATTGCCGCTTAAGCTGCCGCCATCAAGGCGCATATTTAAGCCGCTAACATCAATCAGCGCTTTTCCGCCGCGGCGTAACTGGGTAAAGCGATTACGCAGATTAGTTTGGTGCATATTGGTGAAGCGAGCTGCTGTGATAATAATGGCCTCCGCCTCTTCACCAGCAATTTGATCTAGTGCTTCAACAATATCGGCATCATCGAGATCAGGGTCGCGCAGCTGCTCACAGCGGTTGCGCAGATTACTTTGTCCAACGGTTAAACCGTTTTGCTGACCAAGCTCAGATAAACGCGGGCAAAGATCATCTAGTGCGCCTGCTACTGAGCCTTGTTCGGTATTAAGACCCGAGGTGTCGCTCAGCATGCGAGTTGTTTCTGGGTCTAACTCTTTAACTTCGGCAATAAAATCTACCGCCGCCATCTTGCCATTGCTGTCGGTGGCAACAACTTGAAGTGGGTGAATGCCAATAGGAAGTTTGGCTGAGGTTGTCATGCCTGTTGCAATGGTGTCGCCATCTTTTATCCAATTGACCTCATTGATTGGGTTATCGCTGACAATTTTACCGGTAGCATCTAGCACTACCTCAACTAGGCCATCGCCATCAAAATCAGTAACGCTGATGTCTTCCTTGCTAATTTCAGGAGCACCTGCTTCGTTGACGTTCAGAATATTCAATACAGCATTTGCTTGGCCGCCAAGTGTAGCCGAGCCAGTTGGATTGCTGAGTGTTAGAATTACGGTTTCAGTTGGTTCGTTTATTATGTCGGCGTTGACAGTTACAGTAAAACTCTTATCTTCGCCCTCTCCATTGGCCCAGCTTAAGCTGCCAGTGCTAGAATTATAATCTTCTCCAGCTTTGGCAGTGTCATCGCTACTAGCATAATTAACGCTAATCGCACCGTTAGTACCACCACTGCGACTAATTGTTATGGTGGCGGTGCCTGCATCTTCATTTATCTCATAGGTTGCAGAACTAAAGTTGAGTTCTCCACCTGGCTCTACATCGTTTTCTGAGATTGTGAAAGTAAAGTTGGGGTCAAAATTAAAGCTTGCTCCACTGCTTAAGTTGCTGGCCTGAGCTTGGAAGGTTTCATCACCCTCAAAGACCGAATCGTCTAGGATGGGGATATCGACGGTTTTGCTGCTGCTCTCGCCTGCGGCCCAGGTCACAGTTGTACTTGTGCTTGTGTAATCAGTTCCTGCAGTTGCAATACCGCTGCTACTTGCTTCGGATTTTATAATAGGGCTTGCATCAATAGTGGTAAAATCAAAGCTCAGAGCTTCGCTTGTATCGCCGCTCCGGCTGAACGTAATACTTGCTTGGCCGGAATTCTCAGAAAAGCTCCGTTGGCTGCTTGCGTTTATTTCTGGTGGGGTTACTACTGGTGGTGGCGTTATAACAGCATCGTTGTCATTGATGATTAGCTCGAAGCGCGGAGGAGTTCCGGTCGGGCCAAGGTTGTTTATGCTAGTAGAGCCGATGTAAATAGACTCTGTAAGCTCAGAAACAGTATCCCCTACAATATCAATGCTTACGGTTTGAGTTGGTGAGCTGTTAGATCCCCAAAATAAAGTTGGTAGAGTGCTAAGGGTATCGAAATCCGATGGTTGAGTAGCAGCTGGATTACCACTGCTACCAAAAGGAGCAACAATCTCCACTTGGTAGCTGCTATTGGCTGAATTGGCCGGCAGCTGATCGACAGTGAATTCTAAGTCAATTTGGTTATTCCCTGAATCCCCTTCGGTTACACTATTGCCACCGCCGGCTAATGTGATAGTCAGTGTTGGAGCGACAATGTCGAAACTCTCTATTTGGCTACATGTAGCGGCGGGGGTGCCTGAGCCAGCAATGCAATCCGAAGGTCCAAGTTCTATCGTTGTTGAGTAGTTAGCGGGAGAGTTGAGATTCTGAGTGATAAAAGAAAAGTTTGCCGTAGCGAGTGCAGGTACAGTACAGGTAAACTCGTTCGGTGTTGCTGTAGGGGTGCAGGGGGAGCTATCTGGTGTCCAGTTAACTCCAGGCGTCCCAGTCGTATCCAATGAAAGTGTAATACTTCCACCATTTGGAGTGGATCCTGTCACGTCATCAATCTCAACGTCTAGGTTGACTGTAGAGCCGATGATGCTTGTAGATTGGGATACGCTGGTTGAAGAAGAAACGCTAAATGGGTTGGCACTAGCGCTCTGGCAAAAGAAGCAACCAAACACTACACCACTTAGTATGTAGAGTCTTTTCTGTATCTTTTTAAAGCGGTACATAATTCTTTCCCTGCTAATAATGTAATTAATTCGGCCAACCATAGTTCGCAGGGCATCGGGCATCGATTACACACTGTTACCCTAGTGCTTAACTACTAAATTCCACGCACTATGTTTTGCGCATAAATTATCCCTGTCGCTTGGTCTTGCGGGCACTACTAGTTTTAGTAGGTTGGCGCTTAAATTTTTCTTTTTCGCTTTAGTTTCTCAAATGTGTGATGCGTGGAGGGTCGTGAGGAGCAATCCAATAGCACTCAATGGTTAATTTCGTGAGTTGCACTTGAAGGCGAGCCTTTAGCTGGGCTGAGTTTGAATTGATGCAAGGGAAAAGATCACTTAGACGAACGGCAAGTGCTTGTCTCAGAAACTGCTAGAGTGAATATATAGCCACTTTAAATTCGCAAGCACTGTGTATCGTTCCGTCTAGCGCTTGCTGAAAGAGGCGAGATTAGTGGTCTATGCACATTTATGGTGCGCAAAAATTAAACAAATAACCTAAAGTTATAGTGGATTTAAGCGATAACTTAATATCACTTTTTTAGAATATGGGTATTCGACAATGTTTGGATTTGGTTCTGCAGAGTTAGAAAGAGAAAATAACCAGCTAAAGGAAGAGCTGCGGGCCTGCAAATCTGTGCTGGGAATGCTTGATCAATCTATGGCGGTGATCGAGTTTGATCCTGCCGGTAATGTATTGAAGGCTAACGATAATTTTTTAAAAACGACTGGTTACTCGCTTAACGAGATTTTGGGGAAACACCACCGCATGTTTTGTGCGCCAGATTATGCCCAGAGTGAAGAGTATCGACAGTTTTGGGAAGAGCTGCGAAAAGGCCAGCTAGTTTCTGGTCGCTTCGATCGCGTAAACAAAGAAGGCGAATTGGTTTGGCTAGAGGCGACTTACAACCCTATTCGGGGTCATAACGGTCAGGTCGAAAGAGTGGTGAAATTCGCCGCTGATATTACCGCCCGTGTAATGGAGCAGCAGTCAATTAAGGCCAAAGTGGATGCTCTTAGCCGATCTTCTGCCATTATCGAGTTCGAGCCCGACGGCACTATTATCGATTGTAATGAAAACTTTTTAAGTACAGTTGGCTATAGCAAAGAACAGATTGTGGGTAAGCACCATAGTATGTTCTGCGATGCTGAGTTAGTTGCTAGTGATGAATATAAGCAGATGTGGCAGCAGCTTAATAATGGTCAGTTTGCTGCTGGGCAATTCAAGCGTGTCGATGCTAGTGGTCGTGTGCTGTGGTTAGAGGCTTCTTATAATCCAGTGTACGATACCAAGGGGCGCTTGTTCCGTGTTGTGAAGTTTGCGTCTGATATTACTAAGCAAACTGAAATGGCTCACCGCACCGAAGAGAGTGCTTCAATCGCCAGAAAGATTTCTGGTGAAACTTTGGATATCGCCAAGCAGGGCGGTACTGTTATCGAAAATGCTGCCCAAGAGATGAATAATATTGCCGATTCGGTGAAGCAATCATCTGAGCATATCGAGAGCCTTAACGCACGTTCCACTCAAATTAATTCCATTATTAGCACAATTCAAGAGATTGCCGATCAAACCAACTTGCTGGCATTAAACGCTGCGATTGAGGCGGCTCGTGCGGGTGAGCAAGGTAGAGGTTTTGCGGTGGTGGCCGATGAAGTAAGGCAATTGGCGGCGAGAACCTCGCAATCTACCTCTGAAATATCAACAATGATTCACTCCATCCAAGAGGATACATCTTCAGCATCGATCAGTATGGGTAAAACCCTGGAGCAAGCTCTACACGGTGTTGAATTGGCCCAAGAGACGGGTGAGGTTATAAACAAGATTCAAACTGCCTCGAGTGAAGTGGTGAGCGCGATAGATTCTTACTCGCAAGCTGTGAGCTAAACACAGTTTAACTCGAAGGTGGGTTCTCTACCTTCGAGTGTTTTCTCCTGTCTTTGTTTTCTATTCATCCAGTGATAGCACCAGCTGATTGTAGTTAAGGTTTTGCTCGCTTAAATAATTTTCTACTATTTTCCAGGATCTATCAGGTGCACTTTTCTTGTCACCTTTTGTTTCTTCTTCCAACATTGTTTGATAGATTGGTTCCATAAAAGCAGTGCCTTTAGGGTTTGCTTTTCGTCTTACAGAATAGTATCCGCGAAGGGCTCCTGTTTCATCATGGTCGGGGGTGATGTTGGCAAACACCCAATAAAACGAGCCATCCTTACAGCGGTTTTTTACAAAGCCAAAAAACTCTCTGCCTGCTTTAATTTCAGTCCACATTTGGCGATAAACCCCGCGGGGCATATCTGGATGGCGCACCAGATTGTGCTGCTTGCCAACAATGTCCGTATCAAGATAGCCCGATATCAACATAAAGGTGCGATTCACGTAGGTGACTCTGCCGCTGGTATCGGTCTTGCTAACAATAAACTCATCCTCATCAAGCGTCACTTCCTTGTTCCGTAACGTCTGTGCTTTATTGCTCTGCTGCTTGGGCATGGTGACATTCCAAGATAAAAGTTGCTTTTGAGTAGTTTCGGAAAAAACGGCAGAAATTCCAGTTGCCGCTGGATTTATTTGGAGTCTTATTGATCTGGATCGCGAAGTTAAATTAATAATGGTTTTCTACTAGGGCCATCGAGGTGATCAGTAAGGGTATATGGCTGTTTCGTGGCGTGCTGGCTTTTACTTAGTGAGACTTGGCTGTCAGTTAGCTAGCGTTTGCCTTTTGCTAGGTGCTTAAGATGCTAATTTCTAAGAGCTAGGGCATTTTGCTGGAACCTGATGTTTATTTTGACCCCATTTACTCTTTGTTTTTGTCTTCTGTAGATATCGTCTTAATGGAGGCTCCTTATGGCTATAAGGGGTGGCATGTAAATCTTCGGTTTGAAGGCACTGCTAACACTAAAGTTCTTATAAAAGCCTACGTTTGGTCTATTTGGTGGACGGGTGGCCTGCCACTTTGTGGTGTAGTTCACATTTTCGATATAAAATGATGTTTGCCATAACAATAAGTGATGGTTAGGCCGCCGTGTATCGAATTGACGCCTTGTTTCAAAGTACTGACTTGTTCTAGAGGGAATTGCAGTGACTAGTATTGCATCAAAAGATGTTCAAAATTTGCCAGTTAGCGACCAAAAAGGGGTTGTTTTTGCAGTAAAGGGCAAAACTGTAGATCAAAATGGCAATTCTGTCTCAGTGGGTGACAATGTCACTAAGGGGCAAATTCTGCATACTGGCCCAGATTCAGCGGTGTTGGTGAAGTTTGCTGGCGGAATGCTAGTGCTAGGTCATGAGCAACAGATCGACATCAGTCAGCGTTTATTGGATCTAATCAAGTCCAACAAAGTTGAGGATTCGATTGATGAAGGTGTGGATTTCGACCGTCTAGAGCAGGCTCTAGAAGAGGGATTAAATCTAGAGGATTTGCTACCTGCAACGGCGGCGGGTACGGCCCCTACCTCTTCAGGGGCAGGCAGTGCAGCAGGTGCGGGTGTACGCTTCTTACTAACTGGCGAAGAAACAATCCCTTTGGCGGGCTTTGAAACAAATGCTCCAGGTACTGAATTTACTGACCCGAATCAGCAGTCTGATGCCTTTGATTCTGTACCTGAGGCTACTGATGATACCGACTCTGTCAGCAGTTTAGGAGTGGCTACAGGTAATGTGGTGACGGGTATTGATATCGCCAATGGCGATATCAATACCGAGGATGGCAATGCTGATGACAGTGGGATTAACGGCTTTACCGCTTCCGTTGTTGTGGGTGTTGCGACCGGGGCAGGCGCTGAGGTCAGCGATGGCAGCAATGTCGGTCAAGCCTTTAGCTCTGATAAAGGTACTTTGATTTTAAATGCTGATGGCTCCTACCAATACACGCCATTTAGAGAGGCTACTGGCCAAGACGTATTCAGCTACACAGTCAGTGATGCGGATGGTGACCTATCGACAGCAACCCTCACGATAAATATCGATGCGATTCCAAGTTTAGACATTGCCCCTCCGGGCCCTGATGGTTCGGGGGCGAATCAGAATACAGTCAGTGAAGCGGGTTTGCCCAATGGTACTTCGGCGGGAGATGGATCGAACATCACAGAAGGTGCGATTCAATATTTCGCTGGTGATGGTGCTGCCACTGTGCAAATTGCTGGCACCGATATTATCGTCAATGGCGAGTTGCAAGTATCTGAAGTGCAAGGCCAATTCGGACGACTAATAATCACATCAGTCGACGCTAATAATATTAATTACCGTTACGAACTTGATCAGGCCACAGATCATAGTCAGGGAGCGGTGCAAGAAAACTTTTCCGTATTGATCAGTGATAGTGATGGTAATGCTGCTGACGATATAAGCTCTACCTTATCCATCGAGATTCTTGATGATACTCCGATAGCGCAAGACCAGAACGATGCTGTTGATGTGAGCTTACAAGCTACGGGCAATGTAATTACAGCCCAGGATGTAGCAGCTGGTGATGCAAACAATACTGATGGTGTGGCTGATCAGCTTGGCGCCGATGGCGCGGGCGCCGCAGTTGTAGTAGGTGTTGTCAGTGGTGACAGCGCTGAGCAGAGCAATACCGGGGTGGGGCAAACAATTGTTTCTGACAAGGGAACAATGGTCTTAAATGCTGATGGCAGTTATCAATACACTGCTAACCCTGGTGCGTTTGGGGAAGATACATTCTCTTACACAATGCAAGACGCGGATGGCTCTACTGATGTTGCGACATTGGTCATCAATGTAGATGCGGCCAATATTTTGGATGACGGTAACGAAACCGCTACGCTTTTATCTGGCGAAACTAATTCGGGTAACGTTCTAGCGAATACCGATAACCCAGACGGCCCGGATCCGGCGGTAGTGACTAGTTTTGTTTTTAATGGAACAGAATATCAGGCTGGTGAGTCGGTGACCGTTGCGGGTGTAGGGTCGCTCACAATTAATGCCGACGGCAGTTACAGTTTTGGTGCTAGCTCCGGTTTTGCGGGCACAGTTCCAGCAGCTCAATACACAGTTAGTGATGGCGTTAACGAAGTTACCTCTACCTTAAATATAACGGTTATTGCGCCCAATATTCTAAGCGACGGCAGCGAAGTTGTGACGGTGCCTGAAGATACTGTGGGTACCGGAAATATTTTGGCAAATCTTGTCAACCCAGATGGACCTTCCGAAACTTTGCTGGGCTTTTCTGTTGATGGTAGCAGCTATGCCCCAGGCCAAACTGCGACGATAAGTGGTGTTGGTAGCTTATTTATTGATACTGATGGCTCGTTTACCTTTACGCCAGAGCCAAATTATAACGGCCCTGTTCCTGTGGTCAGCTACTCCGTAACTGATGGGGTTGATACGGTGTCTTCCACTTTATCTATCTCTGTTGGTGCGGTGAATGATTTAAGTGATGACGACGAGACCCTATCTACACCGGAAGATACACCTTTATCAAATAACGTCCTTACTAATAGCGTAAACCCAGATGGCCCTGGGCCAGCTGAAGTTACTGGATTTACGGTTGGTGGTACAAGTTATGTGGCGGGTGATACCGCTACTATTGTAGATGGCGGAGTGACAGTAGGTCAGCTTACGCTTAACAGTGATGGTAGCTTTATCTTTAATCCTGCCAACAACTATGCCGGCCCCGTACCGCCAGTTAATTACACAGTAAGTGATGGCGCATCGTCGGTAAACTCAACTTTGAATTTGAGTGTAGGAGCGGTAAACGATTTAACGGATGGCGACGAAAGTGTCAGTACCAACGAAGACACTCCTGCCAGTGGCAATGTTCTAGATAATAGCAGCAACCCAGATGGGCCAAGCCCAGCTACTGTAACTGGTTTTAGTATCGGTGGCACAAGCTACGCAGTAGGCACAACAGTTCCTGTTACTCAGGCTGGTGTAGCCATTGGTGATTTCACTTTAAACAGTGACGGCAGTTATACATTTAGCCCTGCACCAAACTATAACGGTGCAGGCCCTACGGTGGATTATCAGGTCACTGATGGAGCCGCTACAGTTAACTCTCAGTTACAAATAACCATCAACCCTGTAGATGACGGTGATCCGAGTGTCACTATTTCTGACAACAATGGCGCAGCTACTGGTGATGAAAGTGTGGCTGAAAACTCGAACATTGCCGCCAATACTTTTACTATCAGCGCGCCAGATGGCTTGGCAAGCTTTACCATTGCCGGGCAGCTTATTAGTGCTGCAGCATTGGCGAATGCATCGTCCAGTAACATTATTGTTACGGGCAGCGAAGGCACTTTGACTATTACCAATTACGATCCATCTAGCGGTGTAGTGACCTACAACTACGACCCGAGCGGAACGGCAAAAGACCATACTGGTGGAGAAATTACCGACGCCTTTGCGGTTACCATTGAAGACTTAGCGGGCAGCACGGCTTCAGGCGTGTTGGATATTTTAGTGACAGATACCGCGCCTGTTGCTAATGCCGACTCGGATTCAACTGATGCTGTAACTAATGCAACGGGTAATGTGCGAACCGATGTTGGTGGTGCGGATGTAGATGGCGCTGATGCAGCGGCTATTACAGGTGTGGTTGCTGGAACACAAACCGGCGATATTGCTGGT
>JAOXRT010000296.1 GCA_025800365.1 Cellvibrionaceae bacterium | reverse complement strand
AAACTTGTGAGCAAGTTTCAACAGCTCTTCTTCAGACTCCACAATACCGTCCGAACCAGGCGTTACAGGAACACCCGCCTCCGTCATTGTAGTACGTGCCATCGCTTTATCACCAAGCTTACGAATCGCTTCCGGATTAGGGCCGATAAAAGTGATATTACATTTTGCACAAACTTCTGCGAAGTGCGCGTTTTCAGAAAGGAAACCGTAACCCGGGTGGATTGCATCCGCATCGCAGATTTCCGCCGCACTGATAAGCGCTTCAATATTAAGATAACTGTTGCTACTTGGGGCTGGACCGATACAGATTGCATCATCGGCCAACTTTACAGCCATTGTATGCTCATCTGCAAGCGAGTATGCCACCACGCTTTGAACGCCAAGTTCACGACAGGCACGCACAATACGAAGTGCGATTTCACCGCGGTTGGCAATAAGAACTTTATTAAACATAAGAGTCGTTTCCTTTAGCCGATTACAAACAGAGGCTGTCCGTATTCAACCGGAGTACCGCTCTCAACAAGAATTTCTTTAATAGTACCTGCTTTTTCAGCTTTAATCTCGTTCATCACTTTCATTGCTTCCACAATACAAACTACA
>JAOXRT010000277.1 GCA_025800365.1 Cellvibrionaceae bacterium | reverse complement strand
GCACTGGATATAGCGTTTTGCTTCTCTGATGACCGGGTTCTTGGAGTACCGATCTTCTGAACAAGTGCTAGCGGCATCTTTTGAAAAAGAGGTTTCCAAGCTACCGGCCGCATCCCACAAGTCTTGAAGAAAACAATTACTCACAGTCCATCCAGTCTTACCTAAAGCGTTAAGGTACGAGTAGGTTCGGTAATTATTTGGAGTCTTGGCGTAGGTCCTGTTTACGCAGACTGACGCTGAATAAAAATGGTTGTTTTAAGGGCGGTTTTTACCGCCCTTTTTTGTGCCTGCAAGGCTAGTGGTGCAGGCTTATCATTCTTTCGGGGAATGTTTTTTCTTAAAGCGATAGTAAGAGGTGATATCGCCAAAGCCCAGTAGGCTGCTTATTTCGCTTGGGCTAAGCCCACTTTGGCTTAATTGCTGAAGGCGCTTTATACGCTCTTCTTCTAATAATTCACTAAAACTGCAAGATTCATCTTTTAAGCGGCGATAAAGAGATGAGCGGCTGAGCTGTAATTTTTGGCAGACGCGCTCAATATGACTGAACTCTTGTAGATTTCCTTGCAATAAAGTTTGCAGCGCTTGCTTCCAGCTATGCTCTGTTTTTGTGGTAGAAAGCTGCTCGGCTTGTTTTGCAATTAGCGTTCTAAGATAAGGATTCGCGGTTTGGATCTTCTGCTGAAAAGTCGATTCATCAAGATACAGTGCATTTTCACTCTGGGAAAAATCAATATTGGAGCCAAATACGCGCTGGTAAGCGTCATAGCTTGTTTGGCTGCTAGGTTTTGGCCGTTGCAGACTAAGCTTTTGTAACTTCAAAGTTGTGCCAGTGTAATAGCTGCCCCAGGCCATCATGGCGGCAAGGCTTCGGTCTGTCGCAATTGTGGGGTAGCCCGCATCTAAAAACTGGCAGCTAAGCTTAATACCATGCTCAGTGTTTTCTTTTTGCCAGCGCTCATTGGGGTTGAGTAAATGAATATGCTGGCTAAAAACCTCAAAGGCATCAGCCAAGCTTTCACACTGGGCCAGCCAGTTAGCAAGAATACCTTTGGCTGCTGGGTTTACCTTACTGCCAATGGCAAGACCAAGATCAGCCTGATCGCTATTCTGCTCGGCCCATTGCCATAGCTGTTTGATTAATTGCTGGTCGAGCCGCTGTTCTTGAATATTATCTTGCTGCTGCCACTGCTTGTATACCGCCATAAATTCTGGCCCAAGCTCTGTTAACTCCTCTGACTTTAGGCCGACTCGCTGTATTAACTCATTGGCCAAATCAATTACAGCAATGGCTGAGGCTGTGATGCAAGGGCTTGGATTATGCTTGGCTGAGCTCATAAATATTCATCGTAAAGCTTGAACAGTAATGGTGACACCAAATGCCAGTGTACTGCAACCAATCGCAATAGCGTCTTAAGGGCCTGGGGCTTAATCTTCGGCTATCAAAGAAAAGCAAAAGATTTACGTTAGCGATGACTGTCAGTTGAGGTTGGCCATGTTTGAACAAGATGCCATAAATAGTGAAGCCCAGCTTAGAAAAATTATTCCAAACTATCCATCCGTGATGGAAAAGCGAATAAAAACCGAGTTGGACGCCGTAAGTTTAGAAATTATTGAGCACAGCAGTTTGCTGGTGCTGGCTTATGCACCAAAAGACAATCAAGCGAATGAAACAGTTCCTGGGAGTGATGATAAGGGTATAAATATTATCGCCGTTGATAAGTTAGAGTTACTGGGAGATAAGCGAATAGCCATCACACTCGATGAAAGTTATGGGCTTTCTGGCAAGCCGCTACGACTGAGCCTTTATTTTCTTATTGCCGGTATTGGCCATGGCCTGCGAATTAATGGGGATGCCTATAAAAAGGACGGCCGCTATGTGTTGGATATCGACTATCTCTATTTACATTGTGCTAGGGCGGCGGCCAGGGCCGAGCTTTGGTCGCAACTAGCCGCGCTTGCCCCAAGTTCTGCAGCTAAAGAGCAGGAATCTTCGATTAGTGAAAGTCTAGGGAAAGCCAGCTATGCGCTTTTAAAAACGTCTTGCATTCAGGGCAAGCTTGAGCTGTCGCCACGCGGTGATAAACCCGGTTTTATTCAATACCTGAACGAAAATACCTTGTTTATTCCCGAACGGCCGGGTAATAAGGTGGCGGTCAGTTTGCGTAATGTATTGAGTAACCCTCATATGCAGCTGCTGATTATTATTCCAGGCTGTAGTCGCTTGCTGAGGGTGAGTGCAGAAGCTGAAATTTCTATCGCGTCTGAGTTATTGCAAAACAGCCGTGTAAATTCTAAGCCTGCGAAGCTTGGTTTATTGCTCAGGCATTGCACATTTAAATGGGTTTATAGCCCAGATCTCGAAGTGCTTAAGGAAAAGTTATATCGTGAAGGCATTCCGCAGCCACAGCTACGAAGCTTTGCAAAAGCCTTTAATGAACATATCAGTGGCACTGGTTTAAAAGCGAAGCTGACGGAAGTTGTTGTGGCGGGGGTGATTAAAAAAGATATGCGCTCTCTGTATTGAGGGCGCACTTTTGAATAGGTGTATGAATTACTGACTGCGAACGCGGCTTACGGCATCTTGCCAGCCTTGGTAGCGGCGGTCGCGCTCGTGCTTGCTAAGCTGAGCTTCAAAGCGCTTATCTAACTGCCATAAATTAGCGATGCTTTCGCTAGATTCCAAAACGCCGGCTTGCAGGGCAACCAGGTAGGCGGCTCCTAGGGCTGTGGTTTCAACACAGCTTGGACGATCGATGGTTGCGCCCAAGATATCCGCCAGCTTTTGCAGTACCCAATTGTTTTTGGTCATGCCGCCATCCACGCGAATATTAACCGGTCTTTGGCCGTCGGCTTCCATAGCCTTTTGTAAATCTTTGGTTTGGTAGCACACTGATTCTAAGCCGGCGGTAACCAGCTCTTTAATGCCGGTATCACGAGTTAAACCAAATAAGGCACCGCGTGCTTCCGGGTCCCAATAGGGTGCACCTAGGCCGGTAAAGGCGGGTACTAAATATACGCCGTGATCGCTGTCGGTTTGCTTGGCCAGTGCTTCGGTTTCGGCGGCATCGCTAATTAAGTGCAAGCCATCACGCAGCCACTGAATGGCCGCGCCGGCAATAAAAATACTGCCTTCTAAAGCGTAATGGGTTTTACCCTGTAAGCGATAGGCTACGGTCGTTAAAAGACGGTTGCTGGAATTTAATGCTTGCTCGCCAGTATTGAGCATAAAAAAACAGCCGGTGCCGTAGGTGCTTTTTGCCATGCCCGGTTCAAAACAGGCTTGGCCAATTAATGCGGCCTGTTGATCGCCTGCAATACCTAGGATCGGTAGCTCTTGCCCAAACAGCTCGCTGGCGCTGTGGCCATAATCGGCAGCGCAATCTTTCACTTCAGGTAAAAGGCTAGGGGGAATATCAAACAGTTTTAATAGCTCTTCATCCCAGCACTGTTCGTGAATATTAAACAGCATGGTGCGCGATGCATTCGTGGCATCGGTTGCATGCTCCTTGCCATTACTGAGCTTCCACAATAAAAAGCTATCGACTGTACCAAAGGCCAGCTCGCCAGCTTCGGCTTTGGCGCGTGCGCCAGGAATGCTGTCTAGCAGCCAGCGAATTTTACTGGCCGAAAAATAAGGGTCTAACAATAAGCCGGTTTTTTCTTGAATGCTTTGCTCATGTCCCTGACTGCGAAGCTGTTGGCAGTAATCGCTAGTGCGGCGATCTTGCCAGACGATGGCATTGGCAATGGGCTCGCCAGTAGCGCGATCCCAAATAATCGTTGTCTCACGTTGATTGGTAATGCCGATACCTAAAATCTCATCGCTGCTAATGCCCGCATTTTTGATGGCCGCATGACAGCTGCGTAAGGTGCTTTGCCAAATATCATCGGCATTGTGCTCGACCCAACCATTATTGGGGTAGTGTTGAGTGAACTCTTCTTGACCGGTGGCGATAGCCTCGCCTTGGCTGCTAAAGACAATGGCACGAGACGATGTCGTGCCTTGGTCTATGGATAAAATATAATTTTTCACGCGCTGTTCCTTATTATTGTTTTAGCTTTTGCTCTGCAATATCGCCTTAAGCTGCCGGGCCGAATATCTAGTTTTAAACCAGTTTCTGCCCTTGTAATAGTGGAGGAATTGGGCAATCTAAACTGTCGGCAATGGCACGGAACAGTTCAGCTTCGGTCGCAGTGACTTCGCCATCATGATTAATACTGGCTGCCATGGCTTTTAATAGACGTGGCTTATCCAGTGGACGCAAAAGATTTAACTGCTCAAGTGCTTTATCCAACATTTGTAGATTAATCTGGCTTTCTGGCAATAGGCCAACAGCGGCAATATCGAGCTCTTTAGCGGCGGCGGCATAGGCGCGCAGCGCTTCGTTTTCGTCTTCGTGACCGGCGCGTGCCATAACGCTTAATAGTAGTTGGCAGGCAGCTTGGGTTTGCTTGAGTTTATAGCGGCTTAAAATATCACGCTGGGGCTCCAAACCATGGCAAACAATGCGATACAGTGCCCATTCAAAAATATCCACATGCTTATCGGCGCGAATCAAGATAATCATATTGCGCTTAAAGATTTGATACTGCTGAGGTGATTGCTGCTTCAGTGCGGGCAAGCAAAGGTCGAGTATCGGTAGATGTAATTTGCGATCTAGCTTTGGTAGCTCCGTTAGAATTTTCTCTAAGGCCTTAAAGCTGGCTGGGTGAGCTTTCTCTTTGAGCTGCTTTAACTGCGCTGCTTGTACCTGCTCATCGGCATCTAATAATAAACCGTAAACCAAAGCGCGTGCAGAAAAAGGCTCATGGGCCGCTTCGCGAATAGAATCTGGAATTTCCGCTAGGGTAGTTTGGGCCGCTTCAACATGCTCTTCTGAAAGCACGCCGATGCAATCCATGGCGCTGGCTTGTTGAATGCTACTCTCTTGGGTTTTGTTTTGAGAAACCTGAGCGCTAGCGCGGCCTTGTTCGTTAATCGCCGCGCCAACCGCTACGGCGGCGCCAAGCATGGCCTTGCGCTTATCATTGCGATCGCTGCTGGAATCGTCTTCTTGCTGGCTAGCGTAGCCATAATTTAATGTGGGTAAGCTGCCATCCCAATTGGGCTCAATACGGCGGATGCGCTCTTCTAAAGGTGGGTGGGTCGCCATCATGCTACCAAAGGCCATCTTTACACCCTGGCCAAAAAACATATGGCTAAATTCCGGTGCGTGTTCATTTTGCAGCATTGAGCCTTGGCTGTGTGCGGCAATTTTTTTCAGCGCGCCAGAGATACCAAAAGGGTTGCGGGTGTACTGCACTGCAGAGGAATCAGCAAGGTATTCGCGCTGACGGCTAACCGCCGACTTAATTAAGTTGCCAAAAAATGTACCGGAGTAGCCAATAACCATTAAGCCTAGGCCGAGAGCTAGCAAAGGCATGCCATTATTGCGTCGATCGCCACCGCTAAAGGCGGCGCTGCGCATAAGGTAATAGCCGGCAATACCCAGCAATAAAATGCCATGCAGTATGCCGACTAAGCGAATATTTAAACGCATATCACCGTGTAGAATATGGCTGAACTCGTGGGCAATTACGCCTTGCAGCTCTTCACGGTTTAATAATTTAATGCAGCCGCGAGTAATACCAATAACCGCATCTTGCCCTTTATAGCCGGCGGCGAAGGCGTTGATGCTGTCATCTTCAATTAAATACACTGGGGGTACGGCCGTGCCGCCAGCGAGTGCCATTTCTTCAACAACATTTAGAATTCTACGCTCGTCGGCATCGCGAGTTTGAATATTAAGCAGGCGCCCGCCCATGGCCTCGGCGACAACTTTACCGCCAGCGCTAAGTTGGCTGAGTTTATAAAGGCTGCCTAAACTCACCACCGCTAAAACGCCGAGTGCAATGCTAATCATCAGCTCGACATCGGCGGTATTTAGCATATGTTGAACAATGCTTTCTTCACCTTGTAACTGACCGTAGTTCAGCAGAAATAACACCATTACGATGGTAATGGCGATCAGGCTTAATACGGCCAATAGCAGTAAAAACACCAGCTTCTTGGTGTTGCGACGGGCGCGATCTTGATGTTCAAAAAAGTTCATTGCTCGTTTGCTTTTCTCTGGTGAAAGAAAGAGGGGGTAAGTCTAGGCCGTGATAACGGCCTAGCAAAAGAAGTGCTTTTAGACCTTAAAAAGAAACCTTCGGAGCCGCTTGAATTTCAGCACTGTCTTCAAATTCTAATAAGCTGGCATCTGGGCCGTGGCCAAAGGTGGCCGCCAACAATACCGGTGGAAAGGTTTGCTTATAGGTATTGTAAGTGGTTACTGCATCGTTAAAGGCTTGGCGAGCAAAGGCCACTTTGTTTTCGGTGCTGGTTAGCTCTTCAGAAACCTGCATCATATTCTCGTTAGCTTTTAAATCTGGGTAGGCTTCCATCACAACACTTAATTTGCCCAGTGCGCCACTCAGTGCACCCTCGGCACCTGCTAGGTTACCCATAGCGGCAAGATCACCTGGGTTGGCCGATGCAGCCTGCAAGCCACCCATAGCTTCGTTACGGGCTTTGATAACCGCTTCTAGGGTTTCGCTTTCGTGCTTCATATAAGCCTTGGCGGTTTCCACTAGGTTAGGGATTAGGTCATAGCGGCGCTTAAGCTGAACTTCAATTTGAGAAAAGCCGTTCTCATAGCGATTCTTATAGCTGACAAGATTGTTGTAGATGCCAATTACATAAAAAATTAGGCCGGCAATAACAACTAAAAAGATGATGGTTGAGATATCCATATTGGGTCCCTTTATAAATAAATGGCTAGTAAATCTTATGGCGCCTATGGGCTTACCGTATGCTTATTAGACGAGTTAAGTCTGTTAAGGGGGCAATTTCGGTCACAGGTCCTAGAGTCTAGCACTGCTACCTAAGTAGGTGAAATTACAGCTTTATTACCGTCGTAATTGCCTGAAAAGTAGCCTATTTGAGCCTTTTATTGGTCCAGATGTCATCTTGGGCGGTAGTGCACGGGCCTAGGCTTCGCTATAATCCGAGCTCCTTTACGTTAACGTAAAGCAGGTTTGGCCAGCTACGTATAGCTCTTTAATGAGAAAATGACGTCGCTGCCTTGCCAACCCTAGTACGGATTAGGGGCCCTTATGCGGCCATTCTGTCAGCCTAGGTAGCCGGCATTAACAATCAGAAATCATAGCCAGCACCTAGGATGCATCGACATTGCCTGAAAAATAGACACTCGGGGCAATGCTTAACAGAGTTGGAGTCAATAATGTCAGATCCAGTTGTAATTGTAGGTATGTCACGCACCCCAATGGGTGGCATGCAGGGTTCTCTCAGCGCTATGAGTGCTCCAGAACTAGGTGCCAAAGCCATTGCCGGTGCTTTAGCAGACGCTAAAGTGGAAGCGGGCGATGTTAGTGAAGTATTAATGGGCTGTGTACTGCCAGCCGGTTTGGGCCAAGCGCCTGCACGCCAAGCCTCTTTAGGTGCTGGTGTTCCTAATCATGTGCCATGTACCACCGTAAACAAGGTGTGTGGCTCTGGTATGAAAACCCTAATGATGGCCCACGATGCAATCGCTTTAGGTGATGCCGATATCGTAGTTGCCGGTGGTATGGAAAGCATGAGTAATGCGCCATACATTCTGCCCCAAGCGCGTTCTGGTTATCGCTTAGGTGATGGCGAAGTTAAGGATCATATGTTCCTTGATGGATTGCGTGATGCTTATCAGGGTAACTTGATGGGTGAATTCGCGGAAGCTTGCGCGGGCAAATATACCTTTAGCCGTGAAGAGCAAGACGCTTACGCGATCGAATCTTTACGTCGTGCGAATGCCGCGATTGCCGAAGGCAAGTTTAGCCGTGAGATTACTCCGGTAACTGTGAAAACTCGTCGCAGCGAAAGCGTTGTTGAAATTGATGAGCAGCCAGGCAATGCCAAGCCAGAGAAGATCCCAACTCTACGTCCGGCTTTCGCAAAAGACGGTACCGTAACCGCGGCAAATGCCAGCTCCATTTCTGATGGTGCAGCTGCTTTGGTTCTTATGCGTCAATCAGAAGCCGAAAAGCGTGGCTTAAAGCCACTAGCGGCTATTCGCGCCCACACTCAAAATGCCCATGAGCCAGAGTGGTTCACCACAGCTCCTGTTGGCGCTATGAAGAAGTTGCTGGAAAAAGCTGGCTGGTCGAAAGACGATGTTGATTTGTTTGAAATTAACGAAGCATTCGCTGTAGTTGCTATGGCGGCCATGAAAGAGCTAGAACTAGACCACGATAAAGTGAATGTTCACGGTGGCGCCACTGCTTTAGGTCACCCACTAGGTACTTCGGGTGCTCGCATCGTGGTTACGCTTTTGGCGGCTTTAGAAACCTATGGTAAGAGTAAGGGCGTTGCCAGCTTATGTATCGGTGGTGGTGAAGCGACTGCGATTGCCATTGAGCGTTTGTAAGATTTAGTCTTACGGCGGTCAATAAGGCGACCCAAAAGGAGGCGGCAATAGTGTCGCCTTTTTTGTGGCTGAAATTTTTCGCAACAAAAAGCCATATCAAAACAGAAAGCAAAACAAAAACAATGAGATAACAATAATGGTTGAGCAAAGCAGCACACATTACGTCGATAAGGTTGCGCATTGTGAAGATGGCTATCCACTCGCTCATCGTCACTACCCATCAAAGAGCTCTGAAGCTGCGAAAGCGATGGTAATAATCGGCAGTGCCCTGGGAGTGTCCCATAATTTCTATCGACGCTTCTCAGAGTATCTTTGTGAGCAGGGCTATGAATGTTTGAGTTTTGATTATCGTGGAACTGGTGAGCAAAGCGAATCGCCAAGCGCCAGTGTGAGTACAGAGCA
>JAOXRT010000253.1 GCA_025800365.1 Cellvibrionaceae bacterium | reverse complement strand
TCTTTACAGCAGGTTTAGCTCCTTTAGTAGGTAATGGCAGCGGGCAGGCCAGTGATGCCTTTGAGCAGAGCAATTATAAATTGGGTATGGATGCCACCTTGGAAGACGGCACATTGCTTTATTACAGTTTTTCTCAAGGCTTCAAGAGCGGTGGTTTTGTATTACGTTATGTAGAGGCTGTTGATGAGGTGCGAACCTTCGAGCCTGAAACGCTCGATAGCCATGAAGTCGGTATTAAATGGCAGGGTTGGGATGATCGACTAAGGGTAAATGCTGCGGCTTACTGGTCTGATTATGAAGATGTGCAAGTCACTTTTTTCGACAGTCTAGGTGGGCCCGTTACCGCTAACGCGGGGGTTGTGGACATTAAAGGTCTAGAGTTTGAAGTGACCGCTATTTTATATGAAAACCTGCAAATGGACATGGCCTATGGCTACACCGATGCTAGCTACGACCAGATCAACCCTATAGAGGGTTTGTCTCTCACAATCGATGAAAATGCCAAGCTGGTTAACACTCCCGAGCACTCCTTCAATCTTGGTTTTGAATACCTTATACCGCTTGAAAGCAATGAGTTAGCGTTTCGAATTGACTACCGTTACACCGATGAAATTCACAATGATTCTCAGAATTCACGCTTTCTCTTCGAGCAGGCTTATGAGCTTTGGAATGCCTCTGTGCGCTATAGCCTAGGAGACGAAGTAGACATGGTGCTGTTTGCTAAAAACCTAAAGGACGAGCGTTATATCGAAAGTGGCGATTCTAACTTTGGTTTGGGGTTTCATGAGGGGAACTTCAACCGCCCGCGGGAATACGGTTTAACACTGCGCTATAGATTTTAAGAATAGATTCAATAAAGGCCACGAATTGGAGTAGATTATGACAAGTGTATTTAAAGCGGCTGCGGTACAAGCTGCACCTGAGTTTATGAATATTGAGGCCGGGGTGGATAAAGCCATTGCGCTAATTGAACAAGCGGCCAGTCAAGGTGCCGCTATAGTGGCGTTTCCAGAGTGTTGGTTGCCAGGATATCCTTGGTGGCTTTGGTTGTCAGCAACCGCTCATAATATGAAGTATTTTCATAGCTACCATGAGAACTGCATTGAGCTAGGCGATCGACACTGCCAGCGTTTATGTGATGCGGCGCGTGATAATAAAATAATGGTATCGATGGGCTTTAGTGAGCGAAATCATGGCTCCCTGTATATTGCACAAATGTTGATATCCGATACTGGTGATATTTTACAAGCGCGCAGAAAGCTAAAGCCAACCCATATGGAGCGAACTGTCTTTGGTGAGGGTGATGGTAGCGATTTCGATGTTATTGATTGTGGTATCGCTAGAGTTGGCCAGCTTTGTTGTTGGGAGCATCTTCAACCTTTAAGTAAGTATGCAATGTATAGCATGCACGAGCAGTTGCATATTGCCGCATGGCCAAGCTTTAGCTGCTACCCGGAAGCCTTCGCATTGGGGGCTGAACTCAATAATGCCCTGTCTCAAGTCTATGCCGCAGAAGGGCAGTGCTATGTGCTTGCGCCCTGCGGTGTGATTTCTTCGCAGATGATTGATATGCTGGTTGAAAATGATGAACAGGCTCAGCTTATCTCAACAGGTGGTGGGGCTGCGCAGATATTCGGACCTGATGGCCGGCCGCTATGTACGCCACTTTCAGATCATGAAGAAGGTTTGCTAGTGGCCGATATCGATCTATCGGCTATTACTATTGCAAAGAGCTTTGCCGATCCTGTCGGGCACTATTCCAGGCCTGATGTTACAAGGTTGCTCTTAAATCGTCAGGCAATGACGGCTGTTGCTGATGCCGTGAATGAAACGGTGCAAGTCGAAGAGGTCGTGGTAGAAGAAGATAGCTGATGACGGGTTTCCTAAAGTAGATTAACGCTAGCGATAAATTTCAGTATAACAATAAGTAAAATGCATCGAGGTCGTGATATGAAAAATAATATGCCGCCTAATTGGCAGCCGCCAGCACCAGCGTGGCAAGCCCAGTGGGCTGACCATCAGGATTTACGTGTAGCTTATTTTGCTATTCAAGCTGATCAGCCGGATTTGTTGGAATCGTGGTGTAAAGAATGCTTTGAGTTAAATGACGATCCTCAATGCCCTAGGCCCCTGTTGTTGGAAAGGGGCCACTTTTTGGATTCCGTAGCGCAGAGCAATTTTTTGATTATCAGTTACTGGCGCGAGGATGACTACCAGCGTTGGTGGGCCGATGCTCATGTTTCCTGGTACGAAATGACACAGGCTAACAATATAGGCTTTTGGCGCGAGACCTTATGCCTGCCATTGGATAACTTTGAAACATTATTATCTAGCCCAGATGTTCATGGTATAGCAAGTTGTAGCGATAGTTTAGAAGGGCCGATCTTAGAACATGGATATCCTGGAGGAATGCGAGACAGAATTAAGTCCTGTACTCTCAAGGACGTGCGCAGCAACTCAAAACCCGAAGCGGAGCTGAATTCAGAGCAATCGATTATACGTATTGTAGCGCCTGAGAATTTGTGCATGATTCGCTCGGGGCAAGATTGGGGGCATTGCGATGTAGAGCAAGCTAGAGATTACCTTGAAAATGTCCATCCTGTGCTTCAGGTAGGTATGAACTATCTACGTGATAAAGGTGATGAATGTGATTGTTACAGTATGCGATTAGTGGACGTGCTTGATGATTCCTGGGGGGAGACTAAGCAGACATTTGGCCTTGGTTTTGCTAAAGATATTTTTGTTTTTGAAAATTGGGCGAAAAGCCATCCTACACACCTCGATATATTTGGAAAGTTCATGACCATGGCTGAACGCTACGGCGAAAAGCTTCAACTACAACTTTGGCATGAGGTGGCGGTGTGTTCGGGCAGTACAGGGGAATTTGAGTATATACAATGCCATGCAAAAACTGGCATATTACCCTTTGCCCATCACGAATAAGCGGTGTTTCATAATAATTGTGGGCTGGTTTGAGAGGTGACTATGAGTTTTCTTCTGCAGCAGGGCTACATTCGATCAACTAAAGATGTTCCAAGTCAGGAGCGTGAAGCGTACTGGTGTGATGCAGTATGCCAAGAGTACGTTAAGCTCGACTGCAATATTAATGCACAAAGCCCATTTAGCGGATCGGTTCGTGGTGGTGTTGGTCTCTCCAAGCTGCGTTTTTCTGAAGTTTTAGCTGATCCCCAAGAAGTACGTCGTGATAAGCATTTAATCTCTCAGTCTACCGAAGAAGATTTCTTGATTAGTTTTCAGTTGAGTCAAGAAGGCTTTGTTCGTCAAAATGGACGTGAAGCGCATTTAAAACAAGGGAATTTTGCCTTATACGATAGTACCGAGCCATATACTTTATCGTTCAACAAACCATTTCATCAATTAATTATTCAGATGCCGAAAGATGTATTACGGCAACATTTGTTGGAGCCTGAGCGTTATACAGCTGTGTGCATTGATGGGCAGCAGGGTATAGGGGCGGTTTTGTCTAACTTTATTCTCTCTTTAGCGCAGGAATTAAATACTGTGCCTGATGTGTGTGATGAATTGAGTGATAATTTATTGAATATGATTGCTATGGCTTATAGCTCTTCTGTTCGGGTTAAGAGTGTAGTGGACAGTCAGCAATTGCAAGACACTCTTAGAAAGAAAATACTGCGATTTATCGATAATAATTTATCCGAGCCGGAGCTGAATAATCAGAAGATTGCCGATGCCCAAGGTATTTCACTTAGGTACTTACAAAAACTATTTGAGGGGCAAGAGCATAGCCTTCATCAAATCGTGTTAGATAAAAGACTGCAAAAGGCCCAAACCCTACTTTTAGATAAGCAAGGCTCGGTATCAAATTTGGAGCAATTGGCCTACAGTTGCGGTTTTAATAGCTATGCACATTTTTCGCGCAGTTTTAAAAAACATTTTGGCCTTTCACCCAGTGAGCTGAAAGCTTAATTGTTTGTTTTTAACTTCGGCTTTTGAACCGAGTGAATAACGTAGTCACCCTCAAGGTAAACAACAAAGCTGGCATAGTGCCACTGACTGATCGGTGGTTGTCCTACGGGGTCGGTAACATGATTAGGTTCTCCAAAATCACGTAATAACTGTTTGCTATTTAAGCCTCGTTTGGGAAGCTCGCTGTCCATGGTTCCTTGGCTGCCAATTGGCACTCGGATTTGCTCGGCATGCGCTATGGATACGAATGAAGCGCCTAATAGCAAACTGCTTGCAATGACTGAAGTACTAATAAGGGCATGATTTATTTTTTTGTTTAGCAAGTAACTGCCAATCATAATCTAGTCCTTTTCCCTAAGTGTGTGTCTAAAGTGCTTTGTTATAGGAATATAATAAGGGATATAGAGGTAAGATTGTAGCTGTGTTTTGCTGGCGGCGGTGTAGGGTAGCTAGCGCTCTTTGGAGTTTTCGCAGTGTTTGACCTCAGGCTATTAGGTGGAGTGGTTCTCACTCTAGGCCTTGCTTACGTCGATGGCTCTGCATTTGCTTTTTGAATACACGGCGAGTGAGCTGCTTTTGTTGTTCATCATCAATATCACAAAAGGCAATCGCAATTTGGTGCCCTTTAGGTACAGCGGCCAAGCAACGAACCACTCGGCCATATAGGAATAGCTGCCACGCATCCTCGCTAATACCTAGCGAAACGGCCATATAGTCCCCGACGTTAAGTGCGGTATCGTGGTTAAAGGCTAACCCGCCTTCACTCAGATTAAGCTTCACCATTTGTTGAGCGCTTTGGCTTTGGCACAGATGTTGGCTTATCAGTTGGGTCTTACGGTTAAGCAAGCCCAGGTAGATAGCAACACCGCGATGTTCTTTGGCGATATCTCGTAACAAATTCTGACCTTCATCGTCTAATTTGCTGAGTTCAGCTAGGAGTTGCTGCTCACGCTGTTGTGTAAATAACTCACTCGCTGGGTGATAGCGCATGGTTTTGCGCTCAACAAGCTTAAAGTTGAAATGCAATTGGTCATCTACCCGGTAGTGGCATCGTCTATCTCGATCCGGTGTGTCGGATTTTGTGCTTTTGGGTTCAGGTAAGGATGAGTCAGTCATATCGCTTAAATCTTAAGGCTTATGCTGAAAGTCTAGCAGCTAATCAATGCTTTGCTCTGTCCCTTAAATCATCTTTTTCTGATTTTGGACCAGTGGTTTTTATAGGTGTTGCGACATGATTAAAATTTCATCAATGGCATTGCCGATATTGCTTGATATCGAAAGCGCCATAGCTGCTGTTATAATAAGCTATTAATTTATAAAGGAATTCGTTTTAATAAAGCCATGTCAAATCTAGCGCGATTTATAGGGCTTCGGTATACCCGGGCTAAAAGCAGTCACCAGTTCCTTTCTTTTGTTAGCGGCTTCTCATTTATCGGAATGATGCTGGGTGTAATGGCCTTGGTTATCGTCTTGTCGGTTATGAATGGCTTCGATAAGGAGCTTAAACAGCGTTTATTGGCGGTGATTCCCCACGGCTTTATTGCCACTGAGCCCTACACTGAGGACTGGCAATCACTCGCTAATATTGCTAAACAGCAGCCAGATGTGACCGGTGCAGCGCCCTATATTGAAGGCTTTGCTTTACTGTCTCATCGGGGGCTAAATATGGACAGCGCCTTAGTGGCCGTTGACCCAGACCTTGAAAGGGAAGTTTCCATCATTGATCAGCATATTATCGCTGGTGACATGGCCGAGCTGCAAGCTGGTGAATACGGCATTGTGATTGGCCGTATTCTGGCACAAAGGCTTAGGGCCAATATTGGCGATAGGATCACTCTAACGCTCCCAGAGGTCAGCATCACTCCGGCCGGAGCTTTTCCTCGCAGTAAACGTTTTACTGTGGTTGCCGTCTTCAAAGTAGGGGCGCAGGTTGATCAGTCCCTGGCGATGATTCATCTGCAGGATGGTAAAAAGCTCTTCAAATTGGGTAATAAAGTTCACGGTGTGCGTGTTGCCTTTAATGATATTTACCAAGCTGAAGCAGGATTAAAGGCGATTCAAGCGGCTAGCCCTCTAAACACAGCCACTAAAAGTTGGGCGCAAACCCAGGGCAGTCTTTTCCAGGCAATGAAGATGGAGAAGATTATGATAGCCATCATGTTGTTTTTAATTGTCGCCGTTGCTGCTTTTAATGTGATTACCTCGTTGGTGTTGATGGTGGCTGATAAGCGCAGCGATATAGCGGTTTTACGAACCATGGGGATGAGTCAGCGTCAGGTGATGGCGGTGTTTGTCACCCAGGGTATGGCTTTAGGTGGTTTGGGAATTTTATTGGGCTTGCTGTTGGGCTTGCCGCTGGCTTATTGGATTGGAGATTTGAGCCAATATCTTGAGTCCTTAAGTGGCCAGCAATTGTTTGATCCCGATATCTATTTTATCGCTGAACTTCCCTCAGAAGTTCGCTTCCAAGATGTCTTGGTTGTCAGTGTCATCGCCTTTGTAATTACCTTGTTGGCTACCCTTTATCCAGCCTACCGCGCCAGTCGAATCGAACCCGCCGAAGCCTTGCGCTATGAGTAAAACCTTAATGACCCTTATTGGATACATGGAAAAGAGATTATGAGCGCTGTTTTGGAATGCGTTAATTTAAGCAAGTCCTATGATGAAGGGCCCGAGCCCGTTCATGTTTTAGAGGGTATTGATTTCAGCCTGCAAAGTGCCGAGCGAGTCGCAATTGTTGGCGCCTCTGGTTCTGGTAAATCGACCTTGTTAAATCTTCTGGGGGGCTTGGATCAGCCAAGTTCAGGTTCGGTGACCTTGAGCGATCAAGAGTTTTCTTCATTGAGCCCTAATGAGCGTGGTCAAATGCGCAACCGCCATATGGGTTTTGTTTATCAGTTTCATCATTTATTGCCAGAGTTTAACGCTCTTGAAAATGTTGCTATGCCATTAATGATTGGCGGCCAGAGTTTTGCTGCCGCCAAAGATGCCGCGGCGCAAATGCTGGCTAAGGTAGGTTTGGCCGAGCGCTTAAATCATCGCCCTAGTGCTTTGTCTGGCGGTGAGCGCCAGCGCGTAGCCATTGCCCGTGCGCTTGTGAATAAGCCTGATTGCGTATTGATGGATGAGCCTACCGGTAATTTGGATGCAGAAACCGCCGCCGAGATTGAATCTTTGATCAGTGATTTAAATCAGCAGTTGGGCATTAGCTTTATTCTGGTGACCCATGATCAAGCTTTGGCGATGCGAATGGATAGAGTATTGAAACTGTCGACAAGAAAACTGCAGCAGGTTGAAAGTCTATGATTCGCCGATACGCACCACTGATAGGCTTGCGCTACAGTGG
>JAOXRT010000246.1 GCA_025800365.1 Cellvibrionaceae bacterium | reverse complement strand
ATCATACCGTCATAGCGACCAAAGGAGCCTTCAAGTTCAGCTTCTAGGCTAGCCTGTCTTTCGGCGGTAGATTGGCCGTTGCCGCCGGCTGTGGCAGTGCTTTCATCAAAGCTGATGTCAGCGGTTTCTGCACGAGCTCCGGGGGATGTGCTGGCATCGCTAACGTCGGCGTCACCGTCACTAGCGGGGTCGTATTGCTCATAAAGCGGGCTATCGGCGGCTCCCGCGCCACTAGTCTCCGAGCCGCCATCTTCAAACTCCCCTGAGTTCTGAGGGCCTGAACTTTCGGGTCCAGGGCTGCTGGGCAGGCCAGAGGATGAGCCTTGCTCACGGTCTTGGCCGTTACTCGATTCGGATGAGGATTGTTGGCCGCTATCAGCGCTAGTCGTGCTGCTGGGCACTCGGCTAGCTGGCCTTGTATTGCCGCCGCTAGGCATGCTGCTAGGACTAGACGAGGGGCTACTTGCTGATGGACTGCTACTGGGTGGTTTACTGGCCGGCATCCCACTAGAGCTCTGGCTGCTTGTAGATTGCGTTTTACAGGCGCTCAAGCTGATACACAGTGCTAGGCTAAGCAGTGCAGTGCGGGCAGAGATTTGATTATTGTTAGAAAAACGTAGTTTCATATGTGCGCCTGAATCACTATTGGTAGAGCATAGGTTTTTGAGTCAATCAAACTGTGCAAGTTCCCGAGTTAACTGCTTGAATGTCCATGCAAGTTATGTGCTTACAAAGGCGAGCTTAGGGAGGTCTTTCCCTTATAGTATTATGGAAAACTAAAGCTCTGCTGAATATCTTTGCTGTTTTGGAAGTCGCCTTCAGCGTTGATGCTTGGGCGAAATTGCGTTTTTCGCAGTTGACGCTTTATCTTGCCTCGATACTTCTTATCTTCCGAGGCTACCTTTAGGTTTCGGGCTTTACCGTCTCTACCAATATCGTAGCTAGCTTTTATATGCACGCGTGGCTCTAGTTCTGAAAAACTCTCGTCCCACTCCGGTAATATTGGGATCACTTCTGGAGTGGCGAGCAGTGCAGAGCGCTGAGGTTCATCACTAAAGGCTAGAGCTTCGCGGTAGAATTTTTTGGCTGTGCTGTATTTGCCAAACATCAGATGCCAGTCACCTTTAAGAATCGAGAGTCTTTGTTGGTCGGCCTTGTCGGTTTCAATTGCAGACATGCTCTCTAGTGCTTTTTTCCCAGCGACAAAGATGGAATTTTTTTCTTGTTGGAATTCGTTATTTGCTTGCTGCTGGCTCAGTGGATCATGGCGAAGCGCAGTTACTGAGAAGCCGCTGCTTTGTTGACCTTGTTCGAGATTTACTAGTTTAAAGTAATTGCTCGCTATAAAACCTTGTAGAACTTTCGATAGATCTTCATGTTGCCTATCTAGCTCAGGGCTTTGCCCATAAATTCCTATGTATTGCAGATACAGGTCACTTGCAGCGCTCAAGTGAGCAAAATCTCTTCGGCCATTGTATACATAGGCATGTAATTGCCACTGCCCAAGTGCCATTAGAGTTTTTAACAGTTTTTGCTTGTCGTCCAGTAATGATCGATTTGCCAGCCAGTGTCTAAACTCTTGTTGTTCCCTCGCTTTTCGCCACTGGCCGGCAGCGACTAAGTTGGTGACCAGTTGTTTGGCAATGGGCTCTTGCAGCTCGCTGTACAATCCATGATTGACCCTTTGTGCCTGCATGGCTTGGCGAAGTAATTTGCTGGCTTCATCATACTGCTTGGCAGATTGGTAAATGGAGGCCATATCGGCTAGGACTTCGCTACTGGCTGAAGCAAAATTGCCATACTGCTCCTGCAGTTGCCATAATTTGTCTTCTAAAATACCGATTTGTTCCAGGTTTTGCGCTGAAAGCCTATTAGTGGATTTTGTGGCTGCCAGCTTGGTGCTTTCTTGTTGTGGGCTGGATGTTGTTTGCGGATTTGCTTGTGCGCCTGCTGCTTGCTTTGAAGTGGCGTTAGGTGCGGGCTGTTCTGCTTCAGATGAAGAGATATTTGTTGTTGCAGTAGCAACCTTGGAATCAGATTGTGCTAGGCTAAGGGCCGAGCACAGTAGGCCCCCTATTAAAATTAAAGCAGGGCTGCCTATTTTGCTTTTCATGGCAGGAAACATAAGCGCTCCACAACGAATTTAGTTTTGTTTGGGGAGCTTGTTTTCAAGCAGCCCCAATTTAGGTGGTTGCTGTAGCACTATAGCAAATTGCAGCGCAGATGTGCTTGTTACATTTTCGCTAGATAAATTAAGAATTAAACAATGAATCAGCAAAATGAGTTGGTATCGGAGATTGTCCTGACCTTTAGTTGTGATGATAAGCCCGGTATTGTGGCCGCTGTGGCCAATCTATTTGCCTTGCAAGGCTTTAATATTCGTGAGTCCTCTCAATTTGAAGATGTGCATAGTAAGCGCTTCTTTATGCGCACGGTCTTTGAAACGGCTGAAGGGGAAAAACCCATAGAGGATATTAAATCCGCTTTTAGAGCTGTCGCTGAACGCTACGGCATGGAGTGGTCTTTATGTGACCTGCATCGGCGTTTAAAAATTGTTATCGCCGTATCTAAGTGGGGGCACTGTTTGAACAACCTACTAAATAGCTGGAAACGCGGCAGTTTGGCGGTGGATATTGTAGGGGTAGTATCCAATCACGAAGACATGCGTGAATTGGTAGAGTGGTACGGGGTGCCATATCATTTTTTACCGGTAGGTCCCGACAATAAATCAGAACAAGAAGCACAAATACTGGAGCTTATTGATAATGAATCTGCAGACTTACTCGTCTTGGCGCGCTATATGCAGATTTTGTCGCCGAAAATGACCAATGCCTTAAAGGGGCGTTCAATCAATATTCACCATTCGTTTTTGCCAGGTTTTAAGGGAGCAAAACCTTACCACCAAGCCTATGCAAGGGGCGTTAAGTTGATTGGTGCTACAGCGCACTTTGTAACAGAGGATTTGGATGAAGGTCCAATTATTGAGCAGGACGTAGAGCGGGTGAGCCACGTTAATCAACCAGAAGAGTTGGTTGAAATAGGACGTGATATTGAATCGCGGGTGCTGGGGAGAGCAGTGCGCTGGTTTGCGCAGCAAAGAATCCTGCCTAATGGCAACAAGACCGTAGTCTTTAGCCGCTAGTCATCGCTTTTACTATAAGCTTACAAACAAACGGCGCCGTGCTTTAAAGCAGGGCGCCAATCGTTTTGAAACGAAAATTTCCAGCTGAATTAAAGCGGAACTACGTTTTCTGCCTGAGGGCCTTTCTCGCCCTGAGTTACTACCATGCTCACACGTTGGCCGTCTTGCAAACTACGACGCCCAGTGCCTTCAATAGCACTGTAGTGAACAAACACATCTTTACCGCTTTCTTGCTCAATAAAGCCGAAGCCTTTTTCATCGTTGAACCACTTTACGGTTCCTTCAACTGGACTGGACATATCTCTCTCTTTCTTCGTGTTGCTCCGCATGCGCGGATCCAGGGCCCCAATCATTGAGGCATTTACCAACCTGGATTGGCTGGATTCGTGTAAAAACGATAGGCGAATGGGTTAATGCATATCGCTTTCAACAAATACTTTGTACTCGCACCTTATTATTGTGGTTATGGCTGCTGCGATCAGAGAGGATCTCAGTTGCACAACGACTACTTTGATGCAGAGATTCTGACATATAATTTCCCTCTGGGAAACTCATTCTGCCTATGCAAGAAAGATTTTTGCCAGATCAATGTTTCATTTCGATGACTTCGTCAACAAATAACGACATTTTCTTAGGTGACAGGTAGTTGACTAATTCTCAGACCTCAGTGTGATTTTACGGGATTTGTTCACCATTGGACCCTTTCCATGCTAACGCATGAGTCAAAACCCCCCTTTTTTGTGACAGAGTTAACCTTCTGATGGCGTTACAACGCTATGCACTTTGATAGGCCGCTAACGGCATGGCACCCACTCGTTTGGGGCTTTGCACAAGGAGTAGTATCAGCAGCTGATCATTTGAGTAGTGGCCATTGGAAGGATAGCCAAACGGTACTTCATGGATGGGGAATTTGGCTGAGGAACAACGTAGTAATTTTGGACTTTAATCATGCTTACCTTGACACGAAAGGCCGGCCAAAAATTGATCATTGGCGATGATGTTTGTATAGAAATTGTGTCAATATCAGGTCGCCAGGTCGCTGTGGGTGTTAGTGCCCCCGATTCAGTAAGAATCTACCGCGAAGAAATTGCACCAGAAGGCCTGCTTGATAGCATCATGGACAGCTTGCATAAGAAAAAAGCGAGCAATGGTAATAAGTAGGGGCAGCTCAGCTACCCCTCTTATTCAGCAAATCTAACTTTTCAGATAGATTCCGAAGCCTTCGCTGGCGCTATTGGACTTCAGCAATAGCTTCAAGTAGGGAGTCGAATATCTGGTCGATATGACTTTGCTCGATAATCAGCGGAGGTGACATCATAATGGTGTCGCCAGCAGCGCGCACAGTGATGCCTTTTTCCAAGGCTTTGGCAGCAACGCTTTGAGCTCTTGTCATACCCTCGATACCATTCGCCGCAGGGCCGCTCTTGAAGTCAATGGCGCCCACTAATCCCCAATTGCGAACATCAGTGGTCAGTTCGCTATCATCCAAGCGATGAATACCGTCTTCCCAAGCGGAGGAAACCTGTGCAGCGCGTTCGAACAAATTCTCGTTTTTGTATATATCCAGCGTCGCTAAGGCTGCCGCACAAGCGACTGGATGTGCCGAGTAGGTGTAACCGTGGAAGAATTCCGGTGCATTTTCAGGGCCTTGCATAAAGGCATCATGAACCTCTTGGCTAACCAATACGGCACCCATAGGGACGGCACCATTGGTTAGGCCTTTAGCGGTCGTAATGATATCCGGCGTTACGCCCGTAACACGTGCCGCAGTGCCATCGCCCAAACGGCCGTAGGCTGTAATCACTTCATCAAAGATCAATAGGATGTCATTGTCATTACAGATTTGACGAACCTTCTCTAAATAGCCCTTTGGCGGAATAATCACGCCTCCAGCACCGGCCATTGGCTCGATAATAACCGCGGCGATATTGCTGGCGTCGTACATGGCGATTTGCTGCTCTAGCTCATAGGCTAGCTTATCGGCGCCATGTTCACCTTGACCGCGGCTAAAGGCATTCTCTTCTAGGCGAGTGTGGCTCAGGTGAGAGACTTCTAAGCCTTGACCAAACACCGCACGGTTAGGGGTAAGGCCGGCAACAGCAACGCCGCCCATATTCACACCGTGGTAAGCTTTCTGGCGGGCAATAAAGCGGGTTTTGCCACCTTGGCCACGTTTGCGCCAGTATGCGCGGGCCATTTTCAATGCAGTATCGACAGACTCTGAGCCAGAGTTGGTGAAAAAGACACGGTTTACTCCGGCAGGAGCAATTTCTTCTGCCAAGCGGGTGGCTAGTTTAAATGCTTGCTCATGGGCAAAGCCAAATGGGTTGGCATAGTCCATCTCCAATAGCTGTTTGTGAACCGCTTCGGCGATTTCTGGGCGGCTGTGACCAGCATTGGTGCACCACAAGCCGGCCGTGGCATCTAGAATCTCGCGGCCGTCGGCCAGAGTCATGGTCATGCCTTCAGCTTTGGTATAAATCTTGGGATTCTTTTTAAAAGCACGGTTGGGGGTGAAAGGCAGCCAATAGTGCTCAGTGTTAATGGTGCTCATAGCATTCTCGCTCTCAATATGGTGGCTTATCTAGCCTAATAACAAATTAGTAAACCACGGCAGCATAGGCAAGTTTATTGCGTCGGTAAATTACTATTTATCTATTTAAAGGTTGGATATTCTAGACTTAATGGCCGCTGTAAATGGGAACCTATAATAGGGGCTGCAAACATCAAGCGTGAGTACGAATTAGGAATTACAGCTGCCAGTTGTTTTTCTTCAGCCAGCACAGCGCCAGTACGTCGTAAAAGCCGTGCCAAACAACCACCAACATCAGGCTATTGCTAGCTTGGTAGACATATCCAAACAGTAAGCCCATAGCAAAGGTCATCAAAAAATACACCCAAGAAAGACCGTGTAGGGCCCCAAAGCAGATTGCAGCGAGAATAATTCCGAGGTGGGGTGTCCAGTCCTCAAAATCGAACAGGCCTACCAGCCAGCTTTGCAGGAATCCTCGAAACAGCCATTCTTCAGAAACGCCGGCTAATACCCCAATTAAAGCCAGTTGCAGGTAGCCGAAATGGCCGATGAGGCTTTGGTATTTTGCTAGATCGCGATTGATGGCTTCTTTAAGAAACGGCAGGCACTTCTCTATGATCAGCAGTGCTAGCATCATGGCGCTGGCCAACAGCAGTCCTTGCAGAATATTCTCGAGGCCAGAAAAGCTATTTAATTTGTCTTGCCAGCGAGCTAGTAATAGACCAAATACGCATAGAATGAGCTGGCTGCGTATTACCTTACTATAAGGCACCTTGTCCTTGGCGATGTCATCCATTGCTACTATTTTCCTGTCTGCTGTTAATTAAATGTCTATTTGCTAGCGCTTGCTTAAGTGCCTATTTTTTAAACCTCTAGGGCAGAAGCGTTTTAAAATACTCCGCAACGACCTCGGTAGCTGGCCCATAGTGACCTTCATCAAATTGTCCGCCAGAAGCTTCAAGGTTCAGCTCAACTGTATGGGCGCCATAGGCCTTGGCTAATTGTACAAAGCCTGCCGCTGGGTAAACTTGGCCAGAGGTACCAATAGAAACAAAAATATCACAGGACAATAGTGCCTGTTCTATTTCATCCATAAACATGGGCATCTCACCAAACCAAACAATATCCGGGCGTAATTGCCCAGGGCTTTGGCAGCAAGGGCAGGGCCGATCGACACTGATTTCCTCTTTGCAAGTGTAGACCTTGCCGGTTTGTTGGCAGCGGATTTTCAACAGCTCGCCGTGCATATGCAGTAGTCTTTCGCTACCCCCTCGTTCGTGCAGATCGTCGACGTTTTGAGTCACCAGCAAGAAATCACCCAAGCCAGCTTTGCGGTAGTTTTTTTCGAATTCGGCCAGTGAGAAATGTGAAGCATTGGGTTTTGCCTTCTCTAATAAGGCGCTACGTCGCATATTATAAAAACGCTGCACCAATTCCGGGTTACGAGCAAAGGCCTCTGGCGTGGCAACATCTTCGACGCGATGCTGCTCCCACAAGCCGCCATTATCCCGAAAGGTATCTAAACCAGATTCTGCCGATACCCCGGCGCCGGTTAACACGACAATGTTGCGGCTGTCTTTTTGATGCATAATAGAAAGCTCGATGGTTTCAGTTCGGTTCTTGGTTCTAGTTTTTTATGGTAAGTCAGTACGCTATGTTACGACGTATCGAATGAGTTTGCTAAGTGCAATTTCTATTGCTTTGAAACTCCTGTTTTATTAATAGTGAAGAATTCAATTAGGTTAAGAAAGTTAACAATAAATGCGTATCATTATTGCGGCTGATATTTTTGGGAAAACGGATGCCTTGGCAGATTTAGCTGCCTCTTTGCCTTTTGCAAGCGAGCTTATTTCACCTTATGTTGATAGTGAGTTGAATTTTCACGATGAGCAGGAAGGCTACAACTATTTCTCAGAACATGTTGGTATCGAAACCTATGCTAATCGTCTCCTAAAACATATTCTCAAATCATCTGAACCTGTGATGTTAATCGGATTTAGTGTCGGAGCGGCGGCCATGTGGCATCTGGCGGGCCACAATAATCTCGATAATGTTATTTCCGGCATAGGCTTTTATGGCTCGCAGATTCGGCATGCTAGAGAGGTTGAACCTAGCTTCCCAATTCATCTCGTCTTTCCGGAATCGGAGAAGCATTTTTGTGTGAATACTCTAATTAAAGATGTGTCGAATTATCAGGCTGTATCTGTTGAGCAATCAGCCTATCTTCATGGTTTTATGAATCGACGATCGGCAAACTTTAATGCTGAGGCTTACGAAATCTATTTGCTGAAGCTAAAGAAGAAAATGAATGAGTCGCGCCGAGTAAGGGAGAGGCGACTGGACTTGGCTTAATTAGCCAAGCCCAGAGCTAAAAAGACTTAGGCGGTATAACGCATCAACAAGGTGTAATCGGCATCTTTTTCAGATAGCTGAATGTGCTCCGGCAAATCAATGGCTACTTGATGACCAGAACCTGGCGCAGTCTCGGTATCCTGCCCGTGTTTATCTAGCATGTGATCTAGGGTAAAGCTATGGTTACCTTGTGGTGTAATCAGCTCTAATTTATCACCCACACTGAAACGGTTTTTCACTTCCAAGTGCAATCGATTGCTATCACTGCCGTTGACTTCCGCAACAAACTGCTGGTTTGGATTGGTTGAAACGCCTTTCTCGTAATTTTGATATTCGGCGGGCACATGACGACGATAGAATCCTTCGGTGTAGCCACGGTTGGCTAGATGCTCGAGCTCGGCCATTAGGTTCTTATCGAAAGGCTTGCCGGCCACCGCATTATCAATAGCGCGGCGATAAACTTGCGCGGTTCGGGCAACGTAATAGTGACTCTTGGTGCGACCTTCAATTTTCAAAGAGTGAATGCCCATATTCACCAATCGCTCAACGTGCTGTACAGCACGCAGGTCTTTAGAGTTCATAATATAGGTGCCGTGCTCGTCTTCATAAGCTGGCATTAACTCGCCTGGGCGGTTCTTCTCTTGTAGCAATACAGGTTCTACTTCATTGACGCCGCTTGGGTCGTAATCCTTAGGTGTATAAACCGCAGACAGGTCATCTGTGTTCACTGGGTTTTCGCTGCCGCGCACATCGCGTCGCTGGTCGACTGCGATAAGATCGCCGGTTTCATTTTCTTTGGCGCTGTGGGCATTGTATTCCCAGCGGCAAGAGTTGGTGCAAGCACCTTGGTTGGAATCACGGTGAGTCATATAGCCGGAGAGCAGGCAGCGGCCAGAATAGGCGATGCAAAGCGCGCCATGGACGAAAACCTCGATTTCCATCTCTGGGCACTGCTGGCGAATCTCTTCGATCTCATCCAGTGATAATTCACGGGAAAGAATCACTCGGCTAATTCCCTGGCGCTCCCAGAATTTCACCGAAGCCCAGTTGACTGCATTGGCCTGAACGGACAGGTGCACTTCTTGCTCTGGCCAGCGATCTTTTACCATCATAATGAGGCCAGGGTCCGACATGATTAGCGCATCTGGGCCCATCTCAATGACTGGCTCTAGATCGCGGATATAGGAGCGAACCTTGTCATTATGGGGCGATAGGTTTGAGGCGAGATAGAACTGTTTACCCATACCGTGGGCTTCTTCTACCGCCGCCGCTAGGTTATCCAGTTTATTGAACTCATTGTTGCGCACGCGCAGGCTGTAACGGGGTTGGCCCGCATAGACGGCATCAGCGCCATAGGCAAAGGCGTAGCGCATGGATTTTAGGGTGCCAGCTGGCGACAACAGTTCAGGGGTAAACGGGGTACTCATAAAGCCTTAGTTCTATCTGGGTTAATTCGGGCGCGCATTGTACGGTAAGCTGGCTAGATTTTCATCACCTGAATCAGCGGATTTGTCTCTGTCTGCGCATATTGTGCAGGCAACTAAACTTCCCAGAGCGTTTAATAACCCTACCTTTGATCGGTTTGTTGTCAGCTTTGACGGATTTGTTTGAAGAATTGTTATCTACTGTCGATAAGCAGATTGCGACCCAAACTTGGTGTTGGGGCTGCAAGGCGGCATGGCGGCCTGTGTAAAAATCGGTAGCAAGCAACAGCGACGATGAATCTAGAGCAAGAAAATAAGCGATTGCAGGGTACAGTAAAGTTACTGCTGCGACGTATTGAGCAAAATCACAGTATTCAGCAGCACTTTCATGCTTTTGAATTTAAGCTGCTGGCCTGTCAGTGCCTGCGTGATTTATTAGATTTACTGCTCGTTGAAGCTCAGCGTCATTTCAATCTATCTGCCGTTAGCTTAGTCATTATTGATTCGGACTACTCCATTCGTGAGCTAATGGAGCAGCTCGACCTGACCGATTATGGCTCCTGCCTACAAATGCGCAATGGCGTGGACTTTCTCGCTACCCTTTATCCGCAGCAATCTGAGGTCACCTTAGGTGATATGGATGTATTAACCGCAGGGCGGATCTTCCCAGGCTCCGGCAGGGTTGTTTCTAGTGCCTGTATGCCGCTTGTGAGGCAAGACAAACTGGTTGGCAGTCTGCACTTTGCCAGCGATTCCACCGAGCGCTTCCAGCCAGATATGGCGACTGATTTCCTATCTCATTTAGCGTCTATAGTTTCACTTTGTTTGGAAAATTGCATAGGTAGAGAACACCTTAGCCGACAGGGTAAGGTTGATATGTTGACCCAAGTGAATAATCGCCGCAGCTTTGAATCAGAGTTGGAGCGCGAGCTGGAACGGGCGCAGCGTAATCAAGAACCATTAAGTTGTATGTTTGTAGACGTTGACCACTTCAAGCAGATCAATGATCAGTTTGGTCACCAGGCGGGTGATTTGGTATTAAAGCACTTGGCTTACGAAGTTTCACTGCAGCTACGTAAAACCGATTTCTTGGCTCGCTACGGTGGGGAAGAGTTTGTTGTATTGGCACCACGTTGCCCACAAGCCCACGCAGAGCGTTTGGCCGAACGAATTCGCGTGGCTGTCGAAGAGATGGCCATTGATGTTTGTGGCAGTAAAAAAGTGCGCCCGACAGTATCAGTAGGTTTAGCAACTTGGTGCCCGAAGCAGCAGGGGCGCTGTGACTTACAGCTGGTTGGTCATGGCCTGCTGGCCTCCGCCGATGAGGTTATGTACCAAGCTAAACGTGGTGGGCGTAATAAAGTTCTCAGTCAGCGCTATGAGTTACTGCAACCTTCTGCATCTTCAGGCGAAGTAGATAACGCTTCGGCCAAAGCTTCCCGGTAACCCAAAAGGCATCTCGCTCTACATCGTAGGCAATGCCGTTTAAAACGGCTTCAGGGTGACTATTGCCACTATCCAATTGGGTAAGATCTAACTGGTAAATCACCTGGCCATTTTCTGGGTTGATAGCAATGATTTTCTTTTCCTGCCAAATATTGGCCCAAATTAAATCTTTTGCACACTCGAGCTCATTAATATTTTGCCACTTTTGCCTGTCGGAGCTGGTAACTGTTAACTCTTTTTGCAGTTCGAAGCGCTTATTGAAAAGCTGCAGCGTATTACTGCCATTGCTCATAAAAAGTGTGTCGCCAAAGCTGCATATTCCCCAGCCTTGGCCTTGGTACTTAAATTGAGCTAAGGGTTGCAAATTTTCTGTACTCAGTACCAGGCCACGCTGCTGGCGCCAACTCAATAAAAAGAGCTTGTCACTTTGAACAGTCAAACCCTCAGCAAACCAATTTGCAGGTAAGCGTTTTTCTAAGATCTTTTTATGTTCGGGGTAGCTACTTTTGCGGATAAAAGAGCGGCCATAACCGCCACTGCTTTCATATATAAAGCCTTCTGAAATTTCCCAGCCTTGGGTGAAGCTAAATTTATCGTGGCTGGCTGTTTCCAAGATTTCAAAATCGAGCAGCGCTGCTGCGGACTCTTGCTCTGCCAAACAGTAAGTGCTTAGTAGCGTGCTCAAAAAGCTAAATATGCGCACAAACAATTTTCCACTCACAGTTCTTTTCAACAAAATAATTTTCCCAATGTTAGGCTTTGCGACGAATCATATCACGGATAATAAAGCGCGCAGGGTTTAGCGCTTTACGTAATCTGGCGCCCATGGGGCTTGGGCTGCCCTGTATTTGGCTAAGCAGTTCCGCTGCGGCCAATGGTGCGTAACAGAGTCCACGAGATCCATAGGCCAGGCTGACGTAAAGATCATCATGGTAGCTACCCGCATGGGGAATGGCGGCCTTCGCATTGCGTGATAATAAGCTAAATCTGCTTTGCATATCTTGCTGCTTAGGCGCAGGGCCCAATAGGGGAAGATAATCGGGGCTAGTGCAGCGTAGTGCTACACGCCCATCCAAATCGGCGGTGCTGTACTCTGCGGAACGGCCAATTTCCAAGGCTTCAAAAATACTAGGGCAATCATCCTCTAGGTGCTTTAAATTACTGTATTGCTCTTGTTCTTTGAGCTCTAAAGATTGCTCTTTTAAATTAAAGCTGGCCCCCAGGCAATGTTGCTGATCGTTGGCTGGGGCAATATAGCCTTGCCCGCAGATAACGGTTTTGAGCTCACTGCTGCGTGCAGTTTCAGGGAGGTAGCTGACTTGCCCACGCACCGGCTTTAAAGGCAGCTCGGCGGTTTGCTCAAAGCGTTTGGCCTCATTGGCATTGGCGATTATCAATATATCTGAGCAGTGCATTAGGGATTGATTTTTGTCGTAGCATTCCCAACGTCCATCGGCTCGCTTTATAGAGTACACTTCCTGTTGCGTGTAAACGGTGATATTAGGATGTCGGCACAGTGTATTGCAGGCGCTAGCGGGATTTAGCCAGCCGGCTAAAGGAAAATACAAGGCGCTATGCTCTAGCTTAAGCCCTGCGACTTTACTCAACTGATGTTTATCAAGTTGTTGAACAAAATCAGAAGTGCAGCCAAATTGACTGAGATAAGCGATGAGTTTCTCTTGCTGTTGAATTTGCTTTTCTGTTGTCGCCAGTTGGACGACTCCACAGAGCTCAGCTTCGATCTCCTGTTGTATTTTAAGAGCGCGATAAAAGCTCTGAGCGTAATGTAGGCACTGCAGATTAAACTGGCTTAGATTTTCGGCTCGGTGAGACAACTTGGCATAGAGCACCCCTTGGGGGTTGCCTGAGCCTTCCTTTGCTAAGGCATGATGGCGTTCAATAATACGAACTAGATAGCCAGCTTCGGCCAGTGCACGTGCCGTGCAGCTCGCAGCTATGCCCCCGCCAATAATATTAACTTGCTTGTTGAGGGTGTTATTAACCAGCGCTAAGGCCCAAGGTGCTTCATGTGGGCAATTATGTGCAGATTCTTGCCAATGTTGTTGTTCTACCTCTGACTCATGAAAAGTACCGGACATCATCTCGCGCTTAAGGCCATAGCCGGAGCCTTTTTGCATATCAAAGCCTAGGGCAATGAGGCCTTTACGAACAGCAGAGGCGGCTGTAAATGTCGCTAGACTTGCACCATCCATGCTTAGCTCTGCAATACTCTGCAGCACTTCTGCTCGCCACATATCTGGGTTTTTGGCTGGCGCAAAGCCATCTAAGAACCAGGCATTGATTTTGCGATTATATTGAGCGAAGCGAGGGTGTTGACTGTGGTATAGGTCTTTAAGGCCTGCAGCAACATCACCGATAAACAAATTTAAGCAAACCGAGTGAAACTCTAAGCGGTGCCAGCCAGGACTCGTAAGGCTGGGATAGGCTTCACAAAGCTGCTTCACTTCTGCGCTTAAGCTAGACCACTGTTCCAGGGCTTTAGAGAGTTGTTGGCGATTTAGTGGATATTTTTCAAAGCTATAGAACTCCAATTTGGAGTTGTTGTTGCTCTGTTGCCACAACTGCCAAGTGGCGAGAAAGTTGAGGCCGGTACCAAAGCCGGTCTCCGCCAATCGAAAGACCTCATTCTTGTCGAGTTGCTTGAAGCGAGTCTCAAGTTGGCTTGGTCGAATAAAGTTATGCTGTGTTTCTTCTAAGCCATTATCACTGGAAAAATAATAGTCATCAAAGCGTTGGCATATTGGATGCTGATCTTCTTCCCAGCGAATGTCGGCTAGTAAATTCTGAGCATGTGTTTTTGTATCGGGTTTCTGCGTTTGTGTCATTAGGCTTGAAATTCCGCCATGACTTGCTGACACCATTGGCTTATTCTGGCTTCGGTTTGTTCAAATTCATTTTCTTCGTCGAGTGCCAGGCCCTTAAAAAAGCTTTCATCTTCTGTCAGAGCGGTGGAGCCCTCGAAGCTATAACCCTGGTTGGGCCAGTAGCCACACATTTGAGCGCCTAGAGCTGCAACCTTGTCATGAAGATAACCCATGGCGTCTAAAAACCACTCTGGGTACCCAACTTGATCCCCCAAGCCAAAGATGGCAACTCTTTTACCCTTAAAATCGATATCATCAATATTATCCCAGCAGTCTTCCCAGTCTTCTTGAAGCTCTCCGTAATCCCAGGTGGGAATCCCGAATAGCAGAAGCTCATAGTCTTGGGCTTGCTGAATATCCTCATCGGCTATGTTGAATAATGTTACCTTGGCAGCGAATTTGTCCTGGAGTTCGGCTTGGATCTTTTCGGAGGCAATTTCCGTGTAGCAGGTAGAGCTGCCATAAAAAAGTGCTATTTCAATAGTCATCTTGCTTTTACTCACCCGTCCAGTCGGCAGCGCCCTGGAATTCTAGTTGTCGCCAGGCCTCATATATGAGGACAGAAGCTGCGTTGGATAGGTTCATGCTGCGGCTGCCAGCACACATAGGAAGCCGCAATCTTTCAGAAATTCGCTCGTGGTAGCGAATTTTGTCGGGCAATCCTCGAGTCTCGGGGCCAAATACAAAAAAGTCGCCGGCTTCAAAGTTGCATTCACTTGGCGCTTTATGTGCTTTAGTTGTCATGGCAAATAAACGCTTAGGTTGGCAGCTATCTAGAAATGCCTCCCAGTTAGCGTGCACCTTCATATCTTTATACTCGCCATAGTCCAAACCAGCACGGCGCAGGCGCTTATCATCAATGGCGAATCCTAGGGGCTCTACCAAGTGCAGCTGGCACCCTGTATTAGCAGCTAAACGGATGATATTTCCGGTATTTGGAGGTATTTCTGGTTCAAATAGAACAATTTCAAACATATTTCGATACTACTTTCGATACTGCAAGCGGTATTGCAGGGGAATAAAAGCGACATTCTACCCCTTTATTCCGGCGAGATTGCAATCCCTATCCTACTATTTATGCAAAGCGATAAAGATCTTATGAAAACTGTTAAAGATCGGTCAAATTTGTCCGATGTTATTAACAACGAAGATACATCCTAATAAGTAGGGATATTTGGGACAAGGTACGATGAGCTGGTGGAATACCGCAAATAAAAACCGCAATTTGGCCGTAGGCTTAGTGAAACACGCTGAGGGCTGGGCTGTGGCTAAGGTGATGGCTCAGGGAGGGGATCGTTGGCAATTATCAGCCTATCGCTGGCTTGCTAGCAGTGGCTCGAGCATTGAAGACCGAAAGTCTCTTCAGGTGCTAATTAAGACCATGGGCCTCAAGGGGCTACCTTGTCACTATGTTTTGGCCGATGAGGATTATCAGCTTTTTCTGCTTGAGTCGCCAAAGCTTGAGGGTGATGAGTTAGTTCAAGCAATGGGCTGGCAGATAAAGGATCTATTAGCTTACCCAGTGCAAGAGGCGGTTGTAGATGTTTTTAGTGTGCCTCAATCGACGGCTAAAGCTGGCAAAACCATGGTGAATGTCGTTGCTAGTCCTCAGGCACAAATCTTAGAGATCGCCAAGGAAGTTGCTGAGCTTGGGCTTGAGTTGGAAAGTGTGGATATTTCCGAGTTGGCGATGGGCGCGGTGATGAGAATGAGCGGCGCGCATCCGCGTGGAGAGGCCTTAGCGATACTTCAGCCAGGGCAGGGCGAGCTATTGGTCTTTTCACAAGGCCAATTAGCGATGTCGAGAAAGTTTGAGCTGGCCTATCGTGCCGAAGTCGATGAGCCGCTACCGACCGACCAGCTGCTGTTGGAACTTCAAAGAACGCTCGATTATTACGAGCGACAGCTGGGGCAATTGCCACCTGCGAAAATTCGTCTGGCCGCAAAGCACCTTCACGAATCGAAACTTGATGATGCCTTTAAGCAAGCACTTAATACACCGATAGAATTATTGCATTTAGATGCCCAGTGGCTGGCTTACAAAGATGAAGCGGAAGATGAATTCAGTGCTTTGTTGGCGGCAGGGGGAGCTTTGCGAGGGCTTCTAGCGTCCGGTCGACTAGCCATAGCTAGTGATAGTGAGCGGGGTGCTGCCTGATGCATGAGCAGTTGCAGCTAATCAATTTATACCCACAGCGCCTACGTCCTCAAAAGGACCCATTGGATTGGGGGCATTTGAAGCTCTATGTCAGCTTGCTTATTGCGGTCATGTTGCTGCTATACGGTTGGCAATGGAGCAATTTACAGCAAAGTTCTAAAGAACAAAGTGTTGCTCGACTAAATCAACAACAATTGAAATCGAAACTAGAAACTCTCAAGTCTAGTGTTCCAGCTGGAGAAAAACAGCGTTTAGAAAATCGTTTAGCAAGGGAAAAGGAACGCAGAGCGCTGCTTTTAGAAAGTCAGCAATTGTATTTACATAATGTAGGGGCAGAACGACACGGTTTTTATAAGTCGATGGCTGCTATTGCTAATACGATTGAAAGTACTGTCAGTATCGAGCGCATCATTATTTCAGGTAAACAGCGACAGCTCAGTATGTCGGGCCACGCTCGCGATGCGGCTTCGGTTCCAGAGTATTTGGGGCGCCTGCAGCAGCAGTCAGCCATGAAAAATACCTTGTTTACAGAACTCCAGCTCAACAAAGAAAGCGATATGGTGAGCTTTAGTATGGGCACCCTGAACAATGGGGAAGCGCAAAATGAGTACTGAGAATACTATTTTTGCAAAGGCCAAAACTAAGTATCAAGAACGTAATATTCGAGAACGTTTACTTATCTTGCTGGCTTTACTGGCACTCTTGTATATGGCCTTAGAGGCAAGTGTCGGTGCTTGGCTAACTAAACAAAGTAAAACAGCAGAGCAGCAGTTATCTCAGATTAGACAAGAGCAAATCGAAGTTGAAGCTGAGTTGGCTATCTTTGCCGCGAGCAATTTATCGCGCAGTAATCAAGAACAAGAAACTCTCATTCGTCACCTTCAAGAAAAGAATCTTCGCCTAGAAGAAGAGCTGGGCCCATTAAAGCAACAGGTATTAAGCCGTGCTCAGTTTATGCATCTGCTACAACGGGTCGCAGAAAACGACAAAGGCGTGGATCTGCTGAACTTGACTGAGTTGCCAAGAGAGAACGAACAGGCAGAGCAGGCTCAAGGTGGGCAGCAGAAATCCAAGGTGCTTGATAAATATCGTCTGAAGCTATCGCTCGAAGGAAGTTATCTGTCATTGGCTAAGTTTATTGGCGGACTGGAGCGCAGCGAGTGGCCCATATTTTGGTCTTCTATGGACTACCGGCTAGTCGCCTATCCAAAGGCCGCAATGGAACTAGAGATCTACAGTCTTGCACCGAATTCAAAGGAAGCTGCAGCCTTACAGCATGCAGTTGAAATAGCTTCCGTGGAAACTGGGGAGTAGAAACCGATGAATCGATTAGCCTCCAATATGTTAGTGCTGATACTGACTGTCTGTTTGAACGCAAAGACAAAGAGTCAGGGGCAGCTCCCGGAAATACTAAAAAATCCAAGCCACCCGATTAACGCCAATCTAGCGGCTATGGCAGTCAAGAAATCTACTTATACCCTGCAGTCGGTACTGATTTCACCAAATCGCCAGCTGGCACAGATAAATGGCCAGCTATTAAATATCGGAGATAGTTTGGGCGGCTATAAATTGGTCGAAATTAGAAAAAATAGCGCGACCTTAAGGTCGTCAAAGGGAACACTAGTGCTGAAGACTCAGCTGCCTTCAACAACTACCAAGATTAAGCTGCGTTAATTCTGCATCTGAGGATTGAGAATGAATAAGATTTATAGCAAATTTTGCTTGCTTTTTGCCAGCGCTATATTGCTTTCGGCTTGTGCAAAGCAGCCCGAACAATTGGCTGTGGAGAATCATATGCAGCAAGCTTATGAAGAAGCGGCTAGCTATGATGCAGAGTTGGCAGCCGATCTAACTGAGCAGCTGATGTCCGACGACATAAGTAATGAGGCAACAGACGAAGAGCGCTTTGATATTGCGGTGGAATCTGCGGCAGCAAAAGATTTCTTTAAAAGTCTAGTTGCAGGGACCAATACCAATATCGTAGTACACCCTAAAGTTGCTGGCCGAATCTCCTTGCAGCTTAGCAATGTAAGCATTCAGGAAGTTTTAAATGTTGTGCGCGATATCTATGGTTATGAATATCGTTGGAGTAACAATATTTACACGATCTTTCCAGCTACCATGCAGACCCAGGTATTTACTGTTGACTACTTAGATGTGGATCGTCGCGGAGTTTCAGATACCAGTGTGATTGTTTCTAAGATCAAATCCAACACTCAAAACGGCAATGGTAATACGGCAAATACTAATACGAGCAATAGCGAGGAAGAAGTTTCTGGCGCAAGGGTAAAGACCAAAACTCATAACGACTTTTGGCAGTCGCTAGAGCACTCTATTCGCTCAATCGTTAATGCCGATATGCTGGCTGAGTCTGGAGAGGGCAATGGTCGCTCGGTTATGGTAAACCCTCAAGGTGGCATGGTAGTGGTTAAAGCCTTACCGAGAGAGTTGGCTTTAGTACGGGAATTTTTAGAGCGCTCTCAATTAAGTGTCAAACGGCAAGTGATTCTAGAAACCAAAATCCTAGAAGTTCAGCTTAATGACAGCTATAGCGCAGGCATTAACTGGGGCGCGATCAATGGTCAACTGATTATGGCTAACAATGTATCTGAAATTGGAAGCAATTTCAGTATTGAAGAGTTAAATGAGGGCGTGGGTGAAGTCTTCTCTTCTGTGGTGGGTGTCAGTGATATTTCGAAATTACTTTCTCTGCTGCAGACCCAAGGCTCTGTACAAGTGCTTTCGAGCCCTAGGGTGTCGACGGTTAATAATCAAAAAGCCGTTATTCGTGTTGGCTCTGATGAATTCTTTGTTACTGGGGTCAGTAATTCAACAACCTCGAATGCGGCATCAACTACAAATACACCAAACTTAGAGCTGTCATCTTTCTTTAGTGGAATTGCATTGGATGTGACTCCGCAGATTGCCGAAGATGGCGACGTAATACTTCATGTTCACCCTGTGGTGAGTAGCGTAACCGATCAAACCAAGAATATTACCGTTGGTGATCAGCAATTCAGTCTACCTCTAGCGCTTCGTGAGGTTCGTGAGTCAGATAGTATCGTCCGGGCGAAACATGGACAGGTCGTGGTGCTCGGCGGACTGATGAAGGAAAACCTAGTTGATAGCCGGGGTAAGCGCCCAGTGGTAGGTGATATTCCTATCGTAGATACCTTGTTTAAAACCAAGAATTACAACCGCGTTAAAGCCGAGTTGGTTATCTTAATGAAACCCATTGTGGTTGATGATAAAACTTGGGCTAAGGAAGTAAAACGGAATCAGCTGAATGTGCAAGCATTAAGTGAAGAAGTAAGGTCGCTATAGGTGGGTGCTATGTATTTAGAACATTTTCAACTACAGCAAAAACCTTTTAGCCTCACCCCTGATAGAGATATGTTCTATTTGGGCGATGCTCAACAAAAGGCGCTAAATACGCTGGCCATCGCCCTGCAGCAGGGGGAGGGTTTTATTAAAATCAGTGGTGAAGTTGGTACCGGTAAAACAACACTCTGCCGAAAGCTAATTGCTATGTTGGGCGATAGCTATCATGTGGCCCATATTAATAACTCCTTCGTGAATCCCTGTGAATTCAAACTGCTGTTAGCCCATGAGTTAGGGATAGCCTTAAATCATGATGTGCCCAGCTACAGAATATTGCTCCACATCCAAAAGCAGCTGGTGCATTTAGCCCGCGAGAACAAAAAAGTCGTACTCATTATTGATGAGGCCCAAGCGATGCCTAGAGATACTCTTGAAGCGCTGCGGCTAATTAGTAACTTAGAAACAGGTAAACGTAAACTAATTCAGATTATTTTGCTGGGACAGCCGGAGCTGGATGAACTATTGGCCAGGCAAGACATGCGCCAGCTTAATCAGCGTATAGCGTATCAAGCTGAATTAAGGCCGATGGATAAAGTTGACGCGATGAGCTATCTATCGACCCGTGTAAAAATAGCCGGTGGCAATGAGGATCTTTTTACAGAGAAAGCCAAAAGCCTATTGTTTTGTTTTAGTTCGGGGAATCCTAGGATCCTTAACATCTTGGCTGATAAAGCGCTGATGTGTGCCTTTTCAAAAGGTGTAAAACAAGTTGATAAAGCTGAGGTTGAAGCTGCAGCTGAAGATAGTAAAGCGGCTATCGGGTCAAAGGAAAGATCTCTTCCGAATTGGGCTGTAGCAGCATGCTTGGCGGCGGCTGTCATTATTCCTGGGGGGCTTGGCTTGTGGATGTGATTCGTGAAAATACTGCCTCGTCACAGCATACTGCCAAGCAGTATTTTGCTGCCCCAGCTCAAAATTTGGGTGGGCTGAATCGTAAATGGCTGAAGCTATCACTATTTCTATTGTTATTGGGCACGGTAGCAAGTGTGAGTTTCTACTTTGCTAGCCAGCAGAAAGCATTTTCTTATTCTGAATCACCGGCTGTTAATGAGCACTCCGGGTTGGCGAAATCCGAGGAGAAGCATGACATTGAAGCGGATCTGATTGACAATTTGCAGAGTTTGCCAGCCACCGCAAGCCGCTCTGCTAGTGTCTCTTCTACTCACCGAGATTTGCTGGACGAAGTTCACAGCTACAATCAAAACTATAAGCTGATTGAAGAAGTAGAGTTGGTGTTACCTGAAATTAATAATACCGAATACCCAAGCCTTGCGAAGCTTGAGGGACAGGTCTTTCCTAGGCCGTTGATAAAGAGCGACGGCATTTCAGAGCAGTCATCGTCACCCATAAAAGAAGTTGCCTTGCAAGTGGCGGAAAACGCTGCTGAGCCTGCAGTTTCTGAGACTTTCAATGAAATCACTTCGAATGAAACCGCTTCACAGACGAAGGCTAATGACATTGCTATCACTGAAGGTGGTGCTGAGACGCTAAGCATTCAGTTTAACCTTGAGAGCCAACTGGCATCCCAGCTAAAGGCGGCCAAAAGCTTGTATGCTCAAGGGAAGAGGGATGCCGCTATACAGCAGTTAAATAACCTGTTGAGTCGCCATGAAAACAACTGGTCAATCCAAAAAGCTCTGCTGAAAATTCTGTTAAAGGAGCAGCGCTGGCAAGATGGTGAGGCACTGATTAAAAAGCTGCAAAAGCCAAATCTTCAAAGGCTAGCTTCAGCTCAATTATTGCAGGCACAAGGACGAAATCAAGATGCTCTCGATTTGCTTTCTAGTGAATTGCCAAAGCTAGAAGCAATGCCCGACTATTATCAAAGTATAGCGACACTGTCCCAGCGCCTTGAACAATTCTCTCAGGCGGAAAACATTTACAAAAAACTCCTTTTGCTTGATAACCAAAATGGTGCCTATTGGCTTGGTTTGGCGAGCGCCCAAGATGCTCTGGAAAGCCCTAAGGCTGTGAGCAGCTATTGGCGAGCCCGCCAATTTAACAGTCGGCATAAGAATGTGTTGAATTACATTAATCAACGAATTCGAAGCTTAAGCAAAAAGCCTAACAGTGCCGCCCTGGCTGTCCGAGAAGAAGGGTTGCCAATATGACTATACAAGCTCCCAAAATACGAATTGGCGATATTCTCATAGAGTATGGCGTTATCTCCGAAGCCCAACTTCAAGAAGCGCTTGCTGAACAGAAGAAAACCGGCCGTAAACTTGGCCGTACTTTGGTTGAGATGGATTTGGTCAAAGAAGACCAGCTGCTCAAAATTTTGTCTGAACAGCTTAGCATTCCCTATCAAGATTTGGATAAGCTACAGCTGACGATTTCCGATGTGCAAAAACTGCCAGAAACATTAGCTCGTCGCTACAGAATTCTCTGTTTGGGAGAGAGCAATGGTGTTATTAAAGTCGCTATGGCCGACCCCAGCGATATATTTGGTCTGGATGAGGTACGTAAGCATTTTGGTGGCCCGGTAAGTTCTGTGATTGCCCGTGAAGGGCAGATTATGGATATTCTCGACAAGGCTTATCAACAAGCTGACGAAATTGCCAACCTTGCTGGTGAGCTTGAGGATGAGTTAGCTGAAAACGCTATCTCGGTGACAGGCTTACTTGGCGAAGTTGAAGAGAGTGATGCTCCGGTTGTTCGTCTACTTGAAAAGCTTTTCGAAGAAGCGGTTCAGAATAAAGCCTCTGATATTCATATTGAGCCAGATGAAAATGTTCTCCGCATTCGTCGAAGAATTGATGGGGTGCTGTATGAGCAAATTGTCAATGAAAACAGTATCGCAGGCGCTCTGGTCGTCCGTTTAAAACTGATGGCCAGTTTGGATATCTCTGAGAAACGCTTACCTCAAGATGGACGCTTTCACCTAATGGTGCGGGATCATAAAGTCGATGTCCGACTTTCGACAATGCCCGTGCAATATGGCGAGTCCGTCGTGTTACGTATTTTGGATCAAACTGAAGGTATCCTGCCGCTAGATAAAGTGGGCATGACCAGAATGCACACCGAGCGTTTTCGGGCTTCGATTCAACGACCCCATGGTTTGATCTTAGTAACGGGCCCCACTGGTTCGGGAAAGACCACCACGCTATATGGTGCAGTGAGTGAACTCAATAGCGCTGACAAAAAAATTATTACTGTTGAGGACCCTGTTGAGTACCGCTTACCTCGCGTAAACCAGGTTCAAATTAACGAAAAAATTGGTCTCGATTTCTCTACCGTCCTTCGTGCCACTTTGCGTCAGGATCCCGATATTTTGTTGGTGGGTGAGATTCGCGATGCTGATTCTGCAGAAATCGCCATGCGTGCAGCTATGACAGGTCACTTGGTGCTATCGACGCTGCATACCAATGATGCGCTAAGCTCGGCGTTACGCTTGGTTGATATGGGAGTTGACCCTTATTTAGTTGCCGCTTCTTTAAAAACCGTTGTTGCGCAACGTTTGATTCGACGCGTATGTCGAGCTTGCGCAGAAGAGCATCAAGCCAGCGATGCCGAGCTGAAGTACATCGAAAGCCTATTAGGTATTGGGCAGCACGATACCAGTCGCATGAAAAAAGGACGTGGTTGCGCAAGCTGCAATCACACCGGTTACCGTGGTCGCATCGGTATATTCGAAATTCTAGATATCAATGAAGCGATGGCAAAGGCATTACGCAGCCGGGATGTAGATGGTTTCAATAAAGCCGCTATTACTCAGAAAAGCTTTATTCCTTTAGGACGCAGTGCGCTAGCTTATGCTTTGCAAGGCTTAACGTCCATTGAAGAAGTGATGCGCATCTGTGCCATGCTAGACGATGAAAGCCAGCTGCTGGAGGCTAACTGATAATGGCCAGTTTCTCCTATATAGGTCGATCGGCAGATGGTCAAAAGTTGACCGGCAGCTACGAGGCGGCAAATGCAGAGTCGGTGGCTAGCCGCTTGGCTGAGCGTGGAATAATTCCGCTTGAGATTCAGCCGCAGGAAGAACAACAGAGTTTTGTTGACAGTGTTAATGAAGCCTTTGGACTTGAACGCGTAGAAAAACAAGAACTGATTATGTTCGCGCGTCAAATGTACACCATTAGTCGCTCTGGAATTCCACTGATCAAAGCGATAAGGGGCCTGGCCTCAACGACCAAGCAGCGCGGACTTGAAAAAGTACTATTGGCCATTGTTGAGCAATTAGAGTCAGGATCCAGCTTAGCAAATGCTATGCGTCATCACCCTAAAGTCTTCGACAATATGTTTGTCTCCATGGTTGATGCTGGTGAAAACAGCGGCCAATTGGAGCAAACTTTTAAGCAGATCGCTGAGTATATTCAACAGGATGTCGACAATAAAAAGCGTGTTTCAGCGGCCTTAAGGTACCCAAGCTTTGTCATTATCGCTCTTAGTATTGCTATTACCGTTGTCAATATAAAGGTGATACCGGCTTTTGCATCGATGTATGCAAAGTTTAATGCCGAGTTGCCCTGGACGACCAAATTCTTGATCGGTATGTCGGATGTTTTTGTAAATTACTGGCCCTATATGTTGCTCGCTATTGTGGCACTGGCACTCGTTGTTCGCCAGCACTTGAAAACGGAGGTCGGGCAACGTCAATGGGGAAAGTTGAAGCTGCGGATGCCAATTATTGGCTCAATTATCCAGCAGGCATCCATGGCGCGTTACGCTCGAGGCTTGGCATTGATGCTACGTTCCGGCGTCCCGATTAATCAGTCATTGGGGCTGGTTGCAGCGGCTATGGATAATTTATATCTCAGCGAGCAGATTATGCAAATCCGCCGCTCTGTAGAGCGTGGCGATAGTTTGCTGCAGGCACATGGGGGTGTTGGAATTTTTACTCCATTAGTACTTCAGATGATAGCCGTGGGTGAAGAAAGCGGTCGAGTTGAGGAATTACTTGATGAAGTGGCTTTGTTTTATGAAGAAGAGGTCGATTACGACCTGAAGCGCTTAAGCGCCAAGATTGAGCCCATTATGATTGTAGTGATGGCAGCATTTGTAATGGTTTTGGCTTTGGGCATATTTTTGCCCATGTGGGACATGTTATCTATTCAAACACGTTGATCGAACTTTTGTTAAAAAAGCCTTTATGGCTTGGAGGATGTTATGAAAATGAACGCAATACCTAGTGCAAAGGCGCAAGCAGGCTTTACCTTGATTGAGCTAGTTGCCGTGATTGTGATTTTAGGAATTTTATCGGCGACAGCATTGCCTCGCTTTGTGGATCTGTCTGATTCTGCAGAGCAGGCCGCGCTTAAAGGTGTGGCGGGTGCGTTAAGTAGCGCTGCAGCGTTAAATCATGCGAATAATTTAGCCGCAGACGCGGGGCTTTCTACCACCACTCCAATTACCACGGTGAACAGCTGCGCGGACGTAGTGCCAATGTTGCAGGGTGGCCTACCAGATACCACCAAATACGCAGTGCCTGATACGACTAGTTCTGCTAGTGAAGGCACTGCGTTCACTTGTGCTGTTACCTATACTGCTACTACAGGCGCCACTCCACTGAGCGAAAATTTCACAGCTTATGTGGTTACAGCGCCGGCAACACCGTAGATCATAGTAGCCAATATGGCAAAGGGGTTTACGTTAGTCGAACTTGTGTCAATTATTGTCGTGCTGGCAATAATTGCTGTCACTGTAATTGGTTCTACTAACAGTGGCGATGCTCAACGTGTACAAGCAAGCCGAGATCAGGTCTTGCTTGCTCTGCGCAGTGCTCGTCATTTAGCCATGGCAAAGGCAAGTGCTGGGCGCAGTATTGAGTTTGTTGCGCTTGCGTCGAACGATAGTATCGATGTACAGGATGCGGGTACGAGTGTCAGTTTGGGCGCTGCCAGCTATCCTTTTGTGTTAGGCCAAGGAATCGAGATCAGTGATGCCAGTTTTCGTTTCGACAAGATGGGCAGAACCACCGCCGGATCAATTTCTATTAGCAGCAGTGATGCGAGTGTGACTGTGTCGGTCTCGGCAAATGGTGCAAGCCAATGAGAAGCTGGGCCACTAAAGGCTTTACCCTAGTTGAGTTGATTGTATTTATCGTTCTCCTAGCAATTGTCGCCGGTGCTTTTAGCTTGGCCTTTAGCCAAGTGAATCGAGACAGTATCGATCCAATAGAGCAGCACCGAGCTTTACAGTGCGCCAAGTCAAAATTGGAAAGCATAACTCTGCTGCGTTTTTCATCCACGAGCCCGGTTGGTGGTCTTCCAGCCTGCGGCAGCGGGCAGACCGGTGCGCAGGTTTGCGGGGCAATTAGCTCTTCACCAGTCAAAGATGATATCGGCGATTACCATGGTGATAGTGATAATAGCTTTGAAGCCTGTTCGATCAGTGTGTCGGTAAGTGAAGGGGCGGCAGGGGTTTCTGTAACGGGCTTAGCAACTAGCGGTGCCCAACTCCGTAGAGTTGAAGTGCGGGCAGTGGTTGGTAGTAGTGAAGTGGTTCTTAGTAGCTACAAGGGTAACTTCTAATGCATTCTTCCGTTGCCAAAAGCTCAGGCTTTACATTGGTTGAATTGATCGCTGTCATTGTTATTGTTGCTGTTATTGGATCTTTGGGAAGCTCTTTTTTTCTACAGTATCTAAGTAGCCAGCAAGCTATGCAAGAACGTATAGACTTGTTTAGTCGCAGCCGCCTAGCGATTAATTTAATTTCCAGGGAGGTAGAGAATGCACTCCCAAATAGCGTACGTGCGACGGCAGGCGGCCAATGCGTGGAGTTCGTTCCCGTTATTGGCGGTGGCATTTTGGAAAGTGAACCGGCGACCAATAGCAATCAAGCCGCAGCACGTTCAGAGCTAGATCTTTTAGCTTATAGCATTGATCGAGGTACAGCCAATACGGTGGTAATCGCGGCGGTGAACTCCTCGGATATCTATAGTGGTGCAGCACTTGGCAGCTTAGCTTCCCCTCTATCTGCAGGCCAAGGGAGTGGCACCATTAATCTATCCAGCCCGACGGTGTTTTCACAATCATCTTCGAGTCGGCGCGTGTTTTTTATTGCAGGAAGCCGAGCATTTTGTGTCTATCAAGGCGGATTGTATGAATACAATCGCGCGGGGGTGTCATCTACAGCTTTTGTCCCTTCTGCTACAGGAATACTTGTGGATAGCTCAGTAAATGCCAGTGGGGGTGGTTTTACTGTGCAATCTGGTGCTCTAAACAACGGTGCCGAACTTAATGTCGATTTGGTTTTTACCAAAGGCAACGCGCAGTTTATAAGCAGCGATAGGATTTATATACGTAATGTTCCCTAAACGCGCACCTAGTATTTTCCCCTCTATAGTGCCAAAGAAAGCACGAGGCTTTATGTTGCCTGTTGCCATTTTTCTTATAATCGCTATTGCTGCATTAGCGGTAGGGCTTAGTCGATCTAGCTCAGTAGTTCCGTTTGTTTCACTGCAAGAAGTTTTTTCTCAGCGGGCATTTTATGCCGCAGAAAGCGGTGCAAATTATGCCTTGAGTCATCTGTTATTACATCCTGAAGTAAACCGCACCGCCGGCGATGCAGCTTGTCTAGAGCTGAGTGCCGTCACTTTATCATTTTCAAGTAATGGGCTAGAGCAGTGCCAGGCTATTATTGGCTGCCAAATTCAAAATGGTGTCGCCAATGATGCTAGCTATTACACCATAAGCAGCCAGGGCAGTTGTGGCTCTGCACCTTTAGATGCATCAAGAAGCCTATCCGTTAGCGCCTATATTCCAGGTGAACCATAGAGCCGTAGATTCTAATAATCCGAAATATTGATTCTCAATGTTATGAAAAATTCTTGATTAGGCTTTAGTTGTCCATTTAGCGGCCGATACAGCAACTATGGATTCTTCTGTGCTATTTTTAATATAGTCCGGAGTATGATTTCGAGGTACTGCTTTGTTGGCGCGCTTTCTATCAACCGTTCTTGTACTACTTTGTTTGGCTATGCAAAGCCAAGCGGAAGTTGTTTTCAGTGATAATTTGAATAATCAGGCTGAAGTTCGCAGCAATTGGACCTTTATCGGCAGTGTGGATTTTCGTTCAGGTGAAGCCGCTGAATCGGGGCAGGCTATAGGAATCGGTCCAAACTCTTATTTTTACCGCTACTTCAGGCAGTCTGAAACCCCTGATAGTATGCAGCTCACCTTTTGGTTTCGTGTTGGTAGAAATAATTTTAGCTGGAGTCCCAATAGGCGCTCTCGCTTCTCTGTATATTGGTATGGCTCTGGTGTATCAAATGGTTGGTATATAACCGAGTTACATCGAGGCTCCTTTGGAGCTGGCAGCATCCGAAGCGTCACTATCGATATACCCACAAATCATATCGGCCGTGATAATTACATTCTGTTTTACAATTCCGGCAGCGCGGGTTACTACCATATCGACAATATTGTTGTTACTCGCAATCAAGAGCAGGGTTTGGATCACTTTCTTATCGGTACTGGCGGAAGCTCGGCGAGCGTTTGTACGGCTCAGGAAATTTTGATTGAAGCTAAAGATAGTTCCGGTCAGCTGTTGACCGATTATCAAGGGTTGGTCGATATCAGCACTAGCAGTGGCCATGGCACATGGTCGATGCCTAATGCAAATAGTCGTTTTAGTGCGGGCCCCACAGACAGTGGGCAAGCCAGCTATCAATTTCACAGCGATGACAATGGGCAGTTGAGGCTACGCTTATCAAATGAGCATGCGGAAAGTTTAAGCATTCGTGTACGAGAAAACTCTGGCTCCATTTCAAGTAATAGTTCCCCGATTCGCTTTTCTGAAAACGCCTTCATCGTTGAATATGATGATCCGCTGAATGATGATGTGATTGCCTACCGGAATCATGATTTACAAATTACCATGATGAAGCGTGATTCGAGTGGTAACTGTGGTGCTGCTCAAAATTACAATCGTAGCGGTGTTTATGTACGTAATATTGATATGGCTGATTACCCAGGTGGACTTAGTCCACAATTATTACTTGGAGGGTCCACAGAGGCGCTGGGTAGTAGCTTTTCGGAAATGCCGATTAGCTTTTCTCAAGGGCAAGCTCGTGTGCAATTGCTCACTAGGGATGTTGGGCATTTTAGAATAGATATTGAGGATCGAAGTAATAGTTTTAGTGATTCTACCATCAATGGCAGCAGCCCAGAGATTTCGGTAAGACCATTTGCATTTGCTATTTCTGTTCCAGGAAGCTCCAATAGCTTGCAGGCCAATGCTCCGGCGTTTAAGAGCGCCGGTGAGAGCTTTTCGGCAATTGTTAGTGCTGTTGGCTGGCAGCCCAGTGATGATACTAATAATGATGGGATAGCCGATGGCCATAACGATAGCGACTCGCAGAACAATGCGGATTTGTCTAATAACCCTGTGCTAGCGGCATTTGGCAATGAATCGCCAAGCCATAGTGTGCAGCTAAGGGCGCGATCTGTTGCGCCGCTGGCTGTGAGTCATCAAGAGCTAAGCGGCACGATCAATCTTAGTGGTTTTAGTAATGGTAGAGCAAACGCTGATTTAAGCTATTCCAATGCCGGCATTTTGGAGATAGATCTTAGCCTCGGCGCGGCCAGTTATCTTGGTGGGTCTACTCAGGCCGCCGCCAAAATGCTTGGTCGATCAGGCGCGGTAGGAAGATTCACCGCAGATCATTTTATCGTTCAAAATGCCAATATGGAGGCATTTTGCAGCGCAAGCAATTTAACTCATTTGTCTCAGCCATTCCCGGTTTCTGCAGATATTACTGCTCGTGGTAGAGATGGCCGGGTTTTGGATGCCTATAGCGGACAGTTTGCAAAACTTAGCGATAGCGAAGGCTTGCGAGAGTTCGATGCTAAACCCCTTAGTAGTTCCTTACTAACGGGGAGAGTTGAGCTTGTATCAGAGCTGTTAAATTTTACGCAGGGCCAGGCAACCTTAAATGCTTCCTTAAGGCTAAACAAAACTGATCAAAAAGAATCACCGTTAAGGGATGTGCAGCTGGGTTTACGTTTAGTTGATTCAGACGGTATTCGAATCTCTTCCAGTAATTTGGATTTAGATGTTAATGGCGATGGTGATGCAGATTCTAAGCTGCTTGGCAGCTCGGATTTTTACTACTCGCGCTTGTTTGCCGAGAGCCGACATGGCCCGGAAACGGAAAATCTTCAGCTGCCTTTGGAAATTCAGTCTTGGGCAGGGCATAGCTTTATCAGAAATGCAGACGATAGCTGTAGCCAAATTAATCGCGCAGAAATTCGCTTTGCAAATACTGGCACTCTAGATATACCATCAAACCTTACGGCGCCTATTGCAGCTTCCAGCACCACTGCAAGCTTTGTGGATATGGAAACTCAAACTATCAATTTTCTTAGCGGTACGGCGGGTATGCAGTTTTCGGCACCGGGTTTCGCCAATAGAGGTGAAGTTGAAGTGCTTGTCGATTATAGTGCGATGCCTTGGCTGTCGTACGATTGGAACCAAAACGATACCGATGATGACCGCCAACTTCCGAAAGTGCTGGCAAAATTTGGGGCCGTAAGAGGGCACGATTTGGTGGTTTATTGGCGAGAAAATACGCGTTAAAACTCTTGCCCTTCTATTCGTTTCGAAAGTGGCGACGAATGAACCGATCATCAAGCTTGGCTGGAGAGTTCCTAAAAAGTTACCTATTACTTAATAGATGACTACTGTTTAGGTAGTTGAATATGCAATCGATTAAGTAATAGCTGTTATGTTGACTGGTCAAATATTAAAGTCATTGCGCATGCAAGTGGCCAAATTTATTGGTTTTTATTGTCATGGCACCTTTTCTTTTATAGGCCATACAAAAACCACATCTAAAAGCTTTCTGATAATCCTCATTCTACAACTGTTACTGCCAATCCAGCTTAATGCTGAAATTATTTTAAACGAAAGCTTTGAATCTCCCAGTGACGTTGAAGATAACTGGGTGCTCTCCGGTACCTATCGATTTCATAGCGATCAAGAGCGGGCTCAAAATGGTACGGCCATTCGCTTGGGTTCAGGCAGGTCATACGCTTTTGCCTATGTAGATCCTCCACCTAACTTTACGGCTTTACGAGTGAAATTCTGGTTGCGGATCGGTCACAATAGTTTTAGTCGCACGCCATCTGATGATGCAAGAATAGAGTTTCAATGGCTCAACGAAAATGACAGTTGGGAAGCGATTGTAATAGATAGTGGAAGTGCTAGAGCTGGTGAGGTTATCAACTATGAACTTACGCTTCCAGCCGAGCGAATTCGGTCCAATGGTCAGCCAACAGTATCTGCAGATACTTTCGGTACTAGGGGACACTATCACATTGATAATTGGACAGTTGAGGCGATAACAGACTCCGAGCCTGACAGCATTTTAGTACAAAGCGCCCAAAGTTCAGCCAGCGTTTGTACGCCAAATCAATTTACCTTCTCTGTCCTAGACCAGGATAATGACATTATCACAGACTTTGAAGGGATCTTAGATATTACTACCAGTAGCAATAATGGTTCTTGGTCTATGAGCTCTGCAAATGGACGCTTCACTGCTGGGGCCTCTGACAGTGGAGAAGCCAGTTATCAGCTTCTCGCAGAGGATGGAGGGCAGGTAGTTTTACAGCTTTCAAACCAGCGGGCCGAGTCACTCACTGTTAATGCAGCAATTAGAGGAGATTCTGTGCAGGGGCAGTCGGATTCCATTAACTATGCCGATAACGCATTTGTTTTTGATTTTTCACCAGATAGCAAAGATTTTATTGCCTATCGTCCCCACAATATTACTGTGAGTTTAATGCGCAGAGACCCTGACACAGGGGATTGCGGCGTGGCTAGCGATTACAATACCGAAAATCTACGCCTGCGATTAAGAGGCGCTGCAGGCGATGTTATGCAGCTGCGCTCTCAGTGGATTATCGATGGTGATTTACACGGTACAAATAATAACTATGCTAGAAAACCCCTTCGTTTTCGCAATGGAGTCGTTCAGTATCAGTTACTTAATTACGATGTCGGTCGTTTTACTATTGGTATTCAGGATAATAGTGGTGATTTTGCTCAACAGACGATCGCGAGTAGCAGTGAGCAGTTAGTTTCTAGACCATTCGCCCTTTATATTGAAACGCCCGGCAACCCAAATGCCCAAGATCATTCTGGTGAAGTATTTGTAAAAGCTGGCGAGGAATTTTCTACGCAAGTAAAAGCTGTTGGTTGGCAGGCGAGTGACGATGCTAACACAGACGGTGTGGCCGACGGCCATAATGACAGTGATATTAATACGTTTGCAGATCTTAGTGACAATCCTGTTTTAGCCAGTTTCGGCAGTGAGGCTGACCCCGAGTCTGTTGTTTTAAACATTCGATCGGTATTACCTGTGGCTGTGAATCATGCGGATCTTTCTGGCTCGTCAATCCTGAGCGGATTCACTGGCGGCGATAGTGGCTTAAGGCAGTATACTTATTCAAATGTTGGGTTAGCGGAATTATCGGCAGCAATTAGTGACACTTCTTATCTCGGAGCAGATGCCCAAATAAGTGCAAAAATACAAGGGCGATCAGGTGCCTTGGGGCGTTTTGTGCCAAGTCATTTTACAATTAGCGACGAAGATTTACTGTCAGCCTGCTCTAATACGGGGATCACCCATTTAGGTCAAGATTTTGAAGTGTCAGCCGAGCTGCAGGCCGTGAATGCACAGGGTCGTGTTGTCGACGGTTATCATGGGGAGTTTGCTAAAATAAGTGCCAGCGAAGGTTTAATAAGTTATCAAGCTCAAAACCTTCCAGGTAGAGTGGAAATAAATAACGAAAGCTTCGAGTTTAATATGGGAGTGGCAAGCTTACAAAGCACTTTGCTTTTGGCTCGAAGCGTAAGCCCAGAACCACCGCTAGAAAACTTAATGATTGCACTAAAGCTAAATGATAGTGATGGCGTTGAGCTTGCCGAGAGCGAGCTGAATATGGATTTTGAAAATTCAGACTCTGTCGCGGATCATGCCTTGCTGGGAAGCTCGAGTTTTTACTTTTCTCGTCTCAATATGCCTTCGGCGCATGGTCCGGAAACTGAGAATTTGCTAAGTCAGTTGCATATTGAATCCTGGCAGGGCAGTAGCTTTCAGCGTAATGAACAGGCTTCCTGCTTTTCTTTAGGCAGGCGTCAAATTCGATACGATCAAACGGGCAATCTATCTAACGGTAGAAATAGAACGGTGGCGATTGGGTCTGGTGAAACTACAGGTACATATGCAGATATAGGACGTAATAACATCCATTTTTCCCAAGGGAATGCTGGGCAATATTTTACGGCTCCTGGTTCAGGGAATCGTGGTTTTGTCGATGTGGATATCAGCTTAGAGAACTATCCCTGGTTAAGATATGACTGGAATCAAGATGGTAATTACAATGATGAAAACCTCCCCAGAGCTCGATTTCAATTTGGTGGTGTAAGAGGACATGATAGGGTGGTTTACTGGCGCGAGAACAATTGATTTTCGCGCCAGTCTCTTTAACACTCAATTTAACTTATTTTGTACCCACAGTAAGTACCTTTAGGCTCAGGCCGATGCTTCTTCGATCTGAATGTCCAAGACTAGGTCATCAGCAATGCTGTCTAGGTGCTCTTGCAGCTCGTCCATATTGCAGCCATCTTGCATATGCAGTTGGTAATGGGCCTCGAACTGAGGGTCTCCAGACCAAGGCATGCTAGTGCAATCGGTATCAAGCTGTGCAACGTTTATTGCACGCTGTGCAAATGCTCTAGAAAGCTCTAGCACGATACCAGGGCGATCAGGACCGATTGCGCTGATGTTAATACTTTGTTGATTAACGGCTTGATTGTTTTGGCCCTGGCTCAGCAATACTTGAATACCCTGTGATTCCAGTGCAGATAAGGCCTTGCTAAGAGCCTCTACATGCTCGGTAGCGCAGCTGACCCGCAAAATACCCGCAAATTTGCCATCTAAATGCGCCATGCGGCTTTCTTGCCAGCTGCCTTTATGTTGATCAACGCAGTTGGCTATTTGCTCAATCACCCCTGGGCGATCATCACTGATTACGGTTAAAACTAAACATGTATCCATGGTAACTATCCGTTTAAACATCTACTGATATAGGGTAGGCTTTAGCCTTCTTTTAGGTCAAGTATGGATTAAAATATGTTTGCAGCCAAACCCATCATCAGAGGCTTAGTGCTAGCCCTTAGCGCCGGTTTTAGTACCTACAGTATGAGCCATGCCGATCACAGTATCGAAAAAGCCGTATCTGCAGATCATCGTGCCGAGAAAAACAGTGCCCGTGATGAATACCGAAATCCGGTGGCAACCTTGGAATTTTTTGAGTTGGCTGAAGATCAGGTGGTGGTTGAAATTTGGCCAGGTGGTGGTTGGTATGCTGAAATTTTAGCGCCTTATGTTATGGATAAGGGGCAGTACTATGCCGCTCATTTTGATCCTAATGCTGGCATCGATTTTTATACCCGTTACCAAAAGAAATTTGCGGAAAAGATGGCCGCAAATCCCGATGTTTATGGTAAAGCCAAACTTACGGCTTTCTACCCACCGAATAAGGTTAATACAGTAAAAGGCAGCGCCGATCGCGTTTTGACTTTCCGTAATGTGCACAATTGGATGAAATCTGGCTTTGCCCAAGAAGCCTTCGATGAATTTTATGCAATGCTAAAGCCTGGCGGCCTATTGGGTGTTGTTGAGCACAGAGCCAAAGAGGGCACTGACTTAGACACCATGATTAAATCAGGCTATGTCACCGAGCTTAAGGTTATTGAATTTGCTGAAAAAGCCGGCTTTAAATTGGTGGCTGCGAGTGAAATCAATAGCAACCCTAAAGACAGTGCAGATCATCCAAAAGGTGTATGGACTTTGCCGCCACGCTTGGCCTTAGGTGATGAAAAACGCGAACACTACCAAGCTATCGGTGAAAGTGACCGTATGACCCTTAAGTTTGTTAAGCCTGTTCAGTGATCATTCCCTTTCAACAGTTAGCGCCCGAGACTCTAAACGCGGTTTTAGAGTCTTTTGCGCTGCGTGAGGGCACCGATTATGGTGAGCAGGAAATTGGGCTAGAGAGCAAACTGGAGCAGCTTAAAGGGCAGTTGCAGCGTGGGGAATTATTGCTGTGTTTTGATGAGCCAAGCGAATCAATTAACCTGATAACCCCCCAACAAGCTCGAGAAATGGGTTTGTAGTCCAGCTTTCAAATATTGTTTATGCAAGGGGCTTGATCAAGCCCCTTCATGCTCCAAGACTTTCTAAGATCTAGTTTTCCAAGAAGGTGATCTTTTCTGGACCATCTAAGGTCGCGCCCAACTGACTGATCATCTTACGTCGCTCGTCACTTTGGAACCAGCGCTGCCAATCGCTAAGTGTGCGCCATTTACTCAGCACATAATGATGTCTTGGGTTGTTCATGTCATAGAAGGTTTCACCGTTAATAAAGCCAACCGCTTGGTATGCACCTTGTAGGGTTGAGCGAGCCATGGCTTCATAGGTGGATTCTAGGTCAGCGCCGATATGGCGTTCGATTAATACGTGAATCATGGTCTGTATCCGAACAGCTAAAAGCGTGGATAGTACGCAATACTAGGCAGAATGGGTAGCGCTTGGAGCGGGTAAATGTTGTTCAGACTCACTGATCATCCATTCCACTAGGCCCATCCACTCTTCGAGTAAGGAAAGTATAATGGCCTTGCGGCTAGGGCGAACGTCGCTTTGTTCGATGATGTTTCGTCCAATTAAGGTCAAAGAAGAAATAATCTGACCCACGATAACTGGGTCTATAGCCACCATAAAAAACTCACAGCTGCGGCTTAGATAAGGCGGCAGAGTTCTGGCCGAAGGCGCATCGTTAGTTTTGCCGGCTAAGATATTCTGAACCTCAAGAGCTAATCTAGGCTCACGGTGGCGCAACAGCTTGAAGCTTAGCTCCAAACTATGGCGACTAAAAATATCTGGACGGTTTATGGTTAAATCTTTCAGTAGAGACAAAATACTTCCTCGCTCTGTGCTGAATCATCAGCTGCAAATCACAGTTACAGTGTAGTCCACAAGATGGCTTTCGCTGTTAAAATAGCTGCCGTATATCGGATGACAGAGCAAACAAAAGGTACACAGTTAAGGAAATGACAGCGATAAACAATGAATCAATAGCCGTTGACTCGACACTAGATGCACGTGGGCTGCTATGCCCAGAACCAGTGATGATGCTTCATAAGCATGTGCGTGAATGTCAGCAAGGCCAAGTGTTGCAGGTGCTTGCGACAGACCCATCAACCACCCGTGATATCCCTAAGTTTTGTAACTTTCTAGGGCACGAGCTGTTAAAACAGTTAGAAGGGCAGGGTGAGAGCGCTGATGAGTTCCATTATTGGATATGTAAGGGGGCTGATGCCTAGTGTTGTTTGGCCTAGAAAAATTGCCGTTTTACAGAGAAAAGTAGATAGAAGGCAGCTTGAGTGGCTGCCTTAGCGTGATTGAAAAGTAAGCTTCCAGCTTACTTTTCTTCTACTAAAATCGAGATGGCCGCTAGGGCCTCAGGATCTTCGGCTTTAATACGGTTAGCAATCTGGTGCTGGAAGAAATAGCGGAATTCTTCTCGGCTTTGTACCTGATATAAGCAGTCATCACCTGGTAAAACCGGGGTGCTGACAACCTCAGACTCATCGGCCACCATGCCTGAAATCTTACCGTCACCGTATAAGCGCCAGCTTATTACTTCCGTTAGGGTAATGTTTTCATAGGCTTTATCGGCCAGTACTGCGTGGGTGCCTATGGTGTCCGGTATCTCCTGAATGCTGAATTCACCGTTGAGCTCGGCAGCCTCGTAGTCGTAATACTCGGCAGCGGTTTCTAGCTCGACAACCTTGTGAATCGGCGCATCATAAAAGACTTCATCAACGCCTGGGTCGTAATATCCTTCCCATTGGCCGTTGAGGGGGTCCTTGATGTCGATACAGGCGACAATGTCATTGAGCCAGGGTACTAGACCGACGACATCGCCGTTAGCACGCAAACCCCAGCACAACACCTTAAGGCTGAACAGCTTATCAGGACTGGCATCATTGCTGTAAAGCATTTCCAGGCCGTCGAGTTCAGGTGCAAGGCGAATAAAGCGGGTATCATCCTCAGGCGCGTATTTCTGGCCCGTGAACAAATCAATGACATTACTCTTTTTAGAGCGGTTTTCCATGGTCTTCATGCGACTACCTCCCTTCTGGGTTTTGGCAGCTTAGGTGCCCACCCCAGTTTCAGAGTAGGCTTATTATTATATGGCACTCAAATTCGCGTAAAATTCCCTTTGGCGCATAAAATACAGCAGAAGGGGCGGTGCCATTAAAATTCTTACTATATAAAGTATAGCTAGATTGGCATAAGTACAACATTTTGACAAAATATTTTTTATTGGGCCCATGATCACTATATATAGTGGTTTTATTTTGATTGATTAGGTTGAAAATTGAACAGTTATTATTTCGCTTACGGTTCTAATATGAACCCAGATCGAATGCGCAGCCGGGGATTGGAGTTTGATTTGGCCGTATCGGCCACTTTGCCCCAGGCGCAGCTGCTATTTAATAAGCGTGCAGCTGACGCCCCGCACCGTTCCTATGCCAATATTGGCTTTCATCAGAGCTCGGTGGTAGAAGGGGTGGCTTACCGGCTTAAGGATCATCAGCAAATCTTTAAGATGGACCCTTTTGAGGGGGCGCCGCGTTTATACAGTCGCGACATATTTACCGTGCACAGCAGTGATGGTCCTATCGCGGCCTGGGTCTACGTCGCCAATAAGGCCATGTTGCAGGACGACTTAAAACCAGCACGTTGGTATTTGGAGCACCTACTGGCAGGGCGTGAGTTTCTCAGTGAAGACTATTATCAGCGTTTGGCTCAAGTAGAGTGCGTTACCGAATGAGTAGTTTAAACAAAAAGCTTGAGATCGAGCACCGTTGTCAGGACTTGGTAAACATCTTTGCTGAGTGCTTTGAGCAAAGCCACAATACGGTATTGATTGCTGGAGCTGAAGAGCCTCTCTACCAGGTGGCCGATCAAGACTGTTCGAAAAACAGAATCTATTTCACTCGTGACTATTATGCCAGCGGCTTACATGAAATCGCCCACTGGTTAGTGGCAGGCGAGGAGCGCCGCCGACTCGAAGATTATGGCTATTGGTATGCACCAGACGGTCGAAGCGAAGAGCAGCAAGCCGAGTTTGAAAAAGTGGAAGCAAAACCCCAAGCTTTGGAGTGTATTTTATCTCGCGCAGCGGCTTTTCCATTTCGCGTGAGTGCAGATAATGCCGAAGCAGGCTTAATGCCTAGTGAAGAGTTTTGTCATGCTATTTTTAAGCAGCTACAGAATTATTGTGAAGGTGCTTTAAATGAGCGTAGTCAAAAGTTGATTGAAGCCTTAAGTAGCTATTACGGCACTGAAGGCGCCGATCAGTTTACTAGCTACCGCAGGGGCGATGTGCGATGAAACCACTGGCGGCGACGTGTCTGGTAGATGCTTCAATCTACATTTTTCAATATTACTTCTCTTTGCCTCCTAACTGGACAGCGCGCAATGGCTTTTCAACGGAAGCAGTATATGGTTTCTCTACTTTCTTGTTGAAGCTAAAAGAGCAATATGGACCTGAGCGTATTGCTCTGTGCTTTGATGAGAGTTTGGGACAGGGCTTTCGTGAGGAGATTTATCCTGATTATAAATCGAGCCGAGCATTACCCGATGAAGCCTTGGCTTATCAATTAGAGGCTTGTAGGGAAGTAGCCGAGTTAATGGGGATTCCCTGTTTTGGATCGACGCGCTACGAGGCTGATGATTTAATTGGTAGCTTAATGACCGTGGCAAAGCGCAGTAAGCAGCCAGTTGCTGTGTTAACTCGTGATAAAGATCTAGGGCAATTAATTCGCAGAGAACGAGATTATCTTTGGGATTTCGCTAAGGATCAGTGTTCTTATCCATCGGATATCCAAGAAAAGTGGGGCGTACCTGCGGAGGCAATGGCTGACTATTTGGCTTTGGTGGGGGATGCCATTGATGATATCCCAGGTGTGCCGGGTATTGGTGCTAAAACGGCCGCTGCCTTGCTGCAAGCCCATGGCAGTGTAAAAAGTGTTTACGCCAATATAGAGCAGCTACACAGTTTGCCAGTTCGCGGTGCCAAAGGCTTGGCGGCTAAGCTAGAAGAGCACCTAGAGCAGGTTGCTATGGCAAAAACACTGGCCACAATTGTTTGCGATGTTCCTTTAGTAAATTCAATCAAAGAACTGCATTGGCAGCCAGCCGATATTCTGGCTTTAGAAAAGTTTTGTCAAAAGCAGGGCTTTGCGCGCTTAGCGAGCCGAATGAACAAAGTATTTGCAGGCTCTTAGTTAGAGCCATGGGTGGTTCGAAATCAAATTAGGAGTATGGCTTGATCATTCTGTTGGATGAAAATATTCCCGAAGCAGAGGCCTATTTTTCACGTTTTGTAGAAAAAAACGGTGGCGAGCTGCGATTTAAAGCTGGCCGCGAAATTGTCGCTGATGATGTAAAGGATGTTGATGCCTTAATCGTGCGTTCTGTGACTAAGGTGGATAAATCCCTGCTGGAGTCTAGTTCTGTAAAATTTGTAGGCAGCTGCACTATCGGTATGGATCATATTGATACCGCCTATTTGGACCAGAGAGGGATTGTGTATTCGAATGCGGCGGCTTGTAATGCAAACTCCGTAGTGGAGTATGTGTTTGCGGCCTTGGCGCATCTAAACTGCGATTGGCAGGGCAAACGTCTGGGCATCATTGGTATGGGCAATGTCGGCTCGGCGCTTTATAAGCGTGCCTTAAAACTAGGCATAGAGTGCATTGGCTATGATCCGCTGATTGAGCAAGATCGATACCCTATTTTGACCTCTCTTGAGGAAGTGTTGGCAGCGGATATTGTTTCTATGCATGCCCCGTTGACTCGAACTGGGTCATACCCAAGTTACAAAATGATCGGGCAGGCCGAAATTGCACGACTCAATCCAGGTGCCGTTCTGCTCAACTGTGGGCGGGGTGATTGCTTGGATAATCGCGCTTTGCTAGAGCGAATTAACAATGCCGGTGATGTGTTAACCGTGTTAGATGTCTGGCAAGATGAGCCCAATTTACATGTCGATGTACTTGCGGCTGTTGATATCGCGACGCCCCATATAGCGGGTTATAGTTATGATGGTAAGGTCACGGGCACTAGGATGATTGCGGAGCGATTGTCTGAGTTTTTATCATTGGATTGGATAAACCCCAGGGGCTCACGGCAACATCCTGAGTCACTTTCCGATGTTGCTGCTGATTCAGCTTTTGAGCTTCTCCGCCAGTTAATTCCACATTGCTACGATATATCTCAGGATGACAAGAATCTTCGCGAGGCTATGCAAAAGCAATCTGACAATATTGCTAAAGCCTTTGATGCCTTGAGAAAAAACTATCCTAAAAGGCGAGAATTCTTTCATTATCGTCTTACTGAAGTTGATGGGCTTACAGAAAAAGAAAAGCAACGACTAGAACAAAGTCTAGCCGCTTTGGGATTTTCCCAATAAGTATGAGGAGAGTTTAAAACTGATACTGCTAAAATCTAAACCTGCTAACTTGCGTTTATCAGGTTTAAGAATTCGCCGGTGCCGATAGTGGATGTAGCCAATTAGGTAAATAGTTAATGAGCTGATCAATAGCTTGATCTACCGCCTGATTAACCATTTCTTCAGTAATGGGCGTTTCCGTTCCATCATCATTAATGATGGCAGCACCGTGAAAATTGCGGCGAGGAAAGGGAATTACCTTGGCGCAAGGCTGTACGGCCGTTTGCTCAGACATTTCACTGTCCCGTCTCAATTTCAATGCTGGCTAATATAATAGGCAAATATGACTGCTATGTTACAGTCGTTCACTTGAGTCATTAAATTAGTGGTTTAAAGATATTACGAAGATAGGCGGTCGATAATCTTGCGTGGAGGGGGCTTCGAAAAGTTATTTATGCCACTTTATCTTTGAAAATGCCTTGTTACATTTTAAGCAATTCAATTTACGAGATAAAGTGGCATAGCACTGCAGATTGCGGCGCTTAAGTCAGAAGGTTTTCTAGGATCCCTTGGTACACTTCTTGTAACTTGTTTAAGTCCTCGGCGCAGACGCATTCATCAACTTTATGGATGGTGGCATTAACTGGGCCAAGTTCCAGCACTTGTGCGCCAGTAGGAGCAATGAATCGTCCGTCAGAGGTGCCGCCTGCGGTCGACAATTCAGTGTCGATATTGCAGTGATCTTTGATCGCTTTAACCGCGGCATCAACCAATGGTCCCTCTGGCGTAAGGAAGGGATGGCCGCTAAGCTTCCAGTTAATGTCGTACTCTAAGCCATGTTTGTTGAGGATAGCCTCGCTGCGTTCGCGTAGAATGGCCTCGGTCAATTCAGTAGAAAAGCGAAAGTTAAAGACTATATCAACATCGCCAGGTATTACATTAGTGGCACCGGTGCCGCCATTAATGTTGGAGATTTGAAAACTGGTTGCCGGGAAAAAATCATTGCCTTGATCCCATTCCTCCGCAGCTAGCTCGGCAAGGGCTGGTGCCGCTTGATGAATGGGATTGCGTGCCAGGTGCGGATAGGCAACATGGCCTTGAATACCCTTGACCTTTAGCTCACAACCCAAAGAACCCCGGCGACCATTTTTAATGACATCACCAACTTCATTGGTGCTAGAGGGCTCACCTACTAAACACCAAGTGATTTTTTCGTTGCGTTCTTCTAACCATTCAACAACCTTTACCGTGCCATTAATCGCGGGGCCTTCTTCATCTGAAGTAATCAGAAAAGCAATTCGACCCTCATGATCTGGGTTGGCCGCTATGAAGTTCTCTACGGCGACTAGCATGGCGGCCAAGCTACCTTTCATATCAGCGGCGCCACGTCCATAAAGCATGCCATCTTCAATGATGGGTTCGAATGGCGGGTGTTGCCAATTGCTCTCAGGACCTGTGGGTACAACATCCGTATGGCCAGCGAAGGCAAAGATAGGACCTTTCTCACCGCGGATAGCCCAGAAGTTATCAACTTCACCAAAACGAAGATTGTGGATCTCAAAACCTATGGCCTTAAGTCGTTCGCACATCAGTGCTTGGCAGCCCTCATCTTCAGGGGTAACAGAAGGGCGGCTAATTAAATCCATGGCTAATTCAAGGGTCGGGGACAGCTTGGCGGCGGTGCTCATAATTATCTCTTGCTAGATGCTTTGGGTTTGCAGGCTTTATAAATTCTAATTTTTTCTTGCAGGAATTTGCCACGCTAGTTATTGCTAGCGTGGCAGCTCATACACATAAATCGTGTTGCAGAGTGGCTTAGTTGTTTGCGTGTAGCTCTTCGTTAAGGGCGATAGCGTTTTTATTGGTTTTACACTCTACCGCGCCAGTGGCTGAGTTGCGGCGGAATAGCAAATCAGATTTGCTTGCTAAATCGCGGGCTTTAACTTCTTCTACCAGCTGGCCTTTATCATCAAGCAGTTGTACTTTAGTTCCCGCCGTAATATATAAACCGGCTTCAACGGTGCAGCGATCGCCAAGAGGAATGCCGATGCCAGCGTTTGCGCCAAGCAAACATTCTTTACCGACTGAAATAATTATATTACCGCCGCCGGACAAGGTGCCCATGGTAGAGGCACTGCCGCCAAGATCCGAGCCCGCGCCGATCATCACGCCTGCGGAAACGCGGCCTTCGATCATGCCTGGGCCTTCAGTACCCGCATTAAAGTTAACAAAACCTTCGTGCATGATGGTGGTGCCTTCACCTAAATAGGCACCCAGGCGTACACGAGCGGTGTGAGCGATGCGTACACCGGCAGGCACAACATAGTTGGTCATTTTAGGGAATTTATCGACGCAAGAAACTTCCAGTACCTGGCCTTTTAAGCGTGCGGCTAGCTGACGCTCTGCTAGTTCAGTTAGGTCAATTGCGCCCTCATTGGTCCAGGCCACATTGGGTAGTAAACCGAAGATGCCGGATAGATCCGTGCCGTGTGGTTTTACTAAGCGGTGCGAGATTAAGTGTAATTTTAAATAGGCTTCTGGCGTACTGTTGGGAGCGGCATCTTCAGCTAAAACTGTTAGCACTAGAGGGCGCTCACTGCTCGTTAAAGACTTAGCAATAGCTGCTTGTTCAGTCTGGCCGGCATTATTCAAGGCTTCCGCTAGCTTGCTCATAGCATCATTGTCTAGTGCAATTGCCGCATTGCCACCTGTGTAGCCAGCGGCAGTTAATGCTTCTGACATGGCGCTATCGGCGTTTAGAACAGGGGCTGGGTAAAATACCTCTAGCCATTCGCCGTTTTGATTTTGCGTGCCGACTCCTAGGCCGACGCTGTATAGATTGCTCATGGTGATACCTTTATCAATATTGTTATTGGGCTTTGAGTTAACAAGCCCTTAAGATTTGAATATATTCTCGTAGTCGGCCGCTTTAAAGCCGACCTTGCGTGCTTTGCCATCATCAAGCAATGGCCGCTTGATAAGTGTTGGGCTATCTAAGATTGCTGTTAGCGCGGCGCTTGCATCCATATTGCTGCGCAAGTCCTCATCGAGTGCTTTCCAGCTGGTACTGCGTTTGTTCAGCAGAGTTTCCCAGCCCAGCTCATCGATCCACGCGGCGACTTGCTCTTTGCTCAAACCATCTTTTCGAAAGTCATGAAAATCGTATTTGATCCCGGCTTGTTCTAGCCAGGTGCGGGCTTTTTTGACGGTATCGCAATTTGGGATGCCATATAGGGTAACGCTCATTATCACTCTCGCTATTTGACGTTTCTGTTTGCGTTTATGCTCGAGTGAATTAAAAATCGAGCATAAACGCTGGCTTAGGAGCCTCAAAAGGCGCTAAGCATAGCAAATCCTTACGGGCAGTATAATAGTGGGGTCGCTGGATTGCCGCCTTTAACTGGCTTTAGCCAAAGAAGGCCATTAAAAACGCCAAGCCGCCTAATACCACAACCCAAATAAAGGCCAAGATAAAGCCGATATAACCAGTAACCAAGCCGGTAAGGGCTAGGGCATCGCCTTGCAGTTGACCGCCGCTTTTGCGAATCTCTGAACGCGCTAAATGCCCCGTTATAATGCCGACTAGGGAGCCTAAAAAGAATAGGCCTAGAATGCCGAACACTAAGCTTACAATAGCCAGTGTTGATGTTTTTGCTGGAATGGCTTGGGTGCTGACTTCGGTATTGCTTTGATTGTTTTCCATGTTTTTACTGTGTCTATACTGCTTTGTTTGTGGGTTATTGGTCTCTAAAGACCTTTAAAGAGAAAGCTCTTGGCTTAATTGTTCAGGCTTACATTAGGGTTTTAAGGTTACCTTAGGGTTTTTGCGTTTGGGGTAGCAAGTCGTGCAAATCTCACAGACCGTGCCATCGCAGCCTCTTGCTGAGCAAAACTCGCGACCCCAATAGATGATCTGCAAATGCAATGCATTCCAAGAGTCTTCGGGGAAGAGTTTTTTTAAGTCTTTTTCGGTTTGCGCAACGTTTTGTCCGCTGGTGAGGCCCCAGCGTTGGGCTAAACGGTGAATATGAGTATCGACTGGAAAGCTAGGCACATCGAAGGCCTGTGCCATGACTACACCGGCCGTTTTATGTCCCACGCCGGGTAGCCTTTCTAGGGCTTCCATGTCGGCAGGCACTTCACCTCCGTGCTCTTCAATTAATATCTGCGAAAGTTTGGAGATAGCTTTCGACTTTTGTGGCGACAGGCCGCAGGGACGAATGATAGCTTGGATATCCTCTACTGTTTGCTTGGCCATATCAAATGGATTGTCGGCAAGTTCCCACAAAGCTGGGGTAACTTGATTGACGCGTTCGTCGGTGCACTGTGCCGACAGTAAAACCGCCACCAATAGCGTATATGGGTCTTTATGGTCCAAAGGAATAGGTGGTTTTGGATATTCCTTTTGAAGCCGGCCAAGGATGTAACTGGCTCTTTCTTTTTTTAGCATTTAGCGATAACTCTTTCGCAATTTATTTTGAAACAAAATCGACGATTCTTTCTGCGGCCACAATACATTCATCAAGTGGGGCGACAAGCGCCATGCGAATATAGCCGCTGCCTGGATTGATACCTTGGCTATCGCGCGCCAGGAACTGACCGGGTAAAACAGTGATATGCTGCTCTGCAAACAGTCGTTGAGCAAAGTCTCTATCGCAGCCCTGTACATTGGGCCATAAATAAAAGCCAGCATCGGGTTTTTTAACATCAAGTTTTCCGTCTAAGATCTCCAGCACTGCAGAGAACTTCTCTTGATAGGCTTTGCGATTTAGCAATACATGTTCTTCATCATTCCATGCGGCAATACTAGCTATTTGACTGGGTAGAGCCATGGCGCAGCCGTGATAGGTGCGATAACGAAGAAACTGTGCCATGACCTCAGCGTCACCGGCTACAAATCCAGAGCGTAGACCAGGTAAGTTTGAGCGTTTCGATAAACTATGGAATACCACGCAGCGCTTGTAATCATTGCGCCCCATCTCGGAGCAGGCTTGTAGAAGGCCTGGGGGTGGATTCTGCTCATCAAAATACAACTCGCTATAGCACTCGTCGCTGGCAATAATAAAATCATATTGATCGGCCAGCTTAATCAGTTTCTGCAGTTGTTCACTGCTCATCACTGCGCCCGTTGGGTTCCCCGGGGTGCATATAAATAGCAGTTGGCAGCGCTCCCAAAGCTCTGCTTCGACTTGCTCAAAATCAGGGATATAACCGTTCTCGGCTTGGCAGTTTAGAAAGTGTGGCTCAGCGCCGGCCAATAGAGCGGCACCCTCATAAATTTGATAAAAGGGGTTGGGACACATAACTAAAGGGGCTTTCTGCTGCCGGTCGATGATTGCTTGCACAAAAGCAAACAGCGCCTCACGCGTGCCATTGACGGGGAGAACGTGACGTTCAGGGTCTAGGCTTTCTGGCTTGAGTTTAAAGCGTCTCTCTAACCATTGGCTGATGGCATGGCGAAGCTCGGGCATGCCTTTGGTGGCTGGGTAGTTTGCCAACTTGTCGAGATTGTCTTGTAGGGTCTCTAGCACGAATTGCGGAGGCAGATGTTTAGGCTCCCCAATTGAAAGTGCAATATGACTTTTGTCGCTAGGCGGGCTAACAGCCGCTTTTAACTCTGCGAGTTTTTCAAACGGGTAGGGCTGAAGTTTATTGAGATCTGGGTTCATAGCTATGGTGGTCTATTTGTTTTTGTGTTTTCTTTTTCGATTTTCTTTTTAACAAGCTCAAGTTTGAGTATGCCCAGGCTTGCTTGTTAAACTTAGCCTGCTTCTTTTTGTACTTGTCTATCAAGACGTCGGCAAATTGTAGCCTGTAGGTCTTCACAGATCTTGGGGTCGCTTAAGGGCTGTCCGTTGGCGTCACTAATAAAGAAAACATCCTCTACGCGCTCACCCAAGGTGGTAATTTTAGCGTTTTGAATCTGAATGCCGAATTCACTAAAGGCTGCAGCGATAATAGCCAAAAACCCTGGTCTGTCAGGGCTGGTCACTTCTAGAACGGTATGACCGCTGCGAAAGTCGGTATTGATAGATGTGCGCGTTGGCATGGCAAAGTACTTTAGCTCGCGAGCGGTGCGACGCTTTATGATGTCGGAATACTCGCCAACCAAAGCCAGCTCTTCTTTCAGGGCTTCTTCGATCTTTTGGGTGCTGCTATCGTCATTACCCAGTGAGTTGCCATTCTCATCGAGAATGTAGAAGGTATCGATGGTGTAGCCACTGGAATCGGTATAAATTCTTGCATCTACAATGTTCAAGCCCAGCTGGCTAATGGCTGTGGCGGCAGCGGCGAAAATATTGGCTTGGTCTTTAACCCTTAAAAATACTTGCGTGGCGCCTTCATAGCCATGGCTGGTAGTTTCGCTAACTAAAATTAATGGCTCTTCGTCTTCATTGTCTTGCTGACGGTGTTGCAGGATGGCTTCTGTTTGCCAGGCGATATCAATATGGTTTTCGCGGAGGAAGTATTCTTCATCCATATCTTGCCAAAAGCTCTGGGCTTGCTCTTCGCTAATACCTTTATCTTCGAGTTTGGCAAGGGCGTTGTGGCGTGTTTCTTCAATAAGTTCTTGTGCGTCAACTGGGTTTTCCAGGCCGCGGCGAAGAGCGCGCTTTGTTTCGATATACAGTTGGCGCATTAAGCTGGCGCGCCAGCTATTCCACACATCTGGGTTGGTGGCGTTCATGTCGGCCACCGTCAAGGCATACAGATAATCGAGTCGGGTTTGATCGCCGACTTCCAAAGCAAAATTATGAATTACATCTGGGTCGCTAATATCTTGCTTCTGAGAAACCGTCGACATCAGTAGGTGTTTTTCTACTAGCCAGGCGATCAAGTTGGTTTCGCGCTTACTTAAACCGTGTCGCTCGCAAAACTCTCTTGCATCAACAGCGCCTAGCTCAGAGTGGTCACCGCCTCGGCCTTTGGCGATGTCGTGATAAAGGCCGGCAATATAGAGTAATTCTTGTTTGGGTAGGCGCCTCATCACATGGCTGGCAATGGGGAAGCGTTCCTCAGCGCCAGCTTGCCTAAAGCGGCGCATAAACTTGATCACCAATAAGGTGTGAGCATCTACAGTGTAAATGTGAAAGAGGTCATGCTGCATTTGCCCGGTAACGCGACCAAATTCTGGCAGATATAAACCGAGGACACCGTAGCGTTTCATCCGGCGTAGCTGGGTAACTAGGCCAACTGGGGAGCGCAATAGTGTTAGAAATAGGTGTTGATTGTCTGGATCGCTGCGGTAGTCGTCATTGATTAAATGGCGGTGCTCTCGAATCAGGCGAATAGTACTGGCTCGCACTCCTACTAGGCTTCGGTCTAGACCCAGTAGTACAAATATTTCTAATAAAGCCGAGGGGCTATCCCGAAAAACGTTTTCATGGGTAACCTCGATATAGTTATCCACTCGCTGGAAGCGGTCATTGATCACTTTGGCTTCGCTGTGTTGGCCAGCTTGCAAGATGACTTCATCCAAGTAGTGAAGCATGACGTCGTTAACTTCACGTAAAGCCAGAACGGTACGGTAATACCAGCGCATAAAGCTTTCAACGGCCAGTTTCGAGTCGTCATCCTGGTAGCCTAGTAATTTGGCAATTTCTTTCTGGTAATCAAATAGCAAGCGCTCTTCTGCTCTGCCAGCTAGCATGTGTAAGGCGTAACGAACCTTCCATAAGTCTTCTTCACCCGCCAATAAAATATTGTACTCTTCATCGGTAAAGAGTCCGCGGCCGGCCAATAATTTGAAGTTGTTAACGCCGAAAAAACGCTTTGCTACCCAGCTGATTGTTTGAATGTCGCGTAGGCCGCCCGGGGCGTTTTTGATATTGGGTTCTAGATTGTATTCGGTATGGTTGTGTTTCTTATGGCGTTCATACTGCTCTTGATATTTAGCCCGAAAGAATTCGGCAGCTGTCCAGATTTTGTCGGCACTAGTATGCGCTTGCAGTAATAGTTGTAATTTGGCTGAACCGGCTAAAGTGCGGCACTCCATTAAGTTGGTAGCAATGGTGATGTCGTCTTTGGCAAGCTCAATGCATTGGGGAATTGAGCGAACACTGTGACCGATAGCTAATCCAAAATCCCAAAGTAAAGTGACAAAATTTTGAATACTCTCGATATTGCTTTGCGGACCTTGGTTCAGCAACTCGTCATTTTCGGTGAGTACCAGTATGTCGATGTCGGAGTAGGGGTGCAGCTCGCCACGGCCGTAACCACCAACGGCAAGTAGGGCGATTCCATCGCTCCACTGAAAGAGATGCCAGGCATAATGCAATAAGCAATCGATAAAGGTTGCGCGATCGTAAATTAAGCGGCGTATATTTTCGCCTTCTCGAAAGCGCAGGTCGAATTGTTCGTTAACCTCGGCGATAGCTTCTTTAAAAACGACAATGGCGTTGCGTTTTTGTAGCTGTTTGCGAAACGCTCCCTGCTCAAAAAATAATATGGGTTTTTCAAAGTAGGGAATCGATTCGATATCGCTCATTGTGCTTTAGAAGCTCTCTTCAGTTCGGGCGGTTAATACTTCAACACCGGTAGCCGTTACCGCTAAGGTATGTTCCCACTGGGCTGATGGGCGGCCGTCGCGAGTTTCTACTGTCCAGCCATCTTTTTTCAATTTTGTGTGGGCTTTACCAGCGTTTATCATTGGCTCGATGGTGAAGGTCATGCCTTCTTTTAACTCTAAGCCGGTATCAGGCTTGCCGTAGTGAAGTACTTGTGGATCTTCATGGAATTCGCTGCCGATTCCATGGCCGCAGTATTCGCGTACTACGCTGTAGTAGTTCGATTGGGCATGCTGTTGGATAACGTGGCCGATATCACCTAGGCGAGTACCTGGCTTAACAAGTTCGATGCCTTTATATAGGCATTCTTGAGTTACTTGAACTAGGCGCTCCATATGCGAGCTGCGCTTGCCAACAAAGTACATTTTGCTGGTGTCGCCAAAGTAGCCATCTTTAATCACGGTCACGTCGATATTGATGATGTCACCATCTTTCAGAATTTTCTTTTCTGAGGGGATGCCGTGACAAATTACGTGGTTCACTGAGGTGCAGATGGATTTAGGGAAACCGCGATAATTCAAGCAGGCTGGAATCGCATCTTGTACTTCTACAATATGTCTATGAATGATTCGATCTAATTCTGCCGTGCTTACCCCTGGCTTTACATAGTCTTCGATCATTTCTAGACATTCGGCGGCCATGCGGCCGGCTACGCGCATTTTGGCGATTTCTTCAGGGGTCTTGATGGATACAGACATCGGCTAGTATTTTCCTACATTTATGTATTCTGTTCGTTTTTGGCGGCAATTACCTGCAAAATTCAGGGTTTTGGTCAATTTGGCCGTCCAAGCAAAAGACTGACTATTGTAAACCGTCATAGTGCGCTTCTCCAAGCGGCAGCCTTCTATATGTCGAATGCAGTTTGGAGAGACGTTATTAATTTGTGCTGACTTGACCGTTTTAGGGGTGGCCAACTCTCTTCTGGGGGGCGCAAAAAGCGGCCTCCATGCCAGCTCACCTTCTCCTCCAAGTCGAAGATGCCCCCAAAAGAGAGTTGGCCACCCCTAAAACTGCTTTCGCTAGTTGATCAAGGATTGTTAGTGGTTTGGGATAGCTATCGTTGCAGAATGTCTTGGTTGTGAAGGAGCTTCCTGGGACGTGTGAGTTATGGAAACGAACGCGAGCTGGCATGACTAAACTCCCGGAAGAGTTTAGGGCTTGGCCGAAGGCCGAGCACCTGGATGGTGCGAGCCCATGCCGTTTTTTGCGATCCCGGGAAGCTCCTTCACAACCAAGGCAGGCGGTCAGGCTGCAGATATTGAGTAATAGGTTGATGAAGTCCGAAAAAACTAGCAACCACCCCTCGTCTATGGTATAAAGCGCGCCCCTGTACCTAGAGTGCAGGGTAAATTTAATGATTTTAACGTCACACATATACCGACACATCCGTTTGGGTGCCCAATTTCCTTTGGCAGGAAAGGGTTGAGCGGCTGGGGTATATGGAGGCCTAACCCTAAGGAAATAGACATATGCCTACCGTAAGCATGCGCGATATGCTGCAAGCTGGTGTTCACTTCGGTCACCAGACTCGCTACTGGAACCCAAAGATGGGTCAATACATCTTTGGTGCTCGTAACAAAATTCATATCATTAACCTGGAGCACACCGTTCCTGCGTTCAATGAAGCCCTAGCTGCTCTAACTAAGCTTGGCTCTCAGAAGAAAAAAGTATTGTTCGTTGGTACTAAGCGCGCTGCCGCTAAAGTGATCAAAGAGCAAGCTGAGCGTTCTGGCCAGCCTTACGTTAGCCACCGTTGGTTGGGTGGTATGCTAACCAACTACAAAACTATCCGTGCTTCTATCAAGCGCTACCGCGATCTTGAAGCTCAGAGCCAAGACGGTACTTTTGAGAAGTTGACCAAAAAAGAAGCTCTGATGCGCACCCGTATGATGGAGAAGCTAGAGCGCTCTATCGGTGGTATCAAGGATATGGGTGGTCTACCTGACGCGATCTTCGTAATCGACGTTGAGCACGAGCGCATCGCTATCCAAGAAGCTAACAAGCTAGGTATCCCAGTATTTGGTGTTGTTGATACTAACTCTGATCCTGCTGGCGTTGATCACGTTATCCCTGGTAACGACGATGCTATCCGCGCTATTAAGTTGTACGCCACTGCAGCAGCTGACGCTGTTCTAGAAGGTGCAGCTAATGGCCAGAGCGTTCCTAATAAGGACGAGTTTGTAGAGGTTGACGGCGAAGCTAGCTAAGCCCTCGCACAGCTGTAACACAGAGGCTGCAGGCTAGTTTTTACTGGTCTCAGTCTAAAAGGGGGCGCTCGCCCCCTTTCGTATTTATGTTTCAAATATATTGATGAGGAAAAAATCATGGCGGTTTCTGCATCTTTGGTAAAAGAACTGCGCGAGCGCACTGGCCTCGGCATGATGGAGTGCAAAAAAGCACTTAAAGAAGTTGATGGTGACATCGACAAGGCGATTGAAAACCTACGTAAAGCTTCTGGCCTAAAAGCGGCTAAGAAAGCTGATCGTACTGCTGCTGACGGCGTTGTAGCGGCGAAAGTTGCTGAAGACGGCTCTTACGGTGTATTGGTTGAAGTTAACTCTGAAACTGATTTCGCTGCTCGTGATGAGAACTTCGCTGGTTTCGCGGCCAAGGTTCTTGAGAAGGCTTTCACTGAAAAGACCGAAGACGTTGCCAAGCTAATGGAAGGTGAGTTGGATTCAGCTCGTGAAGCTTTGGTTCAGAAGATCGGTGAAAACATCGGTGTTCGTCGTGTGGCTGTTGTTGAAGCTAACGGTGGCGTTGTGGGTTCTTACATCCACTCTAACAACCGTATCGCAGCTATCACCACTATCTCTGCTGGTGCTATGGAAGTTGCTAAAGACGTATCTATGCACGTAGCGGCCGTTAACCCACAGGTTAACCGTCCAGAAGATATGCCAGAAGAAGCGCTTCAGAAAGAAAAAGACATCATCAAGGCTCAGCCAGATATGGCTGGTAAGCCAGACGAGATCGTTGAGAAGATGATGACTGGTCGTATTAAGAAGTTCTTGAAAGAAGCTAGCTTGGTTGAGCAGCCATTCGTTAAGAACCCAGACCAAACCGTTGCTCAGCTAGTTAAAGAAGCTGGCGGTGAGGTTGTTGGCTTTGTTCGCTTTGAGGTAGGTGAAGGTATCGAAGTTGAAGAAGCTGATTTTGCTGCAGAAGTTGCCGCTCAGGTAGCTGCTTCTAAAGGCGAATAAGTCTTAAAAGGCTGATTTTCAGCCATCGTTGATGAAAATCATCGATTAGAAAGGGGTGGGAGTCGCATCTTCCACCCCTTTTTTGTTAGAATTCAGCCGCTTAGAATCTTGTGCGCCAATAAGGTGTCAATTCTGGGCGCAAGCTCCCAAATCACGGCCAATGTAGGAAGTCTTCCATGCCCACCAAAGACAAAAAATACAAACGTATATTGCTTAAACTCAGCGGCGAAGAGCTGATGGGAGAAGAGGGCTTTGGTATAGATCCCAAGGTGCTGGACAAAATGGCCTTAGAAATTGGTCAGTTGGTTGGTATTGGTGTTCAAGTTGGTCTGGTAATTGGTGGTGGCAACCTGTTCCGCGGTGCGGCGCTGAGTGCTGCAGGCCTTGATCGTGTAACCGGCGACCATATGGGTATGTTGGCAACGGTCATGAATGCCCTAGCGATGCGAGACGCCCTAGAGCGCTCGGATATTTCCTCACGAGTTATGTCTGCAATTCCAATGAGTGGCGTGGTAGATCACTATGATCGCCGTAAGGCCATTCGCTTTCTAGATTCCGGCGAAGTGGTAATATTCTCTGCGGGTACGGGTAACCCATTCTTTACAACCGATTCGGCTGCGTGTTTGCGCGGAATCGAAGTTGAGGCTGAATTGGTGCTTAAAGCCACCAAAGTAGACGGTGTTTACACAGCCGACCCAATGAAAGATCCTACGGCAACTAAATACGATGCCTTGACCTATGATGAAGCTTTAGAGAAGAAGCTAGGGGTAATGGATCTAACGGCAATTTGTCTGTGTCGCGAACATGATATGCCTGTACGTGTTTTCCGTATGGATCAAGCTGGCGCCTTAGTTAGCATTGTTCGCGGTGGCAATGAAGGTACTTTAATTCAAGAGACTTTAGATGATGATCAATGATATTAAAGCGGATGCTGAAAGCCGCATGCAAAAAAGCTTAGAAGCACTGGCCAGTAATTTCGGAAAGATCCGCACTGGTCGCGCTCACCCAAGCATTTTGGATACCGTAACTGTTAATTACTACGGTTCAGATACGCCATTGAATCAAGTGGCTAATGTATCTGTTTTGGATGCTCGTACGCTTTCTGTAAGCCCTTGGGAAAAGCCAATGGTTCCAGAAATCGAAAAGGCGATTATGAAGTCTGACTTGGGTTTGAACCCAGTGACTACCGGTGAGCTGATTCGTGTTCCAATGCCGCCTTTGACCGAAGAAACTCGTAAAGGTTATATCAAGCAAGCTCGCGCTGAAGCTGAAAATGCTCGTATTTCCATTCGCAATATTCGTCGTGACTCCAATGCGGATGTTAAAGATCTGCTAAAAGAAAAAGAAATCACTGAAGATGACGATCGTCGCGCTCAGGATGACATTCAAAAGATCACTGATAAGTTTGTAGCCGAAGTGGACAAGGCGCTATCAGTGAAAGAAGCAGATTTGATGGAAATCTAAAAAGGCGATTGCACTTGAGTGAGCAAAACTTGCCAGCGGCGTCTCCACGCCATATTGGCATCATCATGGATGGGAACAATCGCTGGGCGAAACAGCGTGGCATGGGTGGTGGCTCTGGCCATAAGGCTGGAGTCGAAAAAATTCGTGCAGTGTTAAAAGCCTGTCGAGAGCACAAGGTAGAAGTGCTGACTCTATTTGCCTTTAGTAGTGAAAATTGGCGCCGCCCTCCGCGTGAGGTTGAGGCGCTAATGAGTTTGTTTTACTCCTACCTGCGCCGCGAAGCACGTAAGCTTAGCGAGGAAGGGGTGGCGCTGCGAGTAATCGGGCGTCGAGATCGCTTTAGCCCTAAGCTACAAGATGCAATTGCTGAAGCAGAGGCAATTGCCAGTCAAGGTGAGGCTACTTTGGTGATTGCAGCTGATTACGGTGGTCGTTGGGACATCGCGCAAGCTAGTAAAGAACTGGCAGAAAAGCTGCAAGCGGGAGAAATTACCGCAGACGATATAGATGAAGACAGCTTGCATCAGCACACTTGCTTGGCCGATTTGCCCGAGTTGGATTTGTTGATTCGCACTGGCGGAGAGATTCGTATCAGTAACTTTCTACTTTGGCAGTGCTCTTATTCAGAATTGTATTTTAGTGATTGTTTGTGGCCTGATTTTGGGCCTGAGCAAGTAGACGCAGCGGTAAATGACTTTTATCAGCGCCAGCGTCGCTTTGGAAAAACATCTGAACAAGTGCTGGCGGAACAAGCCTGATTGCAGGCATTGATAATAAAAACTGATCGATAATAGATCGATTAAATGAATTTGGGGGCCGAGTGCTAAAACAACGTATCATCACAGCTATTATTCTCGCTGTAGTGTTTCTGGCGGCTTTGTTTAAACTGCCTTTGCCTCTTTTCTCGGCCTTTATAGCCACAGTCGTTTTAATTGCGGCTTGGGAGTGGGCCAACCTTTCGGGTCTTTCCAAAATCTGGCAGCGTTGCGCTTATGTTGCCTTAATCGCTTCCATTTTAGCCCTGTCAGCCTTTGTTACCCATAATTTTGACGGTCATAACGCCGATATATCCAAAGCTATTTTAATGGCTGGGTGCCTGTGGTGGGCGATAGCGCTGCTATGGGTTCAGTCTTACCCCGGAAGTGCGGCGCTATGGGGAAGCCGTTGGTTTAAAGCCATTATGGGTATGGCCGTTTTGGTGCCAACATGGTTGGCATTTTCCTATTTGCGCGCTCAAACCTCCGGTGCATGGTTGATCCTTATCGTTGTGTTAATCGTAGCTTGTGCTGATATCGGCGCTTATTTTTCGGGTAAAGCATTGGGTAAGCATAAGTTGGCCCCAGCTGTTAGCCCTGGTAAGTCTTGGGAAGGCTTTTGGGGTGGCATGTTTAGCTGTGTTTTGTTGGCTGTAGCCGTTGCGCTAATGGCTGATGTTTCTTTGCTGTTGACCTTGGCCATTATTATTCCAGCCGGATTAGCGTCGGTGTTGGGTGATCTGCTTGAAAGTATGGTCAAGCGCCAGCGCGGCATTAAAGATAGCTCGCGCCTTTTACCTGGGCATGGCGGGGTGCTGGATCGTGTTGATAGCTTGACGGCTGCAGCTCCGGTGTTTGCATTGGCCATGAGCTTGAGCGGCTGGTCGCTATAATGTCGAAACCAGAACGATTAACGATATTGGGGTCGACCGGCTCCATTGGTAAAAGCACTTTAGATGTAGCCGCTCGCCATCCGGAAAAATTTCATATCTATGCACTTTGTGCAAACCGTAATTGGCAAACTCTCTTAGAGCAGGTGACCAAGTTTCAGCCTGAGCTTGCCGTGCTAGCTGATGAGTCAGCTGCAGGGCAACTACGTGATGCCGTAAAAGAGCGCAAACTTAACACCAAGGTGCTGGCCGGCAAAACTGCTTTAGCCGAAGTCTCTGCTGAGGCGGATACGGTTATGGCGGCTATCGTGGGTGCTGCTGGGCTATTGCCTACATTGGCTGCGGTAAAGGCAGGTAATAAAGTTCTATTGGCGAATAAAGAAAGCTTGGTCATGGCGGGCAGTCTATTTATGGACGCCGTGCGTCAGCACGAGTCCTTACTGCTTCCCATTGATAGTGAGCACAATGCTATCTTCCAGTGCTTGCCTGAAAATATGAGCAGCCTAGCGGAAGCTGGGGTTCGTAAGATTTTATTAACTGGCTCTGGCGGTCCCTTTCGAGAAACGCCTATTCAAGATTTATCATCGGTCACAGTGGCGCAAGCTTGTGCCCATCCAAATTGGTCGATGGGACAAAAGATTTCTGTCGATTCAGCAACAATGATGAATAAGGGGCTGGAGTACATCGAAGCCCGCTGGCTATTTGCAGCCGCCCCAGAGCAGATTGATGTGATATTGCACCCGCAAAGTGTGGTGCATTCTATGGTGCAATACAACGATGGCTCGGTGCTAGCTCAGCTTGGGCAGCCGGATATGCGTACCCCGATCGCCCATGCCATGGCTTGGCCAGAACGCATTGAGTCAGGCGTAGAAAGCTTGGATTTTACCCGCCTCGGAGAGCTAAGCTTTTCGGCTCCTGATCTGCAGCGATTCCCTTGCTTAGGCTTGGCTATTGAGGCGAGTAAAGTTGGTGGTAGTGCTGCCGCCTGTCTTAATGCTGCAAATGAGGAAGCTGTCGAGGCTTTCTTGTCCGAGCGAATAGGCTTTACTGACATTGCGAGAATCAACAGTGAAGTCTTGGAGCAACACTCGGTGATTGACGTGCAGAATATAGATACTGTATTGGCCGTCGATGCCCAGGCGCGTCAGAGTGCGCAACAATTAATTCGAACTTTGACGTGCTAGGTCACTTAGAGGGGAAAGTCACTTGAGTCTTATCGCAACCGTATTTTGGTTTATCTTGGCCCTCGGGGTGCTGGTAACGGTTCATGAATTTGGGCACTACTACGTGGCCCGTCGTTGTGGCGTGAAGGTGCTGCGTTTCTCAGTTGGTTTCGGCAAGGTTTTGTATAGCTGGCGAAATAAAGAGGGCACTGAGTTTGCTTTGGCTGCATTACCGCTCGGTGGCTATGTAAAAATGCTTGATGAGCGTGAAGGTGAAGTTGCTGAGCATGAAAAGCACCTAGCGTTTACTCAAAAGCCCGTCTTAAGCCGAATTGCCGTGGTGCTTGCCGGCCCAGTCGCCAACTTCATCTTGGCCATCTTGCTGTATTGGTTTCTTACTTTGCCTGGTTACCGCGAGCTAACAGCCGTGGTTGGAAAGGTAGAACCGGGTTCCGTCGCTGCCGAAGCTGGTCTAGAGCCAGGCCAGCGAATCATCGCTGTGGACGGTCAGCCAACCGCCACCCGCCAAGAATTTGTGCAGCAGTTGCTCAATCGATTGGGGGAGAGCGGCGAAATACTGTTCCGTGTTCAATATCCAGATTCAGATCTAAGCTATGACTCGGTAGGGGAGCTCAAAGAGTGGCTGCGTGGTGATGCGGAGCCCAACCCAGTCGCTGGCTTGGGGATAACCCTTTTCTACCCGCCGATAGCGATGGATCTAAGTTATATACAAGCTGATAGCCCAGCGGCAAAAGCTGGCCTAAAGGTGGGAGATAAGCTGGTAGCGGCCGACGGACAGAGCGTTGAAGACTGGGATTGGTGGGTTGAATATGTAAAAGCCCGAGCCAATCAAACTTTCAGTTTGAGCTATGAGCGCGACGGTAAATTGGCCGAGACAAACATTACCCCAGCGGCAGTGACCTTAGATGATGGTACTGTAATTGGCCGTGTAGGGGTCCGCGCTAGTCAAACACCTTGGCCCAAGGACATGATAATCAAGCGTCAATACGGATTTGTGCAGTCCTTTGTGGTGGCGGTCGATAAAACTTGGGAACAATCCAAATTTGTACTTGTCTCTTTGAAGAAGCTGATTGTTGGGCAAATATCCACGAAAAACTTGAGCGGACCTCTTACCATTGCTAAAGTGGCGGGCGATTCGGCCAAGGCTGGCTGGCAGCAATTTATCACCTTGCTGGCATTGCTAAGTGTATTTCTCGGGGTTATGAACCTGTTGCCGATTCCGGTTCTGGATGGCGGCCATCTGCTCTACTACGTTATTGAGTTGGTAAAAGGGAGTCCTTTACCAGAGCGAGTGCAGTTATGGGGCTACCAGATCGGCATGGTTATGGTGCTTTGCATCATGTGTGTGGCGTTGTACAACGACGTTATGCGTTTGTTTTAACATAGCTTGTTAAAGACCGATTGTTTTAAGACCAATCAAGTGGGTACATGAACTAAGGCTGGGGCACTGGCTTTGGTGTAAATATAAAGAGCTAAGCTCAACACTAATTAATGATTAAGCATAATATGAAGCGTATCAGAGACTTTATTCTTATCTTCACCTTACTGCCAGCACTGGCATATGCCCAAGCATTTCGGGTGAATGACATTCGCCTAGAGGGGCTGCAGCGCGTTTCGGCGGGTACTGTATTTGCCTCCTTGCCTATTCAGATTGGTGAAGAATTAGACAGCTTGGCTATTCAAAATGCTACCCGAGCCCTGTTTAAAACTGGCTACTTTGCGGATATTCAGATTGGTCGCGATGGTAATGTTCTCGTGGTAACTGTGGTTGAGCGTCCCGCCATTAGCGAGATCTCTATCGAAGGTAACAAGGCCATTAAAACTGAAGATCTGATGAAGGGCTTGAATGATAACGGCCTAGCGGAAGGCCAGATCTTCAAGCGAGCCACTTTGGAAGGTCTGACTCAAGAATTGCGCCGCCAGTATGTTGCTCAAGGCCGATACAGCGCTGATGTTGAGGCGACGGTAGTTGATTTGCCTCGTAACCAAGTTAAATTGCAAATTGATGTAGATGAAGGCGATGTAGCCTCTATTAAGCATATCAATATCGTAGGTAATTCGGCTTTCGATGACGAAGAGCTAATTGAGTTGTTTGAGTTGAAAACCACCGGTTGGTTTTCTTGGATTACCAGCGACGACCGTTATGCCAAAGAGAAGCTAGGTGGCGATATTGAACGCCTAGAAAGCTTCTACCTTGATCGTGGTTATCTTAAGTTTGAGATCGACTCAACTCAGGTGAGCTTGAGTCCAAACAAAGAAGCGGTATTTATTACTGTAAATATCAATGAAGGTGATGTTTACGAAGTCAGTGAAGTTGAGCTGGCGGGTGACCCAATTTTACCTGAAGAAGAGATGCGTGGCCTATTGTTGATGCGCGAAGGTCAAAAGTTCTCCCAGGTGTTAATGACCACTACTGAAGAATATATGACCAAGCGTCTAGGTAACGAAGGTTATACATTCGCCGAAGTTAAGGGCATGCCTGATATTGACGAAGAGACCGGTAAGGTAAAAATTACCTTCTTTATCGATCCTGGTAAGCGTGCCTACGTTAATCGAATCGAATTTCGCGGTAATACCACCACGGCAGATAATGTACTGCGTCGAGAGATGCGTCAGATGGAAGGTGCTTCTGCATCATCTCTTCGAATTGAGCAATCTAAGGTTCGCCTTGAGCGTTTAGGCTTCTTTAAAGAAGTTAAAGTGGATACCAAAGAGGTTCCTGGTTCGGCAGATTTGGTAGATGTCGAGTATACCGTTGAAGAGCAGCCTTCTGGTAGCGTGGGGGCGAGTGTTGGTTATGCCCAGGGCTCTGGTCTAGTTTTAGGTGCTAATGTCCAGCAGGATAACTGGTTGGGTACCGGTAAGCGCGTTGGCTTTAATGTTAGTCGCAGTAGTTACCAAACCGCCTATAGCTTTAACTATACCGATCCGTACTTTACTCCAGATGGTGTAAGTCGTGGCTTTAATATCTTTTATCAGTCGCGTGATTATTCTCGAATCAATGTATCCAGTTACTCAACTGACAGCTTTGGCGCTAGCGTAAACTTTGGCTATCCAATTTCTGAAATTGAGAGAATTGGCTTTAATATTGGCTATCAAAATTTATCAATTGAGACAGGTCCGTTTGCGGTACAGGAAATTATCGGAAGTCCGCGTCGCGTAAACAACGCGGTGGATAAATATTTGACCCAGGAGGATGCAGATAAGATTGCCGAAATTTTGAGTACCTCACCTCTAGTTGAGTATGACTATGCTGATAGCTTGAGTGATGCAACAGATTTGTTGGATGCACAATCACCTAGAGGCTTTATCGATGAAAATGGTGACGAATTTAATTTGGTAACCACTTCGATAAACTGGGCTAAGTCCACCCTAAATCGAGGTCGTTTGGCTACCCGTGGTGTTTCTCAGAGATTGTCTCTTGAAGTATCCTTGCCTGGTGGTGACCTTGAGTATTACAAGCTGAACTATACTGCGCAGTATTATCGCCCGATTACTAATAGCCTAACCTTACGTCTACGTACTCGTTTAGGTTATGCGGATTCCTACGGAGATACTACTGAGTTGCCATTCTTCCAGCATTACTATGCTGGTGGCTTTGGCTCGGTTCGAGGCTTTAAGCGCAATACCCTTGGCCCTCAGAGTACGCCTGCAGAGGTTTATCAAACCCAATATGCAACTTGGAATGATACTAACGGTGACGGTATTCGAAATACCGATGAGGTTTCCAATCTTGCATACGTTATTAATGCAGATGGCGAGTTAATTACGACCCAGCTGAATAATACTTCCGATCGAAACAACCCCTTTGGTGGTAATATTTTGATCGAAGGTAGTGCAGAGGTCTTGTTCCCGCTGCCGTTTATTAAAGATCAGCGTTCATTGCAGTCGGCTTTCTTTATTGATGCGGGTAACGTATTCGATACCGAGTGTGGTTCAAGTCAGCAAAACTGCTTTGATGTTGATATAAGCAAGGTTAGCGCCTCTGTTGGTATCGGTGTGACTTGGATTTCAGGCTTTGGACCTTTGACCTTTAGTATCGCTAAACCGATTCGCGAAAACGAATTTGATGAAACCGAGTTCTTCCAGTTCTCATTGGGTACTCAGTTTTAATCACACGGCTGTGCATTTGCCAGTCAATAACAACAGCAGCCGTGCTGCATAGATTAACCATTATGGTTAAATATTGGAGATAGATAGTGAAAAACATGAAGATCGCTTTGGCTTTTGTCGCAGCCGTATTGTTCTCAAACGTGACCCTGGCCCAAGGCAAAATTGGTGTAATGGATTTGCAGACGGCAATCCTGCGCAGTGAAGCTGCTCAGAAAGAGCTTAAAGCACTGAGTGCTAAGCCTGAGTATTTGGCCCTGACTTCACAAGCCGAAACTTTAAACTCTGAAATGAAAGCGCTGTATGAAGAAATGCAAACCAAAGGTTTGACTTGGTCAGATGAGCGTAAAGCAAAGCAGGCTAAGGAAATTGAGTACAAGCGTGCAGATCAGCAGTTGCTTGCTAAGAAGTTGCAGCAAGAGCAAAACGAGATCTACCAAAAGCTATTCAGTAAGTATGGTAAGCAGGCCAACGATATTGCCAAAGAGATTATTAAAACTGGCGGTTACGGTTTGGTATTGAACCCGCAGTCTGTTCTTCATGCTGACACCGGTTACGATATTACCTCTCAGATTACTGATCGCCTAAACAAGGCTAAGTAATCCCCAAGCCCTTTTAAATGGGGGCCAAAAAAGCTGCATCAGCTAAAGCTGCATGCGGCTTTTTTTATGGCTGTTTGGCTAGGGCTTTTGGGCTTAAAGCTAAGGCGCTAGCTCCAGCTAAAGCTGATCGATCAAATGCTAGAATATCGTAAAGCCAAGCCTAATTTGTTATGGTTCATTATTAAATTTAAGTAGAGTAGGGAAAGCCCAGTGGCGAACAATCAAACTTTCACCTTGCAAGAGCTACTTAACCACCTGCAGAGCGTTTTACCGGAAAATTTAGCCGTAGAACTGCAGGGGGCTGATCAAAGCTTGCAGATTGGAGCAATGGCTACATTGCAGACAGCACAAGCGGATGAAATCAGCTTTTTAGCCAATCCAAACTATCGTAAATATCTCGCTAGCAGTGATGCCGCTGCCGTTATTTTACACCCCAATGAAGTTGAGCACTTCAGTGGTCCTAAAATTGTCTGTGCGCAGCCCTATATCGCCTTTGCAGTATTAACCTCATTGTTCAAGCGCTCACCGGTTCAGAGCCAGGGCGTCCACCCTAGTGCTGTGGTGGATGCGAGTGCTGAAGTAGATAAGAGTGCCTGGATTGGCCCGAACTGTGTTGTGCAGGCTGGCGCGCAAATTGGAGCTAATAGCTGTTTGGAAGCTGGGGTGTTTATTGGCGAAAATGTTCATATAGGCCAAGATTGTCGCCTGCATTCCAATGTCAGTATTGAGGCCGCTGTTTGCATGGGCGATCGGGTAGAGATCCATAACAATACGGTGATTGGCTCGGAAGGATTTGGATTTGCGCCAACCGGCGAGGGCTGGTTAAAAGTTCATCAGTTAGGCAGTGTCCAAATTGGCAATGATGTGGAAATCGGTGCATCTACGACGATTGATCGTGGGGCTTTGGACAATACCGTCATTAGTGATGGTGTAAAGATCGATAATCAGGTGCAAATTGCGCATAATGTTCGAATTGGAGAGCATAGCGCTATTGCTGCTTGTGTCGGTATTTCCGGTAGCGCCGTTATTGGTAAGCATTGTACTTTAGCGGGCGGAGTTGGCTTGGTTGGGCATATCGAGTTGGCGGATAAAGTTCATATTACCGGCATGACCATGGTGACTAAGTCTATCACCGAGGCTGGCTCATACTCTTCAGGGACGCCAATGATGCCTACGGAGAAATGGCGCCGCAGTGCGGTGCGGTTTTCCCAGCTTGATAAACTGGCTGGAACCGTTAGGACATTGAGCAAGGATAAGTAAAAGCTCCAATTGTCATAATCTGGCAATAGCATGGGCTTGCAAAACTGACAGCGAGTGCTGTCATTGCTTTTAAGCTGAGTACCTTAGGAAGTGAATACATGATGGAAATTCAAGAGATACGCAAGTATCTACCCCATCGCTACCCTTTTTTACTGGTCGACCGTGTGACCGAATTAGTGGAAGGGGATTATATTGTGGCCTATAAGAACATCACCATTAACGAAGAAGTTTTTAATGGGCACTTTCCCCAAATGCCTATTTTCCCAGGCGTGATGATCGTTGAAGCGATGGCTCAAGCAGCTGGGATATTGGGCTTTAAGACGCTAGATAAAACCCCTGCAGATGGCTCTATCTACCTGTTTGCCGGTGCCGACAAGGTTCGCTTTAAGCGCCAAGTTGTTCCAGGCGATCGTTTACAGCTAGAAGCCAAAATTGTTTCAGAGAAACGCGGCATCTGGAAATTCGATTGTAAGGCCAGTGTTGATGGCGTTTTAGCGGCATCTGCCTCTATAATGTGCGCTGATCGACCGGTAAAATAATTACCGCAGCGTCACAGATACAAAGAGAGAGAAATTGTTGACTGAAGCAAGCCTTATTGATCCCCGGGCCATTATCGACCCTACTGCGGATATCGCTGATGATGTTGAGATTGGCCCTTGGTCAATCATTGGCCCAGGTGTGAGCATAGCTGCAGGTACGGTAGTGCATTCACATGTGATTATTAAGGGCCCAACCAAGATAGGTCGCAATAATCGAATCTTTCAGTTTTCCAGTATTGGTGAAGACACCCCTGATCTGAAGTATCAAGGTGAACCAACAACCCTGACCATTGGCGATAATAATACTATTCGCGAAGGGGTGACGATTCATCGTGGCACCATCCAGGATCGTGGCGAAACGATAATTGGCAATGATAACTTGATCATGGCTTATGCCCATATCGGGCACGACTCAGTCCTTGGAAATCACTGTATCTTAATCAACAATGCCAGCCTAGCTGGGCATGTGCATGTTGATGATTGGGCTATTCTAGGGGGCTATACCCTAGTCCATCAATTTTGCCGTATCGGTGCTCATAGTTTCACGGGCATGGGCTCAGCTATTGGCAAAGATGTTCCAGCCTATGTCATGGTTTCTGGTGCACCTGCTAGTGCGCGCAGTATCAATGCCGAAGGCTTACGTCGACGTGGCTTTAGCAAAGAAGATATTGCCGCTGTGAACAAAGCCTATAAATTGGTTTACCGTCGAGGGCTTACTGTTGATGAAGCACTTGAGGAGCTTAATGCCCTCAAACAAAACAGTAGTAAAGTTGAAGCCTTAATCGAATCCTTACAAAAGTCCACTCGCGGCATCATCCGCTAATACATCATGCATATCGCAATTGTCGTCGGTGAGATGTCGGGAGATATTCTTGGTGCAGATCTAATGCAGGCATTGCGTCAGCGTTTCCCCGATGCGAGCTTTTCTGGTATCGGCGGTGAGCGAATGCTGGCCTTAGGATTTGAATCATTTTTCCCGCAAGATCGTTTAGCCGTTATGGGCTTTATTGAGCCCTTAAAGAGGCTGCCTGAATTGCTGCGTATTCGGAAGTTTCTGCGTCAACATTATCTGAGTAATCCACCGGATGTTTTTATCGGTATTGATTCGCCAGATTTTAATTTGCCCATCGAAAAGACACTCAAAGAAGCTGGGATACCGACAGTGCACTATGTCAGCCCTTCGGTATGGGCCTGGCGGCAAGGGCGTATTCACGGTATTAAACGCTCAGTCGATTTAATGCTTACTATTCTGCCTTTTGAAACTGAGATATATAAGCAACACGATATCCCTGTGCAGTTTGTAGGCCATCCTCTGGCTGATGAATTTGACATGGAAACCGATGTAAAAACAGCGCGCCAAGAGCTGGGCTTGGATTTAGATGAGCATGTCGTAGCTATAATGCCGGGAAGCAGGGGCGCTGAAGTAAAACATTTGGCTCCGGTTTTTCTAAAAGCAGCGGCTATCTACGCTGAAACTCATAAGACGCGCTTTTTACTGCCCGCAGCGAATCAAGACCGCTTAGAGCAGCTAAAAGAAATAATCGCTGAGCTAAAAAATACCGGGGAGATTGGGCAAGATTTTCCAATCGATCTTCATTTAGGCAATTCCAAACAATTAATGGCAGCAGCTGATGGTGTATTAATGGCTTCAGGTACGACTAGTTTAGAGGCATTACTACTTAAAAAGCCGATGGTTGTGGCCTATAAAAAAGATTGGTTCAGTGCTTGGTTGACTCGTCGTTTGATTAAAACCAAGTATATCTCGCTGCCTAATTTATTGGCAGGTGAAGAGTTAGTGCCAGAGATTCTTCAGGAGGACTGTACCGCTGAGAGCCTAGTGCACGCCTTGAGGCAACAGTTGCAAGATCAAGCCCATCGTGAGCAATTAGTTCGACGGTTTACCGATATTCATAAGCTGCTGCGACAACAGGCTGGTGAACTTGCCGCTAAGGCCATAGATCAGCAACTGCTGTCTTCAAGATAATTCTCTCTAATTATTTTACCCATTAAAATTCATCTACCGCCGAGAATAAAAACATGAGCCAAGATCTAGGTCCTTTTATCAGTCAGTATCAAGGGCATCTTGTGGCGGGGGTTGATGAAGTAGGGCGCGGGCCTCTAGCTGGGGATGTGGTTACCGCCGCTGTGATTTTAGACCCTGACAATCCCATCGAAGGGTTGAACGATTCGAAGAAACTGAGCGAAAAAAAGCGAAACGCCTTATTTGATGAAATTCAAGAAAAGGCATTGTCGTGGGCGATTGCTAGAGCTAGCGTGGCAGAAATTGATGAGCTTAATATTTTGCAGGCTAGCTTATTGGCAATGAAGCGTGCGGTAGAGGCTTTAGATATACAGCCAGAACATGTACTGGTTGATGGTAACAAAATACCTAAGTGGAGCTACCAAGCCGAGGCTGTTGTAAAAGGTGACGGCCGAGTGGCTTGCATTGGAGCTGCATCGATATTAGCTAAGGTCACTCGCGATAGAGAGATGGCGGACTTTGATGCGGTGTACCCGGGCTATGGCTTTGCTGGCCACAAGGGCTACCCAACCAAGGTACATATGGAAGCTGTAGAAAGATTCGGGGTTTGCCCAATTCACCGTCGATCTTATGGGCCTATCAAAGCCAAGCTAGAACAGATTGAATTGTTTTAAGGGCGCAGGGTAAAGCCGCTGCGCCCTTAAATGCCTGTTGCATCCGTAAGGGCTTATTGCAGCGCGTAGGTTTTCCCTTCAAAGATAGTCCCCCAAATAGGGATGTCCTTAAGTGCTTCTGGCGCTATATCATAGGGGTCTTGCTCAAGTACTGTGAAATCAGCGGCCTTGCCTACTTCAATGCTGCCAATTTCTGATTCCATCTGGATAGCGTAGGCCGCATCGATAGTAATGGCTTTTAAGGCTTCGTGAACGGTCATAGCTTGTTCGTTACCCATTTGTAGTCCGCCAGCGCCTTGGCGGTTTACAGCCACCCAGGCGAGCCTGAGTGGTTGAGCAGGGGCCATACTGAAATCAGAATGCAAAGACACCTTCACGCCTTCATTGAGAAGATCTCGTGCGCGGAAAATATAATGGGCTCTATCTGGACCCAAACCCATCTCCGAGTAGGTTTCACCCAAGGTATGCAAATAGTAGGGGTTCGCCGATACGATGACACCAAGCTCCGCAATTCGCTCGGCCTGATCCGGGCCGATATAACCAAGGTGGTGCAAGGTAGTCCGGTGATCTTCCTTGGGGTGTTTGTAGTTAATGCGCTCGATCATATCCAAGACAACTTCGGTACCTAGATCGCCGTTGCTGTGAATATGTAATTGATAGCCCGCTTGCCAATAGGCGGTCGCTAACTCTTCAAGCTTTTCAGGCTTGGTAATCCACTCGCCGTGGTGCCCGTCAAGATAGCCTGGGTCACGCATTTGCATAAGTTGAGAGTAAAAGGCGCCGTCGGCTAGGAGTTTTATTTGTTTCACAAATTTAAGTTTCTCATTGCCTTTTTCAAGCAGAGCGTCGTTTTCAAGAATGGCTTCAGCTGAGCCGGGGTTCTTGCCAACTCGATCGGCCATTGGGATTAAGCGTGTGCGAAAGCCGACATCTTTGTCGTCGAGAACCCACTTAAAGGCCTGCCATTCCATATCAAGATCAAACATGCCATTGGCCATATCGGCAATGGTGGTGATGCCACCGGCATGAACCACATCCACTACTTGCTCTAAACCACCCATAAAGCGGCCAGTTTGAATAATATATTCCCTAAACTTTTCTAAGCCGAGCAGCAAGCCCGATTCATAAAAGTGGCCCTCTTCAATGTTGACATGATGCTGATCTTTTAGCTCTTCTTCGCTAATGGTTACCAGCTCCATAGCTTTTGAATTTACCCAGATTTCGTGGAATGAACGGTGCCAAACCAACGCCGGGCGATCTGGGATCAGTTCATCCAAAACCTCTCTGGACATATCGCCATGAAAATAATGATGAAAGCCCCAGGTGATAAACCACTCCCCCTCGGCGTGCTTATCGGCAGCTGCCTTTAATCGTTCACGGTATTGCTCTTTTCCTTGGGTGGCTGGTACTTGTTTTCCAGGCAGCTCCCATTCGAAGGGGGTTATCCAATGAAAAGGTAAAAGTAGAGCCGCCATGGCGGGGTGCAAGTGATTTTCAATAAAGCCAGGAGTAAGAACTTTATCTTCGAGCTTTAATTGCTCAGCATTGGGCCAGCGCTCTTGTAAGTTGGCTAAAGAGCCAAGCGCGATAATTTTGCCGTTCTCTACCGCAACAGCCTCAACACGAGGTTGCTTGCTATCCATCGTGATAATGCTTTTTGCACTAATGATTCGTAGCCCCGGATCAGAAGGTTGCCACAGCCACCAGCTGATAAGAGCGATAGCTAATAATGATACGATAATAAAACGTGGAGATTTTAAAGTTGAAGTTGCCATAGCCTGTCATTTTTTATTGGTATTTTGTTGTTACTATAACTGAAGTCAAAATTATTGGCTAAGTAAAAAGACGTATAGCAGGACATTCATCAACCTTATGGTTGGCCCAGTATTTCTGCCTGAGAGGGCGTTTTTACGAAAGGATGAGTTATGCCAGATCAATTGCGCTGTTACTCCCCGGTAGACGGGAAGCAGTATGTACAACGCAGCTACTGCAGTGAAGAAGAGCTACACACGAATTTGGAGCTTGCCAGAGAGGCGCAGGGGGCATGGCAGCTGCAGCCCCTCGCCGAGCGATTAAAGCTCCTAGAAGGAGTATTAGGGTACTTTGACGAACACCGAGAGCTCATTGCTGAGCAGATAAGTTGGCAAATGGGGCGCCCGAGTCGATATGCAAATGGTGAAATAAATGGCCTGCTAGAACGCGGCCGCTATATGCTGTCGATCGCCGAGCAATCTTTGGCTGATATTCAACCGCCTAGCACGCCTGATACTGAACATTATATTGAGCTTACCCCAGTTGGGTTAGTGCTTACTGTAGCCCCTTGGAACTATCCTTTACTAACGACGGTGAACTCGGTCATTCCGGCTTTAGCAGCTGGCAATGCAGTAATACTTAAACCATCAGCCCAAACCCCTTTAACAGGCGAGCATTTTCAGCGAGCCTGTGCCCAAGCGGGCTTACCAAGTGGTTTGTTGCAGTGTGTACACCTGCGACATGAACAAACTAATAAGCTGCTGAGTGAGGCTAAGGTTGATTTTGCTTGCTTTACGGGCTCTGTAGCTGCTGGTGCGGAATTTGAAAAGTCGGCCGCTGGCCAGTTTATTGGTTTAGGGCTTGAGCTGGGTGGAAAAGATCCCGCCTATGTACGAGAAGATTTAAATGCTGAGCAGTTAAAAGAAGCGGCAGTGGCCCTAGCGGACGGCGCCTTTTTTAATTCTGGCCAGTCTTGTTGTGGAATAGAGCGCATTTATGTCGCGAATTCGCAATTTGAGGCCTTTTGCGAGCATTTTGTTGCAGAAGTTAAAACCTTAAAACTAGGTGTTCCAACCCTCAGTGAAACAACACTTGGGCCAGTGGTAAAAGCGTCGGCCGCTAACTGGGTAAGAAAACAGATTGACGAGGCAGTGGCTCAGGGTGCGAAAGCGTGGATAAACAGTAGCGATTACCCTCTAGACGATGGCGAAGGTGTCTATTTAGCGCCACAAGTGCTGACGAATGTTAATCACAATATGTCAGTAATGTGCGAGGAAAGCTTTGGCCCTGTCGTGGGTATTATGCCGGTTGATTCTGATCAGCAGGCCATCGAATTAATGAACGATAGCGACTATGGATTAACGGCCTCGATTTGGACCAAAGACGTAGCCGCGGCCAAACTCATTGGCAAACAGATTGAAACTGGAACGGTGTTTTTAAATCGCTGTGATTATTTAGATCCAGCACTCGCCTGGACAGGCGTAAAACAAACAGGTCGTGGCATAAGCTTAAGTACACTAGGCTATGCCCAACTTACCCAAGCGAAATCTTTTCATCTGCGCTTGGGCTAAGTCTTTTAAGATGAATTGATTGGTAGCAATATGGCAAACACAACTTTAACCATTGGTATTTTAAAGACCGACGATGTACGTCCTCAGTTAGTCGACGAGTTTGGTGAGTATCCAGAGATGTTCGCACGCTTATTGTCAGAGTGTGATGGCGATTTGGAATTTAAAACCTATGAGGTTCAACGAGGTGAATTACCCGTCGATGTTGATGAGGTTGATGCTTATTTGATTACCGGTAGTAAAACTTCTGTCTATGAGCCGCTACAATGGATAGCCGATACTGAAGAATTTCTTCGTAAGGCCCATGCGGCTAAAAAGAAAATGCTGGGTGTTTGTTTTGGGCATCAACTATTGGCACAAGCTTTAGGTGGTAAAACCGTAAAAGCCGAGCAAGGCTGGGGCTTGGGTGTGCATCACTATCAGCTAAGTGAAGCGGCGGCCGATTATGGTCAAGCTGGGGATGATTTCTCTATGCTGGTATCTCACCAGGACCAAGTGGTCGAAAATATTCCAGGCGCTGAAGTATTGGCCAGTAGTGACTTTTGCCCAAATGCTATGGTAAAAGTTGAAGATCACATATTGAGCTTCCAAGCTCACCCAGAATTCACCAAGGATTATTCTGAGTCTTTGTTGAAACTGCGCCGTGAAGTATTTGGTAATGATAATGTAGAGAGAGCGCTGGCAAGCTTAGATGATCAAGTGAGCTTTGATCGAGTAACAAATTGGATGGTTCGCTTCTTTCGCGCCTAAACTAGGTGAATGAGTTTTCGCCGTTTTGCTGCCCCCAGCTCTATAGCGCCAATCAAAATTATGAATGATGGCTTTGAATCGTTATTGAATTGCAGGGGCAGCAGCTATGGTTTTCCCTACTTAATAAATAGGCGGGAACCAGAGCTTAGTAATCTTTCCTTTTCTCACCTCATAAGCGGCCAATAAATCCAGCGGGGGCTGTCCATTGGCTCTGCCATGCAGCCTTTCATGCAAAACCACTACCGGCCCCACCACAGAGGTGCTAATCACCTCTACCTTAAACTCCTTTGGTTTACGCTTAAGGAAGCTGTACTCCATTTTTAACTTCTTACGGCCCTTTATGGTCGGCCTGCTGCCATCAAGCTGTATAACTTCAACATCTTCTGAAAAGCAGGATACAAACAAATCAACATCATGGGCGTTATAAGCGTCTATTTGCGCCTGAACGACAGTTTTTGGAATGGTGCTTTCAGTGCAGGCCGCAAGATAAGAGGCTTGCAGTAAGGAGAGAAATACTAAGGTTTTAATAACAAGTTTCATAATTCGCCTTCCTGTTTTTCAATTGAAGTGACTAGCGATTGGTTCTTCCGTGAGAATTGGTTTTGAACGTTTACTTTACTCTCGTTGAGCAGTTACTACTGCCTGATGCGTCACATTAAAATGCTTGTTGTACTTTTATGGTTTGCGATTCTTATTTAAGCTTTTTAATCCTTCAATGAGGTATCAAAGAGCTACCACATTGCAAATTTTAGGGTTAAGGGGGGAGTAGGAACTGGTTCTAACAATACTTGTTGCTGACGAGTGTTTTTAGCTCATCAGCAACCATGATCTTGCCAGGCTCTGTAATTGAGACTAAAAAGGCTTCCCACCATCAATGGTAATCCTCTCCATACGCCGATGCGCGGGAAAGTAATCATTAATCGGTTTATGCAAAGTACTGCGATTATCCCAAAAGGCGATCGAGTTTTCTTCCCAACGAAAACGACAGGTAAATTCATCTTGAGTACAATGCTGGAATAAAAAGCAAAGCAGGGCATAGCTTTCAGATTCGCTCATACCGACAATATGAGTCGTGAACAAACTGTTCACGAAAATCATTTTGCGTCCAGTTTCTGGGTGTGTGCGAATAACGGGGTGTTCTACTGGTGGATTGTTTTCCAAGGCCTCTGCTAAGCGTTCGCGACCTCCAGGTTCCGCTAAGCTGTGACGAAAACCGTGGGCAAAATCATGCACCGCACTAAGGCCTGACAGGAAGCTTTGCATCTTATCCGACAAACCTTCGTACGCTGCACCCAAGCTTGCCCAGAGCGTATCGCCGCCAACTTCGGGGCTGATTCGAGATCGCAAGATAGAGCCTAAAGGAGGTTTGGACATAAATGTCATATCCGAATGCCATTCCTCAATTTTAGTCGGCTTGTCAGGCGTACTTTCTAGAATAGTGATCTCTGGATAGCCATCTACTGTTGCATAAGCAGGGTGGCTCTGTAATGGACCGAAGGCTTCGGCTAGCGCCTTGTGTTGTGCTGGCTCGATATCTTGATCGCGAAAAAAGATCACCTGATATTGTGCTAAAAGTCGCTTCAAACTGCTGATAGTTTCAGCATCGAGTGGCTGGCGTAAATCGATACCGGAAATCTCAGCACCTAGTGCAGCGGCTAATGGCTTGGCCTGGATCATCTTTTCCCCTCTATATCTAATTGCTAATACAGTGATGCTTTATAAGCACAGTAGGGAGGATCTAGCTGTGCTAATTTCGCCATTTGTTTTTTTATTGGCTTGGCATTCCCACAATGGCGCCTTAGGCTTCCGCGGCGGGCCTGTTACTATAGGCAAGCTGCAGCTTGTATAAAAAGTGCAAAAGTGTCGATATTTTGGTCTAAATGGGCAAAAATTAAGGAAATTACATGGCAATTGAGGCCATTGCTTGGCTAGCGACGGTAGCCTTGTTGGCGGGTGTGATTCAAAGTACGGTAGGCTTTGGCTTTGGGATAGTGTTTTTAGCGCTGGCAGGGCTACTGGTTGACGTAAAAATGGCCAGTATGGTGTCGGCCTTTGTATCGGTGGTTCTCAATGGGAAACTATTACTGAATTTACATCGTCATATTAATTGGTTGCGCTTAAGGCCCATTTTATTATCGGTGATTATAGCGACACCATTTGGGGTGTTGTTTTTACAAAGAATTAGTAGTGATTGGTTTAATCTGTTTTTAGGCTTATTGATAATCTGGGCCTTAAAACAGCAGTTTTATCCATCACAGGCCGAGACTCGGCCGAATAATGCCCTTGTCGGTATTCCGATGGGGCTGGTTTCTGGCCTATTTGCCGGAGCCTACAATACCGGTGGCCCCCCGCTGGTGGTGTATGTACAGTCTCAGGGGCTGGAAAGGCTTGAAAAAGTGGCCAGTTTGCAATTGCTGTTGTTGGTCGGAAGCCTAGTCAGGGTTGAAGAGCTATGGCGCCAAGACGCACTGTTACCGGGCCTTATGTGGCCAATCGTGATCTGCTGTGTGGGGACCATTATTGGCAGTGCCATTGGCCTGCGGCTGCTGAATCATATCAGCGATGTATGGTTTAAGCGTATTATGGGGGTGATGCTGTTAGCGATGGCGATTTATTATATGGGGCAATGGCTGTTGTCCTAGGATGTAATAAATGACGCATGGTTTGCCCCTGTTTGTGAATAGGAAGATGTGATTTGTTTAAGAAACGAGATAAAAGCAAAACTGAGGCTCCCAAAGGTGAGGTATTAGAAGCCGAAGCGGTGAGCGTCAGTTTTGAGCGAGATAAGCAGTATTTTGATGCGGCGATGAATTTGCCGAGCCATCAAGATGATCCGGAATTAGAAGCAATTTTAGAGGCTGAGGTTGAGCAGCCGGGCTTCGCAAAAAAACTGGGTGATAAAATTACCCGCCCATTTCGTAATGTAAAAAGCAAATTGCGTACAAATATACGTAATAAGGCTATTGAGAAAGCACGTACTCGTATTTTAATTGCGGGTCAAAAACCTGAAAACCTGCCTCTAGAGACACTCGAGATTGTCGTCCGAGAAGAGGAAGATCAAATCAAAAACCAGATCAAAGAAAAAGGCTTATTATTTGTGATTGCCTCTTTGGGCCTTGGGTGGTGGTTGTGATCAAGCAGTTTGTACGCTTAGCCATCGTTGCAACGGTATGGCGTCGTTACAAAGGCAGCATTCTGAGTGTGCTTGCCCTCTTGCTTTTTTGGTTTGCAGTGAGTTTTTTTCACGGCGAATATATCAGCTACGCTGAAGCGACGGGTGAGCGCCAACATTTGGCGATTTCCTTCTTTATTAAATGGGGCTTGGGAATCGGGGCGCTTTCGCTATTTATCTTGTTTCATTTGGGCTGGCTATCAAAAGCCAGAGAGCCTGAGCAGCCCCCCGAACCAGAGCCTAGCCAGTTCGAAAAAGTGAAAGCAAAGGCGAAGGAAAAGGTTGCTGACTTAAACGGCGAGCCCGAAATTCCGCCTGCCCCTAAACCTGGCGATGAAGCTTATAAGCCTGCAGAAGATCCTTTTGCGAGCCTGCGTGACAAACCTAAATTGCGCAGCCGGGGCGATGTTGAACTGGCCAAACAGAAAAACTCTTAGTTTTTCTGTTTGGCATGGCTTTTATTGAGGTTTTATAGTTTTCTGATTTGCTCAATTTCAGCGGCATTGATTCCCAAAGATTCCAAAAACTTCTGGTGCTCCTCCGGCTCCATTCTTTCAAAGTTTTGATGCCAGCGGGTCATGTCATCTTCGCTGAAACCGGACGCTACCATAATTGCTACCCAACGTTCTTTATTCACAGTATCTTCCTCTATCTTATGTTCGATATTCAGCAATTCAACAATCGCTGATTGCTGTTGTCGTAGTTGTTTAATTTCAAGCTCCAGTTTTTGAAAGTGATCTTTCAAAATCGTCACTTGAGATTGGCAGTTTCGGTCGAGCAGCTTACCGATATCCTCGATGACGATTCCATAAGAGCGGTAAGCCATGATACTGTCTAAGCGAGCCACTTCTTTAGGCCCATACCAGCGATAACCATTGTCGCTTCTTGTGCTTGGCAGTAGAAGATCAATTCTCTCGTAATACATAATACTGGAACGGGCTATGCCGGCGTGTTTAGCCAGTTGAGAAATATTTAGGGCCTGTTAACACTAATTCGGCCGTCACTGCCGAACTTATTTCTTCGATTCGGCAAGGCAGGGTGAGCGTATTGTGGTCATTCCACTATAGCGAGCGCTAACACAGCCGAGCGATGAAATAAGTCGGCCCGAAGGGTTAGGCTAAAATCGCCTTACTCGGTGTTGCTCGTTGCTTATTTGGAGCGACCAAACTACGCGCCTCGCGCCTTGATTAAGGCGATTTTAGCTCTAACAGTGGCGGCCGAATTAGTGTTAACAGGCCCTTGCATATTTACTCCTATATCGACCGAAATATTAGTCTCAGCTCTGCACCTGTAGTCGGGTCAAGGCGAAAATACATATTCTAACTCGTCTAATCTTATAAGCTTATTCGCAAATTACTGAGAGCATAAATTTTCAGTTTTTTACCTTCCTTATCTCAGCTTCTTGTTGCTGGCCCCCAGAAAATTAAAACTGACGAATACCTATTGGGGGCGTTTCACTCTAAGTGATTGTTTTTATTGATTAAGTGCTATTGGCACGCTTTTAGCTCTGCGCCAAACAAATTTATTTTGTCTTTCGGCGCTCTTATAGAGCTTAGGAGTAAACCATATGAAACTGCCCTTATGGCTGAGGGTAATCAGCACTGCAATTTTGCTGTCAGCAAGCCCCTTATTGCAATCGGCCTCTTTTACCATTCAGCATGACAATGATTTGTTAGTCCCTAGCAGTCGTGACCAAGATTACACGGCGGGTTTAAGTTTGCGCTACAGCAATAACGATCGCGAGGCGCGCCTGCCGTTTTATTCAAAGCTTCATGATGTTGCCTCTGGTTTTATTGCTGAAGGATACAGCTCCGATAATCATTACAGTATCGAGGCTGGACTTTATGGCTTTACTCCGGAGCAGCGCGAAGGGGAGGGTTTAAACCCTAGTGATCGTCCCTTTGCCAGTTTGTTTTATTTATCTTCTTCTGAGCGTTGGTTAGATAGCAATGGGCGCCAATCCATCGATAGTCGATTTACCGTTGGCGTACTGGGCCTCGATTTATTTGCTGATTTGCAGGACGGAGTGCACAGTTTAACAGGCAGTCGTGACTTACGTGGCTGGGATCACCAGGTGTCTGATGGCGGAGAGTTAACCGCGCGCTATGAATTATCTCAACAATCATTGTTGCGAGAGGCTTTAGGGAAATACGACTTAAGCTGGGGTAAGAGTGCTTCGCTTGGCTATATTACCGAGGCCTCTTTATTTGTTTCTGGCCGATATGGTTCCCTTGTTTCACCTTGGTGGCAACACCAGGCTCAGTTAAATAGCTATGGTGAATCTGCGGCAACTAGCAGTGCGAAAGGGGCCGAGAGCTTTTGGTTCTGGGGTGCTGCGTTAAAACTACGAGCCTATAACGCCTTTTTACAAGGACAGTTTCGAGACAGCGAAATAAAGTTTAGTTCTAGCGAGCTTAATCATGCGCTAATCGAAGGTTGGTTAGGTTATAGCCATAGCTTGAATGAACATCATAAAGTTAGTTTTATGCTGCGGGCCCATACTTCTGAGGTGCGCAATGGTGTGGCCGATAGAAACGTCGTCTGGGGTGGTTTGGTTTACAGCCACAGCTGGTAGTTTTTTATTGATGCATAAATGCCGCCAACTAAGTCGTAGCTTTTGGCTTTCACTGAATCGTAGTTTTGTATAATATGTGTATACACACTATAATTTCACGTTTGTATAGTTTTAGTTATTAATTGATAGGAGCACGCTGTGCAAATCTTTAAGAGGATCTTACTGTTTATTGTTGCCGTGGCCGCTTGGGCGGCGGTGAGTATCTACGGCGGCCTTTACGGTTGGTGGTTAAGTGCTGTTGCTCCAAAAGGTGATGTGGATGCCTTTATGAATGCTCAGCAGGCGCTTATTACTGAGCAAAACAAAGGTAATGTGAGCTGGTTTTTATATCACAATGGCAAAAGTTATTACGGCCAACATTCAGCGGTGGGTGACTCCCTAGATAAGGATACTCTTTTTCCCTTGGCTTCCATGAGCAAAATGGTTGCGGGTCTTGCAGCAGCAAAACTGTCCGAGCAAGGGCGCTTAGACTTGGATGCGCCAGTCTCTAGCTATCTCAAACAGTGGCAGTTAGCTGAGAGTAATTTTGACAATGATAAAGTAACGGTGAGAGCCTTGCTGTCGCATACGGCAGGCTTGGGCGATCGGCTTGGTTTTGGTGATTATAGCGCTGAAGAGACTCTGCCTAGTACAGTAGAGTCTCTCAATAAGCCTCGTGGATCGAAAGCTGATGTAAACATTGCGGTGGTACGTGAACCTGGTAGTGATTGGAGTTACTCCGGGGGCGGTTACTTAATTGTTGAGCATATTATCGAAGAGATTACCGGCCAGTCTTATGCTCAGTATGTAGAAGAAAATCTTCTTAAGCCACTGGCTATGCAACGCAGTAGCTTCGATTACCTGGGAAAATTTGACAATATTTCTAATTCTTACGATGAAAACGGAAAACAAGTCGCTTTAAGCCAATACGCCTCAAAGGCAGCAACGGCTCTGTCCTCTTCAAGCCAAGACATGAGCTTGCTGGCATTGGCCTTGTTGAGCGAAGACTCTTCAGCAATTTTAAGCCAAGCTTCCATTAAGCAATTACGCAAACCAATCGGTTTTCAGTCGGGTGCTCCGATTTGGGGAGCCGGTACAATGCTCTATGTACCCGTCGCCAATGACGATTTTATCTATGGTCATGGCGGTTCCAATGACCCAGCCATCAATACCAGCATTCGCATCAACCCCGAGAACAAAAGCGCCTTTGTTATCCTAGCCACGGGTAATAAAAAGCTAGCCTATAACATGGCCTATGAGTGGACGCTTTGGCAAAGTGGAATGCCAGATTTCTTGGCCTTTGAGACCGCACTGGGCAGTGCTGTGTTGCCGTTTGGGATTGGTTTCGTGCTGATTGTTTTGTTCTTTGTGTTTCGAGTGTTTAGGAAGGCATAAAAAGAAATGGGGTCAGATCCCTAAAACCAAAACGCCAGTACTTTTAAGTACTGGCGTTTTGGTTTTAGGGATCTGACCCCGGGTAGCTTCTACATTGGGAATTTAACCCCGGGGTAGCTTAAGTCAGTTTAAAGCTCTGCGATCTTCTGAACTTGATCTTTAAGCTTCGCTAAAGCGGTTTCATAATCCGCAAGCTTATCTTTTTCCTTCTGAACAACTTCCGCTGGGGCCTTGCCAACAAACTTTTCATTATTCAGCTTGCCCTGGGTGCGGCTCACTTCTTTTTCGAGTTTTTCAATCTCTTTGTTTAAGCGAGCCGTTTCAGCGTCTTTGTCGATAAGGCCGGCCATAGGTACTAGGATTTCCATATCTCCAACTAAAGCGGTTGCTGACATTGGAGCTTCATCACCTGGGTTTAGCCAAGTGATTTCTTCTAGGCTAGCAAGCTTTAATAAGAACTGGCGGTTTTCTTCTAAGCGGCGCTGATCTTCGCTGCTGCCATTGGCAAAGTAGAGAGGCAGGTTTTTCGCCGGTGAGATATTCATCTCGCCGCGAATATTACGAATACCCACAACAACACCTTTCACCCATTCGATATCGGCCAGCGCTTGCTCGTCGATCTTGCTTTCATCAGCTATTGGGTACTCGGCCAGCATAATCGTCTCGGCCTTGTCACCCGTAATTGCGCCTGGAATATCTTTAATACGTTGCCAAATCTCTTCGGTGATAAATGGCATTAGCGGGTGTGCTAAACGCAGAGTGGTTTCTAGAACACGTACTAAGGTTCGACGAGTGCCACGCTGTAGCTCAGCGCTGGCTTCTTCGTTCCACAAAACGGGCTTGGAAAGCTCTAGATACCAATCGCAGTATTCATTCCAAATAAAGTCATACAGGGCCTGCGAGGCCAAATCGAAGCGGTAGGCCTCAATGCCTTCTTGCACGGCTTTTTCAGTTTGTTGTAGCTTGGCAATGATCCAACGATCAGCCAGTGAAAGCTCAACTTCGCCGGTCAAATCATGGCCTTCGGTATTCATGAGTACATAACGTGAGGCGTTCCAAATTTTGTTACAGAAATTACGGAAGCCTTCAATGCGACCCACATCAAATTTGATATCACGACCGGTAGAGGCCAGTGAATAATAGGTGTAGCGCAGTGCATCGGTACCGTAAGCTGCTAGACCTTCTGGGAACTCCTTACGGGTTTGCTTTTCAATCTTACTTGCCGCTTTTGGATTCATCATGCCAGTGGTGCGCTTTTTCACCAAGGACTCAAGGTCGATACCGTCAATCAAGTCGATTGGGTCTAGAACATTACCCTTTGATTTAGACATCTTCTGACCTTGGCCGTCACGCACCAAGCCATGCACATATACCGTGTGGAAAGGAATCTCTTCACGGAAGTGCAGGGTTAGCATGATCATACGGGCAACCCAGAAGAAGATAATGTCGAAGCCAGTTACCAAAACATCAGTAGGGTTAAAGATCTTCAAACGCTCGGTTTCATTTGGCCATCCTAAGGTGCCGAAGGTCCATAGGCCCGATGAGAACCACGTGTCTAATACATCATCGTCTTGCTTAAGCTTGATGTCGTCGGCAATATTATTTTCTGCGCGAACTTCTGCTTCGCTGCGGCCTACATAGACATTACCGGCATCGTCATACCAAGCGGGAATGCGATGGCCCCACCAAAGCTGGCGAGAAATACACCAGTCTTGAATGTCGCGCATCCAAGAGAAGTACATATTCTCATAGTTTTGAGGAACAAATTTGATATCACCATCTTCAACGGCTTTAATCGCCTTGTCGGCTAATGGTTGGGTTTTTACATACCATTGGTTGGTCAGGTAAGGCTCGATTACCACACCGGTACGATCACCGCGAGGCACCTTCAATTTGTGGTCATCAATCTTATTCAATAGACCAAGGGCTTCAAAATCGGCAACGATTTCTTTACGAGCGGCAAAGCGCTCCATGCCACGATACTTCTCTGGCACAATGCTGTTTAGGTTAGCATCGTCATCCAAAATGTTGATCATTGGTAAGTTGTGACGCTGACCCATTTCATAGTCATTGAAATCATGAGCTGGAGTAATTTTTACGCAGCCAGTACCAAAATCTTTATCGACATAATCATCAGCAATGATGGGAATTTCACGATCTGTTAGTGGCAATTTAATCATTTTGCCAATCAAGTGCTGATAGCGTTCATCTTCAGGGTGAACAGCTACAGCGGTATCGCCAAGCATAGTTTCAGGACGCGTAGTAGCAACCGTCAAGTGGCCACTGCCATCGGCAAGCGGATAGTCAAAATGCCATAGGAAACCGTTTTCTTCTTCACTGACAACTTCCAAATCAGAAATGGCCGTGTGCAGTTTCGGGTCCCAGTTAACAAGGCGCTTGCCGCGATAAATCAAGCCATCTTTGTGCAGCTGGATAAAGACTTCCTGTACCGCTTTGTAAAAGCCTTCGTCCATGGTGAAGCGCTCGGTGCTCCAGTCAGGACTGGCGCCTAGGCGGCGGAGCTGCTGGGTGATGGTGCCACCAGATTGCTCTTTCCAATCCCACACGCGCTCGGTGAATTTCTCACGACCCAGCTCATGGCGGTTAGTACCCTCAGCGTCGAGCAAACGCTCAACAACCATTTGAGTGGCAATACCGGCGTGATCGGTACCGACTTGCCAAAGGGTATTTTTGCCCAACATACGTTGGTGGCGAATCAAGGCATCCATAATGCTTTCTTGGAAGCCGTGGCCCATGTGCAGACTACCTGTCACATTCGGTGGCGGAATCATGATGCAATAGCTGTCACCGCCATCATCGACTTCACTTTTGGGCGCAAAATAGCCAGCTTCTTCCCAGGTTTTATACCAGGACTGCTCAATGGCCTGTGGGTTGTAGGTTTTATCCAACTCGTTCGATGGGGTGTTATCGCTCATGACTACGATCTAAATCCGACTGCGTGAAATTAAGCCCTAGGCACCCGCTGCTTAGCTGGGTTCTTGGGCGGCTTAGCAAACCGCCCATTATACAGGGCTGGGCGTCCAGATTTAAGGCCGTTAGACAAATTCGAAGGTATTAAATTGAGTGTTTAGGCCTGATTTGACTGGCTTAGAGTTCCAGCGCGGCTGAGAGGGCTTGAGTAAGACGTTTACGAAGCTCTGCTTCTAGTTTGGGGAGTTGCTCTTGGATGAGTTTATCCACCATGGCGTCGATATCAATCGCCTCGACAGCCTCTTGAGGGTTGTTCCCTTTATCGTCAGGGCTTGCGATTTGTTCTGTGGCGATAGTTTCAGGTTCGCTAGCGTGCGATAGTGATAAGCTTTCTTGCTGTTCGAAAGGGTTTGCTTTGGATTTTGCGGCGAGCTTTGCTGCCTCATTTACAGGATTTCCGGGCTCGATAGCTTGTTGCGGCTTAGGCCTGCGCATGGAGTTGAGCAAACTGGCAGGAGGGTAAGCAGAACCGCTTGTATTGCTGTTCTTAAAGGGATTTCGAGGCTTTGCTAGAGGCTCTTCGCTAACGGTTTCAGTGCTTTCTTTTTCCGTTGTGACATTAGGTGTAGAGACTTGATCTGAGTTTGTCGTGCTCTCACTGTCATGATCGAACAAATGCTGTTGTCCTGGCAACGGGGCTTCGGCCTGCGTCTCGCCATTAAACAAGTGCAGTTTACGGTTTGGTGCCGGGAATGGATTTTGTTGTGGCAATGTGGTGTCGCTATCTTTCTGAGATTGTAATTGGGCGTTCGCGGCGGCTATCAGCTTGTCGCTGATTAGCCCTTCTTCTGGGGTGTAGATATCATGGGATTCTTCTACAGCGAACGGTTCTGCGTTGTCTTCTTTGGGCTTGCTGTAAGGCTGTGCTTCTTCTTCGTCTTGCGTCTCTAGTTCTGTATTTTCTAAATCGCTATTTTTTGTGTCTATATACGCCGCTTTCTCTGGCTCAAGGGTGGCTTCAAAAGGCAGTTGTGTGGTTTCAATATCGTTATCTGACGAGCTTGTATCGCTATCTTCGATTCCAAAAAGTGTCTGGCTATTCGGCACTTTGACTTCTGGAATCTTAATGTCGATTTCCATCGCTTGGCGCAGCTCATCATCAAGCTCGGAGGTAATCTGCTGGCGATCTTCCTGAGCTTCCGCGGATGTGTCAGTCGCTTGAGTTTCGTCGATTGGCTGCTCGGAAATTGACGAAGAGGTTTTGGTTTCTTCTGAAGGCTTTTCCTGATCCGCTAACGGCTTTTGTCCATCCGCTGAGGGCTCTTCCTGATCCGCTGAAGGCTCTACCACAGTATCCAATGTAGGGATTACCGCATCATCGTCCAGCATGGACATGATGGATTCCAATTCGGCCAATAATTGTTGTTTTGTTTTGGTTGGCTGATCTGTCATGCTCTGGGTCCCAAGCGTTTGGCTGTCCTGATTCCTTGCCTTGAAGCTTTCGTATAAAGGCTCGCCGAGTTTACACCGATTTTCAAAAGCCTGCTATTTATCGGCGCATGTCATGATTCGCAATCGGATAACCGCGCTCTTGGTAAAAGCGGTAGCGTTGTCGGCTGGCTTGCACGACATCTTCATCAGGCACCACTATCTCCAGTAAGCGTTCAAAACGAGAAAAATGAACAGGCTGCTCGCAGGAGAGGTTTACCAAAACATTATGATGCTGCAATAGCTCATCACCGTGGGTAACCCAGACCTTATCGGCCTGCTCATGGCTTTCGCTTTGTTCGTCCGTACGGCAGCGATGGGGGATAAAACTGGTGGGGTTGTATGCCCACAGGCGCTGACCGAAGTCACTGCACTGTTGGGCATTAGGGGTAAGCACGCAGACATCCTGGCTTAGGCGATACATCTTTTCCACCAAGCGGCAGGCGAAATTATGCCGGGCATCAAGCCCGGCTTCTGGCAATATATAAAAATCTACTCGGGTCACGCGTGCTTCCTACTCAGCAACTACACTCTTTACTAAGTGGCTTATTTGCTACCAGCTTCGTTGATTAAGTACTGCACCAACATGCTAACTGGGCGGCCAGTTGCGCCTTTGGCTGCGCCGGAGTGCCAAGCGGTACCGGCAATATCCAAGTGTGCCCAATCATACTTTTTAGCAAAACGTGACAAGAAACAAGCAGCGGTAATACTGCCGCCAGGCATGCCACCGATATTTGCCATATCCGCGAAATTACTGTCTAGCTGTGGCTGGTACTCATCCCATAATGGCATATGCCAAGCTTTATCTTCGGCCTGCTTGCCGGCATTCAAAAGCTTTTCAGCCAGTGCATCTTTGTTTGAGTAAACGGCGGTGGCGTGCTTACCAAGAGCCACAACACAAGCACCAGTTAAGGTGGCAACATCAACAACGGCTTTAGGCTTGTAACGCTCGGCGTAGGTTAGGGCGTCACATAAGATTAAGCGGCCTTCGGCGTCAGTGTTTAGTACTTCAATGGTTTGCCCAGACATAGAAGTAACAATATCACCTGGCTTGGTGGCGTGACCGTTTGGCATATTCTCAGTAGCTGGCACCAGAGCCACAACATTGATCGGTAGGGCAAGCTCAAGTAGAGATTGCATGGCGCCAAATACGGCGGCCGCACCACCCATATCAAACTTCATTTCATCCATGGCAGCGCCAGGCTTTAGGCTGATACCACCAGTATCAAAGGTAATACCTTTACCCACAAGCACGATAGGCTTGGCGGATTTAGCGCCACCTTTGTACTCCATGATGATGAACTGCGAAGGTTCATCGGAACCTGCAGCAACCGATAGGTAAGAACCCATACCCAGCTTCTCAGCCTGCTTGGCTGAAAGCGCTTTGGCCGTCATATTTTTGTATTCTTTGGCTAGGCGTTTGGCATTGTCGGTAAGGTGGGTTGGGGTACATACATTACCTGGGCGGTTTGCCAAGTCTTTCGCTAGGCTAACGCCTTTGGCGATAGCAGCGCCAACGGCTGTGGCTTTTTTAACGCCGTTTTGTGCTTTTTTATTGTCGATGACGAGAGTGACTTTCTTCAGTTTAGCTGGGCTTTTCTTATCGCTTTTAAGTTCTTCAAAACGATAGGCCTTAGCATTGATACGTTCTGCGGCGAAGCGTGCTTGGCTCTCTAGATCTACGCCATTGTCGGAATCCAAAAACAAGCTGGCGTCTTTGCAGGCGCTGCCAGCAATCGCGGCATAGGCCTTTTGACAAGCATCGCCAAAGCTCTTTGCATTTAGGTCTTTCGCTTTACCTAGACCTAATAGAACGATGCGCTTGGCTTTTGCGTTACCAGCAATCACTTGTGTTTGACCGGCCTTACCAGTGAAATCACCTAGGGCGCAAACGGCAGAGATTGCGCCATTGTCATCTAAAGCTTTGGCCGCTGTACTCAGTTTGGCTTTTTCATAGACCGCCACAATGGCGCAATCGGTGCTTAACTCGTTGGCTTTAGCTGTTTTTGTTTGAAAATTGATCATAGTGAATTCCGAGACAAAGTATCCTGTTTGCTGGATAATAGACAAAATTAGAGTTTAGGCCATGTCGGCTTCGGCACTGGCCATAGTTAAACCAGCAATACTCAAACCAACACTTTAGCATTTTCGCGCTATGTCTACCAAGACGCATGAGACAGCAAGATCCCCATTATTGGCATAGCTTGGGATCTAAGATTGTTTTTATGGGTCTTATTATGGATTCATGGCCCAAGGGCTTAACCCTGTGAGCGATAAGGGTAAGCTAGCAAAATGCTAGTGCGATAAAAAAGAAGGTTGCTGATTTGGCAAAGAGAAAGGACAGCGAGTGATTATTTTTCGTTACTTGGCCCGTGAGGTCATGTTTACCATGTTGGCGGTAAGCAGCGTATTGTTGCTGATTACTATGAGTGGGCGCTTTGTGAAGTATCTTGCCCAGGCTGCTGCCGGCCAGCTCGATGCTGACGTACTGCTATCGATCATGGTGTTTCGTTTGCCAGGCTTTTTAGAGCTGGTCTTACCACTTGGTTTATTTATCGGTATTTTGCTGGCCTATGGCCGCTTATATATGGAAAGCGAAATGACGGTGCTTTCAGCTTGTGGCTTTAGCCAGGCTCGCCTAACTCGTTTTACCTTGATTCCTGCGCTTGTGGTGGCGGCCTTTGTTGCTTTGCTATCTTTGGCAATTACCCCAATGGGGGTCGATAAAGCCGAGTTGATTCTAAACGAGCAGAAAAAACGCAGTGAATTTGATGGCCTAAACCCAGGCCGATTTATGCCATTGAGTCGTGCTGGGGCGGTCAGCTATACCGAAAGTTTGAGTGAAGACCGCAAAGAAATGCAGCAAGTTTTTATGGCCGGTCAAGCCAGCAGTCAAGGTGATGTTGGTGTTGTGAAAGCCAAGCAAGGGCGGCAGGTTGATAAGCAAGAGTATGGGCAGCGCTACCTAGTGCTTAACGATGGCTATCGTTACGAAGGCAAACCGGGCCACCAATCTTATAGTGTCACGAAGTTTGCTGAGCAAGGGCAGTACCTGCATGTCGATGACCCAGGTGCAGTTATCCCTCGCAAGACAGACCGTAAATCCACCACTGAATTGTGGCAGTCCGAGGCGATTTCCGATAATGCCACTTTGCATTGGCGGTTTTCTCTTCCGGTTTTGGTATTGATCGTGAGCTTATTGGCCGTACCTTTAAGCAAAACCAATCCTCGCCAAGGTCGCTATGTGAAAATGATTCCGGCAATCTTGCTCTATATTATTTATCTGGTTTCATTAAATGCTGCCCGTGGCGCAGCGGAAGATGGCAAGGTTTCGGTTTGGTTGGGTATCTGGGGAATTCACGGAATCTTTTTGGCAATCTCTATATTGCTGATGCTTTGGCCAGATTGGATGAGAAAGATGAGTTACAAGCCTGATGTACAGGAGGCACCTAATGCTGCAGCTTAGTTGGTATATTGCTAAGTCAGTGATCGGCGCCGTGGCAATGGTGTTGTTGGTCATCTTGTCTTTAGATGTTATCTCCGCCTTGGTGGATCAGCTTAGTGATATGCGCGGTGATTACAACTTTACTGAGGTTTTGATCTACGTCGCTTTAACCATTCCTCGTCGTATTATCGAATACATTCCTTTTTCCGCTTTAGTGGGCTGCTTAATTGGCTTGGGTATCTTGGCAAGTTCTAGTGAGCTTGTGGTAATGCGTGCGGCGGGTGTAACGGTTGCTCGAATCACTGTCGCGGTACTAAAACCGGTTTTATTGTTTATTGCCTTAGGCTTATTGCTTGGTGAGTATGTAACACCATTTACCGAGCAAGCCGCCGAGAGTCGTCGTTCGGTGGCTTTAGGGCGAGGTTTAGCGCTTGACGATAAGGGCATGTGGAATCGTGATGGCGATGAGTATGTGCATGCCAATACGGTATTGCCTGGTGGTGTCTTAATGGGGGTGACCCGCTACCAGTTCGATTCCGAAGGTAAAATGCTCTCTTCCAGCTTTTCGGATCGCGCTACCTTTCAAGGGGATCACTGGTTGGAAGAGAAGGCGAATGTTTCTAGTTTTTCGGCCAGCGGAAAAAACATCGAGCAAAAATATTTTCAAACTCGGCAATGGCAAACAGATTTAACGCCAGCGCTTTTGTCTTTATTAGTGCTAAGCCCTGAGGGTTTGTCGATCAATGATTTGTATCGTTACACCGATTATCTGGATCAGCAGGGGCTAGATACCAGCCAGTATCGTTTGGCATTTTGGCAGAAGATTTTACAGCCATTTGCCACGGCCAGCTTAGTTTTGATTGCGGTGAGCTTTATCTTTGGCCCGTTGCGTGAAACCACAATGGGTTACCGTATTTTTACCGGTGTCTTGGTGGGCATTGTGTTTCGTACATCACAAGATCTTTTGGGGCCGTCTAGCTTGGTGTTCGGTTTCCCTCCCGTAATTGCTGTTGCCATCCCAATTGTTATATGCGCGTTGATAGGATTTTTGCTGCTACGAAAAGCTAACTAATCATTGCCGATTATAGGCAGTGTGAGCAAACATTAAAAAAGGGCGTTGTTTAACGCCCTTTTTTAATAAGATGGAATATCTCGTTATGCGGTATTTGCTTTAATGTTTATTTACTTTTAGGCAACTGCAGCATATAAGTTTTACTGATGATATCGTGCAGGCAACGTGAGTCTTTGTCGATTAGGGCGTACAGATAACCAATGCCTGCAGCAGCCAACATCAGTGGGGCCAGTAAGCAACGCAAATAGCATTGCCCCCAACTTGGACGCTTACCTTCTTCGTTAACCAGCACTAGGCGCCAAGCTTTCATTCCTAAAGTTTGCCCACCTTTTTGGCGCCAGCAAAAGCTACAAAAGCTGCTTAAAAATAATACCAGCCCGATAAAGCCAATAGTGCCCATAGAAGCTCTTTCACCAGCTGCTGGCTCACCATTGATTTGCACCTGAATAAACAATACCAAGGCTGAGTAGGCCATTGCTAGGGCCATGTAGATTAAACTGTCGTAGATGATGGCAAATATGCGCTTCCATAAGGCGGCTGGGGGCAGGGCTGTGTTGTTGCTATCAGACATAGATTTAACGCCAAAGAAAAAGGCGCAGTGTAGCAAAATATGGAGTGCTAAATTAAGAGGCCCAGCCACTTAAATGCGGCTAGGCCCAAAAGGAAGTTAACAATGAGAGTGTACGGAGGGGCGTTGATGCCGACTATTCAACTCTTGTGCAGCTCTGGATGCTAGAAGAAGCGATGCTCGAAGGCCAGTTTCACTGTATCACCTGACATCTTTAAACCGTAATTGGTTTTACCGAGTTTGCTGTCGTCTTTAAGACCATTGTAACGCTTTTTCTTTGCGCCACTCTCAACCCAATACTGCTTAAAATGTTTTTTAAGGGCTTTTTTAAGGGCCTTATTGCTGCGCTTTGGGCCAGTTTCATTGGCGTGCTGTGCCATCCACTGATAGTTAAGCGCTTGCTGGGTGTGGCTCATCTGTGAATTGCGTTTGCTTTTTGCAGCTTCAAGCAGCTCTTCATTGCTCATGCTATGAAGGCTCTCATCCTGCCAGGTCTCTGCGTACTTTTCCGCCATAAGCGTTGAGGCAAAGCAAAGGCATAAAGATGGTGTTAGCCAGTACTTGATAAGTTGTTTAAGCATATTAAACCTCCCTCGCCATACCCCATGGCGACTGTCTTGCAAGATCATTGTGCGATCTTTCTTTACAGTTTAGAAGCTTATTTTGCTAAATGGTTTTGCCCCAAAGCGCTTGTCTAGGCGGCTTAAAAATTAACCACTATTTCAGGTTTTTTTCAAAAATAGGGGAACTCGCCTAGTTAAAATATATTCTGCCGAAGTAAACACTAACATTAATTTCAGGAGTGGCGAATAAATACCCACTTTAAGAATGAAAGTTAGAGTGGCAGGTGGGTTTTTATGGTTTATTGATCTAAGTGTTTCGCCGACGAGCTGTGTGATTGCGCTTACTGAGGCGTTTTTTATCGCAATGTTAATGAGCTTTGTGGATGAATTTCAGGCAGTTGTCGCTACTGCTAATCCTGCAAGGCAGCATGCCAAAATCATCGCCATCTAACTGAATGGGCTCATTTTCTTGTGGGGATTTGATATCAATCTCGGTAACTTGGTGCTGCTCGACCCCAGGGCATTTATGCATTAAGCCAAAGGGGAGTGCCAATAGCGCCAATATAAATTGTGCTGTATTGCCTGTAATCGTGGTCACTGTGAGAAGCTTATCTTCTAGTTTGCCGTTAGGGCACAGTGTGTAGGAGCCTGCATAGTATCGACCATTGCTGACGATGGCGGCATTAACTCTATGGGTTTTACCCTCAATATTAAGTTCATAGTGTCGCTGGCTCGCATGCGCTAGCTCCTTGAACATTGAAACAACATAAGCCAGCTTGCCAAAGCGTTTTTTCAAATTGGAATCCAGCTTGTGCACAACCCAAGCGTCAAAGCCAACTCCTGCCATTAACAACATAGCCTTTTGATTAATCGTCGGCAGTCGAACCTCGCGTATAGGGCATCGCTCGATCAGCATCATAATCTGGGGGATTTTGTGACGCTTTGCTAAGCCATTGATGCCGAGCTCTCTCGCTAGAACATTGGCGGTGCCTGTAGATAGCGCCAAAATCGGAGTATCAAACCTTTGAGTCGAGAGTAAGCCAGCGGCTACCTCATTGATCGTGCCGTCACCGCCGGCGACTATGATTATGTCGGCTTGCCACTCATCCTCTATCAAGAAGCGAGTGGCGTCACCGCCGGAATCGGTATTGTAGCGCTGCCACTCATGGCCTTCAGCTTGCAGCTGCTGGCAGAGTGCATCAAGCCAATGCTTATCGCTATAGCCTGATATTGGATTGCATATGAGTAACACTTGACTCACTGATTGGCCTCGGTTTTCTTTTTCCAAAAGTCCAAGTGATCAATGTCCCCCTGGATTCGGTGCGCGTTTAATCTGAGTAAGATGGATTTTTTCTGATCAGTACTTAAGCCTTTAGATGCTCTAAAGCGGGTTTCGTCACCTTGTAGCTTTATACTGCCATGGCCGTTAGAGCATATAACATCAACAATATCACGATCGACACCTTGGGCGTGAAATACACATTTTTCTTCCTGCTGAACCTCTGGGCGTAGCCATGAAACATGACCGTTAGTTTGGCAGCTCTCTTTGTGGCTAAGGTCTTCGAGCGTATCAATTAGTTCAGATTGATGGGTGAGCCCTGCAACGTTCTGGGGGGAAATACCATCACCAAGAATAAACATCGGTATCTTTGATGGTGATTTAAAGCCTAACACCTTTCTTTCTTCCGGATGTACCGGAGTCATCGCGCGGTGATCGCTAGCAACGATCAGTATACCGTCTTTGAAGAAATCCCGTTCCCTAAGCTGCTCGATGAAATCAGAGGCTGTGTCGTCCATATATCGAAAAACGTCTTCTTCGTTTCTCTTTTTAGTTTCTGGGTGAATATATGGGTGATGCGTAGAAACGGTTTCGATTACAGTAAAATGAGGCTTTTGATTATCTAAATTGTCTAAATAGCTTAACGAGGCTTCATACAGCTTCTTGTCAGGAGCTGAATCGAAATGTAGGCGAGGAATACCATCGTATAAAGGGTTGTCATGCCCGTCGATATGTTCAAAGCCCACATTTTTAAGCCATTTATCCTTCGCTGAAAAAGACAGATTGCCTGTAGTTAAAAAGCCCGTGTGATAACCCGCTTCTTTCATAATTTTTGCAGCAGTTCTCTCTCTGTTCCATGTGGCTTCAAACATATAAACTGCAAAGAAGCTTTTGATTGGTGCGAGGAATTCATTCTCTGCGAGAAGTGCCATAAGGCCTTCATTGGTAGTAAATCCAGAGGCAATATTGTTACTGTAATACAGCCCTTCTTGGGCAAGCTTATCGAGTTTAGGGGTCCAATCGTTAATGCCAGACCAGAGTTGGCTGTGGTAAGGGGACCAAGATTCCAGCAACAACAGCACTACATTTTTTGGTTGATTCATAGCAGGGCGACAAATTGCTTCTTCTTTCGCAGCAATTAAAGTGCTTTTCCTAAACTCCTCGCTGTATTTAATAGCCACTCCAGGCTTCAAATTGGTGTCTACCACATTGCGAACAGCCCATTCGTGAACAAATCTTGGCTTATCTATCGCCAGCCCAGTAATTAGACCTGCTACAGGTAAAATGAGAAGAAACAAAAGCCACTTGGTTTTAACCTGCCTTCTGGGGGGAAATAAAATCGTCAATAGAATAAGTCCTGCTATTGCTGGTAGCGATAGGAACTGAGACTCGAGCATGCCGGTGTTTTCGATATGCCTCCAAACCAAATCGGTCTTTTCGCCATATTGCAAAACATCGTTGATTCGCAATCGAGTGAAAAACTCCTTTAAAGTCGCTATGTCAGCAATATAGATTGCAATGGCTGCAAGCAGAGTTATACGAAGGGGGATGTACAGGAAAAAGCGCCTAGTGCTCAAAGAGACAATGGCTAGCAGAATTATTCCAGCAAAAAGAGGGCTGTCATGATAAAAAATGGTACTTTCTAGGCAGCTTTCGCAATTCAAGGAATCTTTAAAAATCTTGTGGATATAAAGACTGCGGTCCAAAAAAACGGTATACAGTGCATAAGCTATAGCGGTGATTACAGCTATATCGGTTACTTTGTAGGCAAGCTCGCTAACGGTACCTTTAGTGATTTTAATTTGAGAGAGTCGTGTCTTGATATCCATCATTAGGTAGATCGTCCTTGGTAACGCAAAAACTGAAAGCCGCGCATTGTAGCAAATAAAACTGTAATAAAGTTGTCGTAATTCATGGTCTACATCAATTTCAGCCTTTAGCGTATAATCTCGGAATTGTTTTCTGCTGAAGCTGCTCTGCTTCAGTTAATTAGATATTCGGAACCATACAACATGACTGTACGCACGCGTATTGCCCCTTCACCTACCGGAGATCCCCACGTAGGTACTGCTTATATTGCTTTATTTAACCTGTGTTTTGCTAAGCAGCACGGCGGTGAGTTTATATTGCGTATCGAAGATACCGACCAGCAGCGCTCCACTCGCGAATCTGAGCAGGCTATTTATGACAGCTTGCGCTGGTTAGGTTTAGATTGGGCCGAGGGTCCAGATAAGGGTGGTGATTTTGGTCCTTATCGCCAGAGTGAGCGTAAAGATATCTACGCGCAATATGCTCAGCAATTGCTTGATAGTGGACATGCCTTTAAGTGCTACCGCACCCCAGAAGAGCTAGACGAGTTGCGTACCGCACGCCGCGAGGCCGGTGGCTTTGCAGCACTTAAGCCTAGTGAGCTAAAGCTGAGTGATGAAGAAGCAGCCAAGCGTGAAGCTGAAGGTATGCCTTATGTGGTTCGCATGGTGGTTCCAGAAGGTGAAGGCCCATGTCCGGTAGAGGATATGTTACGCGGCACAATCGAGTTAGATTGGGGCCAGGTGGATGCCCAGATCCTATTGAAATCTGACGGTATGCCTACCTACCACCTAGCGAACGTTGTGGATGATCACCTAATGGAGATTACCCATGTGTTGCGTGGTGAAGAGTGGATTAACTCGGCGCCTAAGCACAAGTTGCTGTATGAATACTTCGGCTGGGATATGCCTCAATTGTGTCATTTGCCGCTACTGCGCAATCCAGACAAATCCAAATTGAGTAAGCGTAAAAACCCAACGAGTATTTTGTATTATCAGCGCATGGGCTTTTTGCCTGAGGCCTTGCTGAATTACTTGGGGCGTATGGGCTGGTCCATGCCCGATGAGAGCGAGAAGTTCAGCCTTGATCAAATGATGGCCAACTTTGATATCCAGCGTGTGAGTTTGGGTGGTCCAATCTTTGACGTAGAAAAACTATCATGGTTAAACGGCTTGTGGATTCGCGAAGATTTCTCGGTTGAGCAATTGGCTGATCGCCTGCAAGAGTGGGCTTTAAATCGTGAAAACCTAGTGAAGGTATTGCCATTGGCACAAAGCCGCATGAACACTTTGAGCGACTTTGCTCCACTGGCCAGCTTTTTAGCGGCCGGGCAGCTGCCAATCAATGAAGACAGCTTCGCCCAGGTTAAGCTGGAAGAAGAGCAGCTAAAACATGTGCTGCAATTTGCCTTATGGCGCTTAGAAGCATTGCGTAGCTGGGAGCGCGATGAAATCTTCAATTGTTTAAAAGAACTATCTACCCAGATGGACATCAAATTGAAGGATTTCTTGGCGCCACTATTTATCGCCATTGCGGGCACCACGGCATCGTTTTCGGTTATGGATTCCATGGCCTTATTAGGCCCTGACATGAGCCGAGCCAGAATTCGTCATGCCTTAAATGCTCGATTTGGCGAATTTGGCAAAAAAGCCATGAAAAAGCTGGAAAAATCCTACCAAAGTTTAGGGTAGCCCCAAGCACAAATCAGAAGTGTGGCATGGAGGCAGAAAAGGAATTAGGCGCTATACTTATCTAGTTATTTGAATTTATGGCGGAATTTTCCGCCTAAATTCCAAACCTAGCGTGATAAACCATCACTCTAGGGGTGAGTTGTTGTGAAATAGCTCACATTTGACTAAAATTCGATAAGTTATATAAGAAGTAATTAGGTTGGAACCTAATAAACGCCAACAAAATAGGCGACTAGGATGGTTGAAAGGGGTAACACTATTAAAAAGACAATTGCTAACTTACGGTTTTTCCTTGAGCAAAAACATGGAAGTTAAGTTGAAGCGAGCCAGCAATTTTCTCCGCAGCGGCTTAGCGAGTTGTTTATTGCTAAGCCCTACGCTGGTTTCAGCCTTGGGTCTCGGAAATATCGAGCACGATAGTTGGCTCGGCGAGCCTCTGCGTGCCCAAATTGAAGTGCTTGATCCCAAGCGCGAATACAACCCTGAAGATCTTCGTTTACGTCAAATCTACCCAGAAGAAGCAGCTGAGCTGGGGGTGGATGTAGTCGCTATCCGCTTGCCTTTGCGCACCAAAATTGAAAGAGTGGGCGATAAGCTTGTTATTCAGCTTTCAACGCGTCGCCCTGTTAGCGAGCCCTTCCTAAACTTTATGCTGGCCTTAGAGTGGCCAAAAGGTAAAAGTTACCGCGAATACAGTTTGTTGCTAGATCCAAAAGGGCAGCAAATAATCGCTGCGCCCGTTGTGCAACAGCCCGCGCAAGCAGCTACAAATAGCGGTGCTGCCCGCCCAGTTCTTATTAATGAAGGGCAGGCTAATCGACCGGCCGCCAGTTCATCTAGAGTAATTGCCCAAGCCGCGCCTATGGTCCCGGTGAGCAGTGGTGAGAATGCTGAATATTGGCGCGTTCGCCCAGGCCAAACACTTTCCCAGATCGCGCAAAAAGTGCGTATCGATAGCAATATCCAATTGCAGGCGGTAACCAATCATTTATACCGCAGTAACCCGCAAGCTTTCGAAGGTGGCATAGACCAGCTACAAGTTGGCGCGCGTCTGCGCCTGCCTAGCAAAATTGAATACGCTCAAATGCCACGCTGGAGAGATGAGCCAGTTGCGGCTCTGCAAGGTATAGAGCCAGCACCACAACAAGCTGCGCCACAAAGAGTTGATAACTCGAACGCTAAGGTAGATTACACCGTGCAGCCTGGAGACACCTTATCCCAGGTGGCTCAAAAAATGCGCCAAGATCCTAATATCTCTTTGCAGAAGGTGATTGACGATATCTACCAGCAAAACCCCGATGCCTTTGCAGGTGGTATGAACCAATTGCGAGTGGGTGCCAAGCTAGAGTTACGTGGCGAGGCTGCCGTACCTAGCCGTGCATTAAGCATGAACTCGGTAGATGTATCCGATGTAAGCCCAGAATTGCCGAGCGCCGAAGATTTTAACAACTCCGCACAGCAAGCTAGTAATAGCGAAGTCAGTGGGCGTCTACGTTTAAGTGATGCACCGCTGAGCGAAGAGCAAATCCTAAATGGTGATTTACCCTCAGGCGATGAGCTGCCTATCAATCAGCAAATTCAAATGGTCTCGGAGCTTACTGATAAGCTAAACCTCGAGAACCGTGACTTACGCCAGCGCATCGATGCAGTAGAAGGTGATGATAGCGTTGCCTTATTGCAAGAGCTGGTACTGCTGCAATCAAAACAGATTGAACACTTTCAGCAACAGCTACAGCAAACCTTGAGCATGCTAGAAAAGCAAAAGGGCAATGGCAGCTTAGATGCTAGCTTGGCCGGCTTAAATGGTGCCGACAGTGAGCAGGCTGGCCAAAACGGTAACACCGAAAGTTCTGCATCCAATGACAGTGCAAGCGATGAACTGGTAGCTGCAGAAAACACCAGCGAAGCTGAAGCACAAAACACCGAATCACTAGCGGGTGAAACTGACCCAGCAGAGCAAAGTGCTACCAGCGATAACAGCAAGGAAGTAGCTGAAGCTGCCGCCAATACAAACAACGACCAAGCCAAAGATATATACGAAGGCCAGGGTGTTGGTGCGCAATTAGCTGATAGAGCCAGTGAAAACGATGCAACGGCCCCGGCACAGCCAGCAGCTAACGACAGCAGTGCGGAAGGCGATAGCGATTCACGCTTCTTGTGGTTAGGCTTAATTCTAGCGGCTGTTTTGGCTGGCTTAGCCTGGTTAGATTTCCGCCGCCCAGGTGGTTTCTTAAATCGTTTTAATAAGACTGCTGAAGACAAGCAAGAGCCATCTTTAGATAGCAATAAACCAGCGGCTCCAGCCGAGCCAGTGGTGAGAGTGCGTAAGCGCGAAGAGCTGGAAGCCGAAGCGCCGGAAGAACCTATTGTTCAAGTGCCACTAGCGCCAGTAGAGGAAGAGCCAGTAACCGATGCGGATAGCGATATCGAGCCATTGATATCCGGTGTTGCACGCTGGAATCGCAAAGATATCCCAATGTTGCAAGTGGAGGAATCCGAATTGGGCGAGCTGCCTAATGAAGATAATAGCAACAATGACGATAGCCTACACTTCGACGACTTCGGCCTAATGAACACCATCTCTATCGATGATTTAGATATCGATCTGGACGAAGGCCTAGATCAAGGCTTTAAGCTAGATCTAGACGACGAAGAAGACGAAAAACAGAGCAAGGCCTAATACACCAAGCCAAAGGCTGAGACACAGCCTTAAAGGCATAGATAGGCGCTAAAAATAGACCCAGTGAGCCGATAGCGGCTGGGTCTTTTAGTTTCTGGCGCCGGCAATATTGACCATTAACAGGCCCTAGCCAAGCCTAAGTAAATCCTTGAAAAACTTACCAATTGTTGTTGACAGCACCGGCCACAGTGATAGAATGCGCCCCGCTTTCAACGAAAGCCATCCTTCTCTGAATGGCGTGATTAGCCTAGATGAGAAACCTATATGGGGCCTTAGCTCAGCTGGGAGAGCGCAACACTGGCAGTGTTGAGGTCAGCGGTTCGATCCCGCTAGGCTCCACCAAATCTGAAAAACCCGCAAGTGAAAGCTTGCGGGTTTTTTTGTGTCTCGGCACCTGCCTAAATAGCGAATTTCTTACGACCTAATAACCGGTAGTGGCTTACTACAAGTCAGTAAGCCACTGTTTTGCTATTTAGCCGCCTTATACTCAGGCAACCCCTCCAACGAAGCCTTATCAAAAGCCTGATTCTCAAAGAACTTTGGATAATAAAAAGCCCTTAGTTCGGCGTGATAATCCCGTACGCTATCTTCATAACGAATGCTGGCTTTAATATCGGTGTTGGCCAGGTTTTGTAGTGCTCTTTCCAGTAGCGCCGGTGGGGCGAGTAGTGCTGCCCAGCTGGCGAGCTTATCGCGTTTTAGGCGGCCGTCTCGGTAGGCTTTGGAAAGCGCTTCGGCCTTTTGATCACCTACTTGTTGGAAGGCGTAATACCATTGCCATTCGAAGGACTGCTCTACGGCTTGGTAATCTGCCCACTCGGGGTGTCTTTCAAAGAAGGCGTTCATGGTGGCTTCTCTTGGTAGATCCCAGGCGTCATTAACCGCTTCACGTTGCAGCATTAAGATATCCGATCCTGCTGGTAGTGTTACGGCTTTATCAATAGCAAGGCGGGCGCCTGCTGGTATGATGACGGCGGTGCTGATCCAAATTCCAAGGAGTGTCATTAGCAGTACGGCATCGGGTTTTTGCCAGGCGGAAACAACAAAGCAAAGGGCTGTCCAGAATAGGATATAGGCAAGCACGAATAAGCAAGCCAGTATTAATGTGCCAGTTGATGTGCCCGCAATAATAGCTGCTGCTATGAGTGGAACAATTAAACACAAGTATAAGGCGCCAGCTCGTAAGCTTGCGCGCAGCAACCATAAATTGTTGGCTTGCCCTGTGCTTGCTTCTAGCAAGTTAAAGCGGCCGGCATTTCGTTCGCTGCTTCGCAAATCGTATAGCAATATAATTAATATCAGCGGGACGATAAAAGCACAAAAGAAAGCGAAATCAAATCGACCTACCAGCGCGATACTAGGGTTACCGACATCGCGCTCGTAGATTTGACCTTCTAGAGCCAGCATCCTAATACGATGCTTCCAAGCTTGCACATCGCGTAAGCCGATTGCTGCAAAGGCAAAATCAGATGGTGCGTCATAGCTTAGATGGAAGCTATAGTAAGCCGCTCCGCCCCAGCCTTTCTGTTTTTCTATTTGTGCGGCACGATCTTCTTGATCGACGATAAGTAGTTTGTCTATCGTTGCCTGTTGACGGTTTACTTCGGCAAGGCCAAAGCCCAGTGATAGTGCAGAAAGGCTAATGACTATAGCCATCCAAAAGCAAACACTGCGGTCTTTGCTGATAAATTTTGTTTCACGTAGTAATGCGTTGACGATACTCATGGCTTTATACTTCCACCTCGCCAAAATAAGATTGCTATAGCTAATATGAGCCAGGCCAGGAGCATTCGCATCGCTTGTGCAGCATTGCTGTAGCGCTCTGAAAGGGCCGCTGTTTGAAACTCATATTCATCTAATACTTGCCAGTTGCTGGCATCCACTCTGGCTTTTTTCCAGGAGTCTTCATCTTTATTGCGATTAATATCGGCCTGATAAGACAATGCTTCGGCATGTGCGCGATTTAAACCTTGTACAAAGTTAAAACGCACGGCTTCGGCTTGTGTTTGGAATAGGTGGTAGTGAATTAGATCTGTGCCGGCAATGGCTCTAGAGGCAGCCGCGATGGCAAGGGCAGGGCTAAGCCATCCGAAGCGAACTAAAGCTTGCTCTTGTTGCAGCTCGGCCATCATCCGCTTGTTGGCATAATCATTAAGTACTTTGGTGAGCTTCTTTTCAGAGTACATTGCCACAATACCGCGAAAGTTAACCGGCAGCTCTTCTATATTGTCTACGCCATGCTCTGCAAGTAAATCAGCTTTTAGCTTAGTGAAGGCTGGATCGCTGGCATTGTGTCCGTTGCCTAGCTTACGAAGGTCCGCCATCATGATGAGATCGCTTTCGATTTTCCCAGCTGCCGTTGATTCGCTACCGATAGCGTTAACGGCAAGTGATGGTAGAACAAGGTTTAAGCCAAACCAAAGCCCAAACAGTGTCAGTAATACGCTGGCACGCTTTTTGAAAACCGTCGACGCCAGCAGGCTTAGGGCCAGCCATAAGCTTAGGTAGATAAAGTAAAAGCCTGCCAACAACAATAAAGCGTTAAGACTTTCGCCGCGGTTGAGTGCTAGCGAGCTGCTGATCAATAGTGGGACTAGCATTAGCAAAATGAACGACAGTAGGGCTAGTGCTTTGCCCGCAATAAGTTGATGTCCGCTTACTCCCAATGCCATCAATGGTGCGAGTACAGCGGCTTCGCGTTCGCGAGCGATAGAACCATAAGCTAACAAAATTATGATTAAGGGGGCGAACAACTGATAGATTAGGGCGGGGCTTAACCAAGAGAGGCCGCCGAAATCAGCACTGGCGGCGGATTCGGCGAACATCACCGTATTTTGTCGATGCCCCTCAAGAAATATCGATTGTCCCGTTACCATGTCCAAGCCAGGGTCAAAACTGGCCAGTGGTGCGGCTGTACGGAACAGGTAGTGCCCATAATGAACCATGCGATGAGGGTGGCGATCAGGCTGTGCCAAAAAAGTGTCTTCGGCTTCGCTCTGATGATGCTCTCTCGAATGGCTTTGGGCTTCGATATGCCAGCTGCTTAGCACGCTGGTAACAAAAAACAGCAGTAAAAAGATAAATGCACTACCGAGAGCGAGTCTTGACCTTAGCCAATACCGCCACTCACCGGCTGCAATGAGTAATATTTGCTTCATAAAATTTATGCCGGCTCAGTTTGAGATATCTTTGATGGTGATTTGGCGCTAGCAGAGAAGGCTTTGTGGACAACTTCAGTGTCGATACTATTGCCATCTTCTGCGCTAAATTCTCCAACTAAACAGCCGCTGTGTAGCAAGCCAATCTTATCAGCGACCTGGCAAGCCCCATAAACATCATGAGTCACCATTAAGATGGTTTTTCCCTTATCCGCAAGTTGTCGCACCAACTGGTGAAACTCGTCGATGGCATTTGGATCTAGGCCCGAGGTAGGTTCATCCAATAGCAAAATATCGGTATCGCGCAATATGGCCAATGCGATAGCTACTTTTTGTCGCATACCTTTTGAGTAATCGCGCAGCTTTCGTAACCTAGCGTCTGGGGCTAGTGCAACCTGGTCAAGTGCGCCATCAATATGTGCTTGAGTGGCCGCACTACCGGCAAGTTGCAAGAAGTATTCGATATTCTCATGGGCGTTCAAATGTTCGTACAACGATGCGGATTCTGGCAGATAGGCAATGTTTTTACGGGCGGCACCAATATCGGCGCCGACCTCCTTAGCATCAATTAGAGCTTGTCCGCTTGCCGGTAGTAGAAAGCCTAAAAAGCTAAGCAGGGTAGTGGACTTACCGGCTCCATTACCACCCAGCAAGGCATATACCTGCCCTTGATCGACTGAAAAACTAATGCCCTGTAACACTTGTTTGCCAGAGCGTTCAATATAAAGTGAGTTGGCTTGTAATTTCATAAGATTAAAACCGGAATGCTGCGGAAACACGCACATTACGTGGTGTACCAGGTTGAACCCAAACGTCGGCAAAGGAGTTGCTGTAATACTCTTCGTCAAACAGATTATTAATCTCAGCGCGCAGTTCTACGGCATCCGAAATTTTATAGTTGGCAGAAACCTGTACGGTGGTATGGCTTGGCAATTTAAAATCTTGCTTGCTAAAGAAGCCATTGCGCTCATCTACGTACAACAGACCGCCGATTAAGCTTAAGGGCTTGCCAGCCAGCTCGGTTGTTTGAACAAAGCGTAGACTGAGCTGTTGCTCGGGAATATTAAGTAAATCAGAACCTGCAGGTACTTCTGTGCCAAAGTTCGGATCGTTAAAGGCGTTTTCTGTTTCGGCATCCACATAGGCATAAGATAACCAAAGGCTTAGGTGGTCGTTAAGTTTTCCATGTAGGTCAAACTCCACGCCTTGGCTGCCAGCTTCACCGATAGCGGTAGCATTGAAGTCGGCATCTACAGTGGAAATGTTGGATTGCTCAACATCAAAAATTGCTAGGGTGCCTTCTAGGGCTCCATCGTTTAATGTGAAATTTAAACCCACTTCGGTGGATTTCGATTGGTTAGGCTCTAGATTATTGTCATCTGTGGCGCCGGACAGTGGGCGGAAATTCTCACCGTAGGCGGCATAAAATGAGAGACTATCAGTCGCTTTATAGACAAGTCCGAATTGCGGGCTTACTTGAGTTTCTGAATAGTTTGAGCGGCTGTTGGAGCGACGATTATGTAACTCTTGCTCATAATCATCAAAACGGGCTCCTAGGCGAATATCCAATTTGTCACTTAGGCTGATCTGATCTTGTATATAAAAGCCTAAAGATTCCTGAGTTTCCACGCGATCGGTATTGGGCAGGGGCTGGGGCAGATCATAGGCACCATAGACCGGATTAAAAACATTAATGGATTGATCGAATTGGCGGTTGCGAATACGCAAAAAGAATTGGTCGTTTTCAAATTCATCGGCATCAACACCCATGATGATGCGATGTTCTAAGCCGCCCGTCTGTAGGCTTCCGCTGATCTCTGCTCGAAATACTTGGTAGCTGGCATCATAGTCGCGATAGCGGCGAAAACGCCCGAAATCGCCATTTTCATCAGGAGCTCCAAAGCCGTTTTCGGTAGCAAAACCTTCCAGCGAAGTATCGCGATAGTTAAAGCCGATTAATGCACTCCAGTTCTCATTAAAGTCGTGCTGAAATTCTATTTGATGGCCTAGCACATCGGCTTCCATTGGACCATCCCCAGGCTCGCCGAGGAAACGGCTTTCAGGAATCTGCCCAAGCTTGCCGTCAATGGCGATAACACCGCGATCAAAGGGTATCTCCTGGTGGCTGTATTCAAGCTCATAAACAACTTGGCTTGCATCATTGAAACGATAAATGATCGACGGGCTTAAGCCCTGCTTTTTAGTCTCAATGGTATCTCGAAAACTTTCAGCATCCTCATAAAAGCCAACTATTCGTATGGCAAGATCTTTCGAAAGTGGTGACGTCCAATCGATATCGCTGCGATAGCTATTGTAGCTACCGGCAGAAACTTTGATCTCGCCTTGTTTTTCAAAAGTAGGACGCTTGGTGATTAGGTTGATGGTTCCACCTGGTTCGCCACGACCAAACAGTGCTGCGCGGGGGCCTTTCAATACCTCGACAGATTCAATGCCTGATAAATCACGAGCGCCACCAAAGCCGCGTCCGGCATTGAAACCATTCACCAAATAATTGCTAGGCAGGTTTTCATCACCGACAAAGCCACGTACAGCAAAACTGTTCCACAGGCCGCCGAAGTTATTTTGGCGAGCAACAGAACTGGAAAGGTCCAAGGCTTGGTTGAGATTCAATGCGCCTGCATCTTTTAACACTTGGGCATCGATGGTTAATTCGGCTTGGGGTGTTTCCAGAGCGGTGAACTCTCCTCGATAGGCTTGTCGAGTGCCAATGACAACAACATTTTCAATCCCCTGTGTGGCGTTCTGTTGGCTTTTATCCGCACTGTATTGTGCTGAACTTTGCTGAGAGGCGAATGTACTGCATGAAAGGATGGCGCTGTATAGCAGGGTTTTCTGCTTAGAGGGGGTGTTCACTTTTTGCTCCTAATAAGAAATGCCAAATCGTAATGCTTAGCGTTAAAGTTTACGTTATGATATAACGTATCATTAATTACTTGTGTTTGTCTAACCCCGTATTGGCGCTTTGTGGTCTTTAGCTAAGTTGTTTCTTACCGAATAGAAGTGGTGAAGAGAGGAGGTGAAAAGAAACCTGATAGATATATTTAGAAGCACATTAGTAGCTAAGCCAAAAGCTAGTTAAGAAGCCTTGCGAGCGTTCGCATAGCGACGGATGAATTAAATACAGCAAGAGAGCGCCTTGCAGGCGCAGCTAATTAAGGAACAATGTGAGCCACAGTATCCAAAATCAAATTACTGCTAATCGTCTAGCATCCATCGATGCCCTGCGCGGCTTGGTTATGCTGTTTATGTTGGTCGATCACGCTAGAGAAACCGTTTATTTGCATATGCAGGTGGGCGATCCCATGGATGTGGCGACTGTAGATACGGGCTTATTTTTTACCCGCTTGCTTAGTGCGATATGCGCGCCAGCTTTTGTGTTTTTGACAGGCCTTTCAGCTTTTCTATATGGGCAGTCCCATACTCGCCACGAGACTTCGCTGTTTTTACTAAAGCGTGGCCTTTTCCTAATGGTATTAGAGTTGACGGTAATTGGCTTTGCTTGGACGGGGCAGTTTCCGCCCGAGAAGTTTTTCCTGCAAGTGATTTGGGCCATTGGGGTAAGCATGGTGGCCTTGGCTGGGCTGATTCATTTGCCGCGTTTAGTATTGGGGCTGTTAACTGGTGCAATTATCGCTGGTCACAACCTGTTGGATGGCGTGACTTTCGAGTCGGCCAGCATTTGGTATATTCCCTGGGCCATGTTGCATGATAGAGAGGTATTCGAAGTCGCATTCGGTCTACAAGTTAAAACGACTTACCCCGTACTTGCCTGGATTGGCGTGATCAGCTTTGGTTACCTTATTGGCCCCTGGTTTGCCAAGCAGGCCATAGCTGGTGATCGCTTGAAAGCACTATTTAAATACGGATTAGGGATGCTGGCCTGTTTTGTATTGCTTCGTATTTTAAGCTTATATGGCGATCAAGCTTGGATAATTTATGACAACGCTTTAAAGAGTTTTATGTCGTTCTTCAATCTG
>JAOXRT010000147.1 GCA_025800365.1 Cellvibrionaceae bacterium | reverse complement strand
CCAGGGTTTACCGCCGGCCGTTAGTGCTATGCATGCTGAGAGATATTTTCACGGTTGCCTTGCCGGTTTGGCTCCAGGGCTTGTGAATACCAAGGCTAAACCTTCCACCATTCGTGATTTACGTACGGGCGACATTATTCGTGCCTAAGCCTTACCTCCGCGCTTAAACCTCGCATTAACAGGGCCTTGCTCTAATAGCCAAAACATATTTCCAACTGCAGTGATCATTGGCTTTTGTTACTATGCCAAGCCCAGTAATGACACGAAGAAACATCTATGAGCTCGGTCGATAAAGAGGCGGTAAAAGCCTATCTAATGGCGCTGCAAGATAAGATCTGCGCCGATCTAAGCCAAGCCGATGGCGGCACTCAATTTAAGCAAGATCAATGGGTGCGAGAAGAGGGCGGTGGCGGCCGCTCGCGAGTGATTGAGAACGGTAATATCTTTGAAAAAGGTGGGGTTAATTTTTCCCATGTGAGCGGGGCCGCGATGCCCGCCTCAGCAACGGCTCATCGCCCAGAACTCGCCGGCCGCTCGTTTGAGGCCATGGGGGTGTCCTTGGTGATCCATCCTCGTAATCCTTATGTGCCCACTAGCCACGCCAATGTGCGCTTTTTTATCGCCGAGAAAGAAGGTGCCGAGCCGGTTTGGTGGTTTGGGGGTGGCTATGATTTAACCCCCTATTATGGTGATGAAGAAGACTGTCGCCAGTGGCACCAAACCGCCAAAGACGCTTGTGATCCTTTTGGCGATGATGTTTATCCGCGCTATAAAAAATGGTGTGATGACTATTTCTATCTTAAACATCGCGATGAAGCCCGCGGTGTAGGTGGCTTGTTCTTCGATGATCTCAATGAATGGGGTTTTGAAAAGAGCTTCGCCTTTATGCAAGCCGTGGGTGATAGTTACACCAAAGCTTATGTTCCTATTGTAGAGCGCCGTAAAGACCAGCCCTATGGTGAGCGAGAGCGAGAGTTTCAGTTGTATCGCCGAGGTCGTTATGTGGAATTCAACCTTGTTTGGGATCGTGGCACCTTGTTTGGTTTGCAAACCGGCGGCCGAACCGAGTCGATCTTAATGTCTATGCCGCCATTGGTACGCTGGGAGTATGACTATCAGCCAGAGCCGGGCTCTGCTGAAGCACAACTGACAGAGAAGTTTTTACCCCATAGAGATTGGCTGGCCAGCTGAGCGAGGTTGCTGTGACTAATTCGACGATAGATCGCTATGCAGTGCTAGGTAACCCCATAGCCCATTCCAAATCGCCATTGATACACCAATCATTTGCTGAGCAATGTGCTGAGGCCATTAGCTACGAAGCCATTTGCGCGCAAAATTTTGCGGAGGAGGCAGGTAAATTCTTTGCACAAGGGGGCAAGGGAATGAATGTCACCGTACCCTTTAAGCTGGATGCGCTGGAGTTTGCCGATGAGCTAAGCCCAAGAGCGTCCAGAGCTGGCGCAAGCAACACCCTTATCTTGCAGGAAAATGGCCGTATTTGCGCCGAAAATACCGATGGCGTAGGTATGGTACGCGATATTGAGCAAAACCTATCTTGGCCTTTGGCTGGCAAAAGGGTTTTGCTTTTAGGTGCAGGTGGGGCTGTGCGAGGTGTCATTCAGCCTTTATTGGCTTCGAGCCCTGCAGCGCTTCATATAGCAAATCGTACGGTTTCTAAGGCGCAACTACTGGCTGATGAATTTGCTGATATTGGCAAAATTACTGCTTCTGGTTTTTCTGATATAGAGCCGGGCCAGTTTGACATCATCATTAATGGCAGTGCGGCTAGCCTGCAAGGCGATAGCTTGCCACTGGCAAATAGGGTCGCTGAGGGCTGCTATTGCTACGATATGATGTATGGCGCCGAGCCAACGGTGTTTATGAACTGGGCCAAGAATAACGGTGCCCTGGCTGAAGCTGATGGCCTTGGCATGTTGGTCGAACAGGCTGCTGAATCCTTTTATTTGTGGCGTGGCAAGCGCCCCGACACGGCTCCAATCTTAGCTCAATTGCGTCAGCAGCTAGAGTCAAAATTGCCCTGATCTAGGCCCTAGCCAAAATAATCTCAAAGTTTTTCTGGCGCTTGCATCCATTCGGCTGTTTGCGCCGTCTTAAGCAATACCAAGCGATATTCGCTTAGCAATAGCAGGGCAGAAGATCACTGCCCAATGAAACACTACGAGGAATATGAATATGAATCACTTAAACCTAAAGCAGCTGTTCGCCGCGCTGCTGATGATGTGCACCATAGTGGGTGCAGCGGCGGTAACGGCCGAAAGCGAAGCTGATAGTCACCGTAAAGTTATTGTGGTGAAAGATGGTGATGTTGAAAAAACCATCGATCTCAATGTTGAATCTGGCGAAATCGTGGTCCGTACCAGTGATGGCAGCGACGAGCAGAAGAAAGTCACCATCAACCTAGGTTCTTTTATCGGTGAGAACGTCCTTAAAGAGATTGCCCACGAGCTAGAAAAAGAAGGTGTTGAGATAGACGGCAAAATCGTCCTTGAAAGAGAGGCCGAGCACCAAGCCGAAGTGGAAAGCGAGCGCCGAAGCGAAAGCAAATCTCGAGTGGTCTATAAAGAAGGTGGCAATGCTTTTACCGACTCAATCGGCGATTTTCTTGAAGCTTTAGTAGCCGTTGTCGCCATTGTGTTGATCTTTGGCATGCCAGTATTGATCGTAGGCGTGGTTATGTACGGTCGTCATAAGCGCCGCGAGCTGATCAATCAAAGCATCGATAAGATGCTGGAGAAAGGCCAAGAGATCCCGCCTGAAATGTTCCAAGAAGCAACCGGTAAGCCTGAGAAGAGCACTCAGAGCAAAGGCGTCATGCTGATCGCTGTAGGTGTTGGCTTGATGGGCTTCTTAGGTGCAGTTGCCGGTGAGGTTGGTGCGGTAGGCTTAATCCCAGCGCTGATTGGTGTAGCTCACCTTTACATCTGGAAGACTGAGCAAGCTCAGCAAGAAAAAGAAAGCAACAGCCAATCCGTATAACAAAAACAGTAACTTAGGCCACCTTTGTGATAGAGCTTAGCGACCAACAATTGATTGACCTAGTAGTAAAGGCGGGTAACCAACGCGCCTTTGCTATCTTGGTTAATCGCCATCAATCTGGTTTGCGCGCATCATTGCGCCAATGGTGCCAGAACGATGCCTTGGCTGATGATCTAGCCCAGGAGACCTTTTTAAAGGCTTTCCGTAAGTTAGACAGTTTTCAGTCAAACGCTAAGCTAAGTACCTGGTTATATCGGATCGCTTATAATACCTTCCTCGATTATAAGAAGATCAAGAAGAATAACTTCCAGGATACTTTTGAGGACATTGATAATGTTCATTCGGCAGCGGGCTCTGATTTAGAGCATGTGGGTAACAGCAGGGACCTTGATCAAGCCCTGGCCCAGCTGCCTGATATTCAAAGGCAAACCATTGACCTGTGTTATACTCAAGGGATGAGCCACAGTGAAGCTGCTGAAATCTTGCAGTGTCCTGTGGGTTCGGTAAAATCCCATGTTCAGCGGGCGAAACAGAAGCTCAAGGCTATCTTAGCTGTACCCGCAACCGCTCAAGTAGCGGGGGAATGAAGACTATGAATGATCAAGAATTTGAACTGTTTCTTCAGCGAGAGCTGAAGGCCCAAAATGACTATATTGCGGATGATGGCTTTACTGATGCTTTGATGGCTCAGTTACCGGCCAAGCCCGACCGTGAGAAAGCCAAGCCTAACCGTCTAGTGGTTTGGGCGGCTATTCTGTCGACCGCACTTGTAGCCGCTATCTTGCCCTTGCAGGCTATGTTGCAGGGCTTCGCCTCAATTTTCACCCAGCCAAGCGCAAACTGGGCGACTTTGTTGGGCCTAGGTCTTAGCATGCTAGCTGTAGCGGCTCTAGTTGTGTGGAATGACCGAACTCGCATATTCGAAGTATAGACCTCCCAAAGTTCTTAGTTCCTATTTTATCAACGGCCAATGATTTTCATTGGCCGTTGTTCGTCTAACTACCGTAAAACAACAATATTTGTGTATGGCGGCTGGTATCACTCAGCCAAACTACACGCTCGTCATGAGGAAATACCATGAAGTTGATGACTAAAGCGACGCGCTTAGCGGTAGCGCTCGTAGCTGCAAGCAGTGCAACATGGGCGCTTGCTGAAAAAACCGAGTCTGAAAAGGCTGCTGAGTTTTTCGAAAGCTCATTTAAAGAATCCTTGGCCAACAAGCCGATGTACCTTACTTACTTAGGTATGAAGGAAAAGTACGGCGAGTGGGGTGATATCTCTGCAGCGGAAGATGATCGCGATCTAGCACTTGTTAAAAAGCAATTAGCCGAGCTCAAGAAAATTGATTTTTCAAAATTGGGTGAACAAGAAAAGCTAAGCTATCGCTTATTTGAAGAACAAGCCAAAGATCAGATCTTCGCGGATCGCTATCGCGATTACGGTTACCAAGTTAATCAAATGTTTGGTCTTCAGTCGCAGCTTCCATCATTTCTGATCAATATGCATCGCGTAGATAATGTTAGCGATGCTGAGGCTTATATTTCTCGCCTGAAAAAAGCTAAGCCGCTATTTGATCAGCTTATCGTGCGCATGGAGAGCAGCGAAAAACTAGGTGTGGTGCCTCCTAAATTTGTTTTCCCGATGGTGATTAGCGACAGTAAAAATATCATTGCCGGTAAGCCTTTTGAGAAAGACGCTAAAGAAGACAACCCAGTTTGGGCAGACATCCAGGGCAAAGTTGAAAAGCTAGAAGCTACAGACGAAGAAAAAGCAAAACTGCTAAAAGAAGCGAAAGCGGCTTTATTGGGTGAATTTAAAAATGCCTATACTGCATTGATTGGCTTCTTAGAAAGTCAGGAGAAGCGTGCTGATACGCGTGATGGTGTTTGGAAATTTCCTAAAGGCGAAGAGTATTACAAGTATCGCCTAAAAGACATGACCACCACGGACATGACTGCGGATGAAATCCATAAGCTAGGGCTTGCTGAAGTTGCTCGTATTCATGATGAAATGCGTGCGATCAAAGAAAAGGTGGGTTTCAAAGGTGATTTGCAGGCATTCTTTAAATTTATGCGCAATGATGCCCAGTTTAAATTACCTAACACCGATGAAGGTCGTCAGAAGTACTTAGATGATGCCGTTAAAACTATCGATGTCATGAAGTCTCGCTTAGATGAGCTATTCCTTACTAAGCCAAAGGCTGATTTGGTAGTTACCCGTGTTGAGCCTTTCCGTGAAGACTCTGCTGGCCGTGCATTTTACCAGCGCCCATCTTTAGATGGCTCTCGTCCAGGTCGCTACTACGTAAACTTAGCGGATATGAATGAGATGGCAGTGTATGAGCTAGAAGCTTTGGCTTATCACGAAGGTATTCCTGGCCACCATATGCAGCTGGCGATTGCCCAAGAGCTAGAAGGTATTCCAACATTCCGTAAGGTAGGTGGTTACACAGCCTATACTGAGGGCTGGGGTTTGTACTCTGAAACGCTACCAAAGGAAATTGGTTTTTATCAGGACCCTTATTCTGACTTTGGTCGCTTATCAATGGAGCTATGGCGTGCTTGTCGTTTAGTGGTTGATACTGGTATTCACGCTAAGAAGTGGACACGCGAGCAGGCGATTAAGTATCTACGTGATAGCACTCCAAGTCCTGAGCTAGACGTTGTAAAAGCCATCGAGCGTTACATTGTTATGCCTGGACAGGCGACTGCTTATAAGATTGGTCAAATCAAAATTATGCAATTGCGTGCTAAGGCCAAGAAGGCGCTAGCGGAAAAATTTGATATTCGTGAATTCCACGATGTGATTTTGCGCAATGGCATGTTGCCATTAGGTATCTTGGAAGAGCAAGTCGACCAGTATATCGCCAGCAAAGGCTAATCTTGTGGAAGCCGGCTCATAGGGCCGGCTTCATTCTTAAACTGCTATATTTGTATTTGAACTTTTATCCTTTCCAAACAACGATATTCCCTGCTGGCGAATACACTAGTTATTCTGATCTTCGGCCTCGGCTAAATACTCATCCTTTAGCTTCACATAATTCCCGGCTGTATAAGGGAAGAAATTACGTTCTTTTTCTTTTAGTGGGCGCGCTTTCTTTACTGGCGAGCCAACGTACAAATGACCGGATTCTAGGCGTTTACCAGGTGGCACAAGGCTACCAGCTCCGATGATGACTTCGTCTTCTACGATAGCGCCATCCATAATGGTAGAACCAACACCGACTAGGATTCGGCTGCCCAGGGTACAGCCATGGAGGTTGACCGAGTGACCGACGGTAACATCGTCGCCTAAGGTCAGGGGCCAGCCGCCCGGGTTGAAGTCACTAGCATGAGTAATATGTAAAACCGAGCCGTCTTGGATACTGCAGCGATCGCCAATTCGGATAGAGTGCATATCGCCGCGGATCACCGCACAGGGCCATACCGAGCAATCATCGCCTAGAACCACATCACCTATGACTACGGCAGCGGGGTCGATCATAACTCGTTGCCCTAGGCTTGGGCTGATGCCTTTGTGGCTGCGAATGGCGGTATTATTGGTTTTGTTTGGCTCGGAACTCATAGGGCTATCTCATGGCTGTATATCTAATATTATCCGCCGCAGTTTATAGGATAATCTTTGGTTTACAAAAAACACTGGAGATTTACATTGGCGCCAGATTTCTCTGGGTTATAATTTGAACAGTTCTAAATACGCAGACCAATAAACCATGAACCCTTCCAATAAATCCAATTCAAAAGCCATCACTTTACTCATTGTGGAAGACGAATTGGCGAGCATGGAGCTCTTATACAGCTATTTCAATCAAGCCCCTTATGAGGTGTATAAGGCTCACAACTGTAGTCAAGCAAGAGAGCTGCTAGCGCAAAAAACAATAGATATTGTGTTGCTAGATATTACCCTGCCAGATGGCGACGGCTTAGCTTTAACTAGAGAGATACGGGGTCGCTCGAATATGGGGATTATTTTAGTCACCCAGCGCTCTGATGATATTGACCGTATTGTGGGTCTTGAGCTGGGTGCCGATGACTATGTGACCAAGCCCTACAATATTCGGGAATTGATGGTTCGGGTTAAAAACCTCGCATCAAGGCTGCATCAAGAAACACTCAATAACAGCCAAGATTTAGCCGAACAAATAAACTTTGATTGTTGGTCTTTTTTACCCGGTCGCCGACTATTGATGCATGTAAATGGGGAAGAGGTAAACCTTACTGAGGGAGAATACAAATTATTAGCAGCCCTGCTAGCAAATCCAGGAATGGTACTGAGTAGGGATCAGCTGATGAATAAAATGCAGCGTCGTGATTGGTATCCTACAGATCGTACTATCGATGTAATGGTAGCAAGGCTGAGAAAAAAGCTACAAGACGATAAAGGATCCCCAAAATACATTAGTACGGTTCATGGCGCAGGCTACCTGTTTATCGCGGAAATCAACTCGAATGAGCCATAACTGTGCCATTCAGTAAGGGCCAGCCGCCACTGCGCCAACGATTGGCGTACAAGCAAACCAGAAATATTGTTTTGGTGGCCTTTTTAATTGGCCTATTGCTGACCGGTGGCCAGTTGATGGCCGATTACTTCCAACAAAAAAACAACCACGATAATGATGTCGAGCGTATTCTTAGTACCGCAATTAAATCGGCACAATTCGCAGCATATAACCTAGATGATGCCACCGCGGGCGAAATTGTCGCAGGCCTTTTGAACAATAGGTTTATCGTAAAGGCGAGCATCAAAGACAACTATAAAAACACCTTAGCACATGCTAGTAAGGCTCCTGAAAAAGTCTCGGGGCTTGGGCGCTGGCTGTTTGGTGACTTAGAGGATATACAGGTTTCCTTATTGCATGCTGGTACAGAGGAAGTCGGTGTTCTATATATCCAGGTAGATCCCGCAAATGAGTCTCAAGCTTTTATACAGCGTTCATTACTAACCTTTCTATTTGGTATTATTCGCAACATCATTCTCGCGGCCTGCATAATGCTGGTTTTTTATTTTGGTGTTACAAAATCTGTACTCCTAGCTAGCCAACAAGTAAGCAAACCAGAGAAGCTGAAAAATATTGATATCCCCAGCGCGCACCGCGATGATGAGATTGGCATGTTGCTCAATGCTTTTAATCAGCAATTAAAAACCATTGAAACCCAGCATGAGCAAATTCTAACAGCGAACAAAAACCTTGAAGCACAAGTACTTGAGCGCACCCACGAACTCAAAAAAGAACAGCAATCAGCCCTAGCGGCCAGTAAGGCTAAATCAGACTTTTTGGCTGTTATGAGTCATGAGATTCGAACACCAATGAATGGCATTTTGGGTTTGCTAAGGCTACTTTCAGATAGCGGTTTACCGAGTGCGCAATCCCAGTATGTCGATTCAATCAATGACGCTTGCGAATCATTATTGGGTTTAATGAACAATGCTTTGGAGTACACCCGCAATGAGCAGGGTGAGTTAGAGCTAGTGGATAAGGTATTTGATCTTGAAAGGCTGATTAGCTCAATTATCTTCTTAATGGGCTCTTCTGCTAAGAAGAACCAGAACCAGCTTAGTTATCATATTGCGAATAATGTCGATCGCTACTATGAGTTAGATTCAGAGAGGTTGCGCCAAGTAATTTTAAACCTAATCAATAACGCTATTAAGTTTACCCGCGACGGTGAAATACATTTAGGGGTTAGCTGCTTAGAGAAGAAAGATGGTCATAGCCTACTAAGGTTTTTGGTGAGTGACACAGGGGTGGGCATAGCTGAACAGGCCAAAGAAAAAATATTCTCCCCCTACCAACAAGCTGATAAAAGCATTCATGCACTTTATGGTGGTGCGGGTATGGGGCTAGCGATTTGTAAGGCCATTGTAGACAAAATGGATGGAGAGCTGAACTTTAGCAGTCAAGAAGGCGAAGGCGCAGAATTTTGGTTTGAAGTTAGTGCCAAGGTAGCACAGAAAATGCCAGCCCTGAGCCATGAGGGCAGCACTGCAAGTATGAGTCCACTGCGAGTATTGGTGGCTGATGATGTAGAAATGAATTTAAAGTTGGCCAAAATATATTTTGAACAAAATAAGCATAAGGTCTATGTGGCCGAAAATGGCTTAGAAGCGATATCGCTTTGCGAAGCCGAACAGCCCCAGTTAGTGCTTATGGATGTCAATATGCCAGAGCTTGATGGCATTAGTGCAACTGAAAAGTTAAGACAGGCTGGTTATTGCGGCACAATTTATGGCGTGACTGCACATATCGACCCCGAGACAAAAACAAAGTGTTATGCCGCTGGCATGGATGACGTAATTGAAAAGCCCGTGGACTACGGCGAGCTTTTGAACAGTATTAATCAAGATTTCGCTAAACAAAGTATTGCTTTGAACAAATCTGTCATTCATGAACATTTCAATAATTTAGGTATTGAGCCGGCGGCACAACTGTATGAAAAAGCCTTACAGGAGCTTCGTAAAAATATCTCGGCAGAGGAGGGGGTACTAGTAGGAAAACCCCTGAGTAATGAGCAATTACATAAACTAAGGGGCCTAGCCGGAAACTTTGGTCTGCAGGCTATGCTGGATTTATTTGACGAGTTTGATGACGATGATGGTATATTGAGCCCCGCTACATATGCCCTTTGGATAAAAACCATGAGAATAACCCAAGGGGCTATAAATCAATATCAGCCGAATAAGATGTAATTATGAAGCTTAGTACACTGAGTTTAACTGTATTTCTAATAGCCTTATGGGGCGGTTTCAATGCAGCAAACAGCCAAGCTCAGGTGAAGCTCGATGTAGTAACTGAAAGAACGCCAATCACTTATCGCAGCAATGACAACTTAGCGGACGGGCAAGCGACTGAATTGGTTCAAGAGCTCATTGCGAAAGCCGGCTTTGAATATCAGTTGTATTTCTCACCCTGGAAAAGGGCCTACCGCAGAGCTGAAACGGAATCTAATGTCATTATTTACCCACTGGCTCGAACCGCAGAAAGGGAAAATAAGTTTCATTGGATAGGCCAAATAACCCCAGTTCATTACTATCTATTTCGATTACTGGAGCGCAGTGATATCACTGTGGAGCGTCTAGCTGATGTGAATCGTTACAAGGTTGGTGTGGTTAATTTTCATGCGCACCATATCTTTTTGAAATCCCAAGGTATAGAAAATCTAGAGCCCGTAAATTCCAATCGGCAGAACTTCCATAAATTGCTGCGCAAACGGGTAGATTTATTTGCGTCTAGTTCGGCGGGCCTGCTAACGCTTTGCGAGCAAGAAAAGACCGATTGTGAAAAATTTGTGCCAGCACTAAAGCTCGAAGGCATCTCAAAAGGGCTTTATATTGCGGCCAGCTTAGATACCCCAGATGATATTGTCGCTAAGCTAAGAGCTGCCTACGGCCTTATTGAGAAGAGTGGCTTGCTAGGAAAAATAATGGGAGAGCGAATGAATGAGCAGGATAAGGATCGCTTTCTAGAACAATTCTGAAATACAGTTCTATAGAAATCTTAAAAGCCCACATCATTATGTGGGCTCTGGCCATCAATTAGTGATGGTTTTCAAAGTTTGGCTTATTCCGCAATCGTTGCCGCGCCAGGTCTTCTTGGATCAGATGCTCCGTAAACAATACCACTTTTAATCACTATCGATTGTGTGCTACCTATGCCTTTGCTAGGTTTTGTTGTGTAGCCCATATTACTCAGTATTGAGATAGTGTCGGCGCTGATTCCAGATTCGAGGTTTAGGATATCAGGTAGCCATTGATGATGAATACGTGGTACCGAGGAAGCTTGCGCAATATTCATATCATAATCGATAACATTGCTTATGGTTTGTAAAACTGCGTTGGCAATTTTGCTGCCCCCGGGGCTACCCGTAATCATAAACGGCTTGTCATTTTTGAAGATAATGGTCGGTGCCATCGAACTCAAGGGACGTTTGCCTGCTTTAATCGCATTGGCTTCACGGCCAATCAAGCCAAAGGCGTTTGGTACACCGGGCTTGGCAGAAAAGTCATCCATCTCATTGTTCAGAATAAATCCGGCACCTTCAACGACAATACCCGAGCCGTAACTGAAATTAAGTGTATAGGTATTTGACACTGCATTACCGTACTTATCGATAACCGAGTAATGGGTGGTATCGGGGCTTTCCTTCCATTGATTAAGGTTCAGAGGCTTAACTTCGGCGGCCGACTTTGCGCGCATTGGGGCAATGCTATCAGCTAATTTTTTAGCGTATTGTTTGCTGGTAATAGTTTGAATAGGGACATCATAAAAGTCAGGGTCGCCTAAGTGTTCACTACGATCGGCAAAGGCAAACTGCATGGCGCTGCTGAGTAAATGTAAATGCGCTGCACTGTTGTGGGGAATGTCATGGAGCTGACTATTTTCCAATATATTGAGCATTTGAATAATGTGAATGCCGCTAGCGCTTGGAGGGGGCATAGTAACTACATCGTAGCCTCGGTATTTACCCTTGGCAGTTTTTCTTAGTGTCGGCTGGTAGTTTTTCAGGTCATCTAAACGAATCAGGCCACCTTGTTTTTTTGAATCTTGCACAATCAGCTTAGCGGTCTCGCCTTGGTAAAAGGACTCTCCATTAGTTTCAGCGATTTTTTTTAAGGTATTGGCCAGATCCTTTTGGATTAGCCTTTCACCCGCTCTATAAAAGCGACCATTGGGCTTATAAAAAATCTTCTGTCCGGCCTTAGAGCGGCTTAGTTGCGAATGGCGTTGCTGTAGCTCAAGTGCGAGCTCTTCTGATACTACAAAACCTTCTTGGGCGAGTTTAATCGCAGGAGCAATGACTTCCTTGGGGCTCATGGTACCGTGTTGTTCTAAAGCCAGAAGTAGGCCCGCTACGGTACCTGGAACGCCAGCGCTTTGAAAACTATTGCGAGCTCTTTGTTTATTAACACTGCCATCACTGTTTAAGAATACATCGCGGTGAGCGGCTGCTGGAGCCGTTTCTCGATAATCGATTGCATGGGTTTCGGTCGATTTTGAATCGTGCACTAGCATAAAGCCACCGCCACCAATATTGCCTGCTTTTGGCAAGGTAACCGCTAATGCAAAGCCGACGGCAACTGCTGCATCGACGGCGTTGCCGCCCTGTCTGAGGATATCCACACCCACTTGGCTGGCCAAGGCTTCTTGGCTGGAAACCATACCCTTGCGTCCAATAACGGGGTGAAATTGTCCTGCTAAGTCGATAATGGCTTCTGAGCCGTGTGCACTTTGAGCTTGGGCGCTAGGCAACTGACTATGGAACAGTGCAATGCTGCTGTAGGCTAGTAAACAAACTTTTTTAATCGATATTTTCATAATCAATCAGTAGAAAAAGGAAAAAAAGCCCGTAGCAGAGACGGGCAAAAACTCGTATAAACTGCACTGACAGTTGAGATCAAGCATGCGGGTAGCCGCCTCATTTGCTATACGAGAGTGAGGGGTGGGGCCATCGGGCCCCTAAAATTTCTTGCTTACATCAAGATAAACGTAACGACCTCTGGCTGAATGAAGCGCCGGGCTATAACCGCGAGAAGAATCAAACAATGGCGGTTCTTCATCAAATAAGTTATTGGCACCCAAACGGATGTTGGTGTTATCTAATACGCCTTCTTCAAACTTGTAATTCACATAAGTATTTACAGTGGTCCAAGAAGGAATCTTTAGAATAATACTAGGGTCGTCATCTTGCTTAACGTCTGGGTCGTAAACTTTACCCACATAACGAGCACTCAGACCCGCGCGCCAGTTGTCTTTTCTCCAAGTTACACTGGCTTTTGCACGCCAGCGTGGTGTGGCTTCATCTTGAATGCGTGAACCGCTACTGAAAGATGATACAGAGCCTGTAAGTAATGGATTGGAATCCACAGCAGCTTGAATCTCTTCAACCTGTGGGGAGGCCTCTTGATCCCATTTTGCGATATAGGCACCATCAAACTTCAGTGTAAAGCTGCCGATACTGAACTCATCGGTGTCATAGGCAACACTAAAATCGGCACCTTCAATTGTACGAGGCTGTAGATTTAAGAAGGTATCATTGACATGCAAAAGCTGGCCAACGGCTGCTAAACTGGTGCCATTTTCCGCATTGTAAGCATCGATTTCAGCTTGATCTTGAGCGGTAGCGGCTGCACGTATTACGTTAGGGTTGCTGCTGCCGTTTAGGCGCATGATTTGATCAAGAATTAGGTGGTTATCGCGGCCGAATAAACCAACCACACCTTCTTGCTCAATACGCCACCAATCAGCAGTAAAAACCAAGCCTTCAAGAGGTTCTACAACAAAACCAAAGGTTAAGTTTTCAGACTCTTCACTTTGTAGATCTTTGTTACCTAGGCGGCGAGTATTAATCGATTGCTGACAGGCATCAACATCTGTCTCTGGCGTACCTACAGCTTGACCGGCGGCGCAACGCAAAAAGTCGCTCTGGTTATTATTGAAACGTTCCTGCACGGTTAGGTTCAGCGTTTCTAGATTAGGAGCGCGGAAGCCTTTAGAAAAAGCACTGCGAACTTGCAACCAATCAGCAGGGCGCCAAGCTAGAGCAAACTTTGGTTTAACAATATCTTCGTCGACATCCGAGTAGCTTTCGGCGCGTACTGCGATTTGTGCATCTAAGCTTTTAACTAAAGGTATGTCCATGCCCTCATTAACCATAGGCACTAGGAATTCAGCATAAGCGGAATAGACTTCACGAGCACCATAGGTGTCTGGGGTAGCACTAACACCCATAACATCACTGCTAAAGAACTCACCGCTAAGAGGGTGAGTAAAGGTTACAGTGCCATCAAGTAGTGGGTCACGATCATCACGGTAGGTTTCGCGGCGTTGTTCGACACCAAAAGCGGCGCCAATATCACCGCCAGCCCAGCTCACTAAGTTAGGGGTGGAAGCCTTAAAATCAATACCGCTGATTTCGGTTTTGTTTTTGCGCTCAACATTAACGGTAAACTCAGAAGCGTCGCCACCACTGCTTGGGTCGCCATTGGCTGGGTCGGCAAAGTTACCACCGGTAAATGGGTTATAGGCATCAGGTGTTGAGCGTGAAACCGCTTCGTAGAATTTACTGCGACTAACACTTAGCTGGCTATCTTCGGCTTTGGCCGCTGAAGTATAAGCGGCTGATTCCCAATCCCAGTCATCCCAAGTACCGCGGAAGCCTACAAGGAAGCGATGTGAATCACTTTCAGTGGCAATTTTACGTGGACCTGTATCGTACAAACGTAAGCGATCAATTTTTACATCTAGTCCTTCTTCAGGCACATCATCTGTACTTAAACCTGCCAGGCGGTTCGGGTTACCAACAGCTCCAAATGGGTTGTAATAGGCCGTTTTTGGAATGTACATCTTGTTAACGTCAGAAATAACGTTAGGTCCGAAAAAGGTATCGTACTCAGATTCGTAGTACGAAGCTTCTGAAAATAGCTCTATCCCACTATCAAACTCATGGGTAAAAGTCGTAAAGAACTGGCGACGTTCTAGATTAGGAATGATCATACGCAGATCATTAATGTTGTAACGCAGATCGCTATTCAGCGTGCCGTCGTCGATCGCTAAGCCGTCTTTGTACTCCACCCCACCAGAGGCTGTATCTGGCTGAAGGTGAAAGCGTCCATCACTGCTGCGAGCAACACCAGAAACCCCAACCGGTGAAAAGCTACCGTCACTGTTAATGGTACCTAGATTAAACTGACCCCATGGAGTAAAAGTAGACAGGTTTCTCAATGAGCTATCACCAACGAACAAGGCCGGAGTGCGGTCGGTATCGCGGTAATCACTATTTTGGGTGTAATCAATTTCTTGGGCGGTCACCCCAGAGCGATTAAAGTCGCTGGCGAAGAAAGTTAGATTGGAAGCGCCTTCATTGAATTCGAAGCCACCGCGAAACTGAATAGAAGTCTCGCCTAAGCTATCGGAATGTCCAGAGCCATAACGAGTTTTGATTTCAAAACCTTCATAGTCTGTATCGAGTACATAGTTAACAACGCCGGCTACTGCATCGGTTCCATAAATAGCGGCGGCACCATCGCGTAACACTTCAACGCGATCCAGCCCAGATGCTGGGATCATGGCGCTGTTAACGAATTGAATCGGTACGCCGTCACGAGTAGAAGAAGATGGGTTGAGCACCATGCGGCGACCATTTACGAGCACCAGGGTGCTGTCTGCTCCTAAACCGCGAAGGTTGATAGAGGCTACATCGCCGCGAACATTGTTAGAGGAGGTGCCTTCGCTAGAGCTATTAAACTCTACCTGTCCGGCTTGCGGTAGTTCACCAATAAGCTCTTCGGTACTTAAAGCGCCAGCTAAATCCAGGTCTTCTTTACTAAGCTGGCTAACAGGCAGGGCGCCGGCTATATCAACGCCTTTAATATGGGTTCCCGTAACAATAACTTCTTCTAGGGCTGCATTTTCTTGGGCTATTGCAGTCCCTGCACTTAAGCTTGCGATAATCGCAATACTTAAAGGATGCGGTTTAAACATATGGACTCTCCGGTATAGTTAGCTCCACTTATCGCGGGCTTTATTATTGTTCAGCATTATTGGATGACACTCTCACGCTGTTGCCATAGGCACTATTCAGCACCCTCATAGTAGCGCCTAGGAGTAAACCAACTGCTGCAGCTATGTGCTAAGTTGTAACAGGATGTAAATGAATTGTTACAGCCCGAGCGCCTTGGCCCCAGGACGACGGCTATCAGCGGCACCAAGCAATTGATTTCCTGTGATGGCAATCGATTGGGTGCTACCCATAGTGGCGCCAGCTTTTAGGTTATGCCCTTTGGCTTTCAACAAGGCCAAGGTATCTGGACTAAAGCCTGGTTCATATTCCAGCTTATAGTCACGTTTCCCCCAGCCCTGGTGAATACGAGGGTAGGCCGTCGCCTCGGCAATGTTCATTTGGTGATCCACCACATTGGAAATCAGCTGGGCAACAGTCGTGATAATACGTCGTCCACCAGGTGTACCAGTAGCAAGCACGGCTTTACCGTCTTTAAAGAGCAAAGTGGGTGATTGAGTGCTCTTGGTGCGCTTACCACCAGCGATGGCATTCGGCTCACGCTGCTGGTTTTTGTAAACATGGCTGGGGCGAATAACAAAATTATTAATCTGATTATTCATCAGAATACCGGTGCCTTTAATGGTGACACCGGAGCCAAAGGAAGCGCTGAGGGTGTAAGTATTAGAAACCACGTTGCCTTCGCTGTCAGCGATTGAGTAGTGGGTGGTATCTGGGCCGGGAGCAGGCCCTTGCAACACACTAGCTTCTACTTTGCGTGCGTCGCTAGCTTTATTCAGATTTATGCTTTGGCTATGTTGCTTGGCTAGAGATTTGTCCAGTAGCTGCTCAACTGGAATATCACTGAAGCGTGGATCGCCTAAGTACTTAAATCGATCAGCATAAGAGCGCTTCATGGCCTCCGATAAAATGTGGAGGTTTTCTGCAGAGCCGGCACCCATTTTACGGATATCAAAATTTTCAAGAATATTTAGAATTTGCAGTAAAGGCAGGCCACCTGCCGGTGGAGGCATGGTAAGTACTTGATGATCGCGATAAGAAGTCTGCAATGGTTCCACTAAGCGAGCCTGATAACTTTCTAGATCTTGCGCTTGAAAATAACCTCCGTTGGCTTGCATATCTTTAACAAGACTGTCAGCTATGTCTCCTTGGTAGAAGGCATTGGCGCCATGCTTGGCAATTTTTTCTAAAGATTTTGCTAGGTCTTCTTGTACAAATCTCTCACCTGCTTCCATATAACCGCTACAGTTTTTGAAAAAAATTCGGCAGCTTTCGGGGTTTTTGGTGAGCACTGAGGATTTTGCCTTGAGGGCCCAAGCGAGATCATGGCTTACTGTTATACCTTCGCGAGCCAGCTTAACAGCAGGCTTAAGTAGATCTGCCCAAGGTAATTTACCTTGAGCCTGGTGGGCAGCGAACAAGCCTGCAACCGTGCCAGGCACCGTAGAGGCAGTATGACCGAGTTTGGTTTTACTGCGGTTTACTTTGCCATCTTTGATAAAGTCGTCAGATGTGACAGAGGAGGGGGCTTCTCCGCGATAGTCGATAGCTTGGGTGTTTCCGCTTTTTGCGGAGTGCATTAGCATAAAGCCACCACCGCCTAGGTTGCCGGCTCTTGGGAGAGTAACGGCAAGCGCAAAGCCTACTGCAACAGCAGCATCAACAGCATTGCCACCTTTCGCTAAAATATCCCGCCCGACTTCACTGGCAGTAATATTTTGGCTAACAACCATACCTCGCTTGCCAATAACAGGGTGGTGGACACTATCGTAGCGTAAAATATAGCTAGAGCTTTTTTCTTGGCTTGGTGGCCAACTCAGTGTCTGATCGGCTGCCGCGCTCTGTTGGAATGGAATCACGCTGCAACTACTAGCGGCGATAAGGCAATTAAGGATGGTCTTTTTCATAATAGCTCCCAGGGCGAATAGCTTACGCTACAAGTTTTCAGAGAAGGGAACAAGCGAGGAAAGTAGCCATTTTGTTAACCTCAAGTTAACAAAATGGCTGAGGTGGTACTAAGAGTGGAGCTGCTGTGCTATTGCAGCTTTAGGGCTTCACGAATTGCAGACCAAGAGAGTAGTTTGAAGTTTTGTGGTTCGCTCGGTAGTACATTATGCCCATCCTGTACGACGAGCAGGCCTTCTCTGAACTTACCCCCTAAGTTGGCGCTCGTGACATGGAGGCCATCAGTTTCTGATGCTCCATCTACCCCAGCTAATGGATCCATGGAAATTTTAAATGATCCACGATACTTATAAGGTGCAAGCGTATCGTAAACGGCATAGCTATTATTACCCTGGCTAGAAACCACTAAGTAGTCTCTATCTTTGCCTTGGTAGATAGCCATTCCTTCAACGTCATCTTTCAGTGGGCCACCCACTTTATGGATAAGCTCAGCTTGGCTTTGACTTTCGGGCTTGCTATCAATTACCCAAATGCCCACGTCTTCTTCACCCATAAAGAGGCGCTGCTGCTTCTCATCGACGGCGCAACCTTCAGGCTGGCCTGGAAGGCTAAATTCACGGCTCAGTTTCCCAGTCATATTGCCCCTTGAGCCGCCTATTAAATACTGTTGGTAGAGGCCGCTTTTATCATTGGCTAAAACGTAAGCTTTACCATCTGTTTGGAACATGCAAAGTCCATAAATTTCATGCATGGATGTAGCAATCTGGCCGGCCTCACGCACAACTCCATCTGAGGAGATCTGAAACATAGCGATGCTACTGTTGTCACGCAGGCTTGCAGCAGCGATATCAGATTTACCGTCATTCAAAGCTATCTGATAGACGATATCGACATTATTCAAGCGGCCCGTTCGTAAGAACTGTTGTTCCTTTCCGTCTAAGCTATAGCTATGTAAGCCGGCAGTTTTATTGGTACCCAAGATTAGCGAGTCAGTGGGTGAATTTTGGTTTACCCAAATGGCTGGGTCATCAGCGACATCTCCATAACGAGGCATCGCTTGAGTTTCGCCGTCTGCTTTAAGCTGTGGCATGCTCGCAGCACTGTGGCTTTTCAGCTCGATATTGTCTTGCCATAAATAGACTTGGCCCTGCTCATCCACGATTGCGAGCTTAAGCTGTTCTCCGTCTTGAGAGAGTGCTAGCTGTTCAGCCTCGGCGGCAGCAGCAAGTTGGTAGCGAGTTTTAAATTCACCATCAATAACTAAAGTAACGCTGGCCTCAGCTGTAGAAAGAGCTGCAAAGCCACCATCGATTGCACTGATAGCGCTAATATCTTTTCCAAGAATGCCGCCCCAAGCACTGCTTAAAGCGATGAGCTCTCGGCCACTTTCAGCTTCGGGTTCAGCTTCATAGGCCCACACACCGGTAGATTCTTCACTTACATAAAGAGCTTGTTCGCTATCATCGACCGCACAATAGCTTCCTGGTGCGGTCGTAAACTGGCGGACCTGTTGAGATGGGCCTCGATCGTTTATTAACCACTGCTGCGCCCGGCCTTCACCATCCAAATAAAACGCAAAAAGCTGCTGCTCAAACTCATTTAGGCACAAACCATCAATATTAAAGCCAGGGCTAGCAAAGCGGTTGAGCTCACGAATTTCTTCGTCGACTTGGGTAAATAGAATTGGAGTATTCTTATTTTTGTCGACTATTAGCAAGCGAAGAAATCCGCCTGGCTTGCGAAAGTCAGCCAATTCAAACTTCCCTTGTATTTCATGAAGTGTGCTTCCTGACTTATCTAATAAACGCAAACCAAAAGATTCGCTAATAGCAATCGTGTAATTATCAAGAGGAATAATTTGTTGGGCGGATTCTACGGTATAGCTGGCAACTACCTCAGTGTTTTTCTGATTAATATTGGATTTTTGTGGCTCAGATTGCTCGGCACAAGCGATCAATCCAAACAAAGCTATGGTGGAGGCGAGGGTTTTGTTAAAGCTGTTTTTGTACATCATCAATTTATGCATAATATTCTACTTAAAGTTAGCAGTGCCACCCAGCTATAGGGGGGCTGGGCAACACTACTAAAAACTGGACAATTAAAAATTAGTAATTGTGGCGCCTAGTTTGAAGGTCGGACCGTAATCTTCGTATTGTGCATTCCAACGAGGCTGGCTTACGTAAGCGTAAAACGGCTCATCATTGATATTAATGGCTTCAAAAAACACTTGGATATTGTCTTTGATGAAATAGCGTGCACTAAAATCAAGCTGAAAGTGGTCATCGACAATGATATCGTTAACGGGGCTTTCGGCATTAATTTCATCAAGGTAATCAGACTTGTAGTTTGCAGCTAGGCGTAAACTTAATTTGTCACTATCGTAACCGACGGTAAAGTTTCCTGTAGTATCTGACTGCTGTGGTAGCCGTATAGTGCGAGAGCCTTCGATGGTGTCAATCTCGGCATTAGATTCTGCCAATGTTAAGTTGGCAGAAAGTAGTAGGCCATTAAAAGGTTCTGGCAACTCACTGAGTTGTTTAGACCAGGCGAATTCAACACCATAGAGCTTTGCGTCTTTACCATTCAGCGCGATTTCGGCTTCTTCGATGTTTTCAAATCCACTCAGTTGATCTGTAATGGTGTCATAAATAAAAGTATCGATATCTTTATAAAATGCGAATGCTGAAACAACACCAGCAAAACCCATATAGTGCTCAATACCTACATCTAGGTTGCTGCTCTCCCAGGGTTTAAGTTGGGGGTTTCCGAACTCACCTTTTTCACCATCGTCTTCCAAAATATAACCTGGACGAGCTTGTTCGAAAGTAGGGCGAACCACTGAGTTGGTCCATGCGGCACGAAGTTGAGTATCGTCATTAACGATATAGCGTAAATGCAGTGCAGGTAGAAAATGAGAGTCGCTGCGGCTAGCTTGACGTGCTGTGATTTGCTGGTCGTCCTCAGCGTCGTCATCATAGGCAAAGCCATCCGCTTTGAAGTCAACCTCTTGATAACGTGCACCAAAGACTAGACGTAGATCCTCAATATCCATGGTGGCCATGGCATAGACAGCTTGCAGATCTTCTTCAACTACCCAATCACCTGCGCTAGACTCTTCAATATTGAGTTCGCGATCCTGATTTTGTGCAGCGGCCAGTACTGCCGAAGAGTTAATACCTGGGCCAAAGCGCTGCAGTTTGTAATTGATATCACTATTAGCAAAATCACTTAAAGGATTGAGCATTTCCTCGATTTCACTGACGGTTTCGTCGACTCGTTTTTCTCTTTGGCTAAATTTGGCACCGAATTTAATTTTTGTTGGGTAGGCGCCGAGCTTGATATCTTTAGATATGTCAAGCTTAAAGCTGCTAGCTTCGTCTTCAGCTTGGGCTTTGGCGAGCTCAACAGATTCTAAAAAATATAAGTTTGGGTTGTAGAATGAATCGGGCGCAATTAGCTTTGGCTGCTGAGAGTCTTCAAAGCCAAGGTTTCCTTCAATATTAGCCACGAATTTAGCTTCGGAGATATGTTCTGGTTCTACCTCTTCTGATTTGCTGTAGCCCAGATTGTATTCTATGGTCCAGTCATTGGCCTTGTATTCTCCGCCGAATACCGTCGAAAATATCTTTTGTGTTTCTAGGCGTTGTTTCAACTCACGCACAGCGATAGGGCGGTCTTCGAATTCATTGCCTTCGCCATCTATGTAGTCATCTTCTTTTAGGCTGCCCAGATCTCCTGGCGCGAGAGGATCTTCGAACTCAATAATATTCGCTAGGCGCTGCTCTGTATCGGTATATTCACTAAATAAATTTCGCAGAAATATTTTATGGTTTTCACTAACTTTGTAATCGATATTAAAAGCGGCGCCTAAGCGCTCGCGTTCAATGGCGTAATTGCGTTGCTCAAACTCTTCTAGTCTGGCTTCGCCTTCTTCGATTTCCCACTTACCACCAGTTTCACTGTTATTAGAACCAAACTCACGGTCAAACCAACTGACAGCGCCCGCAATGGCAAGATTGTCGCTACCCTTACCAACGCTAAAAATATTGCTAACGCTGGCCGCAAGTTTAGGGCTGCTTTCACCGCTAAGATCATCGTAGCTGCCTTCGCTGCTTAAAGAGTAGAACAGGCCATCGCGATCGAAACCGGAAACGCTTTTGACTTCAACCGAGCCACCGATGGCATCAGCGTCCATATCTGGAGTTATCGACTTTGTGACTTCTAAGGTTTCGACAAGGTCAGCGGGAATAACATCCAAGGCCACTGCACGACGATCTGACTCCGGTGAAGGCGTGCTCATGCCATTAATGCTGACAGAGTTTAAATCAGCAGAAAGACCCCGCACACTGACGAAGCGGCCTTCACCTTGGTCACGCTCAATGGAAACACCCGGCACGCGCTGCAAAGCTTCAGAAACATTAGTATCGGGTAATTTCCCAATAGAGTCGGCACTGACAATACTTTTAATGTTATCGGCCATGCGCTGCTTTTCGAGCGCGCGATTCAAACTTGCGGCATTACCGAAAACGATAATTTCTTCTAACTTTTCGCTGTCTTGAGCAAAACTTAGATTGCTTGCGCCGATTGTTGCTGTAATCGCCAGAGCAAGCTGACTGTGTTTAAAGACTTTGCGTACTACTGTGGCCATGGTGGCTCCCCTTAAATAAAGTCCCGAAGGAATTGGGGCGAACGTTAGAAAGTCTATGTGACAGATTAGTGACGTCAAGTCGTCGAAAGGCTGTACTCTCAATATTATGGGCATCGAAACGCTTGTTTTGTAAGCAGCTTGAGCTTTTAGGACTACGGCAACAACTCAAAACACGATCTTTCCTAACGCCAGAGCAGTATAAATAGCCTTTTTCGTAAAAGAAAATCCAAAAAGTCTCAATTTCTATGAGCTAATGAGCAGAGCCTACGATAGGACTGTTGCTTGTTGTCATAAAGTTGTCACCTGAAACTGTTTTATTGTCATCAGTGAAAAAGGTAATGACATGCTGCAACAGCTAAAAAAACACACAAACAAGCTTTTGTTAATTCTACTGCTATTGAGCGCACAGATATTAATTACTCTTGCGCTAGGTGAAAGTAAACAATGGCAAGAAGTAGATTGGCTTGATATTGCTGGTGAAGGTGGGGCGGTATGGCTTTGCATGGTGTGGTTGATTGTACTGTTGGCAAGCCGGCCTAATGGTCCTGTCACGAGCTTATTGTTCTGGGGCTTTAGCTGCTTCTTAATTGCCAGTGGACAAGATTTACTGGACGAATTTATTCGCCTTCCTGATGCAACTATTTGGAGTCATGCCGTAGAGTCAATTCCTATGCCGATTGGCATGTTGCTAATGAGCATCGGTTTATTGCATTGGTACCGTGAACAACAAGCACTTAATGAGCAGTTGCTCAAGCGCGAGAGAGGTCGCCGAGATCATCGACGCTTGGATAAGATTACCGGTCTGGCTGATGCTCATTACCTACGCACGCAATTGTCGATTGAGCTTCAAAAAGCTCGTGCAGAAGGTTTGCCAACATCAATTTTGATGTTGGATATCGATGAGTTTAGGAACTTTAATCGCAGGCTTGGAATCGCCGAAGGGGATAGGTTATTAAGTGAATTGACAGAGCTGATCTTGTTAAATTTACGCCGAAGAGACCTTCTGTGTCGCTATGCCGGTGATCGCTTTGCTATTGTAATGCCGGCAACCTGCCAAGAAATGGCTGTGCTTGTTGCTCAGCAGTTAGAGGATGTATGCCGCCACTTTGCATTTAGAGCTCGCAATAGTGATAGTGCACAGTTTCATACTGTTAGCACCGCGGTGGCAACCGATGGTCTAGATGCTTCAATAGAAGAATCTGACGTTGTCGATAAGCTTTTGGAGCGTGCAAACTATCGTTTAGCAAAGGCTAAAGAAAGGCGCTTGCTAAAGGTTGCCTGATGCACAAGTTATATTATGCATTGGCTGATAAACGCTTTCTTGCACAAGAAAATTTGTTAGGCTTGTTAGAGCTCGCTCAGAGTCGAGGGGTACACCCGGATAAATTATTAAAGGGTAGTAGCTTATTCTCTGGGGATATCGAAGATGCTAGTACAATGCTATCAGCACAACAACTGCTGACCATTTATAAAAATGCCAAGCGCAGTTTTGGAGCAGATGACAGTAGCTTTCTACTAGGTCAGTATCTATTGCCGGGAAATCACCCGCAATTTGCCAGCGCAATTCTTGCCTCACCAACGCTTCTTGATTTAATAGAACTCTTGCAGGAGTTTGGGTTTTTATCCCAGCCCCTGATAGAGTTTAAAAGCGTTTATGATGATCAAAACCTCTATTTGCAATTACTGCCTGTTGATATTGATGATTATGCTAATGATTTCTTGATGGAATCGATAAGCAGTGCCTTTTTTTCCTTCTCTCGCTGGTTGGGTGTCGATACCTCTTCTTGGTCCTGCTTGCATGCCTTTAAAGAGCCTAAGTATCAAGAGCAGTTTTTAGTTCACTATGGCCTGAGACCAAAGTTTGCCAGCCATATCAATGCCATTATTATCCCGAGAGCAAGCTTGTCTGAACAGTTACCCAGAGGGTCAAGGGCTCGCTTTGATTTGGCATGCAAGCTTTGCAAACAGAACCTAGCTGAGAAGTCGAGTAGAAGTTTATCGCTGTGGGTTTATCAGAGCTTGCAAGACGAGCTATCCCAAGCACCTGGACTAGAGGAGCTAGCGGAGCGCTTAGAGCTAAGCCCTGCTTCTTTTAAGCGTCACTTGAAGGCGGAGGGGTGCAGCTACCAAGCAATTTTGGATAGTGTTCGACGTCATATGGCGATCTACTACTTGCATACCGGACAGCTGAGTACCGAAGAGATTGCCCAGAAGCTAAATTATCATGACAAACACAATTTTAAACGTTCTTTTCGTCGCTGGACGGGGATTAACCCATCGGTATACCTAGCTAGCACTTAGAATGATCAGCAAATGCCTAAGGGTTAACAAGCCTCTTATGAATTGAGCTAAAATAGAGGGATTGTCATGATTTAAGAGATGAGTCCTCTATGAGCGCCAATCCACTATTAGCTGATCACCGTTTACCGCCGTTTTCCAAGATTGAAAATCAACACATCGAGCCCGCCATTCGCTCATTGATTGAACAGTCTAATTCCGAGCTGGAAGCTCAGCTGGCGAGTTTGGGGTCGGACATCAGCTGGCAGTCCCTGGTTGAGCCTCTAGAATCTCGAGGAGATCGTTTGGCCAAAGCTTGGTCTCCAGTGAGCCACATGCACTCAGTAGTTAACAATGATGAGTTGCGCGAAGCTTATCAGGCATGTATTGGGCAGTTGACCGAATACAGCACAGCCCTGGGACAGAATGCTGAGCTCTATCAGGCCTATCAACAGCTCGCTGATAGCCCTACCTATAAAGATATGACCGCCGCTCAACAAGCTACGATCGAGCATGCCTTAAGAGATTTTAAGTTAGCAGGGGTGAGCTTGCCGGATGCGGCAAAGGCTCGTTTTGGAGAAATTAAGTCTCGCCTATCTGAACTTAGTACCCAGTTTTCTAATAATGTAATGGATGCCAATCAAGCTTGGTATTACCACACAGAAGATGAAGCTGAGTTGCTTGGCTTACCAAAGATGCAGCTGGATATCGCTAAGCAAACCGCGGCAGCAAAAGAGCTTAATGGCTATGTGGTTACTCTCGATATCCCTTCATATCTTGCTGTAATGCAGTACGCCGAAAATCGGCAGCTGCGTGAAACCATGTATCGTGCTTATGTTAGTCGTGCTAGCGAAAGCACGGTTCGACTTGATGAGCAGGCTGGCCCTTGGGATAACAGCCCCTTAATTGCAGAGACTTTGGCTTTGCGCCATGAGCTCGCAGAGCTTTTGGGTTTTGCAAATTATGCAGAGCTTTCCATTGCTAAAAAAATGGCCAAAGAAACTCAAGAGGTCGTCGACTTCCTACGTGAACTGGCGATCAAGAGCCGTGCTGTAGCAGAATCAGATTTGCAGGAATTGAAGGGCTTTGCCGCAGAGCAGGGCTTAGAGCAGGAATTGCAAGCATGGGATCTAAACTTCTACAGTGAAAAGCTCAAACAAGAAAAATACGATATTTCAGATGAACTCCTGAGACCTTACTTCCCAGCACCCCATGTGATTCAAGGCATGTTCGATATTGTCAGTAAGCTATTCGCCATTGAGGTGAAAGAAGAGTCGAACGATGAATTATGGCATCAAGACGTAAAGTTCTACCGAATTGAAAAAGACGGAGAAGTACTGGCGTATTTCTATTTAGATTTATATGCACGTGAAAAAAAGCGTGGCGGGGCATGGATGGATGAATGTCGTGTGCGCCGTAAAGGCAGTAACGGCATACAACTTCCAGTTGCCTATTTAGTGTGTAATTTCACAGCGCCTCTAGCCGATAAGCCAGCCTTATTAAGTCACGATGAAGTAACAACGTTATTTCATGAATTCGGCCACGGCTTACATCATATGTTAACTAGCATTGATGTGGCCGCGGTGAGCGGAATTAATGGTGTGCCTTGGGATGCGGTTGAGTTGCCCAGCCAATTTTTAGAAAACTGGTGCTGGCAGGCTGAGTCAATCGCGATGATATCTTCGCACCATGAATCAGGCGAAAGCTTGCCGAAAGATCTTTTAGATAAATTACTGTCTGCAAAGAACTTTCAAGCTGGTTTGCAAATGCTGAGGCAAATAGAGTTCGCCTTGTTTGATTTTCTTTTGCACAAGGACTATCAAGCACAATCGCCGCAGGATCCGCAGCAAGTGCTGGATGCGGTTCGTAAAGAAGTCGCACTTATTATTCCGCCTTCGTTCAATAAATTTCAAAATGGCTTTTCGCATATTTTTGCCGGTGGCTATGCGGCCGGTTATTACAGCTATAAATGGGCTGAAGTACTTTCAGCTGATGCCTTCTCATACTTTGAAGAGCAGGGCATTTTTAGTGAGCAGGCTGGACAATGGTTTCTAGAAACGATTTTAAGTCGTGGTGGTAGTGAAGACATTGCTGATTTGTACAAACGCTTTCGTGGTAGAGGGCCAAGCAGTGAAGCCTTGTTGCGTCACAATGGCATGGCTTAGGAGTTAATATGAAAAAGCGATTTATAGCTGGAGCCGTTTGCCCAAAGTGTTCGCAAATGGATAAGGTTGTTATGTACAAGGAAGATGATAGCGATTGGCGAGAGTGTGTGGCTTGCGGCTTCAAGGATAAAATGCATTTTCAGCCTAAAGCTAGAGAGCTCGAAACTCGGGTAAACGTTACTGAGGAAGAAAAAGCTCAAGAAGTTCAGGTAATTGAATTACAGCCTTTAGGGAAAAAGCACTAACCGCGATTTAGTGATTCAGAGCTAGGCGAACAGCATTCTCTTCTTTATAGATAGATTGCTGTTTTCTTTGGTTTTGTTTTTGGGCTTCGACGTAGAGCATTAGGGATTGTTTGCTGAACAAGGCATTTTGGCTAATCAGCATCTCTACAGAATAATGAACGGCAAGATCCAATTCGTTAGCCAGGCTTTCACCAATTAGAAAGTGCATCACTACATTATCTTCGGTGTTATCGATGGGTGAAATGGAAACACCGGCATTTCCTATAAAGCGATCATTCACCTCTTCAATGAGTCTATGGGATAAATAGGCTGCGTCCATGATTTTCAGTAAGCCGCGGTGGCTTGCTGTTATTTCTAAGGGCTGCAGGAAGTAATCTATGGCGATATGTAAAAAAGCTTCTAGTTCGTCTTCGACACCCGCTGCCAATGATATCTTGTGGAAGTGTGCTAAAACATCGGGTACCTGCTTGATATAGCGATGAACAAACTCTTGCAGCAGCTCAACCTGGTCGCCATCACCAAAGCCAATACCGCGATGCATGGTTTTCGCGCGACTAGCGAGGAAGCGATGAAGGCTAACATCGTTGCTGCTCTCGCTAAAGGCAGCGTCTATAGCTAACCTTAATTCGGATAGTGAAACCAGTTCGTCATTCATTATCAGTTCTTTTCGTAATTCTTAGTACTGACGACATCAGTCAGATAAACATAGACACAATTTCAAACAAATCAAATGGTGGTGGTGATATTCAGAGTAAAGTCATGGACTGCTCATTTCGTATATCGTGCTTTGGTAATTATAGACAATTACTTTCCTACTTATTTCCCATTATTTGCTCATGCCCCAATTATTACGCTGTCGATAGCAAAACATCAATGCCAAAAAAAAGCCTCTGGCGCCATTAAAAGCGCAAAATGATAACCAAAGGCCATGATTTGCGTAGCCTTGGCTGAGCCACCAGAGGGGCAGGAAGACCGCAAAAGAGGACAGAATCATAGTTATTTCCATATCAAAGGTGTGTGCTGTTCCAATAAACACCCCATCTAAGAAATAACATGTCGCTGACACTATGGGTAAGAGCAATACCCAAGGGTAATAAATCGCTACTTGTTGCTTAAGCATTGTGTCATCACTAAATAGCGCGATAAGCGGCGACTGTGCAAGATAGAAGAGCGCCGATATAAACAGCGCTACTAGAACCGACCAAAAACCGGTACTTAAGCAAGCCTGCTTAAACAGCTCAGGGCTCTTTTGCCCAACAGCCTTGCCGACTAAAGCCTCTGTAGCATGAGCAAATCCATCTAAGGCATAGGAGGCTAGGTGAACCAGCTGCAGCAGTATTGCATTGGCGGCCAAAATAAGTGGACCTTGTGCGGCTCCTTGAGCGGTAAAAAAGCTAAGGCTGCCCAGAAGGATTAAGGTTCTAACAAACAAATGCTTATTAACTTGCAATAGCTCTTTGTATGGGCTCGCTTGGGCCAGCGCAGCTAAGCTGAAGCCACCGGCTGGGAAGTGTTGTTGCAGCTGCCTAATGCAAAAATACAGGCCAATACTAAGGTTCGTTAGATCCCCAAATAAACTGGCAATGGCGGCACCGCGGCTGCCCATATCTAGCCATAGCACTAAAATAACATCCCCTACGATATTGACGGCATTCGCCGAGATCGCCATGTATAAAGGCACGCGGGTATTCTGTAAGCCAATAAACCAGCCAATAATTCCGTAGGAAAGCAATACGGCAGGGGCGGCCAATAAACGTATGTGGATATATTCTTTGCTTAAATCCCCAAGAGCTTGATCACTTTGCATCAAATTAACAGCGAGAGGGACCAGCAAAGGTGATAGCAAAACTATAAGTAGGCCAATACCTAGAGCCAAAACCAGCGACTGCCCTAATAAAAGCTTGAGTTTATCCAGCTCATTAGCCCCAAAAGCGCGGGCGGCCAAACTGGTAGTGCCCATTCGCAAAAAGCCAAATGCCCACAATAAAAAGCTAACAACCGATGCTCCAATAGCCACCGCGGCGAGGTAATCAGGCGTGTCTAAATGACCCAAAATAGCGGTATCCACTAAGCCAAATAGCGGAACACTGATGCTGGAAAGCAGCATGGGGATCGCAAGGTTAAAAACCTTACGGTGAGCAAGTGTATTTATCAATAAATTCTCCGAACCACTTTAAACGTGCAAAATTTAGCCATTATAATCGTTAAAAATACAATAATTAGACAAGTTGAATGTAATTTGATCGCTATAGCAAAACGAGATCAAAGGCCCTTTCTAAAGGAATTAATTAAATATCAAACATTGACATTGCGTTTAGGCTGTGGCCTTCTAGGCCATGCTGTAGTTGCGACGATTTGTCGCATAGCATTGGTTCTGCCTTCTGGAAAGCAACGGTTTGGGGTTTGCCGGGAGTTAAGTAGTCCGCTTCATTTTTTAGTTAGAAGCGAGTTAACAGCCACGCAGCAACATAAAATAATAAACCAAAAAGCAACTAAAGTTGTTAACAGTGTTTAGCCGACACTGAATGAATACCTTTGTTCTCCAGTTGGTCGTAGTTGCCACAACAACTGCTCCGGACCAATGGGGGTGCCGTTAGCGAGTGATAAGTCGCTAGTTCTAGTCGCATGGGCATCTCCAGAAGTAGTAATAAAAACGTATAAGACTACACGGAGATAAAAAGCAATGTTATATCGAGCGCGCAGCTTGTTAAGCCGGCTGCTGGCTGTCTGTCTGATGGCAGCTGTTCCAATGCAGTCAATGGCTGAAAAAGAAGTCGAGCGATGGGGGCTCAATATGACTGAAGGTGTTACCACCGTCAGTCGTGATATCTTTGGCCTGCATATGAATATCCTATGGTGGTGCGTTGGCATCGGCGTAGTGGTATTTGGCGTGATGTTTTACACCATGCTTGCCCATCGAAAGTCCAAAGGTGCTAAGGCTGAAAATTTCCATGAAAGCACAACACTGGAAATTATTTGGACGGTTATCCCTTTTGTTATTCTCATTATCATGGCGATACCCGCCACCACTACCCTAAAACAAATCTATGACACTGAAGAAGCAGACATGGATGTTGTGATCACCGGGTATCAGTGGAAATGGAAATACGAATATCTAGGGCAGGATGTCAGTTTCTTCTCCTTGTTAAGTACACCAATTGAAGAAATTCAAAACCTGAAAGAGAAAAACCCAAATTACTTACTGGAGGTTGATGAGCCTTTAGTAATACCTATCAATAAAAAAGTACGCTTTCTAATTACCGCTAACGACGTTATTCACTCTTGGTGGGTACCGGATTTGGCAGTGAAGAAGGATGCCATTCCAGGCTTTATGAATGCTGCTTGGACTCGTGTTGACGAGCCAGGAATTTATCGCGGTCAGTGCGCGGAACTCTGCGGTAAAGATCATGGCTTTATGCCGATTGTGGTGAAAGCTGTTCCTCAAGAGGAATACGATCAGTGGATTTCTGAGCGCCGAGAAATGGCCGCTAAGCTCAAAGCGATGGCCAATCAAACGTTTAGCTTTGACGAGTTGTACAGCAAAGGTGAGCAGGTTTATAACACTGTGTGTGCCGCCTGCCATCAGGCTAATGGTGAAGGTATTCCACCGACATTCCCAGCAATCAAAGGTAGCCCTGTTGCCACCGGCCCACTCGCTGGGCATATGGATATGGTGATCAATGGTAGCCGCACAAATCCCGCCATGGCAGCTTTTGGGGATCAGCTTTCTGAAGTTGACCTTGCAGCTGTAGTTACTTTCCAACGCAATGCCTTTGGCAACAATATGGGCGATACCATTCAGCCCATAGATGTGCTTAAAGCAAAACAACAATAAGGAGGCACGTCATGGCACACGGTCCTGCAAAAGGTTTTACTCGTTGGTTGTACACTACCAACCACAAAGATATCGGCAGCATGTACCTATGGTTCAGCTTCGCGATGTTTCTTCTCGGTGGCGTTTTTGCTTTAGTCATTCGCGCCGAGCTGTTTGAACCTGGTCTACAAATTGTAGAGCCTGAACTGTTTAACCAAATGACCACCATGCATGGTTTGGTGATGGTCTTCGGAGCAGTAATGCCAGCCTTTGTGGGTTTGGCAAACTGGATGATTCCAATGATGATCGGCGCACCCGATATGGCCTTGCCCCGAATGAATAACTGGAGTTTCTGGATACTGCCTTTCGCCTTCGCAATGATGACATCGACATTGTTTATGGAGGGTGGGGCACCGAACTTTGGCTGGACATTCTATGCACCGCTATCGACAACTTATGCGCCGCCGAGCGTAACCTTCTTTATCTTTGCTGTGCATATCATGGGTGCATCTTCCATCATGGGTGCAATTAATATTATTGCGACCATTATGAACATGCGTGCGCCTGGCATGACTTATATGAAAATGCCGCTGTTTGTGTGGACTTGGTTTATCACGGCCTATCTTTTGATTGCCGTTATGCCGGTGTTAGCTGGCGTAGTTACCATGATGTTATTTGATATTCATTTTGGCACCAGTTTCTTTGATGCTGCCGGTGGTGGTGATCCCGTGTTGTTCCAGCATGTATTCTGGTTCTTTGGTCATCCAGAAGTGTATATCATGATTCTGCCGGCCTTTGGTATTGTGAGTGCAATTATTCCAACCTTCGCTCGCAAGCCGCTATTCGGTTACTCCTCCATGGTTTACGCCACGGCCTCAATTGCGTTTTTAAGCTTTGTGGTATGGGCACACCATATGTTCACTGTGGGCATGCCCTTAGCGGGTGAGCTGGCCTTTATGTATATGACCATGTTGATCGCAGTACCGACAGGGGTGAAGGTGTTTAACTGGGTAACTACCATGTTTAAAGGATCAATGACCTTCGAAACGCCGATGCTGTTTTCGGTGGCCTTTGTGATTCTATTTACCATCGGTGGTTTCTCTGGCCTGATGCTGGCGATCGCTCCAGCAGACTTCCAATATCACGATACGTATTTTGTGGTAGCACACTTCCACTATGTTCTCGTACCTGGTGCAATTTTCTCGATCACGGCAGGGGTTTATTACTGGCTGCCTAAATGGTGCGGGAATATGTACAACGAGACCATGGGTAAAACACATTTCTGGACAGCATTTATTGGTTTGAATCTAACTTTCTTCCCAATGCATTTTGCAGGCTTGTCCGGTATGCCCAGACGTATCCCTGATTACAATATGATGTTTGCTGATTGGAATATGATTTCTTCGGTTGGTGCCTTCTTGTTCGGCGCCGCCCAAATCTTGTTCCTATTTAATGTGATAGCAACCATTCGCGGCGGTAAGAAAGCAACAGATGAAGTTTGGGAAAATCCTGAGGGCTTGGAGTGGACGGTTCCGTCTCCGGCTCCTTATCACACCTTTAGCAAGCCACCGCAGGTGAGCTAAGGAGAAAATTATGGCGGCAAAAGAAAACATGCGGGTAACGTGGCGACTACTTATCACAGTCGTAGCCATGTTTATATTTGCTGTTTTCATTATGCCGCCAATATATGACGTGTTTTGTGAGATTACCGGTTTGAATGGAAAAACTGGCGATCAATATCAAGCGATATCCGCTGAAGTGGATACTAGTCGCAAGGTAAAAGTACAATTTCTAGCGACTAATAATGAATCTATGCCCTGGCAGTTCAAGCCAATGCAAAGTGAAATTTATGTTCACCCAGGTGAAGAGGTTGAGGTTAAGTACTTCGCCAGCAACCCAACTCAGCAAGATATGGTGGCGCAGGCAGTACCCAGTGTGATTCCATTTAAAGCAGCAGAGTATTTCCATAAGACCGAGTGCTTCTGCTTTAACAATCAACCTTTAGAGGCTGGCGGAAGCACGGAGATGGCCTTGCGCTTTATCGTAGATATCGGTGTCGCAAAGTCGGTTAATACCATTACATTGTCATATACCATTTTTGATATTACTGGGGCAGTGACTGAACAAACGCTAGCCCAAAACTAATGGCCAAAATAAGGCCACCCCAATAAATAACTGAAAAGGCGGGGAAGCTATGTCGAGTAATCAAGATAATGCTGTAGAACATGAAGAGTATTATGTTCCAGAACAGAGTAAGCTGCCGATCTTTGCATCGATAGGTTTATTTTTAACAGTCTGGGGCGCGGCAAATTGGCTAAATGGTGATGCCAATGGACCGATGTATTTCTTTGCCGGCTCCCTCATGTTTGCTTTTGTACTATGGAATTGGTTCTCCATCGTAATTAGCGAAAACATTCAGGGCTTAAATAGCCCGCAACTTAAAAAGTCTTATGTCATTGGTATGGCATGGTTTATCTTTTCCGAGGTGATGTTCTTCGCTGCCTTCTTTGGTGCGCTGTTCTATGTACGCAGCCTAGCCGGCCCTTGGTTAGCAGGCGAAGGCGAGCAAGGCTTAGGGAATGATTTAATTTGGCCAGGCTATGAGCATGAGTGGCCAGTGATGACCACGCCGGATATGGCGGCTAATGGTGATTCAGCTACCATGCGGGGCCCAGAGCAAAACATGAGTAACCCAGGCTTGGCAAATTGGTTAGGCTGGTTGCCATTTTGGAATACCGCAATACTGCTAACCTCGAGTGTTACTTGTCATATTGCTCATGGTGCCTTGAAAAAAGACAATCGCAGCCAATTTAATCTGTGGTTAGGTCTTACGGTTCTGTTGGGCATTGCATTTATCATTCTTCAAATTGAAGAATATGTACATGCGTACAATGAGATGGGCTTAACGCTTGAATCGGGCATTTATGGGGCGACCTTCTTTTTGCTAACCGGTTTTCACGGTGCACATGTAACATTGGGAACATTTATGTTGCTGGTTATGTTGCTAAGGTCTGTGCTGAAAGGTCATTTTAAATCGGATGACCACTTTGGTTTCGAATCCGCAAGTTGGTATTGGCATTTTGTAGACGTGGTATGGGTTGGTCTATTCCTATATGTTTATGTCTTTGGTTAATCGCTAGTTATTGCGCGCTGCATCAGCATTGCTTTGCTGGTGCAGGCGTTTATCCCAAGGGGCTTGACTGCTAAGTTGGCCACTTGAAATTCCGTAATAAACAGATCCAAGTAAGGCAGCAGCTAAAACAACCCGAATGCCCAAGGCCATTCTAAGGCGATGAGATTCAGTATTGCCAAAGTCTTTGAGTAGAAAGTAAAGCCCACTTGAAAGAGAAAGTAGTACGCCAATAAACAGCACCACTATAATAATTTTAATCGCCATTGGTCTGCTCTCCGTTGGTAAACACTAGTGACAAGTTTAACATTTAAATTAAATATACCGCTAAGCTTTATCTTTTTGCTCTTATTTCCAATTTTAATAAGCCTTGGTTTTTGGCAGTTAAATAGGGCGGAAGAGAAAACAGAAATATTAAGAGAGTTGCAAGAAATAAAACAACTGCCAGCGGCTAACTGGGAAAATGAGGGCTTACAAAGCGGTCGCCTTATTAAGGTGAATGGTCAGTTTAATTCAAAGCAGTATTGGTTATTAGACAATAAAATTTATCGCGGTAAAGTAGGCTTTGAAGTGATCATGCCTTTCTATACAAAAGGCAAAGTAGCTCTCGTAAATCGTGGTTGGGTGCAAGGCGATTTAGCTAGGCGAGAACTGCCCAAGTTTGAAACACCAGTACAAGAAGTGACGATTACTGGTCGAGTACATAAAAATAGTAAAAACGTCTTGATCGATTATCAAAGTAGCTCGACCTGGCCAAAAGTAATCAGTCGAGTAAGCATCGAAGAAATGGTGAAAGATCTTGCTGGGGCAGAGCTGGATCATATTATTCGCTTACAGAGTGATAGCCCAGCAGCACTACCTAGTGATTGGCCTGCGGTGAATGTCTTACCGCAAAAACACACTGCTTATGCAGTTCAGTGGTTTGCAATGGCACTGGCGCTGTTGCTGATGTATTTGATCTACAGCACGAATATTTTAAGAGTGATTGGCTTCAGCAAAGCCAGTGACTCAGATATATAACAATAAAGACAAAGAGCTGAGTAGTATCTTATGGTTGCACAAGTACAAAGTAGTGATTCTCAAAACACTGAGGCCAGTCGAGTAGGCAATTGGCAGGCTGTCCTATTATTTGCCGTGATAGCACTGCCAATGATATCAGCACTGCTTATTTATAAGACCGGTGTGGGTATGCCAAGCGGTACGATCAATGAGGGTTTAATGCTGAGCCCTGCAAAACAGATAAGTGTTTTAGCGAAAGCCGATAGTGATGGCCATAGCTTGCTAGCGACTGGTAAAAAGTGGCGGCTAGTGATTCCTTATAGTCAGAATTGCGACAAAGCTTGTGAATCTAACCTTTATATTACTAGGCAGGTGCATATAAGGCTCGGAGAGAAAGCTCGACGAGTTGAGCGAGTGTTATTGTCTCTCGGGGCTGACCAAACAGCATTGGAAAACTTATTGCGTGAACATCCTCGAATGAGGGTAATGAATGTTGAAGCCAGCGATTTCAGTCGATGGATAAGTGAGTCCTCCCTGTCGAGTGCTGCCGACCCTATGAAGCATTATCTACTCGTTGATGAAGATGGCTTTGCAATGATGGCTTACAGCACCGAGCATGAAGGTAATCAACTGCTGAAAGATTTAAAGCGTGTACTGAAATTCACAAATGAAGAGTAGGTGACCCCATGCAAACGAATAATCATGGTTTACTTTGGCAATATAGGTTGGTGCTGGCATCGGTCGCCTTGGCTTTTGTTGTGGTTGGCTTGGGTGCGTTTACCCGTCTAGTTGATGCGGGTTTGGGATGCCCAGACTGGCCCGGCTGCTATGGACATTTGATGTGGCCGGAAACCACTGCGGAAAAACAAGCGGCGGCTCAGTTGTTTCCCGATTCACCGGTAGATACTGAAAAAACTTGGCCGGAAATGGTGCATCGATATTTTGCAGGCAGTCTTGGTTTGTTAATCGTTGCGATAACAGTATTCGCTTATCGCGCAAGAAAAAGCGGCCTTGATGTACCTATGAAGTTACCTGTTGCATTAATTGCACTCGTGACTTTACAAGCCGCCTTTGGGATGTGGACTGTAACCCTTAAATTACTACCGCAGGTAGTAACAGCCCATTTATTGGGAGGGTTTTGTACCCTATCTCTACTTTGGCTGTTAAGCCTGCGTATTCGATATCGATTTACTGATATAAAAGCGTATCAGAACAGAGGGCCTATTAAGCTGGCTTTTGTCTTGTTGTGTGTCGTGGTGGTACAGATTGCTTTGGGCGGTTGGGTAAGCTCTAACTATGCAGCCTTAGCTTGTTCTGATCTACCTACATGCCAAGGACAGTGGTGGCCGTCAGTAGACTTTGCTAAAGGTTTCTCTCTAAATAATGAGATTGGCCCAAACTATGAAGGTGGTATTTTAGGGGTGGAGGCAAGAACTGCTATCCATATTGCCCACCGTTTGGGAGCGGTAATCGTCACGATACTATCTTTAGCGTTTATCTTTAGGCTCTTGCAAAATCATTTCTTGGGCTCAGCGCTAGCGCTGCTGGCGGTATTGGGTTTCCAGGTTGGCCTAGGGCTCAGCAACGTTTTCTTTGCTCTGCCGTTGGCGATCGCCGTCGCCCATAACATTGGTGGCGCGGTACTATTGCTGGTATTGATCAGCATCATTTATAGGCTTTATAAAAATAATCAACTGAATGAATCGAGGGTAGTCTAATGAGTGCAGGTGCAATTGCGAAAACCCAAAACGCCTCTTGGAGGGACTACCTCGAGCTGTGCAAACCTGGTGTGGTATTGCTGATGATACTTACCAGTGTGATCGGGATGCTGCTGGCCGTTCCTGGTGCGGTACCGCTCGATATATTTTTGATCGGCAATCTTGGTATTGCTCTTTGTGCTGGTTCGGCAGCGACAGTGAATCATCTTGTGGATCGACAGATCGATCAGAAAATGGCTCGCACATTGAATAGGCCAGTAGCTAAAGGGCGGGTAGAGCCACTTAACGCAGGGTTGTTTGCGTTTGTATTGGGCGCTACCGGTATGGCTCTACTGTTATTGTATGTCAATGCCATTACCGCCTATTTAACTCTGGCATCATTGCTGGGTTACGCCGTGGTATATACCTTATTTTTGAAGCGTGCTACCCCCCAAAATATTGTGATCGGTGGAATCGCTGGAGCTGCACCGCCGTTATTGGGTTGGACTGCGGTAACTGGTGAGGTTGCTGGCCATGGACTATTATTGATGTTGATTATATTCGCTTGGACGCCACCCCACTTCTGGGCTTTAGCGGTACATCGTAAAGATGAGTATGCGAAAGCGGATATTCCAATGTTGCCAGTCACTCATGGTGAGCACTACACTAAGATTCATATTCTGCTGTACACCATTATTTTATTAGCTGTCAGCTTACTTCCCTTTGCGACAGGCATGCTGAACTGGTTTTACCTATTGGGTGCAGTAGCTTTAGGTTTGGGCTTTATCTATTGGGCTCTGGTGATGCTGTTCACTGAGCGAAAAAATGCCGGTATGCAAACTTTCAAGTACTCAATAATTTATCTAATGTGTTTATTTGTCGTTATGCTTATTGATCATTATGCTCTGCCAGTAAGAATGGTAATAGCGCCCTAGTAAAACTTATAATAATTAAATATGTACAAGACCGAATATTGAAAGACTGGCAAAATCAGAGCCGTATTAGGAGCACTTGGTGAGCGAAGTTAGCACTGATAATAATGAAAGTTTACATACGGAAGAGCAAAGGTCTGGGATCATCAAAACAGTTGTTGCGATAGTTGTAGCGATAGCCGTTATGTTAATGATGTTTATCCACAAGATTAACTCTCCACGAGTGCTAAGCGCAGAAGAACTAAGAATTAATGGTTTATTTGTATTGGACCAGCCTAGAATACTCAGTGATTTCGAGTTAAAGAACCACCGCGGTGAAGCATTTAATCGAGAGAGCTTAAAAGGAAAATGGAGTTTAGTATTTTTTGGCTTCACTCACTGCCCTGATATTTGCCCAACTACCATGGCTTTACTTAATCAGCTGGTGACAGAGCTTAATGGTGATATATTAGATCAAACTCAAGTTGTTATGGTGACGGCTGACCCAGCGAGGGATTCAGTAGAGAAGTTAGCTGAGTATGTGCCGTTTTTTAATCCCGATTTTATCGGGGTAACCGGAGAGTTTATTACTCTTAAAAGATTGGGCAATCAATTGAATGTTCCATTTGTGAAAGTGCCACAAGGTGATAGCTATACGGTGGATCATGGTGGACAAGTAGTCATCATTAACCCGCGCGGTGATTATCACGGGTTTTTAAGTACACCATTAGATTTAGCTAGAATGAAGCTCACTTACCAATCGATGGTGACAGCTTCGACATGCTGCGGGCAGTAGCGGTCACTAATATTTAGCTCTTCATCTAGGTATTGATCGTTTATACGTAATAATTCGCCACTTACTCTAAGCTCTTCAAGTGCTTCGGCTAATTGGGGGGCTAAGAGCATAGCATTGGCACTTTTCTGTGATAGCGCTAAATAGGTTGGCTTAGGCATAGTAAATCTCTTGGGTTCAATCTTAAGGTCTTTCTCTATACCCATTTGAGTAGCGACATGCCCAAGAGTTGTGATGTTACTAATGTAATAATCGATTCTATCTCTTTGTAGAGCTTTTAGCCCAAGCTCTAAACTGTTGAATTCTTTCAGTGAAAAGCGCTTTTCTTTTTCGGCCTTCTCAAATTTATCGTTGACATAAAAACCCGCATGTAAGCCCAGCCTTTTATTGAATAAGTCTCCTATGCTATTAATGTCGGGCTGTTGGTTTGCATGGCTAGCCAGTACATAAGACTCATAATGCAGCGGAGTCATAATGAAATTCGCCCAAGATTTTCGCTCATCTGTGATATAGAGCGGGAAGACACCGTCCAGATTACCAATAGCCACTTCATGTAAACTTCTACGCCAAGGCGTGCAGTGTATGATTAGCTTTATATTGAGTTTTTTAGTTACCGCAGACAGTATTCGCACATCGAGGCCGTCAACAGCGATATTATCTTTATTACAGACGACAAAGGGAGGGTAATGGACACTGCTAAATCGAAGTGTAGATGGCTGGTCTTTTGCGTGTGCAAAAGAACAAGAAGAGTAAGCCCATATAAAAAATAGGCATAGCACAGAAACGCTTTTCATAAAGAAAGCCTAAAGTCGTTAATATTTGACGTTTAGAACTCCGTTTCTATGCGGCACCCTGACGCATATAAAATAGTCTAATAGAGCTTGTCTTAGGCAGCAAGTACTAATACTGTCTGCTAATTAATAGCGCTGATAAATTAATGTCGCTTACTAAAAAGTGTCGAAATTTTACTGAGAGCGAATAGCAAACAAGCTCCCGCTACGATAGCAGGCCCCGTCGGGATATCCCACTGATATGAAGCGAGTACACCTAGCATCAATGCTACAAGTGCACATGCCATTGAGAAAAGCGCCATTCCAGCCGGGCTATTGGAAAATGTTCTCGCGCTGGCTGCAGGGATAATTAATAAAGCGGTTATTAGTAAAGCGCCAACCAGTTTCATCGACATTGCGGTGATAAAGGCTATAGCAATCATCAGCAGAAGCTTGTGGCGATTAACGGCAATGCCTTCCACCTGTGCTAAATCTTCGTTGAGGCAAATACAAACCAAGGAATCCCAACAGCGCCATAAATAAAGCCCTAGAACTAAAGCACAGCTGCCAATCAATGCGGCGTCGCCTAGATCAGCAGACAATAAATCACCAAACAAATAACCATATAGGTCTACACGTCCAGCCCCAGCAAGGCTGATAGCAATGATGCTAAAGGCGAGGCTGCCATGGGATAAAACCCCAAGCCAAGTATCGCTACTTAATTCACCATGTTGTTTTATCTGTGCCAGACTAATGGCCAATATTACACAGCTCGCGACGATGGCGAGTTGGGTGGACACCTGAAGTATTAAACCAAGAGCCACACCAAGTAATGCTGAATGTGCCAAGGCGTCACCAAAGTAAGCTAGCCGACGCCAGACAATAAAGCAGCCTAAGGGGCCGGCTAAAAGTGCGATGATGACACCGCTTATAATTGGCGCGAGTAAGAGTTCCAGCATACTAGTGTTTGTGATTACAAGTTTCGATAAGCTCACCATGAACACCGTGCTGGTGATCATGGTGGTGTGTGTAAAGTGCTACATTGGCTGCTTGGTTTTGGCCAAATAATTTCAGGTACTCAGGGTGTGCACTGACTTTTTCTGGGTGGCCATGGCAGCAAATATGTTGATTCAGGCAAATCACCTCATCGGTGGCCGCCATAACAAAATGCAAATCATGGGACACCATCAATACGCCACAGTTGAGTTCATCGCGAAGCTGAGTGATCAGTTGATAAAGCTCGGCCTGACCGTTTACATCAAGGCCTTGAGCCGGCTCATCGAGTATCAGCAACTGCGGCTTTTTTAACAGCGCACGACAAAGCAGAACTCGCTGCAATTCACCGCCAGACAAAGATTGCATGGGGCGTTCAAAAATACACTCGACATCACAGCTTGCTGCGCAGTGTTGGAAGTGATCGCTGGCACTAGACTGATTTAGGGAAAGAAAGCCCTTAACTGAAATGGGTAGGCTTGCGTCTAGGTTTAACTTTTGCGGCATATAACCGATTTGCAAACCTTGGCTGCTTTCTATTTGTCCCTTGTCTATTTTAAGTAGGCCCATTAGCGCTCGAATAAGCGTGGTTTTGCCGGCGCCGTTCGGCCCAATTAAACTGACAACTTTGCCTGCTTCTAGGCGAAGACTGGCATTGTCGACTAAGGTTCTTCCTTGTCTATAGATAGAAAGGCCGCTGGCTTCTAACAGCAGTGCATTGCTCACTCAGACTGCTCCTGACAGTGCGGGCATAAGCCATTAAATTCCATGTTCTGTTGGCGTATTTCAAAGCCGCTTTCTTGCTTAAGTTGGCCAACGGCAGACTGGAATGGGCCGGGGTCAGTTTCTACGGCTAGATTGCAGGAGGTGCAAATTAAAAAGTAGCAGTGATGCTCATGGCTTGGGTCTTGGCAGCCAATGTAGGCATTCAATGAATTAATGCGATGAATCAAGCCAAGCTCAAGCAAGAAATCTAAAGCCCGATACACTGTAGGTGGTGCTACTCGCTTTTGCTCCCCTGCTGCCAGTGCATCCATTAAGGAGTAGGCACCAATCGGGCGATGGCTTCCCCAGATTAGCTGCAAAACCTTCTCACGAGTCTTGGTGAGTTTTTGCTGCTTTTCACGACATAGTTCTCGAGCGGCTGTTAAAGCTGAATCGATACAGGCTTGGTGGTCGTGGTCTGGGTGAGGGGCGATGCTTTGGGCATCCAAGTTGCTGGGCATAGGCAAAACGTCCAATTTTATCGTGTTACAATATAACACATCGATGAATTTTGAGGTATGCGGTTACAATGTGGAGTTGTTTACAGCGGCTATTGCTGCTGTTTTGTTTAGGATTGCCGGCAAGCTGGGCGGAAGCTGAAAAGCCAGTAGTGCTTGCTAGCATTGAACCGCTGGCGAAGATTGCAAGGGAATTACTTGGTGACCGAGCTAAGGTGGAGGTACTTCTGCCCGCGGGCGCCAATCCGCATCAATATGCCTTGAAAATATCAGATCTAGGGCGAATCAAGTCGGCCTCCTTGTTGATTTGGAATGGACCTGCATTAGAGCCTTATTTACAGCGCGCTATTGCGAAAACAGCTGTCGCTGATGTTCACTTTGAGGATTCTCAGCTAGCCCATACAGATCTTCACCGAGATCCCCACTATTGGCTGAGCCCCCTCCAGGCCATGCTGATGGCGGAAGGGATTGTTGAGCAGCTAGCTCTGCCAGCTAGTGCATTACAAGCCTATCAAGAGAAACAACAGGAATTGCTCGCGCGCTGGCGTGAGCCTTTGGCCGCTAAGTCGATCGCGGTTTACCATGATGGTTACTCTCACCTTGCTGAAGCCTTTGATATTAATATCGTAGCGGCGGCGAGTGCCGGAGAAGGTAAGGGGGTTAGCTTGGCTAAGCGACTAGAGCTTCGTTCGAAGCTACGAGGAGCGCCTTGCTTATTGGCTGAGCCTTATAGTGAGGCTAATCGCGCCAAGCGGCTGGCTGAGCAGGAAGGTTTGCCATTAGTATGGCTTGACCCATTAGCCAATAGTAGCGCTGAGCCGCTCTATCACCCCTGGATGGAGGCTATGCTAACTCAGCTTTCTGGCTGCTTTAAGCCATAGGGGTTGTTATTGCTGCTGTATACCCTTCCTAAAACAAGCATAAAAAAAGGCCAGCATTTGCTGGCCTTTTTGTAACAGTAAATCTTACTGCTTAGGTGGCATTTGGAACTGGCGCTCCTCTTGTAATGCCAATTTGCTTTCCAACTTTTCATGTAGCTTGCTGGTTAGCTCTTCGTGCTGTGCTTCAAGCTCTAGCAGTTTTAACTCAGCAGGGTTGGCGTTCATTTTTTCAACCGCCCAACTGTAGTTAGCGCCTGCTTCGGCAATGGCAACGGCGATATTCGATACCGCAACTTCCTTGGCCATAACACTGGGTACAAACAGTGCTAGGGCAACGTACAAACCAAATTTTTTCATACTGTAGCCCTCCTTTTTAAAAGGCAAAAATAAAAGTGAGCAGCTTGGTCTACTGCGCACTTGGAATTCAAAATCTACTGGCGAAAAAGCATGTGTTACTTGTTGCTGATTCGTTTTGTTACTTTGTGTTACATATTGTAGCGGCTGTTCAATAATTGCGCTAGTAAAGACAATGGTAAAGTTTAGTTAGGTTTATATTGCAGGGCTGTAACGTAAGTAAGTACAAACAATATTTTATAGCTTCAAAGCTGTATTTGACGTAACAAAGGGTAACAAAAGCAAAAGGGCAGCATTCGAAATGCTGTGGCTCCATGTTTTTCGAATCTAGTGTATGCTTCGCTCTTTGTCCGAAGATGAGACACCGTATGTCTGAAACGCAGCAGGCCCCACTGGTTTTGGTGGATGGCTCCTCCTATTTATATCGCGCATTCCATGCTTTACCGCCGTTGACCAACTCTAAAGGTCAAGCCACGGGCGCGGTTAAAGGCGTAATCAATATGTTACGTCGCCTGCAAAAAGATTATGAAGGCAGTGAAGTCGCTGTCATTTTTGATGCCAAAGGTAAAACCTTTCGCGATGATATTTACCCTGAGTACAAGGCGAATCGCCCGCCCATGCCGGACGAATTACGTACTCAGATCGAGCCCATCCACAACATCATTCAAGCCATGGGCTTACCGCTAATCGCAATCACCGGCGTGGAAGCAGATGATGTTATCGGAACCCTAGCGCAGCAGGCCACCGAAGCGGGTATCGATGTGGTGGTATCCACCGGCGATAAGGATATGGCCCAGCTGGTTAATAAGCATGTCACCTTGGTAAACACTATGACCGAGACGGTGATGGATATCGCTGGCGTAGAGACCAAGTTCGGTTTGCCCCCCGAGCTGATTATCGATTATTTGGCCCTTATGGGAGATAAGGTCGATAACATTCCTGGTGTGCCAGGTGTTGGTGAAAAAACTGCGTTGGCCCTTTTACAGGGTTTGGGCAGCTTAGAGGATATATACGATCGCCTAGATGATATTGCAGAGCTAGGTTTTCGTGGCTCCAAAACCATGAAGCAAAAGCTGATCGACAATAAAGAGCAGGCGTTTCTATCTTACGAGCTTGCCACCATTAAACTAGATGTGGAGATGGATTTTGGGCCAGCAGACCTAAAGCAAACAGCCCCGCAAAGCGAAGAGTTACTGAGCTTGTTCCAAGAAATGGAGTTTAAAGGCTGGGTTGCCGAAATGGCTGATGCTGGGCAATCAGGTGAGTCAGCTACGACTGCGCCACAAATTTCTGAAGTGGATTATCAAACAGTTTTAAACGAAGAAGAGCTGGCGCCCTGGCTGGAAGCTTTGCAGGAGGCAGAGCTATTTGCCTTCGATACCGAGACCGATAGCCTTGATTATATGCAGGCCCAGCTGGTTGGTGTGTCCTTTTCGGTTGAGCCGGGCAAAGCCGCTTATGTCCCCTGTACACACGACTATCTAGATGCACCCGATCAAATTGATAGGGAGCGCTTACTTACTTTGCTGAAACCTATTTTAGAGGACCCTAGCAAAGCTAAAGTAGGGCAAAACCTTAAATACGATAAAAGCGTGCTGGCTAACTACGATGTGAATTTGCAGGGTATTGCCTTCGATACCATGTTGGAATCTTACTGTTTAAACAGTACTGCCAACCGCCATGATATGGACACCTTGGCTAAAACTCACTTAGGTGTTGATACTGTTCATTTTGAAGACATCGCCGGCAAAGGCGCCAAGCAGCTAACTTTCAACCAAATTGAACTCGATAAAGCTGGCCATTATGCGGCGGAAGATGCGGATATTACCTTGCGTCTTCACCAGGCAATTTGGCCGCAGCTAGAGCAAGATGAAGGCCCTCGCTCGGTATTTGAAAAGATAGAGCTTCCATTAGTGCCGTTGCTTTCAAAGATCGAACGTCAAGGTGCCTACCTAGATTGCAACCGTTTAGGCAAGCAGAGTCTTGAGCTGGCTGAGCGTATGGAGGCCTTAGAGAAGGAGGCCTTTGAGCTGGCTGGTGAAGAGTTTAATTTGGGATCGCCCAAGCAGTTAGGCGCCATTCTTTTTGAAAAGCTCGAGCTGCCTATTATCAAAAAGACCCCTAAAGGGGCCCCATCAACCGCAGAAGAGGTGTTGCAAGAGCTGGCTCTGGACTACCCATTACCAAAGCTATTAATGGAATATCGTGGTCTTTCCAAGCTGAAGTCGACCTATACGGATAAGCTGCCTCAAATGGTGCAGCCCAAGACCGGCCGTGTACATACCTCCTATCATCAGGCGGTTACAGCAACTGGGCGTTTATCCTCATCGGATCCCAATTTACAGAACATCCCAATTCGCACTGAAGAAGGGCGTCGAGTTCGCCAAGCTTTTGTTGCACCAGAAGGCTATAAAATTGTTGCGGCGGACTACTCTCAAATCGAACTTCGCATCATGGCGCATTTATCCCAAGATAAGGGCTTATTGAATGCCTTTGCGCAGGGCTTGGATGTTCACCGGGCGACAGCAGCCGAAGTGTTTGGTTGTGATATCGAGCAGGTGAGTACCGAGCAGCGTCGCAGCGCCAAGGCGATTAACTTTGGTTTGATCTACGGCATGTCGGCCTTCGGTTTGGCTAAGCAGCTTCATATTGGTCGCAATGATGCCCAGCAATATATGGACCTGTATTTTGAGCGCTACCCTGGTGTGCAGGATTATATGAACGACACCCGAGCGCTAGCCGCGGAAAAGGGTTATGTAGAAACGCTATTTGGCCGTCGCCTATATTTGCCTGAGATTAATTCGCGCAATGGCATGCGCCGTCAAGCTGCCGAGCGCACGGCAATTAACGCACCCATGCAGGGTACTGCCGCCGATATCATAAAGCTGGCAATGATAGCCGTAGATAAATGGCTAGAAGAAAGTGGCCTAGATGCCCGTATGATCATGCAAGTTCACGACGAATTGGTACTAGAAGTGGCTGAGTCAGATCTTGATAAGGTCACGGAAGGCTTGGTAGAGGCAATGTCTACGGCGGCCAATCTTGATGTGCCGCTATTGGTAGAAGCTGGCGTCGGAGATAACTGGGATGAGGCTCATTAAATTCTGAAAGTAGGATGGCAGAAAGATTAAAAAAATTTCATTTTTTCTGGAACTTTGCCTGATGGGGCCAGTCATAGATAACAGTTAATGTGACTCTCCTCTCTATTGATTAACTGAATTTCAGTATTAGCTAGAATTTTAAGCAACCCCGGCCGATTGGTACGGGGTTTTTTATTGCCTGAAGTAAATGGAGTTGGCGTCTAGAACTGCATGAATGCGATGCGACCAATAATCCAGACCATACCCTGCTTCTGCTTACTGATATTCGCCGTCCGGGCGAATAGCTTTCGGCCAAGCCCAAATTCCCTCCAGGGGAATTGGTCATGGCGCCCGCAGGATACGAGCCGCACGGATGCGGTGAATGTCGATATTGCAGGAGCAAATCTCGACCGGTCATCCCGACCATAAAAAACCCGGCGCGGTGGCCGGGTTTTGGGTCCTTCGAGCTTAAAGTTTAGAAGTTGTATTTAGCAGTCATACCGTAGGTACGAGGAGGCTGCTGAATAAACGAGCTCAAGCTGTTAGTTTGGAAGGTAGAAGTGAATGATGCATAAACTTCATCATCAGTCAGGTTCTTGCCCCAAATCTCAAGAGCCCAGCCGCCGTCTTGCTCGCCAATACCGATGGTGGCATTAACAATACTAACGTTCTGCTCACTTAGAGGTTCGTTAGAAGACTGACGGAAGAAGTCAGAGCGATAGTTACCGCTTAGGCTAGCAGTGAACTCTAGACTTTCAGAGATTGGCTGATTGTAAGCAACCAATAAAGAGGCGCTGAAGTCAGAAGACTGAACTACGCGCTGACCTGACAAGTCATTGGTATTTGCAGCTTGGCCTGCCAAAGTTTGAGCAATGGTAATTGGGCCGTCTGGGAATTCGTCATAGTTCACGTCTTGCCATACCGCACCACCACTAATGAACCAGTTGTCGCTAGGCTTGAAGGCGAAGTCTACTTCTAGGCCAGTACCTTCGGTTTTGGCAGCATTTCGAACAACAAAGCCGGTGCTGGTAAAGCTCTGGAACTGATAATCTTCAAGCTCTTGAACAAATACGGCAGCATTCAAGCTCAAGCGGTTGTCCATCAAGCGAGACTTGAAGCCCACTTCAAAGGTATCAACTAATTCAGGCTGGAAAACCACAACACTTGGGTCGCTTACTACTTGGCTGTCAGGTGTGGTGCTTGGGCCAGCGCGATCTAAGTTCAAGCCACCAGATTTGTAGCCGCGTGCGAAGCGGGCATAACCACTCATGTCTTCATTGAACTGGTAATTCACACTGATGGTGCCTGAGATATTGTCATCATCGTAATTTGCTGTGAATGGATCATAAGGCACAACCAATTGAACGCCGCGAGCGCCTGCAGCTAACTGCTGAGCGCCGCCAACAAGTGCCTGTGAACCAGGATCACCAGCAGCGGCACCTGCCTGAATTCCGGCTAGAGTAGCATTAACGATGGCAGGGTCAGTACCGATTGGGAATACACCATTCTGAACAGCCAATGCTGCTAGGTAGGTATTAAACATTTCCTGTGAATCGATACGAGACCAAGGGTTGTTGAAGTCCGGAATATAGTCAGCTTGCTTCTCTTCATCAGAGTAGCGAAGACCCAAGGTGAAGCTTAGATCGTCGTTAACATTCCAAGTGGCCTGACCAAAGAATGCGAAACTTTCTGCTGAATAGTCATTACCACTGCCACCTTTACCATCGGCGCCGAAGTACAGCGAGCCAATTTGTGCTGGTGAGATATTGCCTAGAGCGGCCTGACCTACTTCAGCCAAGGTAAATAGGTTGGCGGCATTGGATGGGTCAGCATCAAGAGAAGTTAGAGCGTTCACATAAGGACGCAAATCGGTACCGAAAGGTAGTGGCGAGTTGTACTGGATCTCCTGATCAAATACGTAAGCACCCACAGTCCAATCGATGGTGTTTGAGCCAGTAGAAGCCCAGCGAATTTCTAAGCTCTTCTCATCGTTATCAAAGGTTTGAATGCGAGTCAGGATGTCAGCTGAGTTGTGGTCAGCATCTAGCGCCTGGAAGTTTTCAAAGTTACGGCTAGAAGCGATAACGGTAAGCGCCGTCTCGCCCAAGTCCCAATTCAGCTCAGCGGAAATACCTTGGTCATCAATCTTGTCGACATATGGCTGGTTAGAAGCGAACTGGTGGTCGAATACGTCACGAATTTGCGCGCCTGGTAAACCATTATAGTTGATTGGGTTTGCTGGTAAGCGAGAGAATTGTGAGCCATCTACAAAATCAATAGCACCCTGTGCTGGGCCATATAGAAGAGGCGTGGCCGCACAGCAGTTCTCATCGGAGTGAGATTTATCAACAATTATGCGCAATGTTGCATCGTCGCTAACATCCCATAGCAACTGACCGCGCAAGCTATAGCGATCACGGTTCTGTGCTTCTTCACCGGTAAATGGGTTGTCCATATAGCCGTCGCGCTCATGCCAAGAGCCAGATAGGCGACCGGCTAACTTGTCTTCGATTAAAGAGCCAGTTGCGGAGGCGCGAACTTGCTTATAGCCATAGTTACCTAGGCTAACTTCCATAGTGCCACCAGCTTCATGTGAAGGAGCAGCTGTACGAACACTTACAACACCAGCTGAAGTGTTACGACCGAATAGGGTTCCCTGTGGGCCTTTTAGAACTTCGATGCCTTCAATGTCGACATAATCTGACATGGCAGAGCCAGGGCGGCCGCGATATACGCCATCAATAAAGATACCTACTGATTGCTCGAAACCGGCGTTGTTACCGGAGGTACCCATACCACGGATGTAAATAGAGGTATCAGATGCACCGGTGGAGTTATCGATGCTAATCGAGGGGGCAACCTGGGTTAAATCATTAATATCGCGAACTTTGGCCTGATCTAGTGAATCGGCACTATAGCTGGATACAGAAACGGGGACTTCTAATATGGACTGCTCACGTTTTTGAGCATATACAACGACTTCTTCAAGCTCGGTGCTGTTTTGTGCAAAGGTAGAGCTTGCGCCTACTGCCATAGCAATGGCCGTAGCCAACAGGGTTGGTCGGTGGTGTAGTGTCATGGTGACATCCTCTGTTGCAACTTCATTTTTATGTTTATTAGCGAATTTGACTGGTTTTTAACTACCAGTTTCGAGAATCTTTATGTTTTTTGCGTCCTTATTATGAAATTATTTAGACGCTTGTTTGAGATTACCGGATTTGTTAAGAAATGCAAATAAACAGTGGCTATGATGAGCACTTTTTAGGATGAATACTGTGCCGAAATTTTGTACAGAGAAGCTTTTATTCTTCAGTTGATTCGATGTTGTCTTCAACTGGGTCGACTTTTAACCAGCTGTTTAGGGTGCTTTCAAGTTCTTTTATGCCGGTCTTTTTAAGGGACGAAAATAGCTGAGCGCTTACCAAATCATCAACTTGGGCTTCTTTAAGATGCTTGCGCACTTTTAAAAGGGTATTTTGAGCGGGGCCTTTTTTGAGTTTATCGGCCTTGGTAAGAAGTATATGTACAGGCATTTCACCTTCAATTGCCCAATTCAACATCATAGTGTCGAACTCTTGCATTGGGTGGCGTACATCCATGAGTAAGATTAAGCCTTTTAAGCACTGCCTTTCAGCTAGGTACTCAGATAGATGCTTCTCCCACTCTTTTTTCATGGCCAGCGGTACTTTTGCAAAGCCATAGCCTGGGAGGTCAACCAATCGTTGCTCTTCTGTAAGTGCAAAGAAATTGATTAGCTGTGTGCGGCCTGGGGTTTTACTGGTGCGAGCTAGCTTGTGGTTCTGGCATAAAGTATTAATGGCGCTGGATTTGCCCGCATTTGAGCGGCCGGCGAATGCGACCTCGGCTCCGCTGTCACTTGGACATTGGCGAATACTTGGTGCACTTTGTGTAAAAATAGCGTCGCTGTACTTGATCTGGCCCATATCCGGCTGCAAAACCCTTTATAAATAGTGTGTTATCAATGAGTTGTGTATATAATGTCGCGGCTTTGGCCTCGGTGAGGGTGCGCATTGTAGCCTGTCAGCTGCAGGATACCAAGTTGCCACTATGTCGCCATATAACAATGGCAAAGCACCATAGCTAGCTGTGCATATAGCAACAGCAGTGATAGCTTAGACAAATTACGCACTGAGCGAGCTTGCCGTCTACAATAGGGTCAAGCCATGCCATTGCAGCAGGTTTATAAGTGATAGTCTCGCCTTAGAGGCGATTCATAACCGGATTACGGATTAGCCAATGAAGAATCTATACAAATACGCCTTAGTATCCATCGCAGCCTTATCTACTGCCAATATCACCGTCGCGGCAGGTGATGCCGCCGCGGGCGAAGCCAAGACTGTTATCTGTGCAGCTTGCCACGGTAAAGATGGCAATAGTGCAGCTCCGAACTTCCCTAAATTGGCTAACCTAGGTGAAAAATACCTAGTTAAGCAGATGCAAGACATCAAATCTGGTGCTCGCCCTGTTTTGGAAATGACCGGCATGTTGGATGCCATGAGTGATCAGGATTTGGCAGATATCGCGGCTTACTTTAGCAGTAAGAGCATGCAGCTAAGCGGCTCTAAAGAGATTGAAATACAGCTTCAGTCTGGCTTACGCTCAGAAGACCCAATTGCTTTGGGTGCTAAGGTTTACCGTGCGGGCAATGCAGAGTCTGGCACTCCAGCTTGTACTGGTTGTCACTCCCCTCGTGGCCAAGGTAATGCCCCTGCGGGTTATCCACGTTTAAGTGGTCAGCACGCTGATTACATCGAAAAGCAGCTAAAGGCTTTCCGCAATGGTGATCGCGTTAACGATGGCGATACCAAAATTATGCGTGGCGTCGCTCAGTATATGACTGACGCAGAAATTAAAGCAGTAGCAAACTATATCGCTGGCTTAAACTAAGTTTTTCAGCGTTGTTGAGAAGGCGGCTATAGGCCGCCTTTTTGCTGCCTGTAAGATTTACGGTCTTCAGTTTTTGTTAAGGCCTTGGAACTAGAATCAAATTAGCGGTCTAATGCTATCTATACAGTTATGGAGAAGAAATATGCGTGCCATTCTGGCTTTTGCTGCGATGCTGTTTTCCCTGTCGGCTTTTGCTCAATATGAAGTGGGCAAAGACTATATTGAACTGGCGGTTCCTCTAAAAACCGGCAGTGACAAAATTCAGGTGGATGAGTACTTTTCGTACAGCTGTGGCCACTGTTTTAAATTTGAGCCCGTGATCACCCAGTGGAAGAAGGGCTTGGCTGATGATGTGGAGCTGGTACAAACTCCAGTCGCTTGGCAATTGGTGAATAAAGGCCAGCGCGGCTACGCACAGGTCGCTTTGGCTAAAGCCTATTACGCGGCTAAGGCTCTTAAGGTGCTAGATAAAGTTCATATGCCAATTTTTGATGGCATCTTTGTTGATCAGAAAAACATGTCTGATGAAGATGAGCTAAAAGCTTTATTCGAGCAACATGGTGTAGACCCTAAGAAATTTGAAAAAGTATTTAACTCCTTTGGCGTAAATACTCAGGTTCGTGTCGCCCATTCTCGCTCTCGTGGCGCGAAAATTTCTGGTACCCCTGAGATTGTGGTTGATGGTCGTTACGTTGTAAGTGCTCGTAAAGCGGGTGGTCAAGCTAATATGCTTAAGATCACAGACTTCCTCGTCAATAAAATTCGTCAGGAAAAAGCAGCTAAGTAAAGCCGCTTTTTAATAGTTGCTGTCGGCCGCTTTTGGGCTGGCAGCAATGATTCTTTCTAATGTCTATGCCTACTCTGCTTTTGGGCCCTTAACCCACAGGGTCAAATTATTCTTCACCAAGCCCATCAGCTGTTTTCTTAGTCCTTCCTTGCTCAACCTTTCCTGCGCTCAGCCGCTATCTATGCCTATAAGGGCGTCTATACTTTTTAATTGGATCAATAGGCCACGGCAAGCAGATGACAAGCAGCGATCAAGACTGGAAAGAGAAGTATCTAAATCTAATCGACTCCAATGAGCGTCAAAAGAAGCGTTTTGACGAGCAGCAAGACAGCCTTAAAAAAGCCTTGGGTCGTTTGAGTGTTGCGGCAACCGGTCTAGATGAAGAGCTCGATAAGCGCTTGGATGACTTGCGCCGCCAGTTAAGAAGCTCACAACCTAAGCCGCTTGGGCCACTACTCAGTCGCTTGGATTCCAGTGTGGTGGCCTATGATGCGCGCCGTGATCAGCGAGCTGGTGTTAGCCTTGAGGCACTGAAGGGTATCAGTGAGCAGCTGCAATCTATCTCTAGGGACAAGTCCGCCGATAAAGGCTTGAAACGATTTCGTCGTGAGCTGAAATCACGGGTAGAGCTACAGCACCAATATTCTGCCATGCTGACGGAACTTGCCGACTTGCAACGCTTGGTGATTGATAGTGTGGCGCTAGGCCCAGGTAGCTTCTGGGATAAGCTTAAAAACAAACGGCAAATTGCCCCTGTTGAAGAAGGTGCTCAAGAAGAGTCTGAGGATTTAGATCAGCAGCAGCCTGTAGAGTTGTCGAGTGCCGATGAAGATGCACATCATGAGCGGCCCTTGGTCGCAGAGCCTCAGCAAGAAGAGCTCGAGGGGCAATTTTTAAGCCGTGTAGAAATTGAGGCAGAGTTAGAGGCAAGTATAGAAAGGCCTAGGCATGAGCCTGCGTTTAGCCGAATCTCCAATCACATCACCCGAGTGTTAACAGAGTTGTTGGATGGCTTGCAGCCGGAACCTTGTGTGGCGGCCAAAGCCCTGCGTGCTCAGAATCGAATTGCCAGGGGTTTAAACTGGTATGAGTTAGTGCCTACCTTAGAGGACATTCGAGACTTAATTATGCAGGCGTTTTTGGCTGCAGAGTTGAATTTCGAAAACTATCTATCGCAACTCAATGGCGAGTTAGCCTTACTCGGTGAATCCTTAGGTGTGGTGCTTGAGACTCAACAGCAGCAAGGTGATGCGCAAAACAGTTTGCAAGAAACGCTTAACAATGAAATCGATACCATTGAAAAAACGGTACAAAGCGCCGAGAGTGTTGATGAATTAAAAGGAATGCTCAACGCCAATATTGCCACGTTGCGCGGCGCACTTAGCCAGCACAGTGAAAGTGATCAAGGTGAGGGTTTGTTGGGCCAGATGCGCAAACTTTTAGGGCAAGTTAAAGACCTAGAAGAAGAAGCGCAGCAACATGAGCAAGCTCTACGCGAGGAGCGTGAGAAGGCTCATAGTGATTCTTTAACCGGCCTGCCTAACCGAGAAGCTTATTTGCAGCGAGCGGCCGAAGAGATTGAACGCTGCCGGCGCTATGGTCATGGCCTGGTGTTGGTGGTGTGTGATATCGATCACTTTAAATCCTTCAACGATAATTATGGCCACCAGGTCGGAGACCGGGTTCTGAAGTTGGTCGCGAGATCTATTAATCAGCGCTTGCGACAAGTTGATTTTATGGCCCGCTATGGGGGCGAGGAATTTGTTATCTTGTTGCCGGAAACCGACGAGTCAGGGGCGCTTAATCTGCTTAACGAAATCCGAGAGATGATAGCTGCCGCGCCACTCCGATTTCGTGATGAGCCAGTTCGGCTCACGGTATCCTTCGGGCTTTCTGCATTTACTGCAGAAGATGATCTCGATAGAGTTTTCTTGCGTGCCGATAAAGCCCTCTATCAAGCTAAAAATGACGGCCGCAACAAATGTTGCGTGATAAGTCAAAGCTAGGCTAAACAGCCCCCTGGGTTTTCGGTATGGTGTGCCTATTAACAATAATAAGTACAGCTTGGAAACCCATATGATCAGTTTTAAATCTCGAATTGCTGTTATTACAGGTGCTGCATCTGGAATCGGGCGCGCCCTGAGTTTAGCGCTCGCCAAAGAGGGCGCTATATTGGCGTTGGCCGATATTAATCAAGAAGACCTCGCTGCAGTTGCAGAAGAGGCTCGTAATGCGGGTGCCGAGGCAGTCGAGCATTGGTCGTTGGACGTATCAGATGAGCAGGCTTGGCAAGGCTTTTCCCAAGAGGTAGAGCAACAGTTGGGGATGGCTGATTTACTTTTCAACAATGCCGGTATAGCCCGCATGGGGCGGTTTGAGCATACCGACTCCGAAGCCTTTCAAAAAGTCGTTGACGTTAACTTTTGGGGTGTTGTTTACGGAACCCGAGCTTTTCTACCCCAGATAAAACTGCGCCAAGGGGTGTTCGTAAATATCTCTAGCCTGTTCGGGCTTATTGGAATGCCGGGCAATACTCACTATTGCGCGAGTAAGTTTGCCGTACGCGGTTTTAATGAGTCTATTCGCCAAGAGTTTTCTGAATTCGGTGTGCATGTAACCAGCGTTCATCCGGGTGGTGTGCACACTAACATTGCCAACAGTGCAGAGTTTGATGAGGGTGTAGAGGATCGTGAGGCTCTGTTAAAGCGCAGCAATGAAAAACACCTAGTGATGCCACCTGCTAAGGCTGCAGAAATCATCCTTAGCGGGGTGCGCAAGCGCAAGCATAGAGTGTTGGTCGGAAACGATGCGAAGCTATTATCCTTCTTTCAGCGTTTAATGCCGGCTTCTTACCCAAAAATTATTGCTCGCTTCTTAAAAGATGACGAATCTCCAAAACTAGATCCGGGCCCTATTCAAGCTCGCCTGCAGGCCCCGTCATTGCGCTCTCGTTTCTTTAGCTGGACGATTCGTAAAAATTTCAAAGCAAAATTCGCAGATACGAGTAAACCGTGGGAGCCTGAGCGCATTCGCACGGCGGTCGAAAAAACCAGTCGCTCCAAGGCTATGCCTAATGTGATTTGTGAAGATGTCGAGTTGCCTGCCAATGAAGCTGGGGCCCGAGTAAAAGGACAGTGGCAGAAACCTAAGTCCGCGAGCTGCTCACATACCGTGCTCTACTTGCATGGCGGCGGTTATGTTTTTTGTTCCATCAAGACCCACGCCAATATGACTAGGGCTTGGGCGGAACAGGCTGGAGCGCAGGTCTTTAGTGTGGATTATCGGTTGGCTCCAGAGCACCCATACCCCGCGGCTTTAGATGATGCGCTTGCCGCGTATCAATATTTACTGGATGAAGGCATTAAACCAGAATCAATTGTTATCTCAGGCGATTCTGCTGGGGGTGGTTTAAGTGCTGCGCTGCTATTAAAGATAAAAGAGCTAGGCTTAGCCATGCCTGCGGCCGCTTTGCTGTTATCACCTTGGACCGATTTGGCCGGTACAGGAGCAAGCATGCAGGCGAATAGCGACGCCTGTGCTTTTTTCACTGGCGATATGATTAGAAACGGTGCGGCTCATTATGTTGGTGACGAAGATACGCAAAACCCGATGATCTCTCCTTTGTATGGCGATTTAAGTGGCCTACCACCAATCCGTATATATGTTGGTAGCACAGAGGTATTGGAAGATGACTCCTTGCGCTTTTTCGCAAAAGCCCAAGATGCTGGTGTTGATGCAGAGCTACGTGTTTGGAATGACCAGCCCCATGTCTGGCCAGTTTTCTATCCATTTTTTCCAGAGGCAAAAATCACCGTTGCTGAAATGGCTGAATTTAGTCAGCAACAAACAAGCAGCTAGATATTAGCTGCAAAGGCGGGAGAGAAAAGGCATGGCAAAGATATTTATCACTGGCGCATCTTCAGGTCTAGGCTGGTACATGGCCCTAGAATTCGCCAAAAGAGGCCATCAGTTGGCTCTTTCCGCTCGCCGTCTGGATAAGCTGAATGAGTTGGCTGAGCTGATAAAGACACAGTCTGATGTCTCTGTACACTGCTACGCACTGGATGTTTGTGATGAAGCTGCTCAGCAGACCATTTTACAGCAGGCGAAAAATGATCTCGCTGGGCTAGATATTATTATTGCCAATGCCGGCATCGGTGAAAGTGCTCCTATTGGTAAAGGTAGCTTTGATAGCGTGCGTGCCACTATAGAGGTGAATGTTATTGGTGCCTTTGCAACCCTTCATCATGGCGTGTCGCTGCTAAGAGAAAGTGGGGGTGGTCAATTAGTGGCCATTAGCTCAGTTGCTGGCGAGCGTGGCTTGCCTGGCGCGGCTGACTATTGTGCTTCTAAAGCAGCATTAACGAGTTACACTGAAAGTCTGCGTTTAGAGTGTTGGAACGAAAACATTGATGTGACTTTGTTAAAACCAGGCTATATCGATACACCAATTAACCAAGAGGCAGCAAGTCGCCCATTTTTGGTCGGTCCTGAAGACGGTGCGAAGGCCTTGGTTGATGCTATCGAGGGCAAACGTAAGCGCAGCTTTATACCGAGCTGGCCCTGGTTTATCGTCGCTCGACTATTACGTTGGCTCCCTGGTAACTTGCTTGCCAAACAGGCTGCACAATAACTGTACTATCGGCACCGTTTACCCCCTTATTTTACCCACTCGGAAAGCTTTGCTATAAGCAGTGAACTTTCTAATCATTCATTACCTAATAGCTATGGTGTAGAAGCCCTCAAAAGCCGAGTTAGGGAGTCACGCCGCAGATGCATTTAGGGTATACTCTCGCCTTTTGACCAATCGCCCTAAAAATGGTCTATCTAGGCCTTAAAATACACCGCTGTGGGTTCTAAGAAGCCCCTAGTGTAGTAAGAAGCGACAATTATCTATGAAAAAACATGTTTCATTGCTGGCAGCGTCCATTTTTGTCATAAGTGGCTGTGCCCATAATGACAATAAGCAAAGCCCATTTTTGTTTGATCGTATCCTGCAGTCGGATGACCCTTATGTGGCTGAAGAGGCCCCTAAAGTTGTTGTAAAAGATGAAGAAAAGAAAAAGGCTCAGGCGACGATCTATGAGGGTAATGATCGACAGTTGAAGCTCCCTTCTGCACGACCTGCTATTCGTTTAGATGGTGAGGCCGTACAGATGAATTTTGAAGCTGCACCACTAGCTGATGTTGTCCATGCTATTTTGGGTGATACCTTGAAGCTAGATTACGTTATCGAGCATCCTATCAAAGGTAAGATCACCCTCAGAACTCGCAGTCCGATTCCTAGGAATCAGCTATTAGAAGTACTCGAGTCGTTATTGCAAGCTAATGGCGTATTGATGGTTCGTGACCCAAATGATCGTTACTTTGTGTCTTCCTCAAAGGCCTTGCGAACGATGGTTCCGCAGTTTGAAAGCCACAATAGCAAAGGCGCAGGGTTTTCAACCACGGTTATACCATTGCAAAATATTGGTGCTGTGGAAATGGCCGATATCTTAAAGCCAGTTGCTGGTGATAAGGCTTTTGTACGTATTGACTCAGCACGTAATATTTTGATTATGGCGGGAACCCGCGTTCAGATGTCGGGTTGGTTAGATATTATTAGCTCTTTTGATATTGATACCCTTAAAGGGATGTCAGTTGGTGTATTTCCTATCGAATACGCAGACCCGCTAGAGATCGAAGCCGCACTTGGCCAAATTATTGAAAGTGCTGGTGAGACAGCTGAAAACCCGTCACAGCTTGTGAAAGTAATACCTCTTGAGCGCCTAGGGAGTTTGTTGGTTATTACTCCAAGAGCTAAATTACTTGAAAAAGTAAAAACTTGGATTAAGCGTTTAGACAAATTGCCGGACAGTGGAGCGGAGCCGCAACTTTATGTTTACCCCGTGCAAAATGGCACGGCGAGTCATATCGCTGAGCTGTTAGGCCAGTTATTTGGTGGTGGTTCAGGGGCCGGTTCATCTAGTCGCTCAGGAGTAGCTCCAGGACTAAATCGTCAGTCAGTTAGTGACTCTGCCAATAAAAGTGGCAGCAAGCAAAACAAGAAGACTAGCTCGTCCAGCAAAAATCGCACTGGCAGCTCCAGCATTTCAATCGCTGGAGACGTAAAGGTAGTTGCGGATGAAGATAATAATGCTTTGCTTATCTACGCAACGAGTAATGAGTATCGAAAAATAGAAAAAGCAATGCAAAAACTCGATGTTTCTCCTGCGCAGATTATGGTTGAAGCCAGTATTATCGAGGTTACGCTGAATGATTCTCTAGAATATGGTTTGGAGTGGTCTTTTAGTGGTGGCTTAGGCGGAGGTGACACTGGGTTGGGTGCTTTAGCTAATACAAAAAACGCTCCAGCCGTGGCTCGCCCAGGCTTTTCATACTCCCTTGTAAATGCAACTGGCGATATCAAAGCCGTTCTCAATGCTTTAGCTACGGACTCTCTACTTAATGTAATTTCAACGCCATCTATTATGGTCTTAGATAACAACGAGGCTTCCATTAAAGTTGGTAATCAAACTCCAGTGCAAGTTGGCAGCTCTACAACATCGACTGGTATTGTGACTAACAATATCGAGTTTAAAGATACAGGTGTTGATCTGACAGTAACTCCCTCGGTAAATGCTGGGGGAATGGTAACAATGGACGTGACTCAAAAGGTGACTGATGTAGGTGCCGAGGATGAAGTTTCTGGGCAGCGTAGTTTCCAGACCCGTGAGTTTCAAACACGTATTGCGATTCGCTCGGGTGAATCTGTGGTTTTGGGTGGTTTAATACGTGAGAATAAGACTAAGGGGTCGAATGGTGTTCCTGGTTTGCATAGTATCCCTGTGGTTGGAGCGCTATTTGGAAAAAAATCGAATACATCCGTAAAAACAGAATTGTTAGTAATACTTACTCCGCGAGTATTATTTAACGAACAAGATATGCGCGATATTAGTCGAGAGATGCGTGCGCGTATCAGTGATTTAACCCTTTTAGAGGGTAACTCTGAAAAATAGGAATATGGCAAAAGTGAAAGTGATAAACAAATTAGGTTTGACAGCCCTAACCCTAGGCTTAGCCGCCTGTGCGAACGTCCAGTATGCAAATATGACAGCAGAAGAGATTGTCAAAGAGCGTGCACAGCAAAGATATGATGCTTTGATGGAAAAGAGCGAGGAAGGGCTAAAAAAAGCTTGGGAATTTACTACTCCATCCTATCGCAGTTATACAACTCACGGGCAATACAACGCTCTAGTTGCTGGTAGGGGGATGTGGAACGCAGCCAAGGTTACAAAAGTTGAATGCGAAGAAGATAGTGTTTGCGAAGTTACTGCGCAGGTAACTTATACATCTCCGCAAATGGGTATTCCTATCACGCGACCATTGGAAAACAAATGGATTAAGGTCGATGATAGTTGGTGGATTTACCACAAATAATTCGAGTTAACATGATGAAGATTTTAAAGTTTACCAGTGTATTAGTATTGGCTCTTACAGTAAGTGGCTTGAGTAAAGCTGAAGTATTACTAAAAGGGAATGGGTTCAATGTAACCGATAAAGATGTTCAGCTATATATCGATAATTTGATGTCAGCTGATGAGTCCGTGCGCCCAGATATTGATGCTTCGCTTATAATGCAAGTGGCAGATCTAATTTATGCTACAAGAGTTCTGGCCGCGGAGTCAAAACAGCACAAAGAAGTTAAGACTGAAGAATTACGCTGGATGGGTGACTTTCAGGAAAATACGGTGTTGAAGGAATGGTTACTGAATATCGAAGCGAGAGATCGTTTAGAAAAGGTTAACTTTGAAAACACTGCTAAAGATTTGTATGAAAAGCAAAAGCAGCAATTCATCACTGAAAAAGAAGTGAGGGCGGCACATATCTTAATTAGAACTTTAGCTAAGGATGAAAAAGTTGTAATTGCTACTCTTAATAAAATTCGTGACAGAGCATTAGCTGGCGAGGATTTCCTAAAGCTAGCTAAAGAGAACTCTGAAGACCCTTCAGCGAAGCGTAATAGTGGTGATCTCGGCTTCTTTAGCAAAGGTAAAATGGTTAAAGCGTTTGAAGAGGTGGCCTTTACCTTGAAGGATGGTGAAGTCAGTGAGCCAATTAAAACGCCTTTCGGTTACCATCTCATCAAGGTGACAGATCGCCGGGGTGGTGGGCCAAGGCCGTTTGAGGAAGTTAAGAACGGTATTATCGCTGAGCTTAAAAAGCAATTAACAGCAAAATATAAGTCCGAACGACTTGCTGCTGTTGCAGCAACTGCTGAGACGCAAGCCAGTAGTGAGCTAGTAAAGTCCCTAGTAAAAAAATATAGTAAAGAACAGGAAAAGAAAGACTAGTATGCCAAGTGGCGAAAACTCGGGCTCGAAGCGAGTGTTGCATGTTAATAATGTAACAAAAAACTATATAAGTTATGCGAAACCTATTTATCGACTGTATAGCTTTTTTTTCAAGCCGAAGCCAAGTTGGCATAGTGAGTTTCAAGCACTAAAGAATATTAGTTTTAGCTTACAAAAAGGTGAGACTGTTGGGATCATCGGTCGTAATGGTTCTGGCAAGTCTACCCTCCTTCAAACTATCGTTGGTACATTGGCGACTAGCTCAGGTGAGGTACAAAGCTTTGGTAGAATTGCAGCACTATTAGAGTTGGGTGCTGGTTTTAATCCGGAGTTTACTGGCCGTGAAAATGTATATCTAAATGGCACTATTTACGGCTTGAGCCGAGAGCAAGTTGACCAAAGGTTTGATGAGATAGAAAAGTTCGCCGATATCGGCAGCTTTATAAATCAACCGGTAAAAACCTATTCCTCAGGAATGTTTGTTAGGTTAGCGTTTGCTGTTATCGCTCATGTTGATGCCGACATTCTTATTATTGATGAGGCTCTCGCGGTTGGTGATGCCCTGTTTGCTCAAAAGTGTATGCGTTTTCTGGAGAGCTTTAAGGAAAATGGAACAATATTGTTTGTGAGCCATGATTCCGGTGCGGTCACCTCACTATGCGATCGAGCAATATGGTTGGATGCTGGTGAGTTAAAACTCGATGGTGATGCCAAATCAGTTACGGAAGCGTATCTGGAGCACCTGTACTCACAGGAGCAAGACATTTCAAAGCAAACAGTTGTTGAGGTGGAGGATGTGGCTAAAGAAGCCTTTTCCGAAACGGCGGTGTTTGAAGAATTTTATGATGTACGTGCTGAATACTTGAAGAACTCGAATTTGCGAAATGACATCAAGCTACAACCATTCGATATTCAGGGTTCCTCTTTTGGTAGTGGCAAGGTAGAAATACGTGATGTGTGTATTCGGGATTTGACAGGCAGAAAGCTAGCCTATGTGACAGGTGGCGAAAAAATTCTTATTGAGATTCGTTTTGTGAGCAACGCCAGCCTAGACTCCCTTATTGTAGGGTTTTTGTTTAAAAATCGCTTAGGACAGGTGCTTTTCGGAGATAACAACTACCTCATTCATAAGGATTCGCCAATTAACGTGGAAAAAGGAAAAACTTATTGCGCTCAAATGGGGGTCACACTCCCCTATATTTTATCTGGCGAATATGTTATTTCCGCCGGTGTGGCTAGTGGAACTCAAGAGCAGCATGTTCAGCATTGTTGGTATCATGATGCATTGGTGCTAAACGTAGTTAGTGATCATATGGTCCACGGCCTTATTGGTTTGCCTTTGGGCTCATGTACCGTTAAAGCACTAGATGGCGCGTAGTTGTGATGGCATTTTTACAATTCTTACTTGCGCCTTTTTCCTCACTGCTGACAAATAGAGAGCTTATCTATTCTTTTAGCGTCCGAGAAGTAGAAAGCCGATATAGAGGCTCGTGGCTGGGGTTTTTATGGGGCTTAGTTACGCCAATATTACTGTTGTTAGTATATATGTTTGTTTTTGGCGTAATTTTTAAAGCGCGCTGGCCACAAGTTAACGGTGTTGATCAAAATTTTGCTGCCTTATTGTTTTGCGGAATCATAACCTACACTATGTTTTCTGAACTGCTAACTAAAGCTCCGAGTGTAATTTTGGAGAATGCGAACTACGTAAAAAAAGTTATTTTTCCTTTAGAAACATTAGCGTGGCCGGCCTTATTTAATACCCTGTTCCATTTCGCCTTGTCAGGCCTTGTTCTGTTGGTCTTTATCATTTTTTGGGGTAATGGGCTAAGCTGGACCATATTGTTGCTACCACTTCTATTGTTGGTCTATGTACTGCAGCTGCTAGGGATCGTTTGGTTCGTTTCCGCACTGGGTGTTTACATGCGAGATGTGAACTATGTGGCAGGGTTTATAGCGACGGCCTTGTTCTTTTTGAGCCCAGTTTTTTTTCCAAAGAGCGCTGTGCCTGAATCATTTGCTCGTATCATGGAGATTAATCCACTAAGTTATTATATTGAGTCGGTGAGATTGCTTGTTGTGCTGGATGATGTACCTCAATCCAGTGATACGCTGCAAGCAGTCGGATTAGCTCTGGTGAGTTTCTATTTCGGCTATTGGTTCTTTAATAAGGTCAAAAGAGGCTTCGCGGATCTGCTTTAAGCCGCACATAAATCATGTCAAAAAAAACCAAGTTGCTCACAGTAGTTGCAGAACAATTCCAAGCTCAGGTAAATCTCCATGGAGAAAGATTACTGTACAGCTTCTCTAACGATCCCTCTCCTAATGGCTTGTGTGCTTGGCCGTCTGGTGATGCTTATCGGGTTTCAGAAAATTGTCAGTCGATTAATGGTTTGTATCGGCAACAGGCCTTGAATTCTGTTTTGGCTCGCAAGGTAATGCATCATCGGCCTGACCACATTGTGGTATGGGGTTTAAACGGTGCTACCGTGGATTTACCGAGGGTCGCTGCGTTATTAGGTCTGCCTTGCTATGTGGTGTTAAATTCTGCCCTTACTGAGCCTCTAGAGTCTATGGCTGCGGTATGGCTGAAAGATAGCTTTTCCAAAGCTACTGCTGTAAGCGCGTTAGACGCCAAGTCTGTGGAGGGGTGGGGCAGTTACGCTCTACAAATAAGCAATACTTTTGATCTGGCGGAAATTGCTGGGGCAGAAGATATAGTGCAGCCTGCTTCGCAGGGGTTTGACTACAGTCTTTATGAGCTGTGCTCGCGGGACCATTCTTTGATTGTTCGCATGCAAGAGCATGATGTTGAGCATTTTCGAGGCTGTCATGCGGTGCTAGATATTGGTTGTGGTGCGGGTCTGTTTTTACAGTTGTTGGAAGAGCAGGGAATTTCATCTCGAGGCGTAGAAAGAAACCCAGTGATCGCTGATTACGCTAATGGTGCCGGACTCAATGTTATTGAAGCAGACTCATTAGAGTACCTAAGAGAGTCGAAAAGTAAGCATGATGGAATATACTGTTCTCACTTTGTAGAGCATTTGCCTATTGAGGTTCTACAGGAGATGCTTAAGCTGATGGCAGATTGCCTTGAGCCTGGTGGGGTGCTGGTTTTAACATTTCCTGACCCAGAGTCTATCCGCTCGCAATTACTGGGCTTTTGGCGCGATCCTGAGCATGTACGCTTCTATCACCCGGATTTAATACGCGTTATGACGGAAGGTGAAGGCTTACTATGTGAATGGAGCAGTTATGAGGGACAGCCACATGAGGTTTATCCATTTCAACTAGATCCTGAAGCTATAGAAAGAGCTGAGCTTACGAAGCAAGATTACGCCAAGCCCAGTGTATTGCAAAGGATTTTGAGAAGGCTCGGTGTTGCGAGTACGGCTGATTTGAAACAATTAGACACACTTAAACAGCAATTAGAATACCAGCAAAATTATATAGACCAATTAGAAGAGCGAACCCGGCAGCTTTGGAATGTAAATAAGACCTGGGCCTGGAATGATAATGTTACCCTGAGATTCCGAAAACCATGAGCACTGCAATCATTGAGAGCGTAACAGTTGTAATTCCGGTGTTTAAAGGGCTTGAAATTACTAGAGCCTGCTTGCAATCGGTGTATGAAAGTTTCAACTATAGCGATTTTCGGGTTGTTATCATTAATGATTGTAGCCCCGAACCAGAGCTCGTTAATATATGTCGAGAATATGCTCAGCATGAGCGCATTGAGTTAATAGAGAATAGTGAGAACTTGGGTTTTGTAAGGTCTGTGAATTTGGGCATGGACTACGCCGGAAAAGATGACGTTGTCTTGCTCAATAGCGATACTTCGGTATTTGCAGATTGGTTGTCCAGACTCAATGGTGTGGCGTACAAAGAAGATCGAATTGCGACAGTTACTCCTTTTTCGAACAATGCGACAATATGCAGCTTTCCTGAGTACAGCGAATGGGCGATAGGATATAGCTCTAGCCAAGCGGAAGGGTTGGATAGGATTTTCTCCGAATGCAACTCACAAGACTGGGCTGAAATACCCACAGCGGTGGGTTTTTGCATGTATATCAAGCGCGCAGCGATAAACGCTGTTGGGCTGTTTGATGAAGAGGCTTTTGGTAAGGGCTATGGTGAGGAGTGTGACTTTTGTTTGCGCTTACGTGATAAGGGCTTCATAAACGCTGTAGCTGCTGGTGTATTTGTGCACCATGAAGGTAATGTAAGTTTTGGGGATAGCTCAACGGAAAGGAAGAAGCAGGCTGAGAGTATAATCGCTGAGAAGTATCCACAATACAGTGGCGAAGTAATGGAGTTTATTCGCAATGATCATTTGGCTGACTTTAAAAACAAAGTCGTAGACAAGATCGCCGAGAGTTCCTTGCCTGGTTCTGGCCTTGCTTTAAGCTATAAAAAGCGTGCAGCTGACTTGGCTGGCGATCTTTCTAAAGCTCGACACGACGCTAATAGTATTGCCAGTGAACTCTCTAAAGCAAACAAAGAGTATAAAGCTGTATGCCAGCAACTCAATCATGCTCAATCGCTGCTAAAAGATGCTCGTGAAGCTTTCAGTGATGTAGATAACTCTTTAAAAGAAGCACAGCAAGCAGCAGAAAATAATGCTCGTGACATGAACGTACTTACCCAAGAGCGTGACATATTAGTCGAGCAAAAGTCAGAGATTCAAAGCGAGGCCAATAGGCTTCGTGAGCAGTTAGAATTAATCGAAAGGAGCCGAGCTTGGCGCCTTATCCAGTGGTTTAAAAAATTGTTAGGTAAACAATGAACAAAGTACACGCCTATACCAGCATCACTAAGAACTATCTACCGAAGGCTAGAGTATTGGCTCAGTCGCTAAAGAAGCATAACCCCGATGTTAGCTTCGATTTAGTGTTGTCTGATGATCTTCCTGAAGGCTTTGATTTGGCTCAGGAGCCTTTCGATAATGTAATCTTTGCTGAGGATTTGGCAGTCGATAATTTCAAAGCCTGGGTTTTTTCTCATCGAGTGGTAGAGCTTTGTACCGCTGTAAAAGGTGAAGCCTTAGAGCATATCTTTGAAAACTATGGCGCTGAAAAGGTATTTTACTTTGACCCCGATATGGCACTCTTTGACACAATGGAAGAGCTGTGTGCCGAGCTAGATAATAACGATATCTTGCTGACGCCACATCAGACAGAGCCGGAGCAAACTACCGATGCCATCATGGATAACGAGATGTGCAGCCTGAAGTACGGTGTTTTCAACCTAGGTTTTGTTGGCGTCGCCAATCGAGGCGAAGGTCGCCGCTTTTCAAAGTGGTGGCGAGACCGTTTAATCGAATTTTGTCGTGACGACAGGCCGAACGGTCTATTTACAGATCAAAAGTGGGTCAATCTGGCGCCCTGTTTCTTTGAAAATATCAAAGTACTGCGTAAGCCGATCTTTAATGTCGCCACTTGGAATATCTCCACACGCGAGGTGAGTGGTAGTCTGGCAGAGGGTGTGAAAATTAATGATTTACCACTCTGCTTTTATCATTTCTCCGGTTTTGATAGTGGTGCCCAAGAAGGCATGCTTAATAAGTACGCCAAGGATAATAAAACGCTTTGGGAATTGCGTGATTGGTATATCGCAGAGTGTGAGAAGAATGGTCAATCCCAGCTGGGTAAGCAGCCTTCGAAGTATGCCTTCTTTGATAGTGGCGAAGAGATTCAAGATGCTCAGCGTTTAGTTTATCGAAATAGTCCTGACTTGCAGTACACCTACCCGGATCCTTTCTCTGATAAAGATCGTTATGGTAAGGATAATGCCTATGGTAAACAGAGCGGACCGCAGTTTGAGTCAACCACAACCGAATTTGGTACTGTTGTTGTTGATTCCGGTGCGGGTTTCAGAACTGTAGTCAGTGATATGTCCCATTATTTTGATCATGTAGCCTATAACCATCGTGCAGCCGGTGGTTTAAAGCGACCCATGTTAAAAGGTTTTGCGTTTCTTTTAAGAAGTGTTGCGAAGTTGGTACCGTAAGCAGTGATCAGCCAAGACTTAACAGCTAAAGTCGATGCGTTTATTGCATCGCCTGAAATTGTAATCGTTGCGCTAGATGCGTGCTCGAAAGTCTTGGCAAAATCGGTTGTTGATCAAGTAAAGCAATGTAAGCCGAGTAGGCTTGATATTTTGACTGCGAGTCCGTCCTTAAATAATGAGGACTTAGAAAGGGTAGTGCGGGGCATTGCAGGGGGTAAACTCGAACTTCCCCAACTTGATATCTACAGCTGCCCTGTTGAAGGATTTAAACCAGCGCAATATTTCCACTCGGTACTATCAACCCTGTCTTATAACGGCAGGGCCATCGCTATTACCCATGTCGATGCGGTAACAACAGATTGCTGGGCGCAGCGTCTCGCAGCTGACTATTTTTCTTTGGCTGCTTTCCAAAATCCTTCAAGCTTTGCGATTAGTGCGCTAGGTCTAAAGCACCCAGTTAATAAGGTTTCATCTGAAGCGATTAGTGATGGAGGGCTTCCTGCCCCTGCTGTAGACCAGTGGTTGAATGAATATGCTGAATCGGAAGCGTACGATACGGTTATGCTATCGGCTTCGGCAAGTTTCATTTGCGGTGACTTACCCGTCGGGTTCCTGGCTTCTTGCACAAGTGATGGTGAGCTGTATCAGCAGCTTTCTGCTTTGGGGCCAATTCAATTATCAAGTCATGTGTTTGTCGATGATAGGCCGCTATCGGAATCTTTATTGAGTGCCGATCATGTGCTGAGGGCGGAGCTTTGTGCTCAAAGGGTAAACCACCCAATCAATCGCTTCAGTCACGCTTTGGCGGAATTAATTGTTCGCGAAGAAGAGCCGCCAAAAGTTATCACAAGCAAAGCCGTCCAATTACACATCGCCCATAGCTGGGGTGGTGGATTGGGTCGTTGGGTGCAGGATTTTATTGAGGCCGATGAGCAAAATCGAAATTTGGTTTTGCGTCCTATCGGAGTGAGAGGCGCCTTCGCGCAATCTCTGGCACTTTATCGCAGTGGAGAAATGGATGTGCCACTGCAGCAGTGGGTTCTGGCCGACAGCATTGCTTCAACTGCCGTCTTTCATGCTCAGTATGCACAGATTCTAGAATCAATAATTGAAGATTATGGCATTGAAAAAATAGCTCTTTCATCTTTGATAGGCCAGTCTTTGGACGTGTTGCGAACTGGTTTGCCAACGACAGTAGTGTTGCATGATTACTATCCGTATTGCTTAGATTTGATGAAGCTATTCGATAATGTCAGTGATCTGCAATGGCAGCTGCTTCGTAGTACCTATGGAGAATTGGTGAAGCAAGCTAATATTCAGATGGTTGCTCCCTGCCAAAGTGTTAAAGATCAGTTTTTGAATCTAGTTGACTCTACCATTGACAGCAAGATTTCCATTATTGCTCATGGACTTCCAGCGCAGCACATCGCAAGACTGGAAACTGTTAGAGAAAACAGTTGCGAAGTCAGTCCTGAAAAATTAAAAATTGTTGTTTTAGGCAGCTTAGTAGAAATCAAAGGTCTAAAGCTATTTCAAGGCTCGCTGAGTGAGCTTTCAAAAATTGCTGATATCTACTTGCTAGGTTGTGGGGAGTCGGCGTCCTTATTCCAGCCATCTAAATCATTAACGATTATGCCAAGCTACAAGGGCGAGGAGCTTGGAGATATCTTGAAAGATATTGATCCAGATATTGGCATGCTGATGTCAATAATCGAGGAAACTTTTAGTTATACATTGAGTGAGCTTTGGGCTGCAGGAATTCCCGTGCTGGCTACTAAGCTAGGAGCTTATCGAGACCGAATTGTCGTCGATAAAAATGGCTGGCTGATGGATCCGAGCGCTGATAGTTTGCTAGAGCATGTCCAAGCTCTTTATGAAGATAGAGAATTGATCATCGCGGCTAAGCAAAATTTGCGTTTGGAAAAGCCTAGAGATTGTCAGGCGATGGCGGCAGACTACAATAGCTTGCCATTACAAGGCTCACAAATATCGGGCCGTCGATATATTCTGGCGAAAAAGACCCATAACAATCCTTATGCTATTGCTCATCAGCAATCAGGCGATAGCGCATTATATATAGATCAGCAAAGCTCTTACCGATCGGTTTTACTGGACTTTCTGCTTTACTCTCGGGCTAAGATTAACAGTACGACTCAATTAGGTTCTGTCAGCAAAAAAATCTTAGTAAAACTTCACTCTCTGCTTATCAAATTCGTAAGACCTTAACTATGGACGTCTTTGCGTTTTATTTTCCTCAGTTTTACGAGATAGATGAGAATAATGCTTGGTGGGGGGAAGGCTTTACTGATTGGCAGTTGATTAAGCCTGCAAAATGTTATTCTGAGGACCAGTACCAACCTAGAGTTCCCCTCAATAATAATTATTACGATCAATCTGAACGCTCGACAATCGAGGCGCAGATAGCTTTGGCCGAGCAATATGGCTTGGCGGGTTTCAATTTCTATCACTATTGGTTTGATGGAAAGTTAATGCTAGAAAAGCCGATAGAGCACTTTAAAAACAGTACAGGACATAATTTAAAATACTGTATAACTTGGGCGAATGAGAGCTGGACAAGACAGTGGATAGGAAGCCCTGATGTACTTGTTGCACAGAGCTCTTCAACTGACCGAGAAATTTGGAGGCAGCACTACTTATATTTGAGGGAACATTTTCAGCAGGAAAATTATCTGAAAATAGATGGCAAGCCTGTATTATGCATTTATAGACCGGAAATCCTTACTCAATATCAAGAGTATATGGCTTATTTTGATGAGCTAGCGCAAGCCGATGGCATCGAGGGAATTCACTGGCTAGCAATGAAATCTTATGACTTTGCTACCCAAAATAGCGTTTTTGCTAACTTTAAAGGCACAATAAATTTTCAGCCGCGAGACTATTTTAATAAATCAGCAAATCGATCCGGTTTGATGTCTCGTATCGAGGCTTTGCTAAGATCTATGCCTGAATTTATCCAGCGGCCAGTGTCGAGAGCCAAATATAAGCTGCAAAAGCAATATGCTTACGACTATCAAGATTTTTGCGAGTGGCTTCTTAAATCGGCTAGCATGGCTGGAAAAAGTGAGTATCAATCGATCATTGCGGATTGGGATAATACTGCCAGATATGGGGTGAAGAGTAAGTACTTCAAAAATACATCGGTAGATTTATTTGAAAAAACCCTTCGTGAGCTGATTCGAGTAGAGCGAGAGAATAACAAAGAGTTGTTATTTATCAATGCTTGGAATGAGTGGAGTGAAGGGGCCTATCTGGAGCCGGATGAGAAAAATGCGTTCGCCTATCTCCAGGCTTTGAGTAAGGCAGTCAAATAAGGCTAGAAAAGCCGTCATCTCAAGGTGATGGTGAGACGACGACTCGATTGAGCTTGGCGGTGGCCGGTATTTATTCGATAGCTTTACTGTAAAATCGCTGGAATACCGCTAGAGTCATAAAAGCCAAGCGCACCTTTCGCAAAATAGTGGCTTACAATGCTGCGTCGGCTTTGTTCCATATTTTCGCGCAGGCTACCACCGTGCATTAGGTTCTCATGCCAAATTAAGATATCACCTTTCTTCGCCAGGTAAGGCATTTCTTCAAATCGTTGATCAGCGATCATGTCTTGCCATTTCAAATCAACAGTTTTTGCAAACTCATCCCATTGATTATTAATTACCTGTGGGCAATCAACGGTTTCGCGATAGATTCTTGGTAATCGATGACTGCCTTTTAATACACGAAGTTCACCGGAGCCGACTTGAATATCCTCAAGGGCTACCCAGACACCACACATATAGCCGGCAGGGAAGGGGGTTAGGTGGACCGTATCTTGGTGATAAGACTGCTGGCTGCCGAATACATAAGTTAGTGTTTGGCAGGGACGTGCTTCATCTTCGAAAATATGAGAAAGCATCTCCAAAACTTTAGGATACTTCCAAAGGTGATTAATATGCTTATGGGAGCTATGTAGTCCCATAATACGTTGGCTACTGCCAACTTCGTAACCTTGTACTTTTTTAGCGACGGCGTCATCAATATCGCTATTTAACTTATCAATGAAGTCGTCATCCAGCCAGCCTTCCAAAACCATAAAGCCGTTGTCGAGAAATTCGCTTAGTTTTTGCTGGTGTTCTTTAACGAATGAATTGTTTGCGGCCTTATTCTCTAGATGGGCTTTGGCGTCGTCGCGATCAAACCATGGAGTCAATGATTGATCTTGGAAATTAAACAAGGTGCTGTTGCAGTCTTGGCTGATAACCGTTGGGCTGTCATAGCTTTTTAAGCTGTCGCTGACGCGGTTAGCCAGCTCTCCCACATTGGAAATGGTAATTTTAAGACTGTCTTCGAATTGTGGCTGGCCATTGAATAACACACGGCAGCGAATAGTATGACTATCATTTTCTAAGTTGTGAGTATTAATGGCGAACCACCTTTGCTCATCATCTAGGCGATGATCCATATGAGCACTACCCAATACTGTATCTTTATCATCTAAGATTTCAGCACTGAAACCTTCAAAGCCTTCGGGAAGCTCAGACTTAAGTTTAATGTGGTATAGAACTTTGCATAAGCCCGCAATGTCCTTGCGATCCTGAAGTAAGCTCAGCTTGAGGGAGCCCTCGATGCTAATTGGCTTCTCTGCAGCAGGGGTGCTTGGTTTGGCAGCCTCTGTATGTTTGCTTTTGCCAAATAGGTTTTTGGCTTTTTCTAAAATGCTCACGATAATTCCAAAGATCCTTTAAGTAGAAATGCCGCATAATGACGTAGAGGCTTAGTTTATCACCCTCATGCTTATGAGGGTATCCAAAGGCAGAGCGGGGTTTCGAGAAGTGGACGAGTTAGCACTTCTATGTCGCAAGCGGCTACCTAGGGTACAGATTTTGCCAGCCTGATTACGAAACTCTATAATCCCTATCAAGATAACGAGGATTAATTTAATGCGCTGGAATGACATAGGCAATGAGACCTGCTCAGTATCCCGAGCCCTTTCTGTGGTTGGGGATCGTTGGAGTCTATTGATTATTCGCAGTGCTTTCCTAAAAGCTCGCCGCTTCTCTGATTTTCAGTCTGATATCGGGCTAACTAAACACCGCCTCTCTGACCGCCTTAACAAGCTTGTGGAAGAGGGGGTATTTGAGAAGGTCTTATACCAAGAAAAGCCTCCGCGCTACGAATATTTGCTGACTGAAAAGGGTTTGGATCTCTATCCTATTATGCTTTCGCTAGTTCAGTGGGGGGATCGATGGATGGCAGGCGATGCTGGAGCGCCCATTGAGTATGAGCATAAAAGCTGTGGCCAACGTATTAAGCCGGCTTATTTCTGCCCGGACTGCAAAGAGCCAATACGCCCCCAAGATATGCGCCCTGTAGCTGGGCCCGCCCTCAAAGGTTTAGATCTTGATGAGCTTCGCCCTGGAGTTCGTGCTTTGGCGAAATCTAAAAAGTAAGTCTTTATAACTCGACAAGCGATTTCGTTTTCAGCTTGATCTAAGCAAAGGGTTGCAAAATGGAACCTTGTGTTTAATGATGTCTGTCATTCAGCGAATTGCATAGGTGAGATGATGACTGAGAAACAAGAAGTCGCTTTGGTTGTTGGGGCGGGTGATGCGATTGGAAGCGCCATAGCCAGGCGCTTTGCACAAGAAGGTTATACGGTTGTTGCGGTGCGACGCAATGGCGACAAACTGCAATCGCTGGTATCCGAAATCGAGGCTGCTGGCGGCAATGCTCACGGCTGGTCCGTGGATGCCCGTGATGAAGAGGCCATCACCGCTCTTTTTGCTCGGATCGAATCTGAGGTTGGGCCATTGGCGGTTACCGTGTTTAATGTGGGTGCCAATGTACCCATGAAGATCTTAGAAACCAGTAGCCGTAAGTTCTCTAAAATATGGGAAATGGCTTGTTTTGGCGGTTTCCTAACGGGTCGTGAAGCGGCCAAAACCATGTTGCCTCGTGGCAAAGGCACAATAATCTTCACTGGCGCTACGGCCAGTGTACGCGGTGCGGCAGGCTTTGCCGCTTTTGCCAGTGCTAAGCATGGTTTGCGAGCCCTAGCTCAGAGCATGGCCAGAGAACTGGCACCCGAAAATATTCATGTGGCCCATGTTGTTATCGATGCTGCAGTGGACACCCAGTGGATTCGTGAAAACTTCTTAGTTCATAAACAAGATCGCCCAGAAGATGATATTGTGCAGCCGAGCTCGATTGCTGAGGCCTATGTACAGCTACATCGCCAGCCGAGAGATGCCTGGACTTTTGAAATGGATCTGCGACCTTGGGTCGAAACCTGGTAAAGCTAAAGCAAAGGCTGACGCTACTCTCGCTTAGCGTTTATAGTCTTGGTGAATACTGACAATTTATTGCTGTTTGATTGCTTGTTCTTTTCTATGAGGCTCAGTAAAGTGAGCCTTCTCGTTTCTTCTGCCTTGCCCGATTTAAAAAGCACTAAGACTTTAGCAAGTTGAAGCCTTGATCATGCGGCTCTGAAGACGTGCCCCATAGTAATGTAAACAGTGAATGTAGCCGATGTACAAATTGAATCAATTGCTCGACACTTTAGAAGTCGAGCAACTGGATAAATACCTTTTTCGTGGTACTTCCTTGCCGCTAGCCTTGCCCCGTGTGTACGGTGGTCAAGTATTGGCGCAAGCAATCAATGCTGCTGCGCGCACCATTGAGAGTGATCGCCAGCCACACTCGATGCACGCCTATTTTTTGCGTCCCGGTGATGCCAAGCGCCCCATTATTTTTGATGTTGATCCTATTCGCGATGGCGGTAGCTTTAATACCCGCCGAGTAGTGGCTAAGCAAAATGGCGCCGCTATCTTTAATTGCTCTATTTCTTTTCAGAAAGCCGAACAGGGTCTAGAGCACCAGATGGATCTTCCTGCTGGCACGCCCATGCCGGATGAATTGGAAAGTGATCAGCTTCGCACCGAGCGTATTTACGCTGGGCATGCCGATAAAAGTGCTCCCTTTATTTTTCCGCTAAGCATGGTTGATATCCGCTCTACGCAACCCCAGCACCCGATTGATCCAGAGCCTGCTGAAGCAGAGCATGGATTTTGGTTTCGCTTCAACGGTAAGCTAGCGGATAACGATAATATTCATCGTACCCTATTAACTTATATTTCTGATTATAAGTTGATGACTACGGGCTTAAGGCCACATCGTGTGCCGGGTTTGATGGAGAAGATTCAGGGTGCGAGTTTGGATCACTCAATGTGGTTTCATAATGCCGTACGCGTTGATGAGTGGATCTACTACCATTTGGATAGTCCCAAAAGTGGCGGTAGTCGCGCGTTTAATCGCGGTAGCTTTTACAGCCACGATGGCCAGTTACTAGCCTCTACAGCCCAAGAAGGCTTGATTCGAGTACGAGACTAGCAGAACGATTGGTAGTTTTCGTCTCTCGCTTGAAAAACTTTGCCATGGTGGGTTTTGCTTCGCTGCCCTTATTATGAGGGCTTAGGCCCTAATAAAATGCTGAATAAGGAGCGCCACCATGAGAGTTTTTACCGAAGAGCAGGCCATGTTTCGCGAGGCCTATCGCAAGTTTTTAGAACAAGAAATTAGCCCTCATATGGAGCGCTGGCGAGAGCAGGAGATTGTTGATCGCGAAGCATTCCTAAAAGCTGGTGAGCAGGGCTTCTTGATGATCTGGCCAGATGAAGAATACGGCGGTATGGGCGATCGCGATTTTCGTTATGAGCAAATCATTATCGAAGAAAATGCGCGGGCGGGCACAGGTGAGTGGTTTGCGACGCTGCATAGCCGTTTAGTGGGCCCATATTTAGATCACTTTGGGAATGAAGAGCAGAAGAAACGTTTTCTACCTCCTTGTGTTCGAGGTGAAAAAATCCTTGCTATCGCGATGACCGAACCTGATGCGGGTAGCGATCTAGCGGGCATGCGCAGTACCTTAAAGCCCGATGGTGACGATTTTATTCTTAATGGTTCAAAGACCTATATCTCCAACGGTATTAATGCGGATCTCATTATTGTTGCTGCAAAGAACGATCCTGAAAACAATCCGCATGCTATGACTCTAGTCGTTGTGGAACGAGATATGGAAGGATTCGAGCGTGGCCGTAATCTCGATAAAATGGGTATGAAGGCCCAGGATACCGCTGAGCTATTTTTTAATAATGTGCGCATTCCCAAAGATAATGTATTGGGTGAGCCAGGTCATGGCTTCTTCTATTTAATGCAAGGTTTAGCAGAAGAGCGCTTGATTGCGGCCGTAGGGTCAACGGCGAATGCTCGACGGGCATTTGATTTGACGCGTCAGTTTGTGATGGAGAGAAAGGTTTTCGGTAAGCCACTTTCCCATATGCAAAACACTCAATTTACGATGGCGGAAATGGATGCCGAGATCGATATCATGCAGGCCTATGTAGATACTTGTGTAACCCTCCACAATAAAGGTGAGCTAAGCGTCAATATGGCGGCTAAAGCAAAATTACAGGCCAGCGAAATTGAAGGCCGCATGTTAGATTTGGGTGTACAGCTTCACGGAGGGGCCGGCTATATGAAAGAGTACCCTATTTGTAATATGTTCACCGATGCCCGCATCAATCGCATATTGGCAGGTAGTTCAGAGATCATGAAGCTGATTATCGGCAGGGATGTGTTCTCTGAGAATTATCAAAGCATTCTAGATTAGGTCTAAATTTCTTAATAATTACTCATTTTTGTCTAGTTATACCTCTCAAAAATTAGACAAAATTGAGATTTTGTCTCAATTTCCTTGAGTTAAGCTGGGCTGTGTACAAATATTTCAGTGTAATCACTGAAATGGAGCATAGCCCCGTGGCTTTTTTAGCTGAAACCTCGAATCCACATCAAAAAGCCCCGGCTGCCCCGGTTACGGTTTTGCTATGCAATCTTGGCACTCCTGAGGCAGCAACAAGCTCAGCCTTACGTCCTTACCTGAAACAATTTCTAAGCGACCCAAGGGTTGTTGAGGTGCCACGAGTAATTTGGTGGTTAATCTTGAGATTGTTTATTTTGCCGTTTCGCCCTAAGGCTTCTGCGAAACTGTACCAGCAGGTTTGGAGCGATGAGGGTTCACCCTTGCTTGTTACCTCTAGGAGGCAGCAGAAACTTTTACAAGATAGCCTAGATTCGGCATTTGGTAGCGGGCAGTATCATGTGGAACTGGCGATGAATTATGGTGCGCCGTCCTTCGAGCAGGCAATTGCTAAACAGCGCCAGAGTTTTAGTAATAGGCTAATCGTTTTGCCTTTATACCCGCAGTATAGCGGAGCCACTACAGCATCAGCTTTCGATGCGTTAAGTGCCGAGCTCCAGCGTTCACGTTGGGTTCCTAGCTTGAAGTTCATAAATAGTTACCATGATCACCCGCTGTACATTCAAGCGCTAAAACAATCAGTGATCTGTCATTTCGAGAAGAATGGTCGCCCAGATAAGCTGATTCTTTCCTATCACGGAACGCCCAAAGCTTATCTAGACAAGGGTGACCCTTATCATTGTTTTTGTATGAAAACATCCCGTTTATTGGCCGAGTCTCTAGAGCTTAAAGAGTCTGAATATGAAACCACATTCCAGTCCCGATTTGGCAAGCAGGAATGGTTGCAACCTTATACCGATATTCGTTTACAGCAGTTGCCTGCTGAGGGCGCGAAGAAATTAGCCATTATATGCCCAGGGTTTTCTGCCGACTGTTTGGAAACCCTAGAAGAAATTCTTGTGGAAAACAAAGAAGTATTTTTGTCTTCCGGTGGTGAAAGCTATGAATACATTCCCTGCTTAAACGAGCAGACCAGTCATATCGAATTAATGCGTAGTTTGATTGAGGAAAATGCATTTGTAGATCATCAAAGCACGTCGCCAAAGATAGTAGATCGTGTTGCTTGAAGCAGTGAAACACTCGCTATGGTTTCTTGAGCATAGCCTCCAGAACTTGGCAATTGATTTTTAGTTACGGTAAAGAAGGGGAATATCATGAGTCATAAAATTCAAATTGGTATTAGCGCCTGCTTGCTAGGTCAAGAAGTTCGTTACAATGGCGGCCACTGTCAATCAATGCTGTGTTTGAAGACTTTGAGTGAATTCTTTGAGTACAGAGCTTTTTGTCCAGAAGTTGCTGCTGGATTTTCGATACCTCGCCCCACTATGCGTTTAACAGGAGATCCTGAAAAACCAAAGCTAAGCTATAGTGATGATCATAGCGTAGATGTTAGTGATAAATTGATTGCGGCAAGCCAAGAAGTCATGCCCGCCATGAAAGACCTGTATGGTTATATTTTGATGAAAAACTCTCCAAGCTGTGGCATGGAAAGAATCAAGGTTTACCAAGACAATGGTCATCCACATATGAAAAAGCGTGATGGCCTCTTCACAGAGCAGCTGCGCAAATCTTACCCTAATATGCCAATCGAGGAAGAGGGGCGCTTAAATGACAAGCCTCTTTATGAGAATTTTGTATTGCGGGTGTTTTGTTATCATGAGTGGCGAGAGCAGGTCTATAAGAATGTCAGTAAAGCTGCCATTATTAAGTTTCATAGTCGCCATAAGTTTATTCTTCAGGCCCATAATTACGAAAAAACTGTAGCACTTGGTCGAATGTTGGCGAAGATCAATAAGATCGATTTGATAGCAGCGGCGCAAGAGTATGAGCAGCGTTTTATGGAAATTCTGGCTAAGCCAGCGAGTAAGGCTGGCCACTGCAATGTTATGATGCATATTCTAGGCTTCCTAAAAAAGACAGTTGATAGCCAGTCGCGTCAGGATCTTATTGCGGTTATCAAACGTTATAGAAAAGGTGAAATTCCTTTAATTACACCCATTACATTATTAAAGCACTATACCCCTAGGTTTGGTGGCGACTACATTAATTCGCAAAGCTACTTTGATCCTTACCCCGGGTCTTTAGGTTTGAGAAATACCCTTTAGGTACATGATATGCAACTGGTTTGGCTTCGTAATGACTTACGCTTGGACGATAACCCAGCGCTCTACTTTGCTTGCCAGCAAGCCATCGAGGATAAAGACTCTGTTTCAGTGGTGTATATTGCAAGCCCGAAACAGTGGCAAGCTCATAATGAGTCGCCCCGAAAGCTAGGGCTAATTCAAGAAACACTCAAGTGTTTACAGTCAACATTGGCAGGTCTGGGCATATCTTTTGAGCTTCTAGAATCTGATAGCTTTGTTGATATACCTCGTCTTTTAAGCGCTTACTGCTTGAAACACAAGGTAAGCAAACTTCATTTCAACCGAGATATTCCGCTAAATGAACAGCGCCGAGATAAAGCTGTACAGGCTGAGATGTCGGGGATCGATGTTACTGTAGAGTGTTACGCGGATGATAGAATCGTTCATAGAAATTTGCTCAGCAAACAAGGTGCGGTTTATAGGGTATTTACTCCCTGGTACAAAAACTGGGTGCAAGAGTTGTTTAATGCTCTGCCAGAAGTCTTGCCGTCACCAGAAGCAGTGTCTTCGCCCTTAACTGCAACACAAGAAATATCCCTAAGTGGTGCAGAGGTATTTCGAGAAGATATATGGTTAAGTAATGAAGCCGAGGTCTTAGCCTTGCTGGATCGCTTTTGCAGGCGCAAAGCGGCCGGCTACGAAGCGTCGCGGGATTATCCAGCAATAGCTGGTACCAGCGTAATATCACCCTATCTAGCGATTGGCTCTCTGAGCGCCAGGCGCTGCTTTCATCAGTTAGTTTTTTCTTGCGGTGAGCAAGGCTTACATGTCGGCGAAGCTATCAATCATGTATGGACTAGAGAGTTGGCCTGGAGGGATTTCTATCGATATTTGATGCTTAACTTTGAACATATAAGTCGAGGGGAGAACTTTAAAACTGAGCCCCTCGCTAGAGCTTGGCGAGTCGACGCTGAGGCACGAGCTGCTTGGCAAACAGGTAAAACAGGTTTTCCTATTATTGATGCTGCTATGCGTCAGCTGTTGCAGACAGGTTGGATGCATAATCGCCTTAGGATGCTGGTGGCGAGTTTTTTTTGTAAGCTTCTGTGTTTAGATTGGCGAGAAGGTGAGAAATTTTTTATGCAGCATCTTTTGGACGGCGACTTTGCTTCCAATAATGGTGGCTGGCAATGGAGTTCTTCCACAGGTTGTGATGCATCACCCTGGTTTAGAATTTTCAATCCCACTACGCAATCCGAAAAGTTTGATAAAGGTGGTGAGTTTATTAAGCGTTTTGTCCCTGAGCTGGCTACACTGGACGCCAAATCAATCCATTGTCCAAGTCCGGAGCAACGACTGGCGCTGGGTTACCCTGATCCGATTATCGATTATAAAACCGCACGCCAGCAAGCCTTAGATTTTTTTAAAGTTTAAAAAGTCTCCAGGTATCATCTTCTTAACTTTAGCTCTAGCAGGTATATCATTAGCGATGGAAAACAACTAGGAGTGATTTTTTATAATACGATCAAGCCTATGATAAAACTCTTCTAGTTCCTTGCGGCTAGCAGCACCACAGTTGATGGTGTTGTGAAATCCTAGGGTGACATTAACTTCGCGGAAGCTAAGGGTCACCTGGTAACCGTCTGGGCCTTTATCCAATTCAACTTGATCAAGACTAAAGCGATTTTCTATTCTTTTCCCGTGGCTCTCTATAAGGCCTGCCGCAAGTAGCAGGCGCCTTCGGTCAGCTGGCTGAGTCATAACTGTATATTCTCGGCTTCAATCACCTGTTGTAGCATCTTCTCCATAATGTGCCTAGCGTGAGCAGTCTGCAGATAAATTCTATGATGCAAAATAGCGTCTTCGGTATCTCTGTTTTCGCATTGCTGGCTATAGCTTTCAAAAGCGCAAAGTGACTGAATAAGCTCAGCAATATGTTTTGGACATTCGCAATCAATAGCCGTACTCACATTGCTAAGCTTATTAAGTTGCGATGGATTAAATAAATGCACGGGTGCCATCCCCGAGCTATCGATTTCCTCGTCTTGTTCAGTATCTGGAGTCGCCATTTGACTAATGGCTTGGTAAAGCTCAGCGCTGTTTAGCGGCGCTCTCCAAAGTTTAAAACCAAAGTTTCGAAGTTCTTCAACAAGTTCTCGAAGACCGTAATGAAAGACAACAAAGACTGATTCTATTCTTTGGCTTTGGTACAGCTCCCTGAGGCTATGTAGGCTGCTAGCGTTTATAGTTTCTATTTGTAATACCGCAATATCAAAATGCTCGCTTTCAGTGGCTTCTGATATTTGTGAAAAGCTGCGTAATCTAGCGGCTAGGTCCAACTGTTTATTGTCATTGAGCTTATTGATTAACGCTGATGGGATGGCTTCACCGCATAGAAGAATCTTGAGTCTACTGCTGTCTATTGATGAGCGGCTTTCAGAAAGAGGCGCGTGCAGTTCCTCTTGGCTACCCAAAGCTGAAAGCTCATCTTGGCTAAGGGTGGCAAGCTCACTGATCTTGTAGCCATCGTCTATTAAATGCTTTATGGATCTTAGGCGAAATATATCCGCCTCAGAATATCTCCTGCGGCCGGTATCGCTGCGGCCCACTAAAAGGCTGGGGTGGCGACGTTCCCAGGCTCTTAGGCGGTGAGCGCTAATACCAGTTTGTCGAGATACCGTCGCTATTCCGAATTCCGCTAGATTATTCATGGGCATTTCCTATACATGTCTAGAATATATATCTAGGTATATCAAAATGTGTCGAGAAAATCCCTCTAAAATCTATACAAAGCTCAAAATGGCAAGATAATGTATAGATATGGCGATTGTTTTATAGGTTTTGTCTAAAAACCAATAAAAGGCTGTAAAAGTTTAGGTACTAAGGACTTGAACTCCAGTGGGGCATCCATGGCCACTAGGCAAATGCAGGCTTCATTGCCAATGGTGATGGGCTGATGCTCCACCTCATGATCTAGATCAGCAACGTCTCCTGGTCGAAAGCAACCCAGCTCATCTTGGAAGGCTCCCTGCAAGACCATGGTAAGCTCGGAGCCTTGGTGGCTATGCATGGGCAGGTTACGGCCAGGGGCGATACGCAAAAGTTTTAAGCTGCTTTCATTATTGTTAAGAGAATTGTGGTGAAGCTCACCAGAGCTAAGGGTAATGCTATGCATACCCGGTACGATAAGCCGCCAAGGTAGCTCTTGATCCCTACCCGATAAAACTGCCGCTATTTCGGCCGGTAGTTGAACCTCATTGCCCGCTGAATGGGCAAGCTGCTGCGGGGCAGGCTCTGTATCTAGGGCCGCAAAGAACTTATCCCTAAGAGCGTCGGAGTTGTTTGCTTCTACTGGCGGAGAGTGTTCTATGAATTCACCGGCGAGCGCCTCTGCCTTGAAAATCTTTTCGTGGCATTGCGGGCACTGTTGAAGGTGGCAGTCTATCAATACTGCAAAGGGCTGCGGAAGTGCACCAGCTGCATAGCTTAGCAACGTCGCATCGTCAGGGTGATGGTTTATATGATTCATGATGGATCTAATTCTATACACAGTTTCTGAAAAGCCAAACGTATACTGGATTTAATAGTACCTAAGGGAAGCCCTGTAGCTTCAGCTATTTCACTATGGCTTCGCCCGAGATAGTAGCTTTGATAAATCATCTGGGATTGCTGGTGAGGCAAGTTAGCGATGGCTTTTTTAACGAGGCCCTCGTCTAGGCCAAAGTCGACGTTTTGAATATCATCAGCGGCCAACTTCTCAGCGTGCTTTTGTTCCACTTTTTGGCGTCGTTTGTGGTCCACAAATAGGTTTCTTGCGATTGTGAACAGCCAGGTGGAAGCCTTGGCTTTATTGGGTTCGAAAGTCTTGGCCCGCCGCCATGCTTGTAAGAAAGCTTCCTGGCTAAGCTCTTCCGCCAAATCCCTGTCACCCGTTAGCTTGATTAACCAAGAGCGCAGACGTGGGGCGAAATAATCATAGAAAGCCATAAACAGCTTTCTATCGCCGGTCTCCGCAACAGCAACAAGACAACGGTTCCAGTCCTGTTGCTCGGAGTTCTCTAGCTTTAATTCGCCCATCAGCTTTCCCGTCTTCATAGCTTATCTACGTTTGAAGTGCTGTATTAGATCTACAACGCTTAATAAATAGAATTTGATCCAGCTGGGCAAGAGCAACGTATCAATAAGTATGTCCATGTTTAATTAATGTCTAACTTTATGTCTAAAAAAATTGCAGTTATTGGCTCAGGTATCGCCGGCTTGTCATGCGCTTGGCTGCTGTCGAAACAGCATCAGGTTTGCTTGTATGAAAAAGATGATCGCTTGGGCGGTCACAGCAATACGGTTGACGCTGTTAGTAGGCTGGGAAGTATCCCTGTTGATACCGGGTTTATTGTATATAACGAGCACAACTACCCCAATTTGACAGCATTGTTTGACCATCTAGGCGTCTCTACCCAGGCATGCGCAATGTCATTCTCGGTCAGTAATGAGCGTTTCGAATACGCCGGCGGTGAAGGCCTGCAAGGATTATTTTCCCAGTTGGCTAATGTTCTAAAGCCGCAATTTTGGCGGATGTTGATCGACATTATCTCTTTTTACAGAAAGATGAATGTTCAAAATCTCGAGATTGATAAAGACATCAGCTTGGGTGAGCTGTTGCGTGAAATGAAAATGAGTGATGTTTTTTGTCGTCACCATCTTCTACCTATGGGTGCCGCCATCTGGTCTACGCCGATGGATAAGATGCTCGACTATCCAGCGGCTAGTTTTATCGAGTTCTGTCAGAACCACGGCTTGCTGCAGCTCTACAACAGACCCCAGTGGCACTCAGTATGCGGTGGAAGCCGTGAATACGTTAAAAAGCTGGTAGATGATTTTCAAGGTACGGCGCTTTGCAATCGGGCGGTGAAGTCAGTCCGTAGAATCGCGAGTAAAATCTCAATTGAAGATTGGCAGGGTAAGAAAGAGCACTATGATGAAGTGGTTTTCGCCTGTCACCCGGATCAAAGCTTAAAACTCCTTGAAGATATTCGCGCCGACGAGAAAGAGCTTCTTGGTTGCTTCGAGTATCAAAGAAACCGGGCCATTCTTCATAGCGACGAAAATCTAATGCCGAAAAACAAATCTGCTTGGGCCGCTTGGAACTATTTGTCGGATGGTAATTCGGATGTGTCTGTCAGCTACTGGATGAACAAATTACAGCATCTGAAGTGTGAAGAAGCAATGATTGTTAGCTTAAACCCGCTGAGAATGCCGCAGGAAAGCAAAATTCACGCGAGCTTCCTTTACGATCACCCTTTGTTTAACCAGAAAACCAAGCAAGCCCAGAAAAGCTTATGGAGTATACAGGGCAAGCACAATACATGGTTTTGTGGTGCATGGTGTGGCCATGGCTTTCATGAGGATGGTTTGCAGTCTGGACTGCTCGTCGCAGAGGCGATCTCTCATGTCAAACGTCCTTGGTTAACAGGTGATGATAAGTGGAATAGTCGCATCCCTCTATCGCGAAGTTTTGATCGATGGATGAAGCGCAATGAGGCCGCGTAATGAATAGCCAGCTTATCTATGGCGAAATTATTCATCAGCGTCATATACCGAAGCCCTATCGCCTAAAACAAAAATACAACAGTATGATGTTGGACCTTGATGAATTAAGTCAATTGACGGCTCTGTCCAAGTTGTTTAAGCGAAACCGATGGTCCCTAATGTCATTCTATGATGCCGACTATGGTTTTTCTGGGACGCAATCGGTAGAGCAGTTCATTCATGATCTTCTGGATCAATGTTCCATTAGCAAGCCTAGCCGCATTCGACTTTTGTGCGGAGTTAGAAGCCTATTTTTTGTATTCAATCCTCTTTGTGTTTGGCTCTGTGAGAATGAAAAGGGCGAAACAGAAACCCTAGTCTATGAAGTTAAAAATACTAAGGGTGAAAAACACCATTACATTGTAGATCTGAAAAACAATGGCAATGAAAGCACGACAAAAAATGTCCATCGAGTGGATAAAATGATGTACGTATCACCATTTTCCGTGACTGATGGCCAATATGAATTTTCAATCAAGGAAAGTGATGGCTATTTTAGCTTGCTGATAAAACACTTTGTTGACGGTGAGAAGCACTTTTCTGCCCTTTGGAGAGGTTCAAAGACAGAGGTTTCAAAGGTTAATCTACGAGCCTATAGCATTAGATCATTAATGAGCGCTTACAAAGTTGTCTTAGGTATCCATTGGCACGCTTTGCGTTTATTTATTGCTTCGTTTCCGTGGTACCCATTTAAAGCTCAATCCAATAGCCCAGTCAGTATGACTTCAATGCATAAAGATAATTGTTTAGAGGAAAAACTATGAGTCGTTCCTATCTTAGCCAGAGTGCCAGAGCCGAAGTTTATCCTGCACTAAAATATTGGCAAAAATTTTTGATTCGAAAGCTAGATTCCTTGGGCTTGAGCCGATTTCAAATAGATTTTGGTGGTGAGTCAAATAAAAAAGTCACTCTGGGTGTAATCAAGCCGGGAGTACCCGTAGCTCATATTCAAATAATTAGCTTTAAGGCTATTCTCTCGGCACTGAGTTCGGGGGTGCTGGGTTGGTCGGAAGCTTATTTAAGAGGGCATTGGAGAAGTGATGACTTAATGTCTACTTGTAACTGGGCAATGTTTAACTTAGATAAGCTAGAAAAAGGGTTTTCTAGTAACCGGCTAAGTACGCTCTACAATCGCTTTATACACATTCTAAACAACAATAGCCGCAAAGGCAGTAAACGTAACATCGAATATCATTATGATTTAGGCAATGATTTTTATCGCTTATGGCTAGATGAAAGCATGAGTTACTCTTCAGCACTGTATCTTGATCAGAAAGAAAGCCTAAAAGAAGCCCAGCTTAATAAGTACCGAAAAGTCATAGAGATGGCGAATGTTAAAGAAGGCGATTCATTGCTTGAGATTGGTTGCGGTTGGGGTGGCTTCGCTGAAGAAATCATGTCCATTAAAGGCACCAAGTTGCACGCACTTACACTTTCGAAAGAACAGCTTTCTTGGGCGCAAAATAGGCTGCAGGCCCGTGGTCAAAATAGCAGAGCAAATTTCGAGTTAAAGGACTATCGTGATCTAGAAGATAGTTATGATGCTGTTGTTAGCATAGAAATGTTTGAAGCTGTCGGTGAGGACAACTGGAAAAACTATTTTCAAGTTTTGAATCGAGCTTTAAAGCCCGGGGCCAAAGCGGTTTTACAGGTAATTTGTATTGAAAACGATCGCTTCGATAGCTATCGCGAAAATACCGACTTTATACAGAAGTATATTTTCCCTGGTGGTATGCTGCCTAGCCCTGAGAAAGTAAGAGCGCTAGGAAAGCAGACTGGACTTAAATTAAATTCAGAATTAGTGTTTGGCGCAGACTACGCAAAAACCTTAGCGATATGGCGCACGTCATTTTATCGTGCCTGGCCTTCGCTTAAACAGCAGGGCTTTGACCAGAAGTTCAAGCGCATGTGGGAATACTATTTGTGCTATTGCGAGGCTGGTTTTAACTATCAATCTGTTGATGTACGCCTGTTTGAGTTTCAAAAACCACAACATGGTAATGGGGTGGCATGATGGAATCGATTTGGTTAACCGGGGCTAGCCAGGGCTTGGGTAGAGCATTGGCTTTAGAGCTCGTTCGCCAGGGATTTATAGTTTATGCCTCGGCTAGAAATCAACTTGCCCTTCAAGAATTAAAACAGCAAGTCTTGGATCAGAAGCTGTCGGGCATGATTGTACCCAAGCCTTTGGATATTGAAGACGCTGAGGATGTTAAAACCGTATTGGATTCCATTCTTAGCGAAGGCTCAATTGCGAAGGTTATCCTTAATGCCGGGACCTATAAGCCAGTTGCGGCTAATGACTTTGATTGTCAAAGCTTGAGAGACTTATTTGAGCTGAATGTGTTTGGCACAGTGAATTGTCTGGAGCCCGCTGTTACCGCTTTGCGCAAGCAGGGGAAAGGGCAGATTGCAGTTGTTGCATCCTTAGCAGCTTATCGAGGCTTACCAAAATCGGCGGCTTATGGAGCAAGTAAGGCCGCACTCATTCATATCGCAGAATCGCTATATACCGAACTACACAGAGAGGATATCGATATCAAAGTCATTAATCCAGGATTTGTGAAAACCCCATTAACGGATAAAAATGATTTTGCAATGCCGCAACGGGTAGAGGCTGAATGGGCTGCTAAACATATCGTCTCTAAACTGTCGAAGCCTGGTTTTGAAATTCGATTCCCTACACCATTTGCTCAGTTTATGGGTTTTTTGAAATGGCTGCCCTATGGGGTTTATTTTCCACTTATTCGAAAAATAAGTAATCAATAACTATTAATCAGCGACAGCAGCAACTATGAAAAAGATTAGCTTATCGCAGCTTTGCGCTTATAAAGGCGAGGTAAAACTGAAAGTGGTATCATTGGAATCTTGTCTTTACCAAGCCTTTGTGATGCTTGAGGATCAGCTTGATATGGTGCTTTGTGATAACAAAGGCGATAACCTAAAAGCTGCAAGTATTGGACTCTTAGCGCAGAAACTACAGGGTCTAGAACCAAGCTCAGCTGTGTTGATTCAAAGCAGTCCATACGATGAAATGATCGGCCATGAACCCCAAGAAAAAGTCGCTCCGTTGGAGGTGAAGCTGGATTGGGAGGAGTTAAGTAAAAACACCCGGCATTAATTCACGGCAGTGCTCTAGATCCATACAGCAGTATTCTCAATCGATACGGCAATTGCCATTATCGCAGCGGCTTTTCCCCGTTAGCATAAGTGAGATGTTATTTCTATATTTTGCAAAAAAGCGATAGATAAGGTTGGCTAGGGGTTTCACAATCGGTAAACGGCTGAAAGCGAAAATATGTGTGATGAATTGCTTTTCTGCCACGGTGCGCCAAGCTTCGTAGCCTACATCTAGACCATAAAGATACTGCCCATCGCCGAGCAAACCATGCAGTATTGTTCGAGCCTCTTTTTTATCGATGTTTGGATAGGCTTGAGCAAAGCCCTCGGCTTCAATATCGATAAAGGCTAATTTACCTTCCGCATTCAGCTTTCGTAAGCTGTCCATTTCCTTAACACACAAAGGGCATTGGCCGTCGTAGAAAATACTCAGGTGCGGCACTTTTTCCATTGGCTTGTCCTATTCTGGCTTTCTCATTCTGATAGCTCTGGCATAATTAGGCCATCTAACGTGAATAAGGCATATTATGAGTTTAGCGATTTCTTACACTGATATCGAGGCGGCTGCCAAGCGCCTGCAGAACGTCAGTGAGTTAACACCATTATTACACAGTCGTGCACTTGATGAGGCCTGTGGTGGACAAGTATTCGTCAAGGCAGAGAGCTTACAACATATTGGTGCTTTTAAATTTCGCGGGGCTTATAACCGCATCGTTCAATTAAGTCACGAAGAACGGGCCGGTGGTGTGGTTGCTTGGTCTTCTGGTAATCATGCGCAAGGTGTTGCAGCTGCGGCCCAATTGCTAGGTGTTAAGGCGACCATTGTGATGCCGGCGGATGCGCCCAGTATCAAGGTGGAAAAAACTCGTTACTATGGCGCTGATATCCAGTTTTACGATCGTTATAGTGAAGATAGAGAGCAGGTTGCGAGGGCATTGTGTGAGCAACTTTCTGCAACTCTCGTTCCGTCCTACGACGATCCGCATATTATTGCAGGACAGGGAACAGTCGGGCTAGAGATCACCCAGCAGCTTGCAGAGCCTGCCGATATTTTAATTAGCCCTTGCGGAGGTGGTGGCCTATGCTCAGGTAGTGCCATGGCCGCCAAACGGCATTGGCCCGAGACAGAAGTAATCGGTGTTGAACCAGAGCTATATAACGATACCTATCTTTCTTTAGAAAATGGAAAGCGAGAATCTGTATCGCAATCGAATACGTCGATATGCGATTCGCTGATGGCAGCGTCCCCTGGTGAGTTGACCTTTCCCATCAATCAACAATATCTCAATAAGGTAGCTACCGTCACCGATGAAGAGGTAGAGGCCGCGGTGTATTTTGCTTGGAAGAATTTAAAGCTGGTAGTAGAGCCCGGTGGAGCTGTCGCGCTGGCAGCTTTACTGGCTAAGAAGGTAGATATCAGTGGCAAGCGTTGCGCAATAATATTGAGTGGTGGCAATGTCGATCCAGCTTGGTTTGCCAAGCTACTCACCAAGCATGGCGCATAGCTAAGCTTGTTTACTTTGGATACCGTGATGTGCTCCGATGAAATAGCCGCAATGGTGGGCTTTATAAAGCAGCACCCGCGTTTAGTTGTATTAACTGGCGCGGGTTTAAGCGCCGCCTCTGGGATTCCAACCTATCGTGATGCTAGCGGTAAATGGCTGAGGCGAGAGCCAATCCAACATCGTCAATTTATTGAGCTCAATAGCGAGCGGCAACGCTATTGGGCGCGCAGCCTACTTGGTTGGAAGCTGGTATCTGAAGCGAGGCCCAATAGGGCCCACAAAACTTTGGCCCAATGGGAACAGCAAGGGCGTATTGAGTTACTTATTAGTCAAAACGTTGATGGCCTGCATCGCATGGCTGGTTCTAATAATGTCCTAGAGCTGCATGGGCGGCTCGATCGAGTGCAATGTCTTAATTGTTATCGTTTCAGTCATCGTTCGGATATTCAGCAACAATTGATCGAATTGAATCTAAGGCTATGGCAGGCAGTTCAGAGCAGCAGTATTGATGCTGGCCCAGATGGTGATGCAAATGTCGACGATTGGGACATGAGCACAGTGCATTGCCCGACTTGCCCATATTGCAAGCAGCAAAGTCTAAAGCCAGATGTAGTGTTCTTTGGTGGTACCGTACCAAAGGGCCGGGTAGATCACTGTAAATCCGCTATTGCTCGAGCAGACGCTCTATTGGTTATTGGTAGTTCTTTGCAGGTATTTTCGGGCTATCGCTTTTGTAAACTGGCCCATGAACAAGGCAAAGCGATTGCGGCCATCAATATTGGTGAGACCAGGGCTGACCCGCTGCTCACGACAAAGCTGTCCCTGGCCGCTAAGCCGGCGCTACAGGCTATTACAGCGGCACTGAAATAGCCTCCTCAATGCGCCTAAAAGCGCTTCCATGTCATATAAAACCTTCTTTGTCAGTAAAGATCACCCAATAACTGTCGATAGCTTAATTAAACAGAGGTTGATTAGGCATGCTGAGACAAGAGCTGCTGGCGTTTGCAGCTATAGGCATATTGGGTTCCTTGGCCTTGTTTGCGCTGTGGTTTTTCGAGTGGCGCTGGTTGGGGCGCTTTGATGAATCATTAGTGCAGTTTGATGGCGAGCGATTACCCGCAATAGCGGCAGGAAGAGTCACTGTGCAGCAATTCTTGGACCCTAGCTGCCCATGCAATCGCTATGTTCAGCAACATAGCGAAGAGCTGAGTAGCAATTATGGTGCCCAGGGAGTCGCTTTCCAAACCGTAGAGCCTTCTCAAAATGTAGAGACCACTATCCCTTCAAGCCCTGCAGTGGCGATTTGGACAGCGGATGGAGATCTTGCCTATTTCGGCCCCTATAGCAATGGCGTTATTTGCAATGCCAAAACAAGTTTGATTGAACCTGTACTGCAGAGCTTGCAGTCAGGTGATAACCCGATGATAAGCAATACCGCTGGCGTAGGATGTTTTTGCCCGTGGCCTGATAATGAAGTTAGTGCATAGTCGCTAAAGGAAGTATTGTTAAATGAATATCCAATCCCATTACCTTAAAGCCGATAAGCTGATGCTGGGCATTTGCTGTGGCCTATTTATCTATGGCCTCGCGCTAGCGGGTCTGCATGATACTTGGGGTATCGCCATCGTGACTGGTGGCAGCTGTCTTGCGCTTATTGCCTTGCTCAATAAGTTGGTACCGGGCAGTCGTTTATTGCGTTGCAGTGTTGCGGCTGTATTTATGATTTTTAGTGCGATGCATATTCAGCAGGGGCATGGCTTAATTGAGTTTCACTTTGGCATCTTTGTATTGCTGGCCTTGCTGCTTTACTACCGTGATTGGGCACCGCCGATAGTAGCTGCGGGCGTCGCTGCCGTGCACCATGTGTCTTTTTATTATTTACAAAGCCAGGGTAAGCCAGTGTATATGCTAAGCCCAGATAATCAGTCTTGGGGCTTAGTGTTTTTGCATGCGGGCTATGTGGTATTTGAAACCGCCGTTGTGGTTTGGATGGCTTTGGATGCCAAGAGAGAATATGCTCAAACTGAGGCTGTGAATAACTGCATAAACAAAGTAATGCAGAATAAGGGTGAAATAGATTTGCGAGCCAGGGCAGACTTAGACACTGGTGTTGTGGCTGTACTTAATGAATTTTTGGATTCCACAGAGCAGTTAGCCGCCCAGGTAAAATCCACGGCATGCGAATTCGCTGATCAGGGTGCAGAGCTAAATCGCAGTAATAAAGAGATCGCAAATGAGCTGATATCCCAAGGTAAGCAAACCGATGAAATTGCGAATTCAATGCAGCGTTTGAATGGTGGTGCCGAGCAGGTTTCTGAATCCGTGAAGCTGGCTACTGCTCAATTGGATGAAGCAAACCAGGATTCTGTGAGAGGATCACAAGCCGGTGATGCTTCTTTGCAAGATATACAACGCCTCAATAATTTGATCGGAGATGCTTCCACTAAAGTGGGTGAGATGGATAGCCATTGCGAGCAAATTTTCTCTTTGTTAGGAACAATCCAAAGTATTTCAGAGCAGACCAACTTATTGGCACTAAACGCAGCTATTGAGGCCGCTAGAGCAGGTGAGCAAGGCCGGGGTTTTGCCGTTGTAGCTGACGAAGTGAGAGTGTTGGCCCAGAGGACTCAAGCGACCACCAATGAAGTGCAAGAAACCTTGGATGCATTGCAGCAAAGCTCTAAGCAATCTATGAGTGCTATGGAAAATAGCCAGCAAAATGCCGAGCGCTGTGTCAGCAAAACACAAGATACGGTGGAAGTATTGCAAAGAGTTCAGGGAAACTTGTCGGCATTATCAGAAATTGTTTCTTCAGTCGAAAGCTCCTCGGTTGAGCAACAAAGCTTAGTGGCTGGCATGGTGGATAATGTTGAGAAAATTCAAGCTTTATCCCAAAGCAATAAAACCCATGCGACTCATAGCGATCGCTTAAGTAGTGAAATGCTTGCCAATAGCCAGGGTTTGGTTGAAAAAGTTGAGCAATTTAAAACTAGTTAATACTCACTAAACGAGTTTCAATAGCAGCATGAGTTAGGGCGCCAAGTGGCGCCCTTTTTTGTTTTGGCTGCTATCCACTATTCAAATCCTTCTCTCAGTTAGGCTCAAAGCTTATCAGCAAGGTCTTAAGCGACAAAATAATGTTTATTAGACCAAAGTAGACTAATTAATGTGTCCGATTTGCCGAAGCCCTAGTTGTAAGAGGAATTACTTTTAGCAATACCATGGCTGGTAGATGCATGTAGCAGTACTTGAACTTTAAGCAGTGCCTAGGTTAGAAGTAATTGAGGTTATAGCAGTGTTCGTACTATTAGAACTTAACCTTCGGATATGCAGGTGCCCCAATGAAAGCTATCTCAATTAAACAAAAAATTCTATTACTTACGGCTGTACCCATAATATTGGTAGTGCTGGCTGTGATGGCCTATGTCAATCTTCGTCTTAATGATCTTGGTGAATTAGAAGTTAAAGACATACGTGAGTCTATGACGCAATTAAAGCGTGAAAATCTAAAAAATTATGTCGCTATGGCGCAAACGGCGGTGGAGCCGATTCTAAAAAACGAAGCACTTCTTTCTGATTACCAATTGAAAGAAAAAGTTGCTGAATCCCTGAGATCTATGCGTTTTGGTGAAAAGAAAGACGGCTATATCTTTGTTTACGATTATGAAGGAATCAATATTGCTACCGCACCTAATCGAAGTCTTGAAGGGCAGAACCTAATCAAC
>JAOXRT010000240.1 GCA_025800365.1 Cellvibrionaceae bacterium | reverse complement strand
CGCCTGAAGATTCAGTGCCTATCTTTTGTGAGACTAGACAATAGGTTGTGTCATCGAGGGGGTTTTTCTCTCAAATGTTGCTGTCCATGCGATATTTTATGGCGCTGAAGCATTTAAAGAAGATTTCTAATATATGTTCCGTCTCCAAAACGCGTAGTTGTTGAGCGCCGACCGAAAGTTTGAACCCATCTCCGTGCTACAGCGGCGTTGCAGTCTCCATGTTGAGCGCCGCCGGCCACAAGACGGTAACACCAAACCTCGGGCAGCAAGCAGTGCAAAATATACCCGCGCTTGGAAACGATGCTCCCGAGCTCTGCTGAGGCTGATAGGTGCAATAACGTGTCTTTCGAAGGTTCTTTATGCTATTTAGACACCACCCCAATTATCGTCATGCGACTGTAAGCACGGTGGATAAAGAATAAGTATATGTTTGAGTAAGTGACTGTAAGTGACTGTAAGTGACAGTATATGTGTGTTTACGGATGTGTTACAGGATATTTACTCGCTACATAAGTTCTTATCAACCTACACACTGCTTTTGAAATTTCGCCTCTAAAGTTGCTTTTAAGCATCTCTAAGGCATCGTTTTGCAACAAACAAAGTTGATATACGACTATGTATACCTACCTAATGCTTATGCAGGACATCATGGAGTACCTACATACATACATATGTCCGTTTTACTTACCAAGTAACTGTTAGGCAGTGTGGTGCTGCTAAACTAATTA
>JAOXRT010000226.1 GCA_025800365.1 Cellvibrionaceae bacterium | reverse complement strand
GATCGTTTTCTATTGGTCTTCAACTTTACGCCCGCAGCATCGGTCAGTGTTATCGATATGGATAGCCGAAAGATTGTGGAAGAAGTACAGATGCCGGGCTGTGGTTTGATTTACCCAACAGGCAAGCGTGGCTTTTCATCTTTGTGCAGTAACGGCGCCATGTACAGTGCACAGCTAGACGCCAATGGCAAGCTTAGCAAGCAGCAGAAATTACCACCGCTATTTAATGTCGATGAAGATCCACTTTTTGATAAGCCGGTTTTCCATAAAGGGGTCGCCTATTTCCCAAGCTATAAGAGTTTAGTTCGAGTTGTAGACTTGAGTGCAGGCAATCCAAAAGATTTTGGCAGTTGGTCATTGCTAAGCGAGCAAGAGCAAAAAGAAAATTGGCGCCCGGGTGGCTGGCAGATTGCCACCATGGATGATGCGGGCCACCTCTACGTGTTGATGCACAAAGACGGTAAGGACGGTACACACAAATCGGGTGGGCCAGAGGTTTGGGTTTACGATGTGAATACTCAAAAGCGCCTGCAAAAAATTGTACTTAAAAACTGGGGTGTATCCATTGAGGTTACTCGAGGCAAAGATCCACTACTAGCCGTCACTAATGGTGATATGCAGATTGACGTGTATCAGGCCAATAATGGTGAGTGGAAAACCATGGTGGGTGGTGCTGCCGCGATGCCTTTGAGCCTGCATGCGCTGCGTAAGTGATAGGTGATGCTATGGATGTATTACAAAACACTCTTATCTTTCTGTTTAGCTTTATGTTTTTAAGTGCGGGCATGTCCAAGTTGCGTCATCAGGCCTATAGCCAGCAAGCTTTAGAAGCTTATCAGTTAGCTCCAAAGTCCTTGACTGGGTTTTTAAATCGCAGTTTGGCCTCAATGGAGTTGCTATTGGTTCCCGCCTTGATATTGCCACTAAGTCAGTCAGTGGCTGTATATGTGGCTGCTCTATTGCTATTTGTGTACGCAATGGCTATCGCCATTAACCTGTTACGAGGCCGCAAGCGCTTGGATTGCGGCTGCAATGGCCCAGATTCTAAACAGAGCATTTCCTGGTGGATGGTGGCGCGTAATCTGTTTATGGCGATGGTGCTATTGATGCTGCCTATACAGACTGAATTAGCCCCATTAAATGCTTATCTATTAGCGCTACTTTTCAGTGCTGCCCTAATACTGATTCGTCAAGGTGCGCAGCTGCTCTACAAGAATCAACAGTTAATGAGCCGCCAAGGGCAATAAGTGTTTAAAAATAAAAGAAACAAAATAAATAAGTTGAGAATAAAGAGAATCAAATTATGACTGAGTTACTACTGATCTCAAATGCCATTCTTTGGCTATGTGTAATCGCACTACTTGTTGTGGTGGTGGCTTTGGCCCGTCAGATTGGTGTGCTTTATGAGCGAGTTGCACCCGCTGGTGCTTTGATGATGAATCAAACTTTAAAAGTAGGAGATAAAGCACCGGCCCTACAAGTTGAAGAATTGCTAAGCAAAAGGGCGGTTAGCATAGGCGCGCAACAAGAAAAATCGCAGTTGCTATTTTTTCTAGCACCTAGCTGTCCCGTCTGTAAAACACTATTGCCGGTATTAAAGTCGAGTGCCCAAGCGGAGAAATCTTGGTTAAAGGTAATCTTGGCAAGCGATGGTGACGCCCAAGAGCACGCAGATTTTATCGCCGAGTATCAATTGCAGAACTTTGATTATGTCCTTTCTGAGCGTCTGGGTAAGCTCTACGGCGTTGCCAAACTGCCTTATGCAGTTCTGATCGATGAAAAGGGTAGTGTGACATCCATGGGCTTGATTAACTCGCGTGAGCACCTAGAAAGCCTGTTCGAATCTAAAGAGCTAGGGATAGATTCTATTCAAAGCTATCTGCAGAAAGATTCGATGGATCCGGGTACTGCATTGGCTAAAGAAGTTCGTGTGTAATTCGTGATAGGAGAATAATAATGAAGTGGTTAGATAAATTAACGGTCAAAAGCTCCCGTCGCCTAGCGCAAAACTCCTCGCGACGTAGTTTCATAACGCGATTCGGTACGGCTCTTGTCGGTGGTGCAGCGATTCCTTTATTGCCGGTGGCTCGAGCGAGCGCATCCAGTTCTGGGGGCGGAATGTACCCTGGCGTTGCCGCTCAGGAATCGGGTGTAAAAGGAGATCCGGGTGATCCGAGTCAATGTGATTATTGGCGTTACTGCGCCATCGATGGATTTTTATGTAGCTGTTGTGGTGGCACTCAGAATAGTTGCCCGCCAGGCACTGAGATGTCGCCCATAACTTGGATTGGTACCTGTCTAAACCCCGAAGACGGTAAGAACTATATTATTTCTTATAACGATTGCTGCGGTACCAGTAGTTGCGGCCGCTGCCTTTGTAATCGCAATGAGCGTGATACTCCTATCTATCGCGCACAAACCAACAATGATACCAATTGGTGTCTGGGTGCATCCAGCACGGTATATACCTGCTCGACTGCGATCGTCTTGGGTGTTGCAACCGATTCGGCCAGTTAAGCGCTGGTAGTTAAACATTGCTAGCCGAAAAGCGATAAGGTAAAAAATAATGAAAGCAATAATAAGTAAATCCGTATTAGCGTTGAGCTTAATCCTTTCTTCACCGGGCCTGCTTCAGGCCAGTGAGGCCGAACAACATTACGCTCGTTGTGTGGCTTGCCACTTAGCTGATGGTCAAGGCATTCCTGGTGCCTTTCCTCCTTTAAAAAATCGCCTTGCAAAAATCGCGAGTTCCGAACTAGGCCGACAGTATCTAGTGCAAGTCCTTAATAGTGGTCTAATGGGGATGATCAAGGTAAACGGGCAGAGCTACTCTGGAGTAATGCCAGCGCAAACTGGCGATTTAAGCGCCCAACAAATTGCTAATTTGTTGAACTATGCCACTGAGAAACTGGATGCTGAGAATAAATCTAAATCATGGCAGCCATTTAGCGAACAAGAAATTAAGAACCTTAGCAAAAACAAGGGCAACCCTGTAGCCAATGCTAACTTGCGTAAGCAGCTTATCGATAAGCAGCCAGAGTTAAATTGATCAAGTGAGGGCGTTCAAAATGGCCGCGATATTTCGAATATTCGCTTTGTGCTTATTATGTTTTCCAGTAATCAGCTGGGCGGCGATGGAGCCGCGCACTAACTATATGATTAATTGCCAAGGTTGCCATCTTGCTGATGGTCGCGGTAAGACGGGCAGTGTGCCTAGCATGAAAGGTGAATTGCATAAGTTTTTAACGGTGCCTGGCGGTAGAGAATTTCTTGTGCAGGTGCCGGGTTCTGCCAATGCTCCGTTAAATGATGCAGAGCTGGCTGAGCTATTGAATTGGATGCTGGGCAACATGTCAGGTGCTAGCAATAGTAACTTTTCACCTTATACCGAAGCTGAGGTTAAAAAACTACGGGCCAAGGTGCTAGTGGATGTGATGAAAACACGTGAGCGATTAGTTCGCCAGTTCGCTGAGAATAAATAAAACGAAATGGCGAACAGTTTAGTGGGTAGAAGGCTAACGTTTTGGTATGTCTCCATGTTCGACAAGCCAAGTAAAGCTTTGGGTAGCCATGGCCACAATATTATCGACTTCCTTAGTCCAAGGTTTGTTGTGGCCAATAAAGACAGTATGGCCCTCAACTGAGGCACTAATGAAAAGAGAAAGCTTTTCGACTTGCTTAGGGCTCAGTGCAGGGTTCATGTCAGCGATGATATCGCCAAGGATGCTGCGATATTTGGCGTACATCTGATCCATATGCACGGTGATGTCTTCTTCATGATTGGATAGTGACCAAAGTTCAGGGAAAAACTGGGTGGTTTCACGGGATGTCAGATCTGTGATGACGTGTTTGATTAGATTTTGAAACTGTTCCTCTGGGCTGCCGTGGGTTCGAATTTCATCGAAGGTATCGAGATAAACCTGGATGGTTTTATCCAGCATGGCAGAAACTAACAAGCTTTTACTGGGGAAGTAATACTGCAAATTCCCCAATTTGATGCCTGCGGCATCAGCGACTTTGCGCATAGAAAAATTATGGTAGCCCGCGTCGATCAGTAATTGATGGGCGGCGTCGAGAATGTCATTGATACGGCTTTTTCCTTTGCTGTATACACCATTCTTCACTTTATTTGTGCTGCTCAAGTTAACCCCTAATTCGCTGTAAACACACCGGCGAAATTATAACAGAAGCCAAGAAATAGTACGTATTACATAAAAATAATTATAAGCGGATAGCTTTTTATTAAAAATTGTACGGTTGACCTATTAATCATGGATATAGTACGGTTGACCTACATAACAATAACGATGATAGAAGGTAAGTAAGATGAAGCACTCTCGTTTGGCGATTGCGATCGCCTGCAGCCTACCCATAGCCATGAATAGCTACTCTTCGGTGATTGAGGAGGTGGTTGTTACTGCGCAGAAAAGACAACAAAGTTTGCAAGATGTTGGCATCGCCGTTACGGCATTTAGTGGCGACCAATTGCAAGAATTGGGTTATGACACGGCCCAGCAGATTACCGCAATGACTCCGGGCGTAACGACTATCCAGCCAAATGGTCCCTCGTCATTTTTTACCAGTATTCGAGGTGTCGGACAAAACGACTTTTCGGGCGATCACCAAGAGTCGCCGGTAGCGGTTTATGTCGATGAAGCTTATGTGAGTGCGGCCTCGGGGGCAGGTTTCCAGTTATTTGATATGGAACGCGCCGAGGTATTGCGAGGTCCGCAAGGTACGCTCTTTGGTCGTAATGCTACGGGTGGTCTGGTGCACTACATTACTCGCAAGCCTAGCCAAGAAAACGAGGGCTATATTGACCTTACTCTAGCGGATCACAATCAAGTGAAAGTCGAAGGTGCTGTTGGAGGCGGTCTTAGTGAAACGGTATCCGGCCGTATTTCTTTCTTGCGTAATAAGCATGATCCGTACATCGAAAACCGTATCGGTACAGATTTAAATGACGGTAATGATTGGGCAGTACGCGCCCAATTACTATGGGAGTTTGAAAAAGGCCAATGGCTTCTAAGTGCCAGAGCGGGTGAGCAAGATATTGATTCAGGCTTTTTCAAACACAGTTCCGCTAGGGTTGATCCAAACACCGGCCTAGGTCTGCCTTTTAATGGAGAAGATTTGCAAGGCTTGGGCGATTCACTGGTACCGGGCTATCAAGAGAACAACAATGGCGTTCACTCAGGAGCCTACAATGTAATCGGCCATAACAAAGTCGAGACTCGCGGTTTTACCAGTAATATTCAGTGGGAGTTTGAGAATTTTGATTTTGTCAGTATTACTGATTTTCAAACTTTGGAAAAAGATTATCTAGAAGACTCTGATGCCTCGCCCAATGATTTCTTCTCTTTCTTTTTGCAAAGTGACTTGGATCAGTGGTCTCAGGAGTTTCGTTTAAGTGGTGACAGCGATAACTTGCGTTGGGTTACCGGCGCCTACTATTTAGAGATTGAAGGTGACTTTGCTAACGGCGGTATTGCGGCGAACTTCTTCCGTGCAGCATTCCCTGGGGCGGGCTTAGATGATGCCAGCTTGGATACATTAGGGCTCTATAGTCCCTTCAAAACCGAAACAAAGTCTACGGCATTCTTTGGGCAAATCGAATATGACCTAAGCGAAGCCTTTACTGTACACGCGGGCCTGCGTTGGTCAAACGAAGATAAAACCACAGACTTCAAACAATACGCTTCACTTTTTGCAGCAACAGATTCCAGCCAAGTGTCGGCGATTGACGGTTTAGGCTTGGGTGGTCCTTTGTTCACCTTTAGTCCGACGGCGGTTACTAATGATCCAGGTGGCACAGGATTTGGAGAGGCGCTGGTAGTTGGCGATACCAATGATGCCAATATCGATGAAGACTTAATCACTGCCAAATTGCAGCTCGATTGGAAACCAGACGAGAACACCTTAGTTTATGCCAGCTATAACCGAGGCATTAAAGCAGGCGGTTTCAATGCACCGTTGGATGCAACTTTGTTTTACAACGGTAGCCGTCCAACTAGCCAGATGAAATTTGATGAGGAAGTGCTGAACGCCTATGAGCTTGGCTTTAAGTGGAGCTCGGAAGATGGCAGCTGGAGAATCAATGGTGCGAGTTACTACTACGACTATCAAGATTATCAGGCCTTTGCTTTAGAGAGCTTAACGACTTATGTGTTTAACACCGATGCTGAAGTGAAAGGTGCTGAGATCGAGATTTTTGCAGCACCAATGGACGGATTAGAGTTGATCTTTGGTGCGGGTTATATCGATAACAATGTTGAAGATGCCTATACCCTCCCTGATGGTACGCCGGTTGATCGCACTGCTGTTCTAACTCCGAAGTTAAACTTAAATGGCTTATTACGTTATCAGTGGGATCTAGGTGATGCCAGAGTTGTCGCGCAATTAGATGCGACTTATATGGATGACCATTACTTCCAGCTTAAAAACTCCCCCGTAGGCAAAGAGTCAGCCTACACCTTGAGTAATGCTCGCTTAAGTTATGCCAGTGTCGATGAAAGCTGGCGAGTAGAATTATTTGTCAACAACCTAACCGATGAAGAGTATCGCACTATGGCTTTTGATCTGGCAGGTGAGCCGTCAGTTGGTGGATTTGGATTGGTTGAAAACTACTATGGCTTGCCTCGCTGGTGGGGTGTTTCCTTTAATTACAGTTGGTCTGAATAAGTAGTGTGCTTGCCTGCCTTAGGCCGCTGTTAAGTGATCTAGGGTAGGCACTTTTTAATGAGTAGTGATGATATGCAGAATAATGAACACACATTGACAGGTGAGGCTTCTATCTCCGCCCACGCTTCTGTGCCACAGTATTATAACTTTGCCGCTGAAGTGGTTGATAGATTTGCCAGAGAGCAGCCAGAGAAAACCGCTATTGTGTGGGTGGATGATGAAGGCCGTGAAGAAACAATTAGCTTTTCAAAGTTAAGTATTGAGTCTCAGCGGCTAGCCAGTGCCTTGCAAATGCAGGGTTTAAAGCGCGGCGATACTGTAATTATTTTAATGGGGCGTCAATTAGAATGGTGGTACACCATGACGGCCTGCCTGCGTATGGGCTTGGTGGCATCGCCGGGCACCACTCAACTGTCCGAGAAAGATATCGCCTATCGCGTAGATGCAACAGAGGCCGTTTGCTTAATTGCGGATTCCAGTCAGGCCAATAAGCTTAGCTCGATGAAAGAACAATGCAATTCTCTTCAGCGCATTGTGATTGTCGGGGACGCACAAGGGGATATATTGGCTTATCAGGAGATAGTCAACAATGCATCAGCGGATTTTCCTGCGGTAAAAACAGAATCTGATGAAGACGCGCTTTGCTACTTTACTTCGGGTACCACCGGCTATCCAAAGATGTGCATCCATAATCATATTTATGCTCGTGCCCACACTAGTACTGGACAACATTGGTTAGATCTATCCGACAATGATCTGCACTGGAATTTGAGCGATACCGGTTGGGCTAAAGCGGCATGGAGCAGTTATTTTGCCCCTTGGTTGCGAGGTGCGGCAATTTTCGTTCACCACACATCGGGTTTTAGCGCAGAGCAAAGCCTGGCTATGTTCGCGCGTTACGATATTACAACGTTTTGTGCGGCGCCAACGGTTTATCGCATGTTTGTACAATGTGATTTAAGTGATACGAACTTTGGCAAGCTGAGACACTGTGTTGGTGCGGGTGAGCCTTTAAATGCTGAAGTTATCGATGTCTGGAACAGGGCAACGGGAATTACTATTCGCGATGGCTATGGGCAAACCGAGTCAGTCATCCTTTGCGGCAATACACCAAACATGCAGCCTAAACCTGGCTCAATGGGTAAGCCTATTCCAGGTATTGATCTTGCGGTGATTGACCAAGAGGGCAATCGTCTAGCTGTTGGTGAAGAGGGCGATATTGCGGTATGTGTTAAGCCGATAGCGCCCTTAGGTTTGTTCAAAGAGTACAAGGGGTTGCCAGAAAAAACCGCAGCTTGTTTTCGGGGTGATTGGTATATCACTGGTGATCGAGCCACGGTAGATGAAGATGGCTATTTTTGGTTTGTCTCGCGCGCTGATGATGTGATTTTGTCTTCAGGTTATCGCATTGGCCCTTTTGAGGTGGAAAGTGCTCTTTTGGAGCATGCCGCTGTGATTGAATCTGCGGTAACTTCAAGCCCAGATGCCGAACGAGGAGAGGTGGTAAAGGCCTTTATCGTTTTGGCAGAGGGCGTAAGTCCCGATGAAGAATTAAAAGTTAATTTACAAAACCATGTGAAAACTGTGACCGCACCTTATAAGTACCCCAGAAAAATTGAATTTGTTGATCAATTACCAAAGACGGTTAGCGGGAAAATTCGCCGAGTTGAGCTGCGTGAAAAGGAGTGGGCCAATGCAAGCTAGTCCTTTAACACTTTCTCAGTTAAGTGGCAGCCAAGACGTCGATTTATTAGAGCTGACTATCCCAGATATATTTGATAAAACCGTTGCGCAATACCCTGATCACGCCGCTATTGTTGTTAAGCATCAAAATATACGTTGGACTTACAAAGAGTATCAACAGGAAATCGAAAAGTTAGCTGCGGGCTTACTGGCCTTAGGGATTAAGCCCGGTGATAGGGTAGGCATTTGGTCACCGAATCGTATCGAGTGGTGTCTTACACAGTTCGCTACGGCAAAAATAGGTGCTGTGATGGTGTGTATTAATCCGGCTTATCGCTTGTATGAGTTGGAGTATGCATTGAATAAGGTTCAGTGTAAGGCCATTATTAGTGCAGAATCTTTTAAGAGCAGCCGCTATTTGGATATGCTCAATGAGCTACTGCCAGAATTAAAGAGCCACTCTCCTCGTGTTGACAACAGTCCCTTGCCGACTAAGGCTTTGAAGTCCAAGAAATTACCTTCGTTGGAGTGGGTGATTCGGATGGGCGATACTCCCTCAGCAGGGATGCTGAATTTTTCTGAGTTGCAATCCCTGGTGAGTGATGATCTTCGTAAGCAGGTAAATGTCGTACAGCAGTCTTTAGATTGTCACGATGCCATCAATATTCAATTTACCAGTGGCACAACAGGCAACCCTAAAGGGGCCACCTTAAGTCATTATAATATTTTAAATAATGGCAAGGTCGTCGGCGATGGTATGCAGCTGGATCAAAACGACCGTCTTTGTATTCCGGTCCCCTTATACCATTGCTTTGGCATGGTAATGGGTAACCTTGCTTGTATTACTCATGGTAGTGCCGCGATATTCCCTGATGAAGCTTTCGATCCTCTAACAACCTTGCAGGCTGTTGAGGAAGAAGCTTGCACGGCTCTGCATGGTGTCCCCACCATGTTTATTGCACAGTTAGATCACCCCGAATTTCAGAACTTTAATCTTAGCAGTTTGCGTACAGGCATTATGGCGGGGGCTCCATGCCCGGCAGAGGTAATGAAGAAAGTGATCAGTCAGATGCATATGAGTAAGGTGCTGATTGCTTATGGGCAAACAGAATTGAGCCCTGTGAATCACATGACTGCGGTTGATGACCCTTTAGTAAAACGTGTGGAAACCGTTGGCCGGCCGGGGCCGCGCTTGGAAGTCAAAATCTGTAACGAAGATGGTAGCGTCGTAGCTATCGGTGAACGGGGTGAAATTTGTACCCGTGGTTATTCGGTCATGAAAGGTTACTGGGATGAGGCAGAGCGTACGGCGGAAACTATCGATAAAGATGGCTGGCTGCATTCTGGCGATCTAGGTGTGATGGACGAAGAGGGTTTTGTGCAGGTCGTTGGCCGCCTAAAAGATATGATTATTCGTGGTGGTGAAAATGTTTATCCACGCGAGGTAGAAGAATTTTTGTTTACTCATCCAGAGATTCAAGATGTTCAGGTCTTTGGTATTCCTGATGAAAAATTCGGTGAGCAGGTTTGTGCTTGGATTCAGCTTAAAGCTGGTGCGAGTGTAAGCACGGAATCATTGCAAACCTTTTGCAAGGACAAGATCACGCATTTTAAGGTTCCCAAATTTATCGAGTTTGTTGAAGAATTCCCGATGACCGTAACAGGGAAGATTCAGAAATTCCGTATGCGGGAAATTATGCTTGAAAAATTAACGAAGTAGCTTGCCGCGTGTCGGGGTCAGATCCCATGGGATCTGACCCCAGGTTCGGTTATTAATAGAGAGAGAATGGTGATGACAGAATACAAACTATTGATTGGCGGCAAATTGCGCGAGGGCGTATCAGAAATCGATGTGATAAACCCTGCTGATGAAACGGTAGTGGCTAAATGCCCGGTGGCCGATGAGGCAATGCTTAATGAGGCGGTAGAATCCGCCCAGCTGGCTTATCAATCTTGGCGTAAACTGAGTTTCGCTGAGCGCGGTTCCTATATCAAAAAGTTGACGGCCGCTGTTGAGGAAAATGCAGAAGACTTTGCTCGTCTTTTGACTCTAGAGCAAGGTAAACCTCTGGCGCAGGCTCGAGATGAAGTAATGTTTGCGCAAATCTTTGCCAATTATTTCGCTGACTGCACTATTGAAGATAAAGTGCTTAGTGAGGATGATAATGGGCGCATTGAGGTTCTACGTGAACCTTTGGGTGTTGTGGCGGGCATTTGCCCTTGGAATTTCCCATTACTTATTAGCCTCTACAAGATTGCCCCGGCGGTTATGGCGGGTAATAGCATTATTATTAAGCCGGCGCCGACAACGCCTTTAAGCAGTCTGAAACTGGCTGAATTGATTGCTGATATCTTTCCGGCGGGTGTAGTAAACATCATTTGTGATAACAATGATCTTGGTCCTGCGATCAGTAGTCACCCTGGGATAGCAAAGGTTTCATTTACTGGCTCTACTCCAACAGGTAAGAAAATCATGGCCAGTGCTTCTAGCACGCTTAAACGCCTTACCCTAGAACTAGGTGGCAACGATGCTGCAATTGTTTTAGATGATGTCGACCCTAAGCAGGTCGCTGAAGGTATTTTTGGCGCAGCCTTCTTGAATTCCGGTCAGGTTTGTATCGCTTTAAAGCGTTTGTATGTTCATGATTCCATATACGATGACTTGTGTGAGGAAATTGCAAAGCTGGCTTCCGCGGCTGTGGTTGGCAATGGTCTTGAGGATGGGGTGCAGTTTGGCCCGGTACAAAACCGCATGCAGTTCGATAAGGTTTGTTCTTATATTGAAAGTGCCAAGGCTAATGGTCGTATCATAGCCGGTGGCGATGTTCCTGATGCTCCAGGTTTTATTGTTCCTCTCACCGTCGTGCGTGATATTGAAGATGGTGCAGCGGTAGTAGACGAGGAGCCTTTCGGTCCAATTTTACCCATCGTTCGTTATAGCGATCTTGATGAGGTGATTGCTCGTGCGAATAATTCAGAATATGGCTTGGGTGGTTCGGTTTGGTCTGGCAGTTTGGATCGTGCCCGTGAGGTCGCCGGGAAAATTGATTCAGGCACTGTTTGGATTAATCAGCATTGCGCTTTTGGGCCCCATATACCATTTGCACCCGCTAAAGAATCCGGCCTGGGCGTCGAGTGGGGTGAAGAGGGTTTTCATGAGTTTACTGCAATGAAAGTGGTAAACATCAGCAAAGCTTACTCTAACCCCGTTCATTAAAGAAAAGGCAGGGGTCAGATCCCTAGGGATCTGACCCCGCACCGAAGCCGAGATGGCTAAGCTCTTAACATATGTTCCGCCGTTATTTGCGCTTGCTCAATAAAGCCCTGCAAATAAGGTATCTCAGCATCTTCTACTCGATGCGCTAAATAAATATGCTTATGTATTCCAGTCTTACCTAAGCGACAAGATCTTAGCGGCAAGGTATTTTCATACTGTTCTAACAGCCAAGCGGGTAATGCGGTAACGCCGCGTTTAGCGGCAACCATTTGAAGCATAATGTCTGTTGTTTCAATGCACTGATGCTTTTTAACCGATTGCTCGGCAGGCGAAAGAAACTGGCTAAAAATATCTAAACGATCTTTCTCGACAGGATAGGTAATCAAAGTTTCATTACAAAGATCTTCTGGCTGCACATATTCTTCATTCGCCAACTGATGATCTTCATGCAGAACCAAAACCTGCTCATAGTCAAATACGCTAAGGTAATTTAGTGACTTATCCTGGATGGGGTCTGGTGTGATTAGCAGGTCAATATCATGATGCAAGATGGCACCCAGGCCGCCAAATTGGAAGCGTTGCTTCACATCAACATCAACATCGGGCCAATGCTCTAAAAACGGTGAGACCGTGCGCAGCAGCCATTGATAGCATGGGTGGCATTCCATACCAATGCGCAGCTGCCCTCGGCGACCCTTAGCATATTCGATGAGCTCACCCTCACAATGCTTAAGTTGAGGTAGCAGGCGTTGTGCTAGTTTTAATAGTCTCAATCCAGCAGGACTAAGTCTTAATCCACGCCCTTCCTTTAACCAAAGCTCAACCCCTAAGCGAGCCTCCAGTTTCTTGATGGAGTGGCTAAGCGCTGACTGGCTTAGACAAAGTTGCTCAGCTGCCCGGGTAAGGGTTTTGTGTTCGGCAACCGCCAGGATGATCTCTAAGTGCAGTCGTTCTATCATATGTATGAGTAAAATTCATGGTATTGCTTAAATATATCAATATTATTCACAATTTGGCCTCTCTACAATACGCGACCTATCCAATTTGCCGTATTTAGGAGAAAAACATGGCGCACATCCACAGTTTGGGATTTCCACGTATTGGCGCACAGCGCGAATTGAAATTTGCTTTAGAAGCTTATTGGGCTGGCGAATTAAGCTCAGTAGAGTTGATGGAAAAGGCTAAACAAATGCGTAGCTGGATGTGGCAGCAGCAACGGGATCTAGATCTTATTAGCGTGGGCGATTTCTCGCTATACGACCAGGTTCTTGATACCAGCTTCGCCTTGGGCAATATCCCCGATCGAGCCCAAGCTGGAGACATCATTGGCAATCAAGATGATTTCTTGGCGGCTTACTTTAAAACGGCACGTGGACGATCTGTCGCTGATAGCGCTTGTGACTGTACACAGGCTGCTGAGATGACTAAGTGGTTTGACAGTAATTACCACTATATTGTCCCTGAGATCTCAGCGCAGACGAGATTCTCTGCGAATCCAAATCACTGGCTTGAGGCTTTAAAAGAGTTTGTAGAAGAGGGCTATTCAATAAAACGAGCCAAGCCAGTGATCATCGGGCCGGTAACGTATTTGCACCTGTCAAAAGCAAGAGATGATTTTGCTCCACTCGATCTATTGCCCAATTTGTTGTCGGCTTACAAAGAAATTTTGCAAGCCTTTTCCCAACAAGGTGTGGAATGGGTGCAAATCGATGAGCCTATTTTGTCTTTGGAACTGGATCGGGAGTGGCGCCATGCTATTAATCTTGCTTATCACCAGTTAAATGGTGCTGGGCCTAAAATTCTATTGGCGAACTATTTTTGTGCCCTAGCGGATAACTTACGATTAGCTTGTGATCTGCCCGTGCAAGGTTTGCACATTGATGCGGTAAACGCCGAAAAGGAAGTCAAAGTAGTGGCTGATTGGTTGCCTTCTCACAAGGTGTTGTCCCTGGGAATTATCAACGGTCGAAATATTTGGCGCAATAACTTGGATCATAGCTTAAGTGTTATTAGGCCGATTGTTGAGCGAAGAGAAGCTAATATCTGGCTGGCACCCAGTTGCTCTCTGTTACACGTACCGCTAGATTTGGATCTCGAAGCTCAAGCCGTAGGTGGCGAGACAGATATTCGTCCTGTACTAGCTTTCGCAAAACAGAAACTGCAGGAATTGAAAGTTCTCTCATTAGCCTTGAGCGATGGCGAGAAAAGTGTAGAGGAAGAGCTCTTGCAATCTCGGCGAGCGCACAAAGAATGGGATGCTTATAAAGCTTCGCAAAAAACTGAAGTTCGTCAACGTAGCCAGGCTTTACATGCCGGTATGTATCAACGCCAATCGATATTTAGCAAGCGCCGAAAAATACAACAGCAAGCATTGAAGTTGCCTTTGTTAGCAAGCACTACTATTGGATCTTTCCCTCAAACTACTGATATTCGTCGTTTGCGTAGAGCTTTTAAGTCGGGCCAAATAGGCGAGGCGCAATATCAGCAGCAGATGCGCAGCGAAATTTCCCAATGCATCAAGCAACAAGAAGACATTGGTTTGGATGTCTTGGTGCATGGAGAGGCCGAGCGTAATGATATGGTGGAGTACTTTGGTGAGCAGTTAAATGGCTTTGCTTTTAGCCGTTTCGCTTGGGTGCAATCTTATGGATCGCGCTGTGTTAAGCCGCCAATTATCTACGGTGATGTCGAAAGAGCGAAACCTATGACGGTAAGCTGGGCTCGCTTTGCGCAATCGTGTAGTGATAAGCCGGTGAAAGGGATGCTGACAGGTCCGGTGACCATTTTAAATTGGTCTTTTGTGCGTGACGATCAGCCACGTAAAACGACCTGTGAGCAAATTGCCTTGGCAATACGAGATGAGGTGCTTGATCTAGAGGCAGCGGGAATCAAAGTGATTCAAATAGATGAGGCCGCACTGCGTGAAGGTTTGCCCTTAAAACGTAGTGCTTGGAATGATTATTTGACGTGGGCGGTGAGCAACTTTAAATTATCGGCCAATGGTGTTGATGATGCTACGCAAATTCATACCCATATGTGTTACTCGGAATTTAACGATATCATTGAGCATATTGCCGATATGGACGCCGATGTAATCACCATCGAGAATTCACGTTCTGATAGTGAGTTGCTGCAGGCATTTGAAGATTTTAATTACCCCAATGATATAGGGCCTGGTGTGTATGATATTCACAGCCCGAATACTCCTAGCCGAGAAGCGATAGTAAAGCTCTTAAGAGAAGCCAATAAAAATATTGATATTAATCAGCTTTGGGTAAATCCCGATTGTGGTTTGAAAACGCGCAAGTCAGAAGAGGTATGGCCTGCTTTGGAAAACATGGTGGCAGCAACAAAGATCCTACGGGAAGAGTTTTCAACACAGACGGCTTAAACAAAAACGGGGTCAGAACTTAAGCTTCTGACCCCGCTACTGGTATAGCGAATGGACCTGGTTTATAGGACTTTGGCTACTGAATCTGCAAAGTAGTCTAAGTTGCCATCATTTAGGCCCGCAACATTAATTCGCGAAGAGCTCACCATATAAATGCCGTAGTCAGCTTTTAATTTGGCAACCTGTTCTGGGGTGATACCCAAGAAAGAAAACATGCCGAATTCTTTTTCGATAAAGCTAAAATCCACACCATTACAAGCTGCATTTAGCTTGGCAACGGCTTGGCTACGCAAGCCATTGATTCGATCGCGCATTTCTTTTACTTCAGCTTCCCATTGCTTGGTCAGCTCATCGGAACCAAGAATGGTAGCCACTAGTGCAGCACCATGTGCTGGCGGCATAGACCAAATTCCGCGGGCAATATTAATCAATTGGCTGCTAACGGCTTGTGCGGCATTGCTATCTTTAGTGATAGCCATTAATAAGCCAATGCGTTCACGATAAAGGCCGAAGTTTTTCGAGCAAGAAATCGCGACAAACATCTCATCAACGGTATCGGCCATGGTGCGCACGCCAATGGTATCTTCCACCAAACCTGCCCCAAAACCTTGATAAGCCATATCTAAGAAAGGTACTAAGCCTTTGCTTTTGCAAAGCTCGGCCATGGTTTGCCATTGCTCGGCATTTAAGTCTGCGCCGCAAGGGTTATGACAACAAGCATGTAGCAATACCACATCGCCCGCTTTGGCTTCTTGCTCTAAAGTTTTATACATTTCATCAAAACGTACCGAGCAGCTCTCGCGATCGTAATATGGGTATTCGGCAATCTCTAGTCCAGCTTCGCCGAACAATGGGACATGGTTGGCCCAGGTTGGGTTGCTCATCCAAATTTTATTACCAGGCTGAATTCGATTGATTAACTCCGCGCCCAGACGTAAAGAGCCGCAGCCACCTGGAGCTTGAATAGACGCTACTCGGCCTTGGGCGAGCACCTTATGATCTTTGCCCAATGCGAGTTCTCGCATCAGCTGGTTGAAATCCGCATTACCTGGGCCGCCAATATAAGATTTGGTGGCTTCGTTACGCCAACGATATTCTTCGGCTGTTTTAACACTCGCCAGAATAGGCGTTTCGCCGGTAGGGGTTTTATAAACACCTACACCTAGGTCAACCTTATTCGGGTTGTTGTCACCTTGGAATTCCATCATCAAACTAAGGATGGGGTCTTGGGGGATAATGTCGAGTTTCTCAAACATGATTTATTCCAGATTATCTAAGTGGGCGCATTGCATTGGGCCCGTTTCGCTATGGTTACTGCTAGCATTACTGCCGAACTCAAAAGAGCACTCATTGTAATCGCTAACAAGGTCTTGGCAAGTTGTAGCCAAGATGATTCCTATAAAATGATTAGTCTAAGTTTACTGGCAGCTCGCTGGTCAATTTATTTTGTCGCATTGAAATCAAAGTGTTGACCGAGCGGATGCCTGGTGCGGTTAATAATTGGGTAGAAACGAAGGTTTCATAACTCTCCATATCTTTAGAGACAATCTTGAGTAGATAATCACATTGCCCCGTTACCGAATGGCACTCCAATATGCCCGGCTCATTGGCAATCATAGATAGAAAGTTTTGAATCGTCTCAGGGTGATGGATATCTAAACTGACCTCCACAAAGGCGATTATCTGTAAGCCTATTTTCTTGTGATCTACCTGGGCACTGTAACCGCGAATAAACCCCTCGTCTTCAAGACGCTTTACACGACGCCAACAGGGAGCTGGCGAAAGGGCAATGCGTTCGGCCAGATCACGGTTGGAGAGTCGCCCCTCTAGTTGTAGCTCATGCAGTATCTGTGCATCGTATTTATCCATCACCGGCCTCATTTTGCAGAATATAGTTATCGTTATGGTTGTTTGGGGCTTTTGATGAGCATCTCCCCCCTTGCTTTATTTACATATCATATAGTTAATAAATTGCGATAACAAAGCAATATCCTTTCCTTGTTTTCGTCGTTGTTGATTCTTTGTTTCTATTGCCTGTGGGCCTTGGGCTGCATTCGCAACCACATTTCGGGCCTCTAAAGCTACAGTATCCCAGAGTGATAAAGCGGCTTGAGCCTGCTCGCCGCCACGGCTTTATAGCTGTGAAACCATAACTAAAATGTGAAGCGACAATGACAAATTCCATCGATGCAGAAAAGGCGATTGCCGCCTTTGACTGGCCCCATATTGCCCATATTGTTCTAGCCTCTAGGGCAATGGATACCATTGAAGAGCAAGAACTGGTCCCTCAAAAGCTGGTGTTTAACCAGTTCTCAGCCCGTGGTCACGACCTGGCCCAAGTAATGTTGGGCAGCTTGCTTAACCACAAACATGATGGCGCAACCGGGTATTACCGCTCTCGCCCCTTTGTTTTGTCGCTGGGCTTGGATTTTGTGGAGGCTGTTGCCGGGCCACTGGCTCGATCTGGTGGTTATAGTGATGGTCGTGATATCGGGGTGGTGTGCAACTATCCCAATATGCGCAATGGTGAATCAACGGGTACTACGTTGTTTCCAATGTGTGGTGGTGTGGGCTCTCAGTTTTCTCCCATAAGCGGTTGGGCACAATCGGTAGTTTATCATCGCGATGAGTTAAACGATGGTAGCTATGAAGGAGCCATCGGTGTTTCTATGGGTGGGGATTCTTCCATGTCCACCAGTGGTTTCTGGGCGGCATTGAATATCTCCACCACTAATAATCTACCCCACCTTTTTTATATTGAAGACAATGGTTACGGTATTTCGGTGCCTCAAGAGGTGCAAACTCCGGGGGGCGATCAGGTCGCCAACCTTGCGGCCTATAAGCAGCTGCATATTGTTGATGGCGACGGCACTGATCCACTTGAAGCGGCCAGCAAAATTAAAGAAGCGGTTGACTATGTGCGTTCTGGCAAGGGCTGTTGCCTGCTGCGTTTGAAGGTGCCACGTCTATGTGGTCACACTTTCCAAGACACTCAAACCTATAAGCCAGCTGAAATGATCGAAGCTGAGCAGGCCAAAGATCCCTTACCGAAGCTCAGGCAATTTATGCTGGATAACGGTTTGGTCAGTGAAACGCATTGGTCGCAAATCGAAGAACGCGCTGAAGCCAAAGTGCGTCATGCCTTGGATGAAGCGATGCACAGGCCACAGCCAGATCCCGCTGCGATTAAGCGTTTTGTTTATAGTGAAGAAGACGCTGCCGGCCAAGCGATTTTACAAACACGCGGTGGCCTGGCGACACAAGATCACCAATTTCCAGCAAGTAATACCGAAGCAAAACCGGAAGGTCGTCGTTTAAATATGTTGGCAGCCATTCGCCAAACCTTAGATGTGGAGATGCAAAGCAATCCTAAGGTGCTGGTATTTGGTGAAGATGTTGGCCCAAAAGGTGGTGTGCATGGCGCGACTTTAGGCTTGCATCAAAAATACGGTCAGCAGCGAGTATTTGATACCAGTTTATCTGAAGAGGGCATTATTGGCCGTTCGGTAGGAATGGCCTTAAGTGGATTAATGCCGGTACCCGAAATTCAGTTTCGCAAATATGCTGAACCTGCGGCCGAGCAGCTCACCGATACAGGCATTATGCGTTGGCGCACAGCAAACAAATTTGCTGCGCCTATGGTGGTGCGTGTACCGGGTGGCTTTGCTCGTCGTGGCGACCCATGGCATTCCATGTCGGATGAGGTGGAATGGGCCCACAAAGTAGGGTGGCAGTTGGTCATGCCATCGAATGCTGAGGATGCCGTTGGTTTATTACGTTCGGCCTTGCGCAGTAATAATCCAACCATTTTCTTTGAGCATCGAGCGCTAATCGACAATGGTTGGGCGCGCCGTCCTTATCCGGGTGATGATTTTGTGGTGCCCTTTGGCAAGGCAAAAACACTAAGGGAAGGCAATCGTTTAACGGTGGTTACCTGGGGTGCAATGGTTGAACGCTGCGAATTAGCTGCCGAGCAAATTAACCCTGAAAAAGACGCCATTGAAGTTATTGATTTACGTAGCATTCAGCCATGGGATAAAGACGCCATATTGGCTTCTGTTCGGAAAACAGCACGCTGTTTAATTGTTCATGAAGATAATAAAACCGCAGGCTTTGGTGCAGAAATTGCTGCGACCTTGGGTGATGAGTGTTTCTTCGATTTGGACGCACCGCTGCGTCGCTTAACCATGCCGGATATTCCAAGCCCCCATAATATTCACCTGCTCGAAGCTGCAGTGCCTGCGGTGGAAGATATTGTTCGTGAAATGACGGATTTATTGGAGCTGTGATAATGAGTGTACAAGAATTACGTTTGACCGCTGAGCAGTTAGAGGGCACCGAGGCTACTTTAAGCCAATGGCTGTTTAACATTGGTGATGCCGTAAGCGAAGGCGAGCCTGTGGTGGAGTTAGAGACGGATAAGGTTGCCATTGAAGTGGTGGCACCTTGCAGTGGTGTTTTAACGGAGCACAAGTTTAAGCCAGGCGATAAGGTGGAGCCTGATTCTGTAATGGCTTTGATTAATACGGAAGCACAGCAGTCGGTCTCACAAGCTGATAAGGCAAATAAATCTGAAGAGAACGTTTTAACAAATAGCGCTGTTGCGGAACAAAGCGCTGTAAATCCTGATCAGTCTTGTCGTCATTTGATGGGGCCAGCGGTACGTAAGCTGGTTGCTGAGCATAATCTAGATATTGAACAGATGCAGGGCAGTGGTCGTGGTGGTCGAATCACTCGTGAAGATGCATTGTCTTATATCGCCTCTGGGCAAGCGCAAAAAACGGCATCGAATAATGCCATAAGCAGTGCTGTTGCCATGGCGGATATGAATAGCCGCATGGTGCCTCATTCGTCCATGCGAAAGGCGATTGCTAAGCATATGGTGGAAAGCTTACTGGAAAAAGCCCCCCATGTGACCTCTGTGTTCGAGATGGATATGAGCAATATTATCGAGCACAGAAAATGGCATAAAAAGGAGTTTGCTGAAAAAGGCGTTAATCTAACGTTTACTGCTTATTTCCTTGCGGCCAGTGCCAAAGCAATGGCAGCCGTGCCAGATATGAATGCACAGTTTCATGAAGATGCATTAGAGATATTTCAATCGATAAATATTGGTGTCGGTACGGCGCTTGGTGATAAGGGCTTGGTTGTTCCCGTAGTGAAAAATGTACAAGCGATGGATCTACTAGGTATTGCTCAGGCCTTGGATGATCAAACTCAAAGGGCGCGCGAGAACAAGTTGACACCATTTGATATGAAGGGCGGAACCTTTACTATTTCTAATCATGGTGTGAGCGGCAGTTTGATGGCAGCGCCGATCATTATTAATCAACCGCAGGTGGCCATTTTGGGCATTGGCAAGATGGAAAAACGCGTTGAAGTGATTGAAGTCGATGGCCGTGATGAAATGCGTATTCGTCCTAAGTGCTATGTTTCTTTAAGTATTGATCACCGGGCGGTGGATGCTCACCAAACCAATGCTTGGCTTTCTTGCTTTGTGAATGAAATCGAAACTTGGGGTGGGGTTTAGCATCACGGCTTCGAAATGGGGTCAGAACCCTTGGGTTCTGACCCCGGTACTGGATGCTGATTTCAATTGTTAAAAAGCGCAGGCTTTTAGGCTGTGCTTAACTTTTCTCCAAAACAACCTGTCTCGCAAGGCGAAGTCTTCACATCTTGCTCGCTCTCTATGAGCAATAAAGCCGTCGCTGCAATCGGCGTGAATAAACCCTTGATAATCCATCCCTAAATATTTAAAGGTACCGCTAAACATCTTGATAAAGATATCCGAGGCTTTACTGTGGCTGGAGGTCGTCAATACATAGGCTTTTTTGCCACGTAGCCTTCTCCCGTCACTTTTTAGGCTTTCTATTTCCGTGTAGTCACAAAGGCGATCGAGGAAAGCTTTCATTGCAGGTGGCACTGAATACCAGTAAATAGGCGCGGCAAAGATAATATGTTCGTAAGCCAGTACTCGATCCATTAGTGGTCGGAAATCATCATCCTGCTGGCGATAGTGATAATCATAGGCTTGGATGTCATGGTCTTCGAGATAAACAAAATCCATTGGCCAGTAATCTTGTAGGAGCTCTAAAAACTTTGCGGTATTTCCATTGCGGCGCGAGCTCGACAAAATAGCGATGGTTTTCTTCTCTGGGTTATCTTTGTGATCATTCATTTGGGCACCTCCCATGCAGTACTCTGTTAGGCTGTTGTCAGCCCTCAAATATCGATTCGGGAGGCACTATAAAACCTCAAGTTAACTTGAGGTCAATAGTTTTTTTTGCTATGGTTAAAATAAATCTGGGGCTCTAGATAGCTGGGGCATCAATTGGAGGCTTAAGCTATGGCAAAAGAAACAGAGAGCCTATCGGTTGGAGAGGTCGCCAAGCGCAGTGGTGTGGCGGTCTCAACCATACACTTCTACGAGAGTAAGGCCTTGATTCAAAGCTGGCGCAATAGTGGCAATCAACGGCGCTTCAATAAAGACGTTTTACGACGTGTGGCGGTGATTAAATCGGCTCAGCGTATCGGCATTAGTCTGCAAGGAATTCAAGAAGCTATGGCAACCCTGCCTGAGAATCGTACCCCGAATAAACAAGATTGGGGACGTTTATCACGGCATTGGCGCAAGGAGCTGGATGAGCGCATTCGGCAATTGAATCAACTGCGAGATGAATTGGGTGAATGTATAGGTTGTGGTTGCCTAAGCTTAAAAGCTTGTCCATTGAGAAACCCAGAGGATATCGCTGGTAAAGAACATAGCGGCGCGGTATTTTTGGAAACTTAGATGTACCAAAAGTAAAATTTTACTAAATAGACGCAGTGCAAAGCAGTTATGGCAGATCTCTTTGATCAAATAGCAGATACAAACCGCGAAAAACAAGAGCTTGCCGAAGGTGCGCTATGTTTGCCGGCTTTTGTCTTAGATAGAGCAGAAGAAGTTATTGCTGAGCTAGAGCCTATATTTACACGGGCACCATTAAGGTATCTTATTACGCCTGGCGGCCATAAAATGTCTGTTGCCATGAGCAATTGCGGTGAGCTGGGTTGGGTGAGTGATCGCAAGGGCTATCGCTATCAAGAGTTGGACCCATTAAGTGGACAAGCTTGGCCTGCTATGCCCAAGTTGTTTTTAGATTTGGCTCAGCAAGTTGCACAGGAGGCGGGTTATAAGCGTTTTCAGCCTCAAGCCTGCTTAATAAACCAATACCTACCGGGCAGTAAGATGTCTTTACATCAAGATAAAGATGAAAATAATAAAAGCGCGCCAATTGTATCGCTATCCTTTGGCATCAATGCAGAGTTTTTGTTTGGTGGTCTAAGTAGAGGCAGCTCTACTAAGCGGCTCACCTTGAAACATGGGGATGCGGTTGTTTGGGGTGGCCCTTCGCGTTTTTGCTTTCATGGTGTCCTGCCCATTAAAGACAGCGAGCACTCATTGCTGGGGCGGCAGCGTATAAATATTACCTTTCGACAAGTCTATTAGGCCTCTGCTCTTCTCATAGACCGCCTATTTAAGGCTGGCCGTAATTCACAAACGGCTGGCCGCCAAGCACATATCTCCCAGGCTAATACCAAGCAATAATATTAGCAAAAAAGGGCTTATATTATGTCGAGACTTGAAAACAAAGTGGCTGTTGTCACAGGTGGCGCTAGTGGTATTGGGGCGGCATGTTGCACAGCGTTGGCGGAAGCTGGTGCGAAGGTAGTGATTGCCGATATTCAAATGGATAAAGCCAAGTCGTTGCAAAACAGTATGCACTCTTTAGGCTATAAGGCCGAGATTTTTTCTTGCGATGTAACTGCGCCCGCCCAGTGGCAAGCCTTAATGGCATATACATTTGAGTTATTTGGTCGTTTAGATATTCTAGTAAACAATGCCGGTATCGCTATTGTCGGGACCATTGAAGATTTAAGTCTAGAGGATTGGAACAAAACCATAGCAGTCAATCAAACATCGGTATTCCTAGGCACCCAGCAGGCCATTAAAGTGATGAAGGGTTCGGGCGGCTCAATTATTAATATCTCATCAATTGAGGGGCTAGTGGGAAACTCGTTGGCAGTCGCCTACAATGCCGCTAAAGGCGCGGTAAGATTATTAACAAAATCTGCAGCGCTGCATTGCGGACAGCAAGGCTATAAGATTCGGGTAAATAGCGTGCATCCAGGATTTGTAAAAACTCCCTTGGTTGAACAGGCGTTTTCTGAACTGCCCGGCGAACTTGCCGAGCAAATTGTAGCAGCCCACCCAATTGGTCGAATCGCGGAGCCAGAAGAGATCGCCACTACGGTGATATTTCTAGCCAGTGAAGAAGCGAGTTTTATGACAGGTTCTGAGTTGGTTGTGGATGGTGGGTATACAGCGCAATAGCTCTATAACAAAAAGGGCCAGAGCTAAAAGCCCTGGCCCTTTAAGAAAACGAATTGTCTAGACGTTAACGAACAACATCCATCTCTTCAATTAGATTGGTAGCACCATCTACTTTTTCCATAACCCACAACATATAGCGTGAATCTACAGAAATAGAACGGTTTAGCTTTTGGTCATAATCCCAATCACCAATGATGCTCTCATAAACACCATCAAACAGTAGGCCGACTAGCTCAGCTTTGCCATTTAAGGTTGGTGAGCCTGAGTTGCCGCCAGTGATGTCTAGGGTGCCTAAGAAGTTAACCGGTACGGAGCCAAGCCATTTCTGACCATAGCGACCGTAGTCTTTATTGGCAATTGCATCTAACTGCTTCTGAGGTGAATCAAATTCATCGTCGCCTTTAACGTATTTAGCTGCTAAGCCTTCAAGCGTAGTAAAAGGTTTCGCGACCAAGCCGTCTTGTGGTTTATAGCCTTTCACCTTGCCGTAGGTAACGCGCAAAGAGCTATTGGCATCTGCGTAGATTGGCTTATTCAGACTTTCATTGTAAGCAATGATTGCCGCCATATAAGCAGGGCGGGCTTGCTGTAATTCACCGATGCGTGCTTTCTCTTTAGCTTCTTCGGCCATTTCGTAATCGTATAAAGATACGGCCAGTTTGATGAAAGGGTCATCGCTTTTTTCAAAGTCAGCAACCGTTTTATTCATCCACTCTAGGCGGGTTTTCTTATCGCCTAAACCGGTTTTGCTGTGCATCTCTTGTAAAATAGCGGCCACGCTTTCAGCGTTAAAGCCATCGCTCAAGCCAAAAGCTTTGTCCACTTGCGGGATGCGTTGATCAGCAGGTAGTGCGGCGTATTTTTCAAGGAAGTGCAAAATTACCGCAGCATCAACTTTGGCATCATAGCGACGATCAATACGCTCCATGCGCTGAGTAAAGCGGGTCATGTCGCGTTCTTGATAACCCGGCTCGCGCTTGGCATCAGCTTTTTGTTTTTCATGGGCTAAGCGCAATAAGCGTTGCGCTGTTGGGATCATATTAGTGCGCTTGATGTACGCAAATAATAGATCATGCTCTTTACCTTCCTGACCTTCTTTAATCAAACGGTCTAAGTCAGCAATAGCAGCGCCATATTTGTCTTTACGGCTGGCGTCAGAATCAATCCACTTTTGTAGGTTGGCTTCTAATGCCTGTTTGCGTTGCAACATATCGCCTTTGTTATAGCTCTTGATCATCGAACCATAGTTTTTGGCATAGTTTGCAAGGCCTGCAATGGTGCTCTCGTATTTGATGCGTGCATCGCTGCCATCGGGTGCTACCGATTTAATGGTATCGATATACTCTTCGCGATAGCCTTTAGCGGTAGGGTAAGCCCAAGTAAAGTTATTCAAAACCTCAGCGGAGGTACGATAGCGATTGGTACGGCCTGGGTAGCCAGCAGCCATAATAAAATCACCATCTTTTACACCCTTGGCCGACACTTTTAAGTGGCTCTTTGGCTTATAAGGGACATTGTCTTCGCTATAGTCTGCTGGCTTGCCGTCTTTACCTACGTAGGCGCGGTAAAATGCCCAGTCGCCAGTGTGACGAGGCCACATCCAGTTATCGGTGTCACCACCGTATTTACCAATACTGGCTGGTGGTGCATAAACCAAACGAACATCTCGCACAGCCAGCTGTTTGATTAGGTAATACTCTAAACCGCCATGAAAGCTGTATATTTCACAGCGATAGCCATCATCTTTTTCGCATTCTGCGACCATGGCTTTTTCTTTATCTTCGATAGCCTGGTAGCGTTCTTTACCATTTAATTCAGCACTTAAGCCGCCTAAGATTTGATCAGTAACATTATCAAGAGACTCGGTAATATAAATGCGCGAGCCTGGCGCCGCTTGCAGTTCAGCATCTTTGGTCTTGGCTAAAAAACCATCGGCTAAGAGATTCTTCTCAGCCGTAGAGTTGTACTGAATGCTGCCGTAAGCGCAGTGGTGGTTAGTTACCGCTAAGCCTTCTGGAGATACAAATGATGCAGTACAGCCGCCAAGGCTGATAATCGCGTTCATTGGAAAGCTGGTTAGATTGGAAATTTTCTTTGCAGGGATTTTTAAACCGGTACGCTTTAGTTCTTTTTTCAACTGAGGTAGCTGATGGGGCTGCCACATGCCTTCATTGGCGTAGCTTTGAGCACCAAAACCTAGGCTAGCTACCGCCAGCGCTGAGGCCAAAGTCATTTTTTTCATTCTAATATTCCTCAAATTAGTCGAGGCAGAAAGTACCATAGCTGGGCACTTTTCAAAACCATATAGATCAAGCATGGGCTTAGACGAGTAATTTAAGGGCTGGGGATAATCGAAGAATGAGCTTAGGGTGAGAAAAGGGGGGATGAGAAGAGAGTATGAGAGAAAAATTAGAAGGCAGCCCACTAAGGCTGCCTTTAAGGTCATTATACCGCGGGCTCGCCATTGGGCTCTTGTTTTCGCCAGCGAATCCAACTAATCATAACGATGGCGGGCAGGTTCATGCCAATACCGTAAAACAGCGCGATCATAGCGAGTGCCGGCTTGCCCATAATGCTAGCGGCTACCATCATCGCAATGCCAGCATTTTGAATGCCGGTCTCAATCCCTAAGGTGCGCTGTTGCTGAGTGGGTAGCCCGATCAGCTGTGCAATGAACACCCCGCTGCAATAAGCGAGTGCGCAAAGCCCCAATAGCAATAGGCTAGAGGTCTCCATTACCTCCATCAGCTCGGCGTGGTTGTTCCAAGCCATAATAGCGATTAACAGCCCAAGGATAATACCGGTCGATTTTTCAAAGAGTTTCTGCAAGGGGCCAAAGGTATCCTCGAAACGATGACGGATATACATGCCTAAGGCAATCGGAATTAAGGAAACCACACAAAGCTGGGTAATCGTAGGGAGGATGGGTATATCAAAGGGCTCGGCCCCCATGCCAAGGAAGCTGTAGTGCCACATCAGCATGATTGGCAGTATGAAAGGGACGACCAATGAGCTGACGATGGTAAGGGAGATCGAAAGCGCAACGTCGCCATCGGCTAAAAAGCTAATGGCATTTGAGGAAGCTCCGCCTGGCGCAAGGCTTATCAATAATAAGCCAGCGGCCAGTTCAGTAGGTAGCCTAAAGCTTATGATGATCAGCCAGGCTAATAGAGGTAATATAACAAGTTGTAGGGTTATACCTAAGCCTAGCGCTTTGGGGTGCCGGAGTACCTCAATAAAGTTAACCCTCTGCAATGAGAGTCCCATGGTGAGCATCATGGATGCTAGCATCACAGGCAAAACAATTTTGTTAATGGTAAGTGCGTCCAAATGTAGGCTCCTGCCATAGATTTAGTGTTGTTATTATGACGTTCGCAAGCTGGCTGGCTGCCACCCGCCCGAAAACCTTAGTTATCTCTTTAGCACCGATATTATTAAGCCAAGTACTTGTTTTGCAAGAGATTTGTCAAACTTCTCGTTTGGGGCAAGGACTTTTTAACATAAGCCTTGCGGCTCTAATTTTGGTTTGCGGTCTGTGCCTGCAGGTCGCCGTCAATCTAGCGAACGACTATTACGATTTTAAATCGGGTGTGGATACAGCGAATAGGCTGGGCCCTGATCGGGTGATTGTAAATGGAGAGCTAAGTGAAGCTGCCATCCATAAGGCATACCTATTATTCCTTGCCGTGGGTATCTTAGCGGGTTTGTTCTTGGTTTTGCACAGTCATGCCTATTTATCATTAATTGGGATAATTTGTGTCCTGGCGGTTATGACATATAGCGCCGGCCCCTTGCCATTAGCCTATAACGGCCTTGGTGAGCTTGCGGTGTTTGTGGTTTTCGGGCCTATTGCCATTTTAGGTGGCTTTTATGTTCAGCTGGGTTATCTCACGACGGATCTTATTTCGCCTGCCCTGAGCATGGGTTTATTGGCGGCGGCCGTGATGTTGGTGAACAATACTCGAGATATCAGTACAGACTTGCAAGCCAATAAGAAAACACTTGCGGCCTACCTTGGTGCACGAGGCAGTCGATATCTATATGGTTTATTGTTGTTTATGGCTGTGGTGTTAGGGGCTTCGAGCCTCCATCAGCCGCCAAGATTTAGTTATGTTTTGCTGCCCGCAGTCTTTCTGTTGATGTGGTTTATGCTGCGCAGAGAGGATCATGAGCTCAATCGGCAGCTGTCGCAGACCGCCATGCTGATGCTGTTATTCAGTATTACCTTGAGTATGGATTTGTTGCTTGATTGATTTTTAGGTTCCAGGGAAAGCGCATAATAGCGGCCAAATGCTAGTCAAATAGGGGCGGCTCTTGAATCAGAGGCTGCAAAAAACCATAATGTGGCCAGTTTTGCGCCAGGTAATCTGTTGGCAAGCCTGCTCAACAGTCCTCCCTTTTTGACTGATTGACACCCTCAGTGGTGCGGCTTTGCCTGCTAAACCAGCCTTACGATAGCAACCATTAACGATAGTAATAGCACTATGGATTTATTTGATTTCGAACCCGGCCGTGAAGGCTACTATGGGGAGTACGGCGGTTGTTTTCTGCCCGAAATATTGACCACTACTATTGAAGAGCTCAAAGCCGCTTTTCAGGATATCAAGCACGACCCTAGTTTTTGGCAAGAGTTCGAGCAGTTAATGCAGAGCTACTCTGGCCGTCCTACCCCGGTGAGTCATTTGGCCAACCTTTCGGCCAAGCTTGGCGGTGCGCAGATTTATGTAAAGCGTGAAGACCTCAACCACACTGGCTCCCACAAGATTAACAATGTGATGGGGCAAGGCTTATTGTGTAAGCGTCTGGGCAAAAAGCGTGTTATCGCCGAAACCGGTGCTGGTCAACATGGCTTTGCGACCGCCACTATGGCTGCCCGTTTTGGCTTCGACTGTAAAATCTATATGGGAGCCGTGGATGTTGCTCGCCAACGCCCAAATGTCTTTTGGATGGAAAACTTGGGCGCGGAGGTTGTAGCGGTACAAGATGGCCAGCAAACTTTAAAAGATGCCATCAATGAGTGCCTACGCGATTGGGTAACCAATATGCACGATACTCACTATGTTTTAGGTACGGCCGCGGGTCCGCACCCTTTCCCTGAAATGGTTAGTTACTTTCAGTCGATTATTGGTCGCGAAGCTCGCGGTCAAATACAGAAAGTTGCAGGTAAATTACCAGACCGTGTGTTTGCCTGTGTAGGCGGTGGTTCGAATGCTATGGGCTTATTCCAGGGCTTTTTGGATGACCAGCAAGTTGAACTGGTCGGTTGTGAAGCCGGCGGCCTTGGTCCTGGTGAGGGCAATCATGCTTCACGTCTGGCTTATAAAGATGCCAGTGTTGGCGTTGCCCAAGGCTTTAAAACCTACTTCTTGCAAAACAAAGACGGCAATATGTTGCATACCAAATCAGTGGCAGCCGGCTTAGATTATATTGGCGTCAATCCAGCCTTGGTGCATTTATGGGAGCGCGAACGTGTTCGTTTTGAGGCGGTAACCGATGCTGAAGTTACCGAAGCTCTAAAGCTTTGTATGAAAACTGAGGGCCTAATTCCAGCGCTGGAAAGTTCTCACGCATTTGCTCGAGCTATTGAAGAAGCACCAAAGATGAGCAAAGACGAGGTGATTTTAATTAACCAGTCTGGTCGCGGTGATAAAGATATCTTTACCGTTGCGGATGCGCTGGATGATGATCACTGGAAAGAATTTATTAAGGTAAAGGCCGAGCATTATGGCGCTGAATGATTACATAGCAAGCCGCAAGCAAAATAAAGACTTGCTGCTGATGACTCACGTGGTATGTGGTTACCCCTCTTTTGATGCTAATTTAAAAGAGTTGGAAATCATGGCCGAAGCAGGGGTGGATTTCGTAGAACTCCAGTTTCCTTTTTCTGAACCTTCTGCGGATGGCCCGCTGTTTGTAAAAGCTAATCAAATTGCTGTCGAAAGTGGCGTGACTGTAGAGCAATGCTTTGAGTTTATGGCCAAGGTCAGCCAGCGCTTTGATTTTAAAGTGTTGATGATGGGCTATTACAATACGGTATTTAAGATGGGACACGAAGCTTTTGTTGATGCTTTGAAAGCGGCAGGTGGCTGTGGTTTTATTGTGCCGGATTTGCCATTGGAAGAAGCTGGTGCTTTGCATGACTACGCCAAAAGCCAAGACATTGCTCCAATTGTATTGATGACCCCAACTAATACAGATGCACGTTTGCAAACCATTGCTAAGGCTGCGAATGGCTTTGTATACGTAGTTGCTCGCCGCGGTGTAACAGGTGGCAAGACAGAAATGGATGCAGAGGTTGGAGAGTTTCTCGATAAATGCCGTGACATCTCACCTGTACCGACGGGCGTGGGCTTTGGTGTTTCCGCGAAAGAGGATTTAGATTTCTTAGCTAAGCATGCTGATATGGGTATTATCGGCACCGCAGCGCTAAAAGCCTGGGAAGAGGGAGAAGAAAAAGCGCTAAGGGAGTTTTTTGGAAGCCTAGGCCTCCTCTAAAAGCAAAGCCTTTTAGAGAGCGCCGCAGGCGGGGTCAGAACAGAAGGTTCTGACCCCACTCGAAGCCAAAAACTAAATACCCTAGCTGGCGAAACGAAGTTTCCAGACCTTTATCTCGCCAGAGATAAAACTCTCGCGGCAAATACTCTAGATGCCACATAAAACTAAGCTCACCACCAACAAAAGCCCACAAGCACCATGCACCCAAGCATCCTAAACACCCTAAACTTCCAAACCCCACCTAAACTCATCATGTTTGACCTAGACGGCACCCTCGTAGACAGTGCCTACGATATTGCCGCCGCCGTGGACAAGGTGCTAATCGAAAACCAACAGCCCGCTGCCGGTGAGCAAAGAATTCGCCAGTGGGTGGGCAACGGTGCTGAGCGCTTAATTCGAAGATCGTTGGTCTGGTTGCAATGCCTCGAATCTAAAAAAGAATTGTCGGGCGATGTATTTGAGCAGGCAGCTGACAAATTGGAAGAAATGCTGGTGCAGAAATACTTGCAACAGTTTTTATTGGCCTACCAAGCCGTACCCATTGCAAAAACTGTGCTTTACCCTGGAGTGGAAGAGTGCCTGCAAGCTTTGCATAAGCAAAAAATAAAGATGGCAGTTATTACCAATAAGCCAATCGATTTAACTTGGCCTATATTGAAGGGCTTAAATATAGATCACTACTTTGAATTGGTCTTGGGTGGTGATAGTTTGCCGGAAAAAAAGCCCAGCCCTATGCCACTTCAGCATGCCATGGAAAAATTTTTAGCACGTTCGTGCCAATGCATTATGGTTGGAGATTCGAAGGCAGATATTTTTGCTGCTCAAGCAGCAAAGGTGAAAGTGGTCGCGGTAGATTATGGCTACAGTAATGGCACGCCCGTACAAACATGGCAGCCAGATTGCGTGACTAGTAATCTTTCCTCGGGAAAATAGATTCCTTTTTGTTGCTGTTGTAATTAATCGTAATGTCTTTAGTAGGGTAACGCTTTTAAAAAAGAGCAGTGGCGCCTAAAACTTCTTGCTTAGTTGTTGTTAATGCCAGTTCATTCCTAGTTGGGTTTTTTAAACTTAAGGCGACCTTTTACCCATTTGCCCCTCCCCAAGATTGAAAAATTTGATATATCTAAGTTGTCTTCGAGGCCTGTTTAGGGATCTGAAAATAGTTTTCGAGACAACTAATTTCACCGGGAAAATAATGTATTAGCGCCGGTCTCTTTTAATCAACACAAGGAGATGAGCTATGAGTTATATAGTTTATATTTTAGAGTGTGCCGACGGCAGCTTTTACACTAATCACACTGATGATTTAGAAGCCCGACTTAATGAGATTAACGAAGCCATTAATACGCGTTGTTATACCTACAAACGCTTGCCAGTAAAACTGGTTTATAAAGATCAATTTCCTTCAAAAGATGAAGCCAAAAAATCTGAGCGAAGAATTAAAGCCTGGGATCGAGATAAAAAGCAGGCGCTGATTGATGGCGACTGGGACAAGATAACCAAGTTAGCAAGGCCCAAAAACCAAAGGCTTCATTGATGAAAAAACCGCGGGGTCAGAACCCGAGGGTTCTGGCCCCAACTCGAAGCCTTGAATCTAATCGCTGCCGTCGAAAATAGCAGCGCTTATGCAGCAAAGATCGACAAGGCTTTTCATGTGCAGCAAGTAAGCGATTTCCCCCCAAGGAGGCAAAAGGAACTTGCCCATAGGACCCCGGCTGGCATTACCTCCAGCCGGTTTTTTATTCCACGGCGCTGGTGATAGAGAGTAATAAACCCCGGGGTCAGAACCCAAGGGTTCTGACCCCAACTCGAAGCCTT
>JAOXRT010000177.1 GCA_025800365.1 Cellvibrionaceae bacterium | reverse complement strand
CTGAGTAATACTGTATTGCCGCGAGCCACTGCGTTAAAGCCGCGTTTTGATTCTTTGGCGAGCAGAGGAATTTCACCAAAACACTCGCCAGGGCCGTGAAAAGTTGCGAGATACTCTTCACCTTCTTTATTGCTGCGCTTTAGAACGATTAAGCCGCTTTCTACTTGGAACAGTGCCTGTGCTTGATCGCCTGGCTGATAGAGTGGTTGCCCGCTTTCCAGTTCGCGTCGCTGCATGCGCTGTCGAATTTTCTCTTGTGCGGCAAGCGGCAGTTCTTCTATCCAGTCGTGTCCGCGATGAAAGTGAGACATGATTAGTTATCGTCAGGGCGAAGTAAGCCAACCTGCAATACGGTTCTCATTGCTTGCCCTTGTCGAATGAAATCGATATTGATCAAGCTGCCTGGCCGCAAGCGACTGGTTGCTTGCTCCGGTGCTGGGTTGCTGGCGCTAAGGGGAATATCGTTGATGCTGGTGATGTAGTCGCCAAGTTGTAAGCCCGCTTGCTCGGCAGGACTACCTGGTGTGATGCTGGTGACAAATATTCCATCGTTGCTGACCAGCCCTCCAGAGGCGGCTGCGGCAGCACTTAATCTATCGGCGCCAAAGCCAAGCCAGCCACGCACCACATAGCCATATTGCACAATGTCATCAAGGGCATACATGGCGTAGTCTGCAGGAATAGCAAAGCTAATTCCGGTGGCATTTTGATTGTTTAGAATGGCGGTACTGATGCCGACTAATTTGCCATAGGCATCAATTACGGCGCCGCCCGAGTTGCCGGGGTTTACGGCAGCGTCGGTTTGAAAGAAATATGTGTAGGGGCTTAGTTGCTTTAGGCCTCTATCGGTAGCACTGATAATGCCCTGGCTCACTGTTTGGCCAACTCCCCAGGGGTTGCCGATAGCGAGCACTACATCGCCAATTTGCATTTCCTCTGAGCGCCTAACCTGCAGTGGTTTTAGGTTCTCTTTATTTACTTTTAATACGGCTAGATCACTTTTAGGGTCAGTACCTACAAGCTCGGCATATTCCGTACTGCCATCAAAAAACTGAACTTGAATTTCATTAGCGCTTTCAATGACGTGGTAGTTGGTGAGAATGTAGCCATCCTCTGAGGCGACAACGCCAGAGCCTAGTGGGCTATTGTTTCTAATATTGTTGTGCTGCTGGAATAAAGGATCATTAAGTAGCGGGTGATCTCTAAAATTGCGCTTTTGGCTGGTGCTGATATTCACCACGCCAGGGGCTGCTATTCGGACAGCGCGGGAATAAGAGGCGGGGCCCTGTTGCTCCACCTGTTGCTGTGAATTAAATTGAAAAAAGCTGGGTTGACGAAGTTGGGGGAATAAAAACAGTAGGGCCACAGCAATTATGACCCCAGCAAACACTGGTAAACCTACAAAATCCAGCAGCTTTTTCAAGTTTGCTTTTCCCCCAAAGCCTTTAATTTAGGCTTTTTCTTCTTCTTTTTTCTCGGAGTCGCTTTCTTCTTGCTCGTTTTCTTTGGCTTTTTCTAAGCCGAAGTCTTCGCTCAAGGTGCCTTTGTCGCCTGGGTTTTTAGGGGCCCAGTCTTTAGGTTGCTCTTGTAGCTCGCCCATGGCTTGGCTTTCTAAGGCCGGCTGACTGGTGCCTGCTTCAAGTATCTGGCGGCTAACGTCAGGGTTGGATAGCTTAAGGGCGCTGCTGGCAAGGTGCTCATGCACAGCTTTGTAGCTTTGGTTCATGTTGTTCACTAGATCGGCGGTTTCAGCGAAGTGCTCGGCAACTTCGTGTTGATAGTCGCGCTGCTCTTCTTTTAGCTGCTCTAGTTCTTCCTTAAGTGTTTCGGCTGCTTTGCTTTGTTGGCTAGTGCTACGGCCAATAGCTAGGCCAATAATGCCGCCGGCAATTAACATGCCCACGCCAGTAATAATTAGGTGGCTCAGTTCAAACTCAGTCACGGATGGTCTCCTTAACAAACATCGGTGGCAGTTGGGCTGCTAAGATTTTGCCCCTGCTACTATCTATTATATAGGATAAATGGTCGCTGTGTGGATCTGGACTTTGGTGGTATCACGCTTCTTTACATATACGCTATTGCGGCTTGCTTCTATGTTGATGGCTGGTTAAAGTGGCGCGGTTTTGCGATCGCCCTTCGGAAGTTAAGATATGAGTAGCCCTATAGAGCGCTATCAGCGCGACCTTAAGAGAGATGATTTTCGCCATGATCCTGCCCAGGCGATGGCGGTGGATCATTTGCAAGATCTCTATGAGCGCTTAACTGCCAAGCCTGCTGAGGCTAAAAAGCCTGGCTTGATGTCTAAATTACTGGGTCGCAAGAAAGAACCTTTGGGTCCTGAGAAAGGTTTGTACTTCTGGGGTGGTGTTGGTCGCGGTAAGACCTATCTAATGGATAACTTTTATGAGTCCTTGCCTTTTGAAAACAAAATGCGAGTGCACTTCCATCGTTTTATGCGCCGCGTCCACCAAGAGCTTAAAACCTTACCAGGTGAAAAAAATCCCCTCGAAATCGTAGCGAACCGTTTGGCCAAAGAAGCCCGTGTTATCTGTTTCGATGAATTCTTTGTTTCCGATATCACCGATGCCATGATTCTGGGTAACCTGATGCAGGGCTTGTTTTCCCGCAGCGTTACTTTGGTAGCTACCTCCAACATTGTTCCTGATGGCCTATATAAAGATGGCTTACAGCGAGCGCGCTTCTTGCCGGCTATTGCCATGCTCAATGAGCACACGTTGGTGGTGAATGTAGACGGTGGTGTCGATTACCGCTTGCGGGCCTTGGAACAGGCCGAGCTTTTCCATCACCCTTTAGATGAAGAGGCCGATATTAGCTTGCAGCGCAGCTTCGAGGGCTTGGCGCCTGATCTGGAAGAGGCTCGAGCCAATGTACCTTTGGAAATCGAAGGTCGTGAAATCATGGCGCGTTTCGAATCGGAGGATGTGGTCTGGTTTGACTTTATGGCGCTCTGTGACGGACCTCGTTCCCAGAACGACTATATTGAGCTGGCTCGCGAATACCATGCTGTATTGCTTTCGGATGTGCCTCAATTGGGGCGTGAGACTGATGATCAAGCTCGTCGCTTCATTAATCTAGTTGATGAATTCTATGATCGCAGTGTGAAGCTGATCATCTCTTGTGAGGTGCCTCTAGAGCAGATCTACGCCGGTGGCCACTTAAGTTTTGAGTTTGATCGCACAGTGAGTCGTCTGCTGGAGATGCAGAGTCACGATTATTTGGCGTTGCCGCATAAGCCTTAGTTCTTGTTTAGATGTTATGCAGGACTGACCGCCTGTTAGGGGTAGGGGCTACTTTGTTGGGGGCGCAAAAAGCAGCATCCATGCTAGCTCACCTCCTCCTCCGAGTCGGAGATGCCCCAACAAAGTAGCCCCTACCCCTAACATTCTACATTTGCGAAATTTTGGCTTTCTTTGGTCTGTCGGTGCGTTGATTCAATGAGTTTGCTGAGTTTCTGCGCACTAAATTCAAAGGGTTGCTTGTTTGTATGCATATGTAGCTTGTTGAGGGGAGTAGTTGCTATGCTGGGGCATCTCCGACTTGGAGGAGGAGGTGAGCTTGGATGGATCCAGCTTTTTGCGCCCCCAGCATAGCAACTACTCCCCTCAACAGGCGGTCGGGCTTCTTGGGGGTAATAAGTTCAGGAGTTTTGCTTGCTTTTTGCTCACCCCCGCTATAGAATCCGCGCTCCATTTTTGTGGCTCCCTGATTCGCCCTTTGTGAATAGGCGCTGCAAACCGAAACCCTAAAAGGCAGATATAACATGAAGACATACAGTGCCAAGCCCGAAACCGTCCAGCGCGACTGGTACGTGATCGATGCTGAAGGTAAGACCCTAGGCCGCATGGCCGTGGCGATTGCCGACCGTTTACGCGGTAAGAACAAGCCTGAGTTTACCCCTCACGTTGATACTGGCGATTACATCGTTGTAATTAACGCCGAGAAAGTACACGTTACTGGTAACAAGGCGAAAGACAAGATTTACCACAGTCACACTGGCTACCCAGGTGGTTTGAAGTCTATCAGCTTTGAAAAGTTGATCGAAAAAGCTCCTGAGCGCACTATTCAGAGCGCTGTTAAGGGCATGTTGCCAAAAGGTCCTCTAGGCCGTGCAATGTTCAGCAAGTTGAAAGTATATGCTGGTGCCGAGCACCCACATACTGCACAGCAACCAAAAGAACTGGACGTATAAGGAATAAAGACAATGGCAGCTACACAATACTACGGCACTGGCCGTCGCAAAACTTCCACTGCTCGTGTTTTTATTACCCAGGGCACTGGTAGCATCTCCATCAATGGCCGCACTATCGAAGATTACTTCGGTCGTGAAGTTGCTCGCATGATCGTGCGTCAGCCACTAGAAGCCACTGATAACGTTGAAACTTTCGACGTAACTATCACCGTTAAAGGTGGTGGTAGCTTCGGTCAGGCAGGTGCGATCCGTCACGGTTTGACTCGTGCATTGATGGCTTATGACGAAGGCCTACGTCCAACTCTGCGTGAAGCAGGTTACGTTACTCGCGATTCTCGTGAGGTTGAGCGTAAGAAAGTTGGTTTGCGTAAAGCACGTAAGAAGCCACAGTTCTCCAAGCGTTAATTCGCTGGCCGAACTGGCTTTCGAAAAACCCAGGCTGTTTCAGTCTGGGTTTTTTTATGACCTGGCCGAGGCTGTAGCTCTAATTTTGATGCTTATCATCGGGTCTTGGGGTTGTAAATTGATAGATATTGATCAGTTTTTGTCTCGAAGTGGCGAGGCAGTCTCAAATTTGCCTGCTATTCTTGTTGGGCGTATTAGAAGTCGCTTGTATGACATCTGAGCAGAAACATTAACTGCGAATGATCTTGGTCAGAACTTCTGGGAAAAATATGGCTAAAGCCTTGAAAAACAGGCGGTTATCCTTGTCAGTTCAACGCAATTTCTATACCATGTGTCAATTTTTAAAATCACACCATAAGCACAGAATCAACCGTAAACCTTTGTAATTCAATCAGTTACTGCCTGCAGTACTGGAATGGGAGAAGATCGTCATGAGCAATGGCGGAGTGAACGAAGGGCGTCGCCGCTTCTTAACCGCTGCTACCTGCGTTGTAGGTGGTGCCGGGGCAGTGGGTGTTGCCGTACCTTTTGTTGGGTCCTGGAATCCGAGCGCTAGAGCGAAAGCTGCTGGTGCCCCGGTTAAATATAATCTAAGCAAGCTTGAACCTGGTCAAATGGTCACCGTAGAGTGGCGTGGCAAGCCGGTTTATGTCGTGCGTCGTACTCAAGAAGTTCTTGATGACTTGCCGACTCTAGACGGCCTATTGCGTGACCCAAAATCTGCAGAGTCGGTGCAGCCGCCTTATGCAGATAATGAGGTTCGCTCAATCAAGCCTGAATTTCTAGTATTACTAGGTTTGTGCACCCACTTGGGTTGCGCGCCTATGTATCGCCCTGAGGTTGGTGCAGCCGATCTAGGTGGTGCTGAGTGGAAAGGCGGTTTCTTCTGCCCTTGTCACGGTTCTAAGTTCGACTTAGCGGGCCGTGTTTACCAAGGTGTGCCTGCTCCGATCAACCTAGAAGTCCCGCCATACCGCTTTGATAGCGATGCGGTGATTACTATCGGTTTGGACCAGGAGGCCTAATTGATGAATATGTTAGTGAATCTGTGGAACTGGATCGACGCTCGCCTACCTGTGCAGCGTGCCTGGGATACCCACATGGGCAAATATTATGCCCCTAAAAACTTTAACTTCTGGTACTTCTTCGGTGTTTTATCACTGTTGGTTTTAGTTAACCAGTTGTTGACCGGTATTTGGCTGGTTATGTTCTTTGAGCCGAGTGCCGATGGCGCATTCGCTTCTGTAGAGTACATCATGCGTGATGTCGATTACGGTTGGCTCATCCGCTATATGCACTCCACAGGGGCCTCGGCTTTCTTCGTGGTGGTGTATCTGCATATGTTCCGTGGCTTATTGTACGGCTCGTACAAAGCTCCGCGTGAGCTAGTGTGGATCTTCGGTATGGCGATCTACCTAATCTTGATGGCTGAAGCCTTTATGGGTTACGTATTGCCTTGGGGTCAGATGTCCTACTGGGGCGCCCAGGTAATTGTATCCTTGGCTGGCGCTATTCCAGTGGTTGGTGAAGACCTAGTGCAGTGGGTGCGTGGTGATTACTTGATCTCCGGCGCTACCTTGACTCGCTTCTTCTCCTTGCACGTAATCGCACTGCCTATCGTATTGTTGCTGTTGGTGGTATTGCACCTGCTAGCACTACATGAAGTGGGTTCAAACAACCCAGACGGCGTTGAGATCAAGAAGAACAAAGACGAAAACGGTATTCCAAAAGACGGCGTTCCATTCCACCCGTTCTACACCGTTCACGATCTAATCGGTATTTCCGTATTCTTGTTCGTGTTCTGTTTCGTGATCTTCTTCATGCCAGAAATGGGCGGTTTCTTCTTGGAGTACGCAAACTTCGAAGAAGCAAACAACCTGAAGACTCCGCCGCATATTGCGCCGGTATGGTACTTCACCCCGTTCTACGCCATCTTGCGGGCGGTAACCTTTGATATTGGACCTTTGAGTTCTAAGTTCTTGGGTCTGGTTGCCATGGGTGCAGCGATTGCAATCTTGTTTGTGTTGCCTTGGTTGGATAAGTCGCCAGTTAAGTCTATGCGTTACAAGGGTAACCTCAGCCGTATCGCACTGTTGGTATTCGCAGCTTCTTTCGTAATCTTGGGTTACTTAGGTGTTAAAGCTCCGACTCCAGGTCGCACTATCTTGGCTCAGGTTTGTACCATCATCTACTTTGCTTACTTTATCGCCATGCCGTTCTGGACGGCTCGTGAGAAGTGTCAGCCAGAGCCAGAGCGTGTACAAATGAAAGGCTTGCCTGCACCGCTGGTTTGGGGTGGTTTCATCCTGTTCTTGGTGCTCACTATTGTGCCGATTAAGGCAGTGGGTGCTGGTGGTGAGAAGTCTTGTGGAGCCATTGACTGTTATGAAATGACTCCAGATCTACACGACAAAGAGTCTTTGCAGAACGGTGCTAAGTGGTTTATCAACTACTGCATGGGTTGTCACGAAGCGAGCTTCTCTCGCTATGGTCGCGTAGCGGATGATTTGGGTATTGACCCAGAACTAATGCGCGAGCAGATGATCTTTGATGGCTCTGCGGTGGGTTCATTAATGACTAACTCAATGGACCCTGACAAATCTAAAAAGTGGTTTGGTGCGACTCCTCCAGATTTGACTTTGGTAGCGCGTGCTCGTAACCCGCAGTGGTTATACACCTACATGCTGACTTTCTACAAAGATGATAGTCGCCCAACAGGTGTAAACAACCGTACTTTTGACAAGGTTGCAATGCCTCATGTGATGCTGGAAATGCAAGGCTTGCAAGAGTGTGCACCTGGTCCAGTTTACGATCATGGCAAGCCACGTCGCGACCCAATCACTGGCGATCCAATTATGGAAGACCCTTGTGGTACGCTTAAAGTAGGTGCGGTTAAAGGTAGCATGAGTCCAGAAGAGTATGAAAAGGCCGTTTACGACCTAGTTAACTTCTTGGAATATGTTGCTGAGCCTGCGGCACTAGATCGTGAGCGCATTGGTATTTATGTATTGCTGTTTATCCTAGTATTGTTCGTATTTGTTTACTTGCTGAACCGCGAGTACTGGCGCGACATTCACTAGAATCCCAAAAAGGATTTTACAGCTACCGGGCGGTCCTCTTTTAGAGGCCCGCCCGTTCGTTTTTTTTATAGTTTGAAGATAGAGGTGGAATAATGGCAGTTGGCGTAGGCGCAAAACGCTCCTCCATGACATATTTTTCGGATGCTAGGAATCACTATAGCCACCGAGTACGTATTGTTTTGGCCGAAAAAGGTGTATCGGTTGATATCATTGATGTTGATCCGGACAACAAGCCTGAAGAACTGGCTGACCTGAACCCATACAACGATTTGCCTACCTTGGTTGATCGTGACCTGTCCTTGTATGAATCAAAAGTAATGATGGAGTACTTAGATGAGCGTTTTCCTCATCCTCCACTATTACCGGTTTACCCAGTAGCGCGTGCTCAAAGTCGTTTGTGGATGCACCGTATTGAGAAAGATTGGAGTCCAAAGGTGGACGAGATCCTTTCTGGTAAAAACAAAGAAGCTGCTGCGAAGGCGCGTAAAGATCTTAAAGATAGCTTATTGGCTATTGCGCCGATCTTTTCAGAAATGCCTTTCTTCATGAGCGAAGAATTTACTTTGGTAGATTGCTGTTTGGCGCCGATCTTGTGGCGTTTGGACTTATTGGAAATCAAATTGCCGCTAACCAAGCAAACCCAGCCTTTGCATGATTATATGGGGCGTTTGTTTGAGCGCGAAGCTTTCCAGGAGAGCTTGTCTGAACTAGAGCGCGAAATGCGCGGCTAGAGGCGAAGTCTTATGAGCATGAGCAGCAGTCGCCCTTATATGGTGCGTGCCCTGTACGAATGGATTGTCGATAATGAGTGCACTCACACGTGCTGGTGAGCGCCTATACCGAAGGCACTGAAGTCCCTCAGCAATATGTCAACGAGGATGGCTTAGTGGTCTTAAATATCTCCCCAACCGCAGTGAGTGGCTTGGCAATGGATAATGAGGCTCTTAGCTTTGGTGCTCGTTTTGGTGGCGTACCTACTGATATTTTTGTTCCGTACAGTGCGGTGCTAAGAATCTATGCTCGAGAAAATGGTCAGGGCTTGGTGTTTGAGCCGGAAGTGGATCCGAGTCCAGAACCGCCTAAGCCTAGTAAGCCTGAGGACTCAGGGGCTAAGCGTCCAAGCCTGAAGGTGGTGAAGTAAAGCTCTCGCCAGAAGCAGACACAAAAAAGCCGAACATCATGTTCGGCTTTTTTGTGTCTGCGATTTTGTGCAGGCGAAATCTATCTAACCGCAGTGATCTTTAACGGCTTTTTCGGCGGTTTTGCGCTGCTTTTCTTTTTGCTCTTGGCTGAGTATTGTCAGCTCGCCGTTTTCATCTTTTAGTCGTACGCGATTATTACGATTTAAAATCTCTAGGTTACGCTTGGCTGATTTGCATACCTCAGGGTTTTTAATGGGCTGTGGAGCTGCCTGAGTTTCTTCTTCAGGCTTTTCTTCTTTTTCTTTGGCTGCTTGACTGGGAGGAGGGGTGCCTCGGCCGGTGTAGGTATTTACCACTTCGGCTTGCTGACCCTTTGGTGGGCGCTCGCTGTAGTGGGTTACGCCATCCTTATCGACCCATTTGTAGAATTTCTTTGCGGCATGGGCGTCGTTGCTCATAACGGCGGTGACCAAAAAGCAGCTAGCGAAGAAGGCTGCTGATATCAACTTGGCTATATATGGCATGCTGGTAGATCCCTTTCAAATACTACAGCTATTATAAGACTGAAAGCTGTCCCTTGGCTAAACTTAGTGCTGAACAAGGTTATTCTAAGACAGGCGGGCTAGTCTTTTCTTAGAAATTGATCATATTGGGTGAATTTTCATGCTAAAGGCTCTATAGACCTTCGAACATCTTGACTTTAGCTTAGACTTGTCCAGAATTAAGCTTACGCAAGATGGGTGTAGATCCTGGCTGTAACCTCAGCAATAAAACTCCGCCATCATGGAGTTACAAGCATCTACCCGAGCAAGCCAACCGTTTGCAAAACCATCCTCACCGCGGGGGTGTATCAACCGATACGTCCTCCCTGGATCCGTGCACTAACCTGTGACGGACATAAAAGGGCGATAGACAAATTTATCAGTCTGGCTACCTTGTGTAGAACCGGGCTTGTTGTGTTTTGATAATTCTTAAGGAGAATTCAAGTGGAAATGCTATCCGGCGGCGATATGCTGGTACGCTCCTTACAAGATCAGGGGGTTGAATACGTATTCGGCTATCCTGGTGGTTCTGCCCTACATATTTATGATGCGATTTTCCGCAACAAAGCGGTCAAGCATATTCTTGTGCGCCATGAGCAGGCGGCGACGCATGCGGCTGATGGCTATGCGCGAGTCACTGGTAAAGCGGGTGTGGTGCTGGTCACCTCTGGCCCGGGTGCTACCAATGCAATTACCGGTATTGCGACAGCCTATATGGATTCCATTCCAATGGTGGTCATCTCTGGTCAGGTGCCAAGCGAAAAAATTGGTGAAGATGCATTCCAGGAAACCGATATGGTGGGTGTGTCCCGACCTATCGTGAAGCACAGCTTCTTGGTGAAAGACGCGGCCGAGATTCCAGAGATTGTTAAAAAAGCATTTTATATTGCTGAAACAGGTCGCCCTGGCCCGGTTGTTATTGATGTGCCTAAGGATGTGACCAGTCCAGCGGAAACCTTCCCTTATGAATATCCTAAGAAGGTAAAAATCCGTTCTTATTTCCCAGCGGAAAAAGGCCATAGCGGTCAAATTAAAAAAGCCGTTCAGTTGCTGTTAGAAGCGCGTCGTCCGGTTATTTATTCAGGTGGTGGTGTTGTTCTTGGAGATGCATCAAAGCAGCTTCGAGAGTTAGCGCACAAGCTGAATTATCCAGTGACCAATACCTTGATGGGCTTGGGTGCTTTCCCGGGTACTGATAAGCAGTTTCTGGGTATGCTGGGTATGCATGGCACCTTCGAGGCCAATACGGCTATGCACCATGCCGATGTCATCTTGGCCATTGGTGCGCGTTTTGATGACCGCGTGACCAATACCCCAGAGAAGTTCTGTCCGGGCGCCAAGATCATTCATATTGATATCGATCCGGCCTCTATTTCAAAAACCATTCAGGCCGATATTCCTATTGTGGGCTCGGTGCAGAGCGTCTTGAATGAAATGCTGGAGTTGCTGGCGCAGAGCAAAGAAAGCCCAGATGAGCAGGCGCTAGCGGATTGGTGGCAGCAGATTGAAGATTGGCGTGGTCGTCACGGCTTGTACACTAAGAATCGTTTTGAAGAAACGGGGCAAATTAAGCCTCAAGAAGTGATTCAGGCACTGCACGAAGTCACTGGCGGTGATGCCATTATTACTTCCGACGTGGGCCAGCACCAGATGTTTACAGCCCAGTACTACCACTTTAATCGTCCACGTCAGTGGGTGAATTCCGGTGGCTTAGGCACCATGGGCTTTGGCTTGCCAGCAGCTATGGGTGCGCAGTTTGCCGAGCGTGATCAGCAAGTTGTTTGTGTTACCGGTGAAGGCTCAATCCAGATGTGTATTCAGGAGCTGTCTACCTGTACTCAGTATCATCTGCCGGTGAAGATTATTTGCTTGAATAACCAGGCCTTGGGCATGGTACGTCAGTGGCAAGATCTGCACTACGATGGACGTTACTCTGAAAGCTTGTATGAGGAATCGCTACCTGATTTCGAAAAGCTAATGGAAGCTTACGGCCATGTTGGTATTAAAGTAACCGAGCGTAGCGAGCTTAAATCGAAGTTAGAAGAATGTTTCGCCATGAAAGATCGAGTGGTCTTTATGGACATTTATGTGGATCAATCCGAGCACGTATATCCAATGCAGGTAGCGCCTAATGGTGCTATGCGCGATATGTGGTTGAGTAAGACGGAGCGCACCTAAAATGTCAGAGAAACAATCAAAACGTATTATCTCCTTGTTGATGGAGAATGCTCCCGGTGCGCTATCGCGAGTGGTTGGTTTATTCTCACAGCGTGGTTATAACATTGAAACGCTTAATGTTGCGCCAACTGATGATGCTAGTTTGTCACGTTTGACGCTGACCACTATCGGTAGTGAGCACAATATTGAGCAGATCACAAAAAACCTTAATAAGCTGATTGATGTGGTGAAGCTGGTCGATTTGACTGAAGGTTCCCATATCGAGCGAGAGTTGATGCTGGTAAAGGTGAAGGCGACTGGGGCTTTGCGTGAAGAAGTAAAGCGTTGTGTGGATATCTTTCGAGGTCAAATCGTTGATGTCACTAGCACCGTTTACACCATTCAAATTGTAGGTGCCTCCGATAAGCTGGATGCCTTTGTGCAGGCGGTTAGTGATGCTCAAATACTCGAAGTGGTTCGCTCGGGTGTTTCCGGTATTGCACGCGGTGAAAAAGTCTTGAGCTTATAAAAGCAGCTTTTCTATGAGTTGCCACAAAGCCCCGCAAATGCGGGGCTTTTTTGTTTCTGTTTTGTTTCTGTTTTGTTTCTGTAGGTATGCGAAGACCGCTATCGCAATTTGCCGCTAGTTGGTTTGCCTTTGTGCCTAAATGTCTCTACATTAGCTCGTTTGATTGTTGATAAATTAGGCTGCTCAATGCGTATTTTTTATGTCCTTTTAAGTGCTCTATTGTTTTTTCCTCCATTAGGTTCGGCGGCAGAGCATGGCGAGTCCAAGAGTGACCCGTTTTACAGGGGAGCTGATGTTCAGCTTGAGATTGATACTAAGCTGGCGCTGGCTAAGCGAGAAAATAAAAAGCTGCTGTTGGTCTTAGGTGCACAGTGGTGCCACGATACCCAGGGCTTAATGAGAAATTTTGATAAGCCAGAGCTGCAAAAGACTTTGCAAGATCACTATGAAGTGGTTTTTGTGGATGTGGCTTATCTCAATAAAGGTTTTGATGTAAGCAAGCGATTCGGCTTGCCCATCTATTATGGAACGCCAACAGTGATGGTGGTCGATCCTGAGACGGAAACCCTAATCAACCGTCCTTCAATGACGCAGTGGTTAAGCGCCGATACTGTTTCCTATCAGCAGTACAAAAACTATTTTGCGCAAATGTCTGAATACACAGCTGATGCTGAGTTAAATGGCAATAAACGCCTGGCTGATTACTTATCGCAGATACAACAGTATGAAGAAACCCAGGCAAAAAGAATCAAGCTGGCGTATCAGCGCTTAGGTCCTGTTTTAGAGAATTACCAAGAGAATGGCGTGGACTTTACTGAAAAAGAAGATAATGAGTGGCGTGAATTGGCTCGTTTTCGCTATGGGGTTCAAAAGCGCGCTGCAGAGTTTAGGCAGCAGGCGAGGGATGCCGTTAAAAATCACCAAGAGCTAGAGCTATCATTCCCCTCCCATAAAAAATTCTCTTGGGAGTAGCAGCGCTGCAGTTTAGCAGGGGCATTGCTGTCTCTGCTTTTCTGACTCTATTTTTTAACCCTGCTTTACGGCGCCGCTGTGCAGCTATCAGAAAAATACGGCCCTACAAACTGCCTTTGCTGCACAAGTTTGCCGTCTCTCAAGTCCAGCATGAAAATATAACGATACTCGCTGTGATCGATATTGCCTTCGTACTGTCCGCCCAATGCGCGAATTATCTCGCTCAAATGATTATGAGCCACTACTAAGCTTGTGCCGCTTAGGGCGGCTAGCTGCTTAGCGAAATCCTGCTGCTTTTTAGGATCAAAGCTGAGCGCTGTTAATTGTTGCTGTGCGCTTACTGGGGCGGCGGTTTGTTGGTTGCGCCGGTACTTGCTGGCAAAGAGCCTGTTCAACTTTGTTTTGGAAAAAAATTGGGCATAGAACTGGGCGCGACATTGGCCGGCTGGGGTTAATTCTGGGTCTTTACCTTTTTGCTTTTCAGCGTGACGCACAAAGTAAATACTGTGATCGCCAAGGGCTGCAGTTTGGCTGTTATAGCCAATTCCAATAAATAGGCTTGCAAGCAAGAGGCAGCGTTTAATTATCATCTTGATTATCCCAGTTCTTAGAGTCAAGACTCGGCAGTCTGCCTGTGCTGTTTAGGCTTGTCTATATGTGGCTCAGGACATTTTTAAGTCGCTCAGGGCTGCTTATGAGTCGCTCAAGGCTGCTTATAAGTCGCTCAGGGCTGCCCTAGATCATCTAAATCTTAATTAGTCGCTTTTGGTTAATGAGAATCAGTCTGTCTTGGGGTAAGGTGTGCGCCCGTTTTTAGTGACCTGTTGAGTGTTTACCATGTGGGCCAGAATTTTCACCATTGCCCTTAGCATTATAGGCGCTGTGTTTTTGATGGCTTGTTCCGAGCCCAGTACGCAAACATCGCAGCTACAAAAGAAAGTCGCTCTCGGTAGGGCGTTGTTTAATGATGTGCGTTTATCCAAAGATGGCCAGCAGGCTTGTGCGAGCTGCCATGATGCTAGTCGTGCTTTTATGGATGCTCGTCCTAATGTTTCGAGTCATCGCCGCGGCGAGCCGGGCGCAGTTTCGCTAGGGCAGGATGGCAAATCTTTGGGTGATATCAATACCCCTAGCATTGCCTATTTGGCCTTTGCGCCAGACTTTTTCTTCGATACCTCTGACCCGGAGGAATCGCTGTATAAAGGCGGCTTCTTTCTAAATGGGCGGGCGGCTTCCCTGCATGAGCAAGCCAAGGGGCCTTTTGTAAATCCAGTAGAGATGCAAACCACGGTTGCTGAGCTGGCTGCTAAGGTGGAAAGCTTCTACGCCGCTGATTTCGAGAAGATCTACGGGGCAGGTGTATTCGCGTCAGCGGGCCTGGCCTATAGCGCGATTAGTGATGCGCTAGTGGCCTTTGAGCGCAGCTCAGAATTTGCGAGTTTTGATTCAAAGTTTGATCGCGTTATGGCCGCCAAAGAGAGTTTTAGCGAGCAAGAGCAGCGAGGCTTCGAGTTATTTAAGGCCGAAGATAAGGGCAATTGCGCGGCTTGCCATACGGTGCCAGAGCCCGGAGCTAGCAAATCCGAGCGTTTATTTACCGATTTTACCTACGATAATCTTGGGGTGCCTGCCAACGAAGTAGTTCGCAGGCTAAACGGATTGGCTTCGGGCTATCAAGACGAAGGCTTGCTCGCGAACCCTGCGGTAAGTGATGAGGGTTTGAAGGGGGCTTTTCGGGTAGTAAGCCTGCGCAACGTCGCCGTGACTGGCCCCTATATGCACAATGGTGTTTTTCGAGATTTAGCCACAGTAGTGCATTTTTACAACAGCCGTGATGTGGCGGGTGCGATAAACCCTGAAACCCAAAAGCCTTGGCGCGCGGCTGAAGTGCAAAGCACGGTCAATCGCGAGGAGTTAGGTGATCTTGGTCTTTCTGATGGTGAGGTGGAAGATATTGTCGCCTTTATGAAAACCTTAACGGACAGACGATACGAGGCCTTGCAGTAGCTGCGTCTTAGCTGTTTGGGGGCCTAAACAGTCGGCAGTTTGGTCTTGTCGGGCTGTTGAAAAGACAATTGCTGATTTCTGCTCTACGGAAAGCTCGGCAAGGGCTTTCTCCAGCGGCGGTTTGGTGTACAATCCGCGCCTTATTCTCTTTAACCCTCACCATACACAGCACAAAAAGGCTTGCCATGTTTGATAAAGACCAAACCATTGCCGCTTATGATCCAGAATTGTGGGCTTCTATCCAGTCAGAAGAAACCCGACAGGAAGAGCATATCGAGCTAATCGCTTCAGAAAACTACACCAGCCCTATGGTTATGGCGGCCCAAGGCACCAAATTGACCAATAAGTATGCAGAAGGCTATCCGGGCAAGCGCTACTACGGTGGCTGTGAATATGTTGATACTGCAGAAGCCCTAGCTATCGAGCGTGCAAAAGAGCTATTTGGCGCTGATTACGCCAATGTGCAGCCACACTCTGGCTCACAGGCGAACGCTGCTGTTTATCAAGCTTTGTGTGCTCCAGGTGACACAGTATTGGGTATGAGCTTGGCTCACGGTGGTCACTTAACCCACGGTGCTAAGGTTAACTTTTCAGGTAAGACTTACAACGCTATCCAGTATGGACTGAACGCTGAGACTGGCGAAGTTGATTACGAAGAAGTTGAGCGTTTAGCGCTAGAGCATAAGCCTAAGATGATTGTGGCTGGCTTCTCGGCTTACTCGCAGATTATGGACTGGCAGCGTTTTCGCGATATCGCCGATAAAGTGGGCGCTTACTTATTTGTAGATATGGCTCACGTGGCCGGTTTGGTTGCTGCAGGTGTCTACCCTAACCCAGTTCAAATCGCTGATGTAACGACGTCTACCACCCACAAAACCCTACGTGGTCCACGTGGTGGCATTATCTTGGCTCGTGCCAATGAAGAGATCGAGAAGAAGCTAAATTCAGCTGTATTCCCTGGCGGCCAGGGTGGTCCATTGATGCATGTTATTGCAGCAAAAGCGGTGAGCTTTAAAGAAGCCATGAGCGATGAGTACAAAACTTATCAGCAGCAAGTGGTTAAAAATGCTCAGGCCATGGCCAAGACCTTTATCGAGCGTGGAATTAAGATCGTTTCTGGTGGCACTGAGAACCACCTGATGTTGGTTGATCTTATTGGCAAGGAATACACCGGTAAAGACGCTGATGAGGCTCTAGGTAACGCCAATATCACCGTTAATAAGAACTCGGTTCCTAATGATCCGCGCTCTCCATTTATCACCTCTGGTCTACGTGTAGGTACTCCGGCGATTACCACTCGTGGCTTTGGTGAAGAAGAAACCGTTCAGCTAACGCATTGGATCTGTGATGTATTGGAATCGCTAGAAAAAGGCAATTCCGAGCAGGTTATTGAAGACGTGAAAGGCAAGGTATTGGCTATCTGTAAGGATTTCCCGGTATACGGCTAAGCTTTATAGCGATGCTATTAGCGCCCAGTCGGCTTTTGTCGTCTGGGCGTTTTTGTCTCTGCGATGCTGTTGTTTTTCTGTTTTGATACGCGGCTTGGCAAGCTTGTGCCGCTGCCGACTATTGAGGGAGCAATATGAATAGTAGCCAGCTTATCTGGTTGATAGGCTTTATCACTTATTTGCCTCTACACTTGGGCATGCCTCTGTTATTGGAGTTGATCCGCAATGGCGCATTGCCAGCGGGCTACCGTCGATATTTGTGGCAAGGGGCGCTCGTGACGCTATTGGTCTTTGCCTTGGCCTACTATTTGAGCCAATTTGGTCTGTGGTGGGCCCTTTTATGTATCGCGCTGAGTATTCCCTTACCTTGGATACAGCTCGGTAAGATGCGTGAGCCTTAATTGTGCTATTATGCGGCCCGCCGATATAGCCTATGCCAAATAAGGATTGCACATGCACTGCCCATTTTGCAGCGAAGAAGATACGAAAGTTATCGATTCGCGCTTGGTAGCCGAAGGCGACCAGGTGCGCCGTCGCCGAGAATGTCAGAGTTGTCGCGAGCGTTTTACCACCTATGAAGTGGCCGAACTGCTATTGCCTAGGATTATTAAGCAAGATGGCAGCCGCGAACCCTTTAATGAAGAGAAGATGCGCTCTGGCTTGTTAAGAGCCTTGGAAAAGCGCCCGGTCAGCATGGAACAGATTGAATCTTCGGTGACCCAGATTAAGCACTATCTGCAAGCGACCGGTGAGCGCGAAGTGCCCGCCATGCGAGTGGGTGAGAAGGTCATGGAGGAGCTGCAAAAATTAGACGAGGTTGCCTATATTCGCTTTGCATCGGTATACCGTCGCTTCCAGGATCTCAATGAGTTCCGTAAAGAGATCGAACGTCTAGAAGGCAGCCCAGAGCATAAAGAGTAGGGCTGAGCCACATAAAAGCTACTTAGAGCCTATTGAAGAGTTACGCAAGAGCTATGCAAGAGTTAGATAAGTCTAGCGTTCAGCAAGATGATGAGCACTGGATGGCACGGGCTATCGAGTTAGCTAAGCGTGGCCAATACAGCACTATGCCTAACCCTAGGGTAGGCTGCGTAATGGTTAAAGATGGTCAGTTATTGTCTGAAGGCTGGCATCAAAAGCCTGGCCTAGGGCACGCCGAGGTGGAAGCTATAACTGCGGCCAATAGCGTCGGCGCTGAGCTAGTCGGCGCAACGGCTTACGTCACTCTAGAGCCCTGCAGTCACCACGGCAAAACAGGGCCCTGTTGTGAGGCCCTAGCCGCAGCAGGTGTTGCGCGTGTGGTTTACGGCATGGAAGATCCGAATCCGCAAGTGAGTGCGCGAGGCCTAGAGTATTTAAAAGATCAGGGCATTGTTGTTGATGGGCCAGTCATGGAAGAAGACTGCCGGGCATTAAACCCAGGCTTTATCGCCCGCATGATGCACGGTCGGCCACTGCTTCGGCTAAAACTTGCGATGAGCTTAGATGCTCGTACAGCAATGGCTAATGGCGAGAGCAAGTGGATTACCTCGGCTGCAGCCCGCAGTGATGTTCAGCGCCTGCGAGCCAGCAGCTGCGCGGTTGTCAGTGGTATCGATTCGATATTACAAGACAATCCCGCCATGAATGTTCGTGCGAACGACCTTGGCTTAGACGAAACGCTCTGTCAGTTGGCCACAGAGAAACAGCCGCTAAGAGTGATTTTGGATTCGGCACTAAGGATGGATCCAAAAGCCCAGTTATTGAGTAAACCGGGCAAGGTCTTAATTTGCACTCTGGAAGATCCAGCTTGCGAAAAGGCCCAAGAGCTTCGATCAGCTTGCACTGAACTAGAAGTTATACAGGCCAAGCCCCGTGAAGGGCGAATTGATCTGCACTGGCTGGTGACTGAGTTGGGCAGAAGAGAATGTAATGAGGTGTTGGTAGAAACCGGCGCCTCCCTAGCGGGCAGCTTTTTAAGGCGCGGCCTGCTGGATGAGTTGATTATCTATATGGCACCAAAGCTGTTGGGTAGCAAGGCGCGGCCAATATTTGAGCTGCCACTGGATACCATGGCCGCTCATCTGCCATTGATGATCGAAAGTATTGAGCCGATCGGGCAGGATTGGAAAATCCTGGCTCGCCCCGATATAGAGTCATAAGTTCTCGATATCGAACGATCGCTTAGCTTGTTGGCGACTTAAGCCGGCAATGGGAGCGCATCGGCCATAGGCAATTGAATAGTGGATTGATATGTTTACCGGCATTATTGAAGCAGTTGGCGAAATTGTCGCCGCAGAGCCTCGCGGTGGTGATATTCGCCTGCGAGTGAAGAGTAACGGCCTTGATCTAGGTGATGTGGCATTGGGTGACTCAATAGCCACTAATGGTGTTTGTCTAACCGTTATTGATTTGCCGGGTGACGGCTATTGGGCTGATGTTTCGGTGGAAACCATCGATAACACCACCGTTGCTAGCTGGCAGGTGGGGCAGGCCGTTAATTTGGAAAAGGCGCTCACACCACAAACACGCCTAGGTGGTCATATTGTCAGCGGCCATGTTGACGGTGTTGGCGAGGTGATCAGTCGCCACAGTGATGCCCGTTCTGAGCGTTTTCGCTTGCGTGCACCCGATAACCTAGCCAAGTACATTGCCCACAAGGGCTCGATTACTGTTGATGGCACCAGCCTGACCGTTAATGCTGTACAAGGCGCTGAATTTGAATTGAACATTGTGCCTCACACCCTTGATAAAACGGTGATGGGGCAATACCGCAGCGGTAGCAAAATCAATTTGGAAGTTGATGTCATTGCCCGCTATTTAGAGCGTTTACTGCAAGGAGAGCAGGCCGCGCACGCCGAAGGCAGTTCTGATCTGTCGATGGCGTTTTTGCAAGAGCACGGCTTTGCCGGCCGCAAATAACTGTCGTAACACACTGTCCTAGCACAAGCGTACGGCCTCCTAAAGATAGAGAGTGAATTATGCAACTCAACACCGTAGAAGAACTGATTGACGATATTCGTCAGGGTAAAATGGTTATCCTGATGGATGATGAGGATCGCGAAAATGAAGGCGATCTAATTATTGCGGCCGAGCAGGTGCGCGCCGAAGATATTAACTTTATGGCCACCCATGCTCGCGGCTTGATTTGCTTAACGCTTACCGAAGAGCGTTGCCGTCAATTAGATTTGCCATTAATGGTAAGCGATAACCGCGCGGCTCACTCAACCAATTTCACGGTATCTATCGAAGCTGCTGAAGGTGTAAGTACCGGTATTTCCGCTGCGGACCGTGCGCGTACCGTGCGTGCTGCAGTTGCTCGCGATGCTCAGCCTAAAGATATTGTGCAGCCCGGCCATATTTTCCCATTGAAGGCTGAGGCTGGTGGGGTATTGAGCCGTGCAGGTCACACCGAAGCAGGCTGTGATTTAGCGCGCCTTGCTGGTTTTGAGCCGGCCGCTGCCATCGTTGAAATTATGAACGAAGATGGCACCATGGCCCGTCGTGCAGATTTGGAAAAATTTGCTCAATTACATGATCTTAAAATTGGCACCATTGCCGATATGATCCAGTACCGCACGCTTAACGAAAAAACCGTAGAGTGTGTTAATGAACGTAATGTAAGCACTGAGTTCGGTGAGTTTAGCTTGCGCACTTATCTCGATAAGCCTCGCCAGGAAAAACACTTTGCCTTGGTGAAAGGCGATATCCAAAACGAAGAATCCGTATTGGTGCGTGTTCACAATAGTGATACTGCGCGCGATGTTTTGGGTATTTTGCGTGAAAGCGATAAAACCTATAAGCCGTGGAGTTTTCAGCGTGCTTTGCAGAAGGTTTCTGAAGAGGGCAGTGGCGTGGTGATTTTATTGTGTCACAACGAAACTACTGACGACATTGAAGAGAGCATCGATTGGATGATCTCTGGCAAACAGCAGCGCCCTAGCCAAGATATGGTTTATAAAAGCGTAGGTACCGGCTCCCAGATCTTGCAGGATTTGGGTGTGCGTAAAATGCGTTTGATGAGTGCGCCGTTTAAATTTAGCGCGCTATCTGGCTTCCAGTTGGAAGTTGAAGAATATTTAAGTTGTAAATAAATTTTAGTCAGCTCTACAAATTAGAGACGAAGGAATTTCATTATGAGTATTAAAACCATCGAAGGTCAGTTCACCAACTGTCAGGGTAAATATGCACTGATCGTAAGTCGCTGGAACAGCTTTGTTGTAGAAGCATTAAAAGACGGCGCATTGGATACTTTGCGTCGCCATGGCATTAGCGAAGATCAAATCACCATCGTGTACGCACCGGGTGCTTTTGAGTTTCCTCTTGTTGCTCAGCGCTTGGCCGCTAAAGGCGAGTTCGATGCCATTATCGCACTGGGTGCGGTAATTCGCGGTGGTACTCCACACTTCGATTACGTCGCTGGTGAATGTACTAAAGGTTTGGCGCAAGTTGGCCTTAACAGCGATACTGTAGTTACCTTTGGTGTATTGACCGTTGACTCCATTGAGCAGGCAATTGAGCGCTCTGGTACCAAGGCCGGTAACAAAGGTGAAGAAGCTGCGACCACAGCTCTAGAGATGGTTTCTCTACTGAACAATTTGTAAATGTGAATAAGCGTGGCTGCCAGCTGGTCACGCGCTCTTTTAGATAGGTAATACGATGTCTGTAACTCCCGCAACTCGTCGCAAGGCGAGGCATTATGCAATGCAAGCGCTGTATCAATGGCAAATGGCCGGCGCAAGCTTGAATGTAATCGAAGCTGAATTTCACGCTGACAATGACATGACCCATGTTGATGTTGAGTACTTCCGTGAAATATTGCACAGCGTCCCTCAGCAATACAGTGGTTTAAGAGAAAGCTTTGAACCGCATTTGCAAGATCGCAGTTTGGAAGAGCTGGATCCAATCACCAATGCATTATTGTTGATGGCTTGCTTCGAACTAAAACATCGTATCGATGTACCCTATAAGGTAGTTATCAATGAGGCTGTGTCGCTGGCGAAAAAATTTGGCGCCACCGATAGCCACAAATTTATTAATGCGGTGCTGGATAAAATGGCTGAGCAAGATCGTGCCATTGAAGTGAAGGCGAGCAGTAAGCGCAAGTAACGAAGATACTTATGAACGAGTTCGATTTAATCAAACGCTACTTCCAAAACGGTGGTTTAACGCCCCCGGTAGCGGATGGTATTGAACTCGGAATAGGTGATGATTGTGCTTTGCTTTACCCATCAGCTGATCGCCTATTAGCGGTGTCCATGGACACCTTAGTGGCTGATGTACATTTCCCCGCACAAGCTGACCCCGCCTTAATTGGTGAGCGCGCCCTGCGAGTAAATTTAAGTGACTTAGCAGCTTGTGGGGCAAAGCCCCGCTGGTTTACTTTGGCTTTAACCCTGCCGGATATGGACAAGGGTTGGCTCGCTGGGTTTTCACAAGGTCTTTTGCGTGTTGCTCGTGAATATGATGTCCATTTAGTGGGTGGCGATACTACTAAAGGGCCTTTGAGTATCACGGTTCAAGTTCATGGTGAAGTAGAGCCAAAACTGGCTTTACGTCGCGATGGCGCTTCTGCCGCGGAGCTAATTTATGTGAGTGGCACCTTGGGCGATGCCGCCGCGGCAGTGAAAAGTTTTAGTGGTGAGCTGAGTACTGATGAGCAATCCTTGCAACACTTTTTGAATCGCTATTATCACCCCGTGCCAAGAGTTCAAGAGGCTCAAACCCTTGCCCCAATGTTATCTGCCGCGGTAGATATTTCCGATGGTCTGCTGGCGGATCTTGGGCATATTTGTGAGCGCAGTAATATTGGCGCTTTGGTCGACCTTGATCGATTGCCTTTGTCTTCAGCATTGATTAAGAGCTTTGATGAACAAGCTGCCGTACAGCTGGCCGCCAGCGGTGGTGATGACTATGAATTATGTATGCTGGTGCCGCAAACTGTACAGCAGCAATTTGAAGATTCTGCAGCGGCTTTAGGTTTGCAAGTAAGCTTGGTGGGCCATACCACTAATCAACATCAAGGTGTAAAGGCGCTGTTTCGTGGCGCACCGGCAGAGCTTGAATCAATAGGCTATCAGCATTTCTAATGAGCACTGTAAATCTGAGTTTTAAAGATCTAGTTCGCGACCCCCGTTTATTTCTTGCCTTCGGCTTTGGCTCTGGCTTATCGCCCAAAGCACCGGGCACTTTTGGCACTATTGCGGCCTTGCCCTTTGTGTTCTTATTACAAGCAAGCTCAATCTATATATACCTTGCCGTTTTAGTGATTGGTTTTGCGATTGGTGTTTATCTATGTGAGCACGCCTCCAAAGTCATGGGGGTGCATGATCACGGTGGTATTGTTTGGGATGAATTTATTGGCATGTGGTTAGCTATGCTGGCCGTGCCGCTCGGCTGGCAGTGGTTGCTGGCTGGCTTTGTATTATTTCGAATTTTCGATATTGCCAAACCTTGGCCTATTGGCTGGCTGGATAAGAAAGTCAGCGGCGGCTTTGGCATTATGATTGATGATGTTTTAGCAGGCCTCTACGCTCTGCTGATTCTGCAGTTGGCGGCATTTTATTTGCGCTAATTGCCAGGGCTATTGCTGCCCGCTTTGATGAGGAATTGTTGTGACTATTCGCTATATTGAGTCTTGCAAATTACCAACCCCTTGGGGCATTTTCTCCATGCATGGTTTTGAAGACACGGCTAATGATAAAGAGCATGTTGTCTTGAGTATGGGTGATATTGAAGGTGATGAGCCGGTATTGGCTCGTATACACTCTGAGTGTTTGACTGGCGACGGGCTTTTTAGTTTGCGCTGTGATTGTGGTGCACAACTACAAGCCGCAATGCATCGAGTGGCCCAAGAGGGCCGTGGTGTGATTTTCTATTTGCGCCAAGAAGGCCGTGGTATTGGTTTGCTGAATAAGATCAAAGCCTATAATTTGCAAGACAAAGGCGCCGATACTGTAGAGGCCAATGAAGCTTTAGGCTTTGGTGCCGATATGCGCGATTACTCTATTTTGCGCGAAATGCTCGATCATCTAAATATTCACGCTCTAAAACTGATGACCAATAACCCTCGTAAAGTAAAAGCGCTTAATGAGCTAGGGGTAAATGTGGTAGAGCGAATTCCTCATGAAACCGGTCGCAATCCCCATAATGCGAAATACCTTGAGACTAAGAAGGGTAAGCTGGGGCACTTGCTTGAGGGTGAGGACGAGGCCTAAGTTGCCGCGATAGTTGAGAATAATAGTGGAAGTGATTGAAGATTGTTTTTGAAAAGAATTTAAATCGTTTATTTCTTGCTGGACGTTATCTCAGTTTGGAATTTGAGCTAGGACCAGGTGGCCCTAGCTCAATCGCCACTAGCTAGACTTATTTCTTAGGTATCGGAAAACCTCTCAAGCGCATTAGCGCTTCAAAATTGGCTTCACGTCCGCGGAACTTCACATAGGCTTCAGCCGGTGGCACAGCATCGCGTACGCTGAATAGATGGTCCACTAACTTCTTGGCCATGCCTTTATCATAAAAACCACCGGGTGCATTAGCAAACGCTTCGGCGGCATCGGCAGTAAGTACCTCGGCCCATAAATAGCCATAGTAGCTGGCGGCGTATCCTTCGCTGCTAAAAATGTGGCTAAAGTGTGGGGTGCGATGACGCATTACGATGGCGCTTGGCATGTTCATCGCTGCCAAGGTTTCACGCTCGAACTTGTCCGGATCAATATTGCTTGGATCGGTACTGTGCAACTTCATATCGATAAGTGCCGATGCTAAGTATTCAGTAGTCGCAAAGCCTTCGTTGAAGGAGGCCGCTTTTTTGATCTTGGCGATTAACTCTGCAGGCATTGGTTTGCCGGTTTTGTGGTGGCGCAGATAGTTATCGATAACTTCGTCCGTGCTCAGCCAGTGTTCCAATAATTGTGATTGGAATTCAGTGTAGTCTCGCACGCCTCGATTTTGAGAGGGGTAGGCAACATTGGAAGACAAAAAGTGTAGCGCATGGCCAAACTCATGGAAGTAAGTTTCGGCATCATCCCAAGAGATCAGTACAGCTTTTCCTGGTTCACCTTTTACGAAGTTTGAGTTATTTGAGGACAGTACATTGGTCTTGCCTTCAAAAGTCGTGTGGCTGCGATAGCTGGTGGCCCAAGCACCAGAGCGTTTGCCTTTGCGAGCGAAAGGATCTAGATACCACAGGCCAATATGATTGCCAGTGGTTTTGTCGGTCACTTCCCAAACTTTTACATCCGGATGAAATACCGGCACGCTGCCTTCTGCAACTGGGGTGAACTTATAGTTAAACAGTCTTTCGGCAACATAGAACATTGCCTCGCGCAGCTTCCCAAGCTGGAGGTATTGTTTAACTTCATCAGAATTTAAATCGTATTTAGCTTTACGTACTTTTTCGGCGTAATAGCGATAATCCCAGGGTTCTATCTTTTCAACACCATCGGCTTTGGCAATTTCTAGCATGTCGGCAATTTCTTGGTCGACACGGGCGATAGCGGCAGGCCAAACTGATTCCATTAGCTTCATGGCATTTTCAGGTTTTGCGGCCATGCGGGATTCAAGTTGCCAGGTGGCGTAGTTCTTATAGCCTAGAAGGCCTACTCGCTCATGACGTAGCTTAAGGATCTCGGCAATGATGGCATTGTTATCGTGCTCGCCGCCATTGTCGCCACGGCTGTAGTAATTGGTCCACACTTGCTTGCGTAGCTCGCGATCGTCGGCATAAGTTAAAAATGGCGACATAGAAGAGCGAGTATTACTGACCGCATACTGGCCTTCTTTACCTTTAGACTTGGCGGCGGCTGCAGCGGTGCCAAGATAAGATTCTGGCAGGCCTGCGCTTTGTTTTTTGCTGAAAAAGGTCACATAGCCTTCTTCATCGGCCAATACATTATTGGAAAACTGGTTTTGCAGTTGTGATAAGCGTTGGTTGATTTCAGCGTAGCGCTTAGCTTCCTTGCCGTTTAACTCTGCACCTGAGCGCTTAAAACCTAGGTAAGTCTTTTCTAATAGGCGCTGCTGATCCGGACGCAAAGTCTTCATTTCTTTGCCTTCATAAACCGCTTTAATGCGGGCAAAGAGCTTTTTGTTCTGGGTGATCTTGCTGTAAAAAGCCGATAGTTTAGGGCTCATTTCAGAGCGGATTTCGCGAAACTCTGGGCTCGACATATTCGAGCTCCAAATGCCCCAGTAGGCGTAGACTCGATCTAAGTCCTTGCCGGCAGCCTCGTAAGCCTCAAGGGTATTGGCAAAGGTAGGTGGCTCTGGATTATTGGCGATAGCTTCGATCTCTGCCAAATTGTTGGCCATGCCTTGCTCTAATGCAGGTTTCAGCTCTTCTAGCTTCACTTTATCAAAGGCTGGGACACCTTCGTATGGGCCGGTCCACTTGGCGAAAACCTGATTGTTACTCAGAGTGTTGTCTTGTTTGGCATGTACCGCTGGCATTAAGCCTAATGCCACACTGGATATGACTAAAGGGAGTACTTTTAAGCCTTTCATAATCGCTCTCATTTGCTTTGTTTATAGAGGGCCAGGTATGACTGAAGCTAACAGTCTTAGCAAGGTATATACATAACGAAAAAGTCCCTCTATGGCTCAATTCTCAAGCGGGCGGTACAGGGCTATCTAACGTATAATTCACCCAGATTAACTCTTAGGGGCTCTTAGTGCAGGCTTTACTATGGATGCTGGCGTCACTGGCATCATTTTGTCTTTTGGCGCTTGGTGCGCGTGAATTAAGCGGTGAGGTGCCGGTCTTTCAGACCTTGTTCTTTAGAAGTTTAATTGGCGCTATTTTGCTGTTTGCTCTGTTGGCATTTAAAAAACAGCTTGCTGCCTTAAAGACCGAACGGATTACATTACATGGTGTTCGCAGTATTTTTCATTTTGCGGCCCAGTATGGTTGGTTTGTTGGTATAGCCTTGTTACCGTTGGCTGAGGTATTTGCTTTAGAATTTACTGCGCCACTTTGGACGGCTTTGTTGGCCGCATTGTTTTTAGGCGAAAAGTTAACGCTGCAACGTATTCTGGCCTTGTTGGCGGGTTTGCTTGGCGTGTTTATTATCGTGAGACCGGGCTCAGAGATTTATAATCCAGCAGCTCTAGTAGTGTTGGCGGCGGCAATTGGCTTTGCGGTATCCTTTGTGAGCACAAAGGCCTTAACCAAAACCGATTCGCCACTGCTCATCTTGTTTTATATGTGCCTAATGCAAATGCCATTGGGTTTGCTGCTAGCTTGGCCACAATGGCAGCCGATTACTTTAGAACAGGGGCTGATTATATTTCTAATCAGTATTGCTGCTCTTAGTGCTCATTACTGTTTGAATCAAGCACTAAAGCTGGCCGATGTCACCTTGATCGTTACTTTGGATTTTCTAAGATTGCCCTTGATTGCGCTAGCGGGCGTGTATTTTTACCAAGAACCGGTTACTTTGGCGCTCTTGCTTGGTGCTTTATGTATGTTGGTTGGAAATGTTATCAATGTATATCGTTTTAAAAAATAAGTGGTTTTGAGCTCTTCAGCGGCTACGTATTAAGGATATAAATTTATGCCTTATTTGATTACTCTAATTATCTTTTTAGCCTTTTTCTTTTTTATGCTGAGGGGCATACAACGGGCTGAATCTTCCTTTGGTGCAAATACAGCAGAGCTTGATGAACAGTTGCTTGCACAGGCGCGAAGCTATTGCGATGCTTTGGATGATGTTCCAGAGGCAGCGGTTCATTGTTTGGTTTTTCTAGATGGGACTAAGGGTCTGAATATCGATAACATTGCTCGGCAGATGTCCTTGCAGGATGAGATGTTTCATAACTACCGAGCAACGAGTGAGGGAGAACTTAAAAAGCAGATTGTCATCCATGGGGCAAATCTTTCGCCTAGCATCAAATTAGAGATTGTGAAAAATCCAGCGTTTCAAAATGCAGAACCGGCTAGCCAGTTAGCCAGCTCTAATTACTACTGGCCTAAGGCCAGTGAAGATTTGGCTAATAGTAAATTGGCGGTTTTGTGCTACTGCGAGGAAGCGGGTAGGGCTTTAGATCAATCTATCTTTCTGTCTTTTTTACTGCAGACAGTTTTTTCCATGAAAATAAATGTCTTTGGTGCCATATGGAATCGTAGGCAAGCGATATCGGCCCAAACTATGGCAGATGAGTTTAAGGTAGTATCAAAAAGTTTGCCCAGCCACTTTTGGGTGGCTGTTGATACTTATGTCGATGAAGATGGACAAGTTTGCGGCTTTACCGAAGGCTTGGAGGATTATGGTAAACCAGAATTTGAGGCGGTAGCGGCACCAGAAAATCCACTAGAGCTGCGTAGGCGTTTAGAAGGCTATACATCGTATGCGCTAGATGGCTGCGCTGAGATTATGAATGGCGATACGATTGGTGGTGATCGGCAAGAAAAAATAAAACTTCAAAAAACACCCTCTAAACTAGGGTTGCCAGGCTGGGTTTTTCGAATGGATTACCTGAAAGAGTCTGATGATCAGCCTTGGAAGGAATAGTTCGGGTAAACAAGAGCAGGTATTCTAGGCTTATATCTAAGCCCTAAAGAATACCGCCAGCTTATTGCCGTCCAAATCTCTAAAATAAGCTCCAAAGAAGGCTCCAGGATCACGCTCGCCCGGTTGACCTTCACAACTGGCACCCGCGTTTATGGCAAGTTGGTATACCTTGTTTACTGTCTCTACACTATCCGCCTGTAATGCCAGCATGGTGCCATTACCATAATTTGCTGGTTCGCCGTTATAAGGTTTGCTGATTGCTAATTTAGCACCACCGCCGCTAAATTCCCAAAAAATAACTTGTTCAGATTGATAGATCTTCCGGGCATTCAGCTCAGGTAACCAGCTGCTATAAAATGCATCGGCTTTGGATAGGTTGTTAGCCCCAAGGGTAGTGTGAGAAATCATAGCTAGCGCTTCTAAATGGTATCTTTACAGATGAGCTACGCATTTTATTTCCAGTTGCAGGTCAGGCAATACTAGCTCTGTAACTCCAATTAGTGTTTGGCAAACCGCAGGCTCACCACCATAGGCTTTGGCTCGCTCGGCAAAAACAGCTTTTGCTTGAGTCATGGTGTTGCTCATGTCGGTAACATACATAGTTTCATCAACAATATTGTCCATGCTGGCTCCAAACTCGGAGAGCACGGCGGCAATATTTTCATAGGCTAATCGAGTTTGTTCTACAATGTCAGCACCGGCTTTGCCTTGCTGGTCGACACCTACTTGACCTGAAAGATACAGGATGTTGTCGACTTTAATGGCTTGGGCATAAATATTTTTGTAGGGGCCTGAGCGCAGTTGTTGCTTTTCTATAGTCAAAATAATGCCTTTTAATTTATTGTGGTTATTTAGTTGTCTATTTATCTATTTATTTATGGTCGATGCTTTTTTTGGAAGTTAGCTGGTGATTCACCCGTCCAACGAATAAAGGCGCGACGAAAATTGGAGATATCGTTGAAGCCTACCAAGCTGGCAATGGTATCAATCGAGAAATTTGAGTTTCTCAAATAGTCTTCGGCGAGCTGGCGCTTAACTTCATCGGATATTTTTTGGAATGAGCTGCCTTCTTCTTGTAAGCGTCGTCGGAAGGTTCGTGGGCTCATATGAAACTTTTCGGCCATGGCCTCTAGTTTAGGAAAACCACTGTTTTCGGCGACTAGCATACGTCTGACGCTGCTGCTCAGGTCGGCATTATCATCCAACCTGGCTAGCAATTTATCGCACTGTTGCTGATAAATTTTAAGCATGGATGGGTTGGCGAATTCGGGTTTTTCCTGCAGCAAGCTATTGGGTAGCTTTATGGCATTGCGGTTCTGGTCAAAGTTTATTGAGCAGTTAAATATCTTGCGGTATTCATCACCATGCGCCGGTTCTGGATAAGCGAAATACAACTCCATGGGCAAGCTGTCGCGGTGCAATAACTGTTTTACTGCGGTAACAATACCTGCTGAAAATATCTCTTCATCAAAATTGGGGTTCATTAGATCTGGCCCCAAGTTTTTGTGCTCTATCACGATGTGATCGTCGACTTCTTCTAGGGTCAACATGGCGGAGCTCATCAGCAATCGATAGTACTTCATCAGAAGATCAAGTGCCGAGATAAGATCGTTACAGCTCATCAAGGCATAGCCCAAAACGCCATGTGACGTTAGGGTAAGCCGTCGGCCGAAGTTTAAGCCCAGAGCAGGGTCATCACTCAGTCTTGTGGCTAGCTGCAGTAATTGGCGCAGTTGTTGGTCGCTAATGCTGGCATCGGGTTGGTCTAGGTATTCGCTAGTTAGGCCTACTGTGGCCAGTACCGAGTCGGCCGGCTGCCCGTAGTCCTTGAGCATTTCGCTCAATATCGCAACATAACTGGCTGGAAATCGTGGGTTTGCCATATGGCCTCGGTCCTTATTGATTTTCTGTTGGCCTCTTATGACCAAAAATATGGCATAAGATCACCTTGAGAAGCAAGTGTTTCAGTACGAGACTATAAAAAGAACAGAATAAAAATCAAAAGGAGCCCGTGATGGCGGTGGAATTTACAGAAGATACCCCGAATGAAGTGCGATTTTTCGAAGCGGCCAAGGATTTGCCTGGTGCTTGCGACGATATCGACCTAACACCTGAATCAGTGGATGATATTGCTGAGATATTTCAGACGCCATTAACTGGGGCCTATAACTGGGATTACAAAATCCAGGAAAATCGTATTCGTCAGTTGTATGAGTTGGGTAAAAAGCTTAACTGGAATGCTGAAACCGACATTGATTGGACAAAACCCATGGTGGGCATGGATGACGAGTTGCGTGCCATGCAAAATGGTTTTGCTGGCTGGGGGCCTTTTGAGGCGCTAAGTGAGCGACAGAAGCTAGAATTTTATGATCACAGTGATGCCTGGACTCTCTCACAGTTTTTACACGGCGAGCAAGGGGCGCTATTGGTAGCATCACAGCTGGTATCTTGCGCACCTACCTATGCCGCCAAACTCTATGCTGGTTCTCAGACCTTCGATGAAGCCCGTCATGTAGAAGTGTTTAATAAGTACATCCAGAAGAAATTCGGACTGATGTACCCGGTAAACAGCTCGCTGAAAAGTATCTTGGATAAAATTCTTACTGACCACCGCTGGGATTTGAAATTTATTGGAATGCAGGTAGTGATTGAGGGCTTGGCTTTGTCGGCCTTTAACACCATGCATGAGCTGGCCACCGAAGACAGCTTGATCAAAGATATCCTAGGTTACGTAATCCGTGACGAAGCTCGCCATGTGGCTTTTGGTATTCATTACCTAGAAGAGTTTGTGAAGTCTTTGAGTGAAGAGGAACGTGAAGAGCGCGCGGAGTTTGCCTATCAAGCTTGCGTGGTTAGTCGCGAGCGCCTAGTGCCTACCGATGTGTTTGAGTTCTATGGCTGGGATGTAGAAGAGGCGCGTCAGATATTCTTGGAATCTTCAGGTACGGCCAAATTCCGTAATCACTTGTTTTCACGTGTGATTCCTAACCTTCGTCGAATTGGCTTGCTGACCGATAAGATTCGTCCGAAGTTTGAAGCTCTAGGTGTGTTGGAGTATGAAAACCTAGTGGATGACGGTGAGATTGATTGGGCGGAAATGAGTAAGCCTTTGAAGGCTGGCTAGATTTTAAAAAAGGGTCAGAACCTATCGGTTCTGACCCTGCTTGTAGCTTGTACTAGGAAGAACTCCCGAAATTACTTTTTTGCTTTCAACATTGGTTTTAAATAGCGGCCAGTGTGAGAAGCCTTCTCCTTGCTTACTTCTTCAGGTGTGCCGGTCGCAATGATTTGACCACCGCCGCTGCCGCCTTCAGGACCAAGGTCGACAATCCAATCTGCAGTCTTGATCACATCTAAGTTATGCTCAATCACAACGACGGTGTTGCCATGATCGCGCAGGCGGTGCAAAACGGTTAGCAATTGCTGAATATCGTGAAAGTGCAATCCCGTGGTGGGTTCATCCAGAATATACAGCGTTCTTCCTGTATCGCGTTTTGAAAGCTCGCGCGATAATTTTACGCGCTGTGCTTCACCGCCTGATAGTGTGGTGGCGGCTTGGCCTAGGCAAATATAGGTAAGGCCGACATCCATTAAAGTTTGAAGCTTCTTTGCTACTGCTGGAATCGCATCGAAAAACTCACGTGCATCTTCAACGGTCATTTCCAATACTTCGTGGATATTTTTGCCTTTGTATTTAACCTCTAAGGTTTCGCGGTTGTAGCGTTTACCTTTGCAGCTATCGCAAGGTACGTAAACATCGGGTAGGAAGTGCATTTCTACCTTTACAACGCCATCGCCCTGACAAGCTTCACAGCGACCACCTTTTACATTAAAGCTAAATCGCCCAGGCTTATAACCGCGCGAGCGAGCCTCTTGGGTGCCAGCAAATAATTCACGAATGGGAGTGAAAATGCCAGTGTAAGTTGCAGGGTTGGAGCGCGGCGTGCGACCAATAGGGCTTTGGTCAATATCGACGCATTTATCGAAAAGGTCCAGGCCCTCAACACGATCATGAGAGGCCGCCTTTAATGTGGTTGCGCCATTAAGCTCTGTTGCGGCTAATGGATACAGTGTGGCGTTAATAAGAGTAGATTTTCCTGAGCCAGAAACACCGGTTACGCAGGTCATCAAACCAAAAGGAATCTCTAAATCTACATCTTGCAAATTATTGCTATTGGCGCCAAATAACTTAAGCCACTTGTCGTCTTGAGTTGGGGTGCGCTCAGCCGGTATGGCAATAGATTTTTTACCGGATAAATACTGCCCGGTTAAAGAAGCCTTGCTGCGCATGATTTTTTTCATGTCGCCTTGGGCAATCACTTCGCCACCGTGCACGCCAGCGCCGGGGCCAATATCGATAACATGGTCGGCTTGGCGAATGGCGTCCTCGTCGTGCTCAACAACAATAACCGTATTGCCGATATCGCGTAGATGAGTAAGTGTGGCCAGTAGGCGATCATTATCCCGTTGGTGCAAACCAATGGAGGGCTCGTCGAGAATATACATAACGCCAACAAGGCCGGCGCCAATTTGACTGGCTAGGCGAATTCGCTGGGCTTCGCCACCCGATAAGGTTTCCGCGCTACGGTTAAGGCTTAAATAGTTGAGGCCAACATCCACCAGAAAGCGGAAGCGATCCTGCAGCTCTTTTAAAATTTTCTCAGCAATTTCAGCTTTAGCGCCTTTGAATTTTAATTGATTAAAATATTCAAAGGCTTCACCCACAGGAAGGGTTGTGAGTTCAGGTAGGGTTTTGTTATCCACAAATACATGGCGAGCATCACGGCGTAAACGGGTGCCGTCACATTCCGGACAATGCTGGGTAGATAAATATTTTGCTAGCTCTTCGCGCACCGAGTTCGATTCGGTATCTCGATAGCGACGCTCCATATTGGGCAGTACGCCCTCGAAGGCATGACGGCGCTGATGTAGATCACCGCGATCGTTTACATAGCTAAAATCGATCTCTGTTCGACCTGAACCATTGAGAATAACCTGGCGATCTTTTTTGCGGAGCTTTTTCCAGGGAGTGTCAACATCAAAGCCGTAATGTTCAGCCAATGAGTTAAGCATGTGGAAGTAGTAGACGTTGCGCTTATCCCAGCCGCGAATAGCGCCGGTCGATAAAGAGGCGTCATCAAACTGTACGACCTTTTCTTCGTCAAAATACTGTTTAACCCCTAAACCATCACAGCTGGGGCATGCACCAGCAGGGTTGTTAAAAGAAAACAGGCGCGGTTCTAATTCTGTTAGGGAGTAGTCGCACACCGGGCAGGCATGCTTCGCCGAAAACATACGGTCTTCTTTGTCGCCATCCATATAATTTAGTAGCAACAAGCCTTCGCTTAGATTCAGCGCTGTTTCAATAGATTCAGAAATGCGCAGCTGCAAATCATCACGCACTTTAAAGCGATCAACGACAACTTCGATGGTGTGCTTCTTTTTCTTGTCGAGCTTTGGAGTGTCATCAAGGTCGACGACCAGCCCATCAATACGCGCGCGGACATAGCCTTCGCGGCGTAGCTGCTCAAAAGTGTGTAGGTGCTCACCTTTACGGTCTCTCACTACCGGTGCAAGCAGCATCAATTTGGTGCCTTCTTTGTGATCCAGTACCTGGTCAACCATTTCACTGATGGTTTGAGCGGCCAAAGGCTCATCGTGAATTGGGCAGCGAGGTTCACCAACGCGAGCGTATAAGAGCCTTAGATAATCGTAGATCTCAGTAATAGTGCCCACGGTCGAGCGTGGATTGTGAGATGTCGATTTCTGCTCGATTGAGATGGCGGGGCTTAAGCCTTCGACATGATCGACATCGGGCTTTTCCATCATCGACAGGAACTGGCGAGCGTAGGTAGAGAGTGACTCCACATAGCGGCGCTGCCCTTCTGCATAGAGGGTGTCAAAGGCCAGGGAAGATTTGCCTGAGCCGGATAAACCGGTAATGACAATAAGCTTATCGCGAGGAATATCTAAATCGATGTTCTTCAGGTTGTGGGTGCGTGCGCCCCTAACGTGTATGGTATCCAATGCCTTTACCAGTTCTTAGCTGAGAAAACAGCCGGTAAGTATAATGCGAAAAAGCTGGATAAATAAACAGGTATTTTGAATTGTATAGCTAATGGCATGGTTTGCTGATGAGGGGGCTCCATGCCACCCTCGTTAGCAAACACCTAGGAGGAGTCGATTTAATTCTCTGGGATGTGTACTCGTGCCCAGTTACAGGCTTCCAGGCGATTCTTAACGCCGATTTTTTTGTACACATTGTAGAGGTGGCTTTTAACCGTATGCTCACTGACGAACAACATATTGGCAATGTTTGCATTGGTGGCGCCTTCGCGAATCAAGGTGAGAATCTGACGCTCACGCTTGGTTAGCTTCTCTGCAATCGGGTTGAAAACTGGTGGCCTGCGGCTCTGCAAGAAGTGATGCAATAGGCGGCGTGGCAGCCAGTATTCACCACTTAAGAGCTGATTAAGGCCCTGTAGCAGCAACTCTTGGCTACTGGTGGTGTGGAATAGACCATGAACACATGGCCAGGCGAGTAGATCCTCATGCTCGCTGTGTGGGGTTACGTTAAATAGCGCGATAATTGGCGCGTCGTCGCAATCCTGGCAATCATGCAGCCACTTGGCGAGATCCTCTCGGCGGTGATGTTGGCAATCAACCAGAGCAAAAGTCGTATTGAGCTGAGCAAAGGTGGAAAGCTCCACAATTGGGCACTCAATATTGAGTTCATGACTGATTAAATGGGCCAGCAGAGACGTTTGCAAGCTGCTTTGATGGGAAACCAAGGCCACTGATGGCTGGCTGGTTTCAACGGGGGTATTAGCCTTTGGCTGCATAATGCATTCCTGTGCGATAGATCAAAAGTAACTGTTTACATGAGGTTACGGTTCGCTTTTTATAGATTATGATCTGCCCCTCAAATCCTAAATAGGAGCATTAGGGCTATTCTTGTTATATATCGGAGCCAGTTAGGTCTTTAGAATTGGAAGTGATTAGATATAACGGAAAGTTATCTAATGCTTCGTTTACTACTTCCTAGAGCTTAATACTCTGATCTAAGTCACATTACTGAGATCCGATGGGTCAAGAATAAGTGGCCCTAATGATAGCTGCAATAAAAAGAACCCATGCTTTCCCAAAATTCAGTAATAAGTATGGTTCTGCTTTTGGGAATTCGCCAGAAACCTGGTTTAGTTGATTGGTTTTTTTGATCAGGGCATGTAATTTCGCATGAGTTAGCCTGTGGCGCCTAAAGTTCCTTTCATACTTGGCAGAGGGAAAGGCTATTTCTTCTGGCTGTATTCGCCTGGAATAAGCTCAGTCTAATAGCTGTAAGGTCAACAATATATTTCATTAGCCGCTGCTGTTAAAATTGGCAATTTGCTCTGGAATCCGCATTTATGGCCGTTGCGACAGAAATGTCTGCGTTTGAACGCCGATCAGTTCTATTTCTAACGCTTTTATATACCTTCCGGATGTTGGGCTTGTTTATGGTTCTGCCTTTACTGGCAGTTGCTGGCGAGCAGTACTCCGGCGCTACGCCCATGTTAATGGGCTTGGCCTTGGGCGTTTATGGGCTCACTCAGGCCATGTTTCAAATTCCCTTTGGAATAGGTTCGGACAAGTGGGGCAGAAAGCCACTGATTGCCTTTGGGCTTATGCTCTTTGCTGCTGGTAGTATTCTGGCGGCTTTCAGTGACTCCATTTGGGGCTTGATTGCAGGGCGAGCGCTGCAGGGGTCAGGGGCAATAGCGGCTGTGATTATGGCTTTGGTGGGAGATGTTACTGCCGAGCGGAATCGAAGTAAGGCTATGGCCTCTATCGGCGCAGCCATTGGGGTGGCTTTTGCTGTTTCGTTGGTATTGGGACCTGTTTTGGCGGCTATGGGTGGTCTGCAGTTGTTGTTCCTTGTAACCGCCTTATTAGCTGTTATCGGTTTGTTGGTTCTATATTCGGGCATTCCTCAGCCGCCCCGCATGAAAAGCTCTCCGGCGGTACCTTTGCTTCAATTGCTAAAGAATCCTGCCTTGCTGCGCCTAAGTGCTGCCATCTTCGTACTTCATTTTGCCTTAATGGCTTTATTTGTCGTCGTTCCAGGCTTATTGCTGGCCCAGTTAGATCTAGCCGTTATAGATCATTGGAAGGTGTACCTACCTATAATGCTGCTGGCCTTCGCCGCGATGGTGCCAGCGATCATTTGGGCAGAAAGGTCCAAAGCGCACTTGAAGGTGCTGCGCTTGGCTGCTGGTGCTCTGCTGTTCGCAGGGGCTTTGTTCCTTTTAGCAAGCTCCGGAGCTCTGGCTTTAGGGCTATTGGCTGGTTTACTGTTATTTTTTATCGGCTTTAATGTATTTGAAGCGAGCCTGCCCTCGCTGCTTACTCGTTTATTGAGTATGGAGCAGCGCGGCGCCGCTTCAGGTGTCTATTCCAGCGCCCAGTTTATTGGCACCTTCCTAGGTGGGTTGATGGGCGGGGTTTTGCTGCAGTATTTGGGCAGTTCGGCCGTCATCTCATTGCTGCTCTTGTTAGCGCTGTTGATTGGGGCCGTAATATGGCATTTACCGCCGCTGCCGGAGTTTGAAACCTTGTTTATCGATGTTCACCCTCAGAGGGTAGACGAGGCGCATAGCCTATTGGGGCAATTGCCTGGTGTTATCGAGGTGGCCTTGAGTGAGGCTGGTGTTGCCAGTGTGCGCATCGATGATAAGGACTTTGATGAGCAGCAATTAATTGCCCTTAAATTGGATGCCCCAAATCAAGCTTAAATGGGATAGAATAGTAGTTTGGCCAAGCAAAATGATTAATTGGCCTGTGACGAGAATTTAGGAGAGAAAAATGGCCCGAGGCATAAACAAAGTCATCATTGTAGGTAATTGTGGTCAAGACCCTGAAACCAAATACCTGCCATCGGGTAGTGCGGTAACTAACATTAGTGTAGCGACAAGTGACTCTTGGACCGATAAGCAGAGCGGCCAGAAGCAAGAGCGCACAGAATGGCACCGCATTGTGTTTTTCAACCGTTTGGCAGAGATTGCTGGTGAGTACCTGCGCAAGGGCTCTCAGGTTTATGTTGAAGGCCGCTTACAAACCCGTAAGTGGCAGGATCAGTCTGGTCAAGATCGCTACACCACCGAGATTGTTGCTAATGAAATGCAAATGCTAGGTGGCCGCCAAGGCGGTATGGATCAAGGTTATGCGCCACAAGGCGGTGGTATGCCTCAGCAGCAACCACAGCAAGCTTATCAACAGCAAGGTGGCTATCAGCAGCAAGCTCCACAAGCAGCTGCCCCTCAACAGCAGGCGCCAATGTCACCACCTCCTGCACAACAGCAGCAAGCTGCTCCAGCACCACAGCCGGCGCCTCAGCCTCAAGGTTTTGATAATAGCTTTGATGATGACATTCCATTTTGAGGAACACATAAACATAAAATGTTGAGTTAAAGATATAAAGGCCTGTTTTTACAGGCCTTTTTTGTGTCTGGTTTATTGGCTTCGCTCTGGGGCCATCGGTTAGAGTTTATCGATTTAGGGCTACCCAGTTTTTGTAAAACTTAAAATTAACTCTATGGCAGGCAAAGCCAATCGCACGGACTATCGCGCTGGTAATTGAATCCAGTGCGCCAGGGCGGACTATATCGATAAATAAGCAGTAACGTATAGCATCAGAATTATTAACAGATTGGTGCAAAAGCGTATCGTCGAAAATAAATAGTTTGTTCTTGCTCCAGTAGTTTCGGGTATCGCCTACATCTATATAAGCATCTTCTCCCTGCATATCATTAACGTTATATAAGACCCGCAAGGTGGCCCTAAGCGGCCCAAAGTGGCGATTGGTTGATACCTTTTTGTTGAATACTGAAACGCCTATCGTCTTAATGGTTTTGTACTGCTTAGTAAATGCCGCCAGAGAGCTTTCTGTGTCGCGAACAGGTTCACCATACCATTGATAAAACACCATGCCACGGTTAACTCCGCCCATTTGCTGTTCCATCTCTTGGTAAAAGACCTTGCCATCGCAAGCCGATAGCAGTTCATTGAGTTCCTGTTGGTGGAGCTTGGGTAAGTCTTCAAATTGGTAGACTTTCTTGTTTTCAAAGGGCAGGGATAGTAGATCCATAAACAAATTAACCGGTGAGAGTAGGAAGCTGCTAATGCCGCTCCCGGCGAAATACTTTTTTAACATATCTCGATCTAGCACAGTGTTACGATAAATGTCGTATGCGCCACAGAGAAGATAAAACAGCGCCAAAGCCGGTGAAAGCAATATGATGCCGGCCGCGAGTCCGGTGTTAACAATTTTGGTTGATCTGCGCACTGCTGGCCTCTCGAAAATCTATCTAAGATAAGGAATTACACGGTAGTATATGGAAGAGAGTGAACTCAATATGAACTTTATATTAACTGCAGATTAACCGCTGTTTTTGCCAAAATTTGTTGCTTTTTTGGGATGGATATCCTTTGAGCTGATTGCTATGATGCTGCCAAAATAAAGGGTGGTTAGTGTTAGTGATTCCTTGTTAAAAATTGTTTTGGCTTAATTTTTAACGATGCTTCTAGTGTTTTTAGAGTTAATAGTTTTAGATTTTTTCAGTATATCAGGATGATTTTTATGTTTAGGGTTGTGGTTTTTGTGTCGACACTTTTAATGCTGATGACCTATTCTGGCGATGCGGATTCGGATTTTTCAGGGCAGCTTAAAAATCCAATTTTCCCGATTGAGTATCAGTCATTTGGTCTTGAGAGTTTGAGCTCAGCTTTGGCTATAGATAATGCCTGCGATGAATTTATTGGAAAGCTGCAAGCTAAAAAACTCTCGCTGGAAAACTCTAAAGTCGTCCCGCATTTAAATAGCTTTTACGCTCCGCTCGATTCTATGATGGTTTCATTGAATAATTTTTCTGGAGGTTTAAGGCTGATTTCTGATAGTTTTGATGATCCTAATGCTCGGGAATCTTCCAGGAGTTGCAATGAAAAAGTATCAGATTTCAAAAGCGGTCTAAACTTATCGAAGGATATTTATAGTAAATATTTACAGGTCAATAAGGAAGGTTTGGATCAGGAAACGCAGTATTCCTTGAGTAAAAGGGTCGATAGCCTTCAGCGGGGCGGGGTTGGTGCAAGCGACGATGTTCGCAATCGTTTAAATGCTCTTGTAGGTGAATTGGTTGAGGTCGAGCAGGAATTCAACAAGAATATTAATGAAGGTGTTCGCTATGTAAAAGTGAAGCCTGAAGAGCTTGGAGGGGTTCCTGAGGAATATCTAAACTCAAGAAAGCCTGATGAAAATGGTTATATTGAAATATCAACTCGTTATCCAGATTTGGTGCCAGTGATATCTTATGCTGACAACGATGAGGTGAAAAGAAAGCTGTGGTTTGAGTTTTGGCGAAGGGCTTATCCTGAGAATGTTTCTGTGGTTAAGAAGTTGCTGCAAAAAAGATATGAGTATGCCAAGCTTCTAGGCTATAAAAACTATGCCCATTACGTGATTGCTGACAAGATGGTGGGGTCGCCGCAGCGGGTTCAAAGATTTTTACAACAGATAAATGAGTATACCAAGTCAGCTGAAAAAAAAGATTACAATCGTTTGCTGAAGCGGTTGCGAGATATAAATCCTTCGGCTGCTAAGGTCGAGTTGTGGCAGCGTGATTATTTATATGAACTCGTATTGAAGGAGCAGCTAAATGTTGACTCGCAAAAAATTCGAGAGTATTTCAGCTTTTCTAAAACAAAAAATGGGGTGCTCAGTTTAATCCAAGATCTGTTTGATGTTCAGATTAAAGATTGGGATACTTGGGTCTGGAATGAGCTTGTAACTGCCCATGAAGTCTACGACGATGGAAAATTGATTGGCAAGTTTTATCTTGATTTGCATCCTCGAAAAGGCAAGTTTAATCACGCAAAAGTAATCACCCTTCAGCAGGGGATTGGAAGCCAGCAAACAGCAGTAGCTGCAATGCTGGCTAATTTTCCAAGTGGAAATGAATCCTTGTCGCATAATGATGTTGTGACTTTTCTACATGAGTTTGGGCATGTTATGCATGTCGTGTTTTCCCATGGAAAGTGGAGCAATACCGCGGGTGTTACTACTGAAAGAGACTTTATAGAAGCACCTTCCCAAATGCTTGAGGAGTGGCTGTGGCATTATCCGACTTTGTCTCGATTTGCGACTAATAAAAAGGGAGAGGTCTTGCCAAAGGTGCTATTTGATTCAATGAAGGCTGCTCGAAATTTCAACTTGGGTATGAATACTCGACAGCAACTGCATTATGCTGCTTTTTCTCTTGAAGTCTATAATCAAAACCCCGAGGGGCTGGATGTCGATCGGCTAAGTGATGCATTGCAGTCTGAATATACTCTGTTTCCTGCTAATGAAAATCAATATTTGTATACCTCATTTACTCATTTGAACGGTTATAGTGCGGCCTACTACAGCTACCTGTGGTCATTAGCTATTTCAACAGATATTCTCTCAGAGTTTAAGGATAGTGGCATGATGAATAAGGAGACAGCAAGGCGCTATCGTAGAGATATTTTATCGAAGGGTGGCTCGAAGCCTGCTGATGCATTGTTGGAAGACTTTCTCGGTAGGCAATTCTCTTTCGATGCTTATGCAGGGAAATTGAAGTCCTATAGTAAGGAGTGATTTGGATCTTTCTTAAGCCTCGAATTAAGCTGGCGATTGGCTAAGTGATAGTGTTCCGCGCTGGGGCTTGCTATGATCTGAACTGTTGTTGATGCGTTAAAAAGGTTGTTGCCGCTGTGGCTCAAAAGATAATTCTCAGTTGTTCCCGCTCACTATTTTCCGAGCATCTAGTCGAGGCTTTACAAAAAGAGCCCTTTTCATTGTCGCTTGTCCCGGCTGAGTTACTGGCTGCTGAAGATGCTAAGGCGGTTATCAGTGCCTATGTGGCCAATGAAAACGCTGATTTACTTGTGAATACCTTAGCTTATTCTATAGGCGATGCTCCAGAGCGGCGGGCCGCTTTGGTCGAGCTTAGCGAACTGTTGGCTCAGGTGGCTATGGAGTTAAACATTCCCATCGTGCAGCTGTCATCGCATGAGGTTTTTGGTGGCGAAAACCTAACCGTATATCGAGAGGATGATCATCCGTCCCCGCTGACGGCTTTGGGGCAGGCTCTTTGGGATGCGGAGCGCAAGGTCGAATTGCAGTGTGAGCAGTACATTGTTTATCGTTTAAGTTGGTTGATATGCCATCACGGCGATAGTGTCTTTACCCGTTTGTTGGACCTAATGCTGGATAAAGACAAGATTGCTGTTAGCGCAGAGCGTCGAGCCTCTCCGACGTTTATAGATGATGCCTGTCGTGTTTTGGTGGCTATGATCAAGCAAATATTCTCTGGTGCTCAAAACTGGGGAATCTATCATTATGCCAGCTCAGATCCCTGCGATGAAAAGGAGTTTGCTGAGTATCTAAGTGACATCGTAAGCTCATTAGGGCATCAAACTGGGCAGCTCACTGATGATTCAAGTGATGTGCAGTATCCCAGTGCTGTATTAGGCTGCATAAGTACCCGTGATGATTTTGGTATTCAGCAGCGATCTTGGCGTTTGCGCCTTGAATCAAGAGTAAAAGCTTACATCGACAGTCGCGAAGTCAGCTAATGTGGGCCGCCAATGTCGCTTGATATATCACGTCTAGCGATTTGGCGAATTGTGCACTTGCCTTAAATGCCCAGCCCTTATTATGCTTGGGGCACTCTAAGAATAAGTAACAATAATTCAAGGTGCACTATGCTCACTTTTTCAAACACTTTGCAGCGTGTGGTTCAGCAGCGCGCGGAAAAAATTGCCACCATCGACGGTGATCGTCGCCATAGCTGGAAAGAATTTCACCAGCGTGTCAGCCAGTTTGCGGGCGCCCTGCAAAAGTTAGGTGTAAAGCAAGGTTCACGCGTTGCCATTTTATCGCTCAATAGTGATCGCTATTTAGAAGCGATGTTTGCCATTCCTTGGGCTGGTGCGGCCTATGTTCCAATTAATACCCGTTTGGCGGCACCAGAAGTTGAATACTGGATGCAAAACAGTGAGAGTGAAGTGCTGTTGGTGGATCGCAATTTCTTGACAATGCTTGATCACCTACGGGCAACTTTGCCGAAGCTGAAACACATTATCTTCATGGATAACGGCGAGCCAGCAGAAGGCTTGCCGCATTATGAAGATTTGCTGGCAGATGCCGAAGCGGTTGATGCGGCTCCTGTGCAGCCCAATGATCTTGTTGCTTTGTATTATACCGGTGGTACTACCGGTCGTTCGAAAGGGGTCATGCTTAGTCACCACAATATGCTGTTTAATGCTATGCAGGGTATGGTGGTGCAATCTTATAGTGGCGATGAAATTTATCTTCACGCGGCACCAATGTTCCATGCTGCCGATGCCTATAATGCCATTTGTTTTTGTTTATTAGGTGGCACCCACGTCTTTACGCCTGGTTTCGATCCTAAACGAGTTTTGGAATTGATCGGGGAAGAAAAAGTTACTCGAATTTTGCTGGTGCCCACGATGGTGGGTATGGTGATGAGTTATCCCGAGCTGGATGATTATGATTTATCTTCCTTAAAGTCTATTTTTTATGGCGCTTCGCCAATGCCTGAGGCCGTGTTAAAAGCAGCGATGGCAAAATACCCAGCGATGGAATTTATGCAGGCCTATGGGCAGACCGAAGCGGCCCCTGTGCTGACCATTTTAATGCCGGAAGATCATGTGCCAGAAGGTGAGCGCTCACGTTTGCTAAAGTCTGCCGGTAAGGCGGCACCAGGTGTTACCTTGGCAATTCTTGATGACGATGACAAAGAGTTGCCGCGCGGAGAAATCGGTCAGGTTTGCGCAAAGGGTGACAATGTTATGTTGGGCTATCTTGGCATGGAAGAGACCACAGCAGAGACCTTAAAAAACGGTTGGCTGCACACCGGTGATGGCGCTTACATGGATGACGAAGGTTATATTTTTATCGTGGACCGTGTGAAAGATATGATCATTAGTGGTGGCGAGAACGTATATTCGGTTGAGGTGGAAAATGCCTTGTACCGCCATCCGGCTGTCGAGTCTTGCGCTGTGATCGGAATTCCAAGTGAGCAATGGGGCGAGCAGGTGCATGCGGTTATACAAACCAAGGCGGGCGCAGAAACTTCCGAGCAAGAAATCATTGCACACTGTAAAGAGCTGATTGCGGGTTTTAAGTGTCCACGCAGTGTCACATTACAGGCTGAGCCTTTGCCATTGAGTGGTGCGGGTAAGATCTTAAAAACAGAATTGAGAAAGCCGTTTTGGGGTGATAAGGCTAAAGCGGTGAATTAATCATTGAATCATTATAATGGGGTCAGATCCCTAAACCAAAAAACGCAGCCATTGGCTGCGTTTTTTGGTTTAGGGATCTGACCCCGTATGGCCCCGTCTACGTTAGCAATTAGCCTTCGTATTTTTCCATCACCAAGCAGGCATTGGTGCCGCCAAAGCCAAAGCTGTTGGAAAGTGCGCGCTTAATATCTACACCTTCTTTTGCTTCAGTAACAACCGGCATGCCGTCAGCAGCTTCATCTAGCTCTTCCACATTCGCAGATGCGGCGATGAAGTTATTGTTCATCATAATCAATGAGTAGATGGCCTCTTGAAC
>JAOXRT010000176.1 GCA_025800365.1 Cellvibrionaceae bacterium | reverse complement strand
CATGGTGTTGTCCTTAACAAAAAAATCCTTAATGGCCGTATTCTAGAGTGTTACAGAGCAATAGGAAACATTGAGCAAAATAGAGAGCTAAGCTGTTGGGGCTTCACCTGTAAAAGGCTGATTGAGCAGGAGGGAGGGCTTTTTCGAGCAAGGAATGAAGTGCATTCCGTCCAGCCACGAGCAAGGCGGGTTTACCCGCCGTTCCAGCTACTGAAATTCATCGACAACCGGGACAGAAAACTGTAGATACGCGCATGGCGGCATTGCCTTTTCAACCTCACAATCAGCCTCAGATGAAATATAGGCAAGTACAACAGCAGGTAATGATCGCTTGGAATGATGACCTGCCAAGCGACCAGAGATATGTATAAGTTAGATCAATATATAGGCTTTGGTGACTGAATAGCGCAACGAAAACCCGTTCTTGAGGAGTAGGAGACAGAAAGGATATGAGGTGTTGGGATGCGATTTGTGGTTACCGTTGGATCCCATCTAATATTGCCTCCACGTAGTACTCGGAAGTGGCCGGGATCTTTATTGATTAGCTCCACTACTGGTGGTTTTGTTGGGCCTTGAGGGTCATGCTCTGGGCTATTCTGGTAATATTTATCATCAAACCAGTCATTTACCCATTCACTAGAGTTACTCTGTAGATGATGAAAACCCAGTGGATTAGGGGGAAAACTATCAATAGGGAATACCTGGTCGTCAGGAGTATTTTTATTGAGTTTAATCGTCCCATCATTTGTGGCGTAAAATACTTTATGGCCTCGATTGCGGGCTGCAAATTCCCACTGCGCTTCGGTGGGTAGATCAAAGGCATAGCCGGTGAGTTTGCCTAGCCACAGGCATTGATCCTTGGCTTCCTGCCAGCCGCCTGTACCCGCAGCGACATTGGGCTGCACTGACCAGTGATCTGGTTTTTTCTTACGGCGTTTTTCTAGCGGCTGAGGAAGTCCAAGAGCCAGATGATAACGCTCTTTCTCGTATAGCGAGGTCTCATACTTCGATAGAGAATAACTGGTTAACGTTACTTTATGTGCAGGCTTGTCATCCAGGGTATGGGTTGCGTAACAATCCGTTCCCTCTTCCCAGGTTGGGGCATAGCGGTCACTCTCACACTTCATACCAAAATCGCCCATCATAAAGCTGCCGCCTTCGACAAAGATCTGGTTTTCAATCGCTTTTACGGCGATCTCCAGAATCTGTTGTTTCAATTCTGAAGAGGCATCCGGATGCAGGCTGTCAATATTCTGCTGGATCAGTTGAATACGCTCGGCAGAGACTTTGTCACTAGTGACGGTTGCGGTGGCCTGGGTGGTAAAAAAAACGGTCAGACTAGCTGTAATAGCAACCGTAATAGCCACAACCGGCGTGGCAATGGCGAGTATGCGAGGGGTAGAAAGCATGGTGTTGTCCTTAACAAAAAAATCCTTAATGGCCGTATTCTAGAGTGTTACAAAGCAATAGGAAACATCGAGTAAAGGTAGGTAGCTAAGCTGTTGAGGCTTCATCTGTAAAAGGCTGATTGAGCAGGGGTAAGTGCTTTTTCGAGCAAGGAATGCAGTGCATTCCGTCCAGCCACGAGCAAGGCGGGTTTCCCCGCCGTTCCAGCTACTGAAATTCATCGACAACCGGGGCAGAAGACTGCAGATACGCGTATGGCTGTATTGCCATTCCAGCCTCATTACCAGCCGCGTATGAAATACGGGCAAGTGCGCCAACAGGTGATGATCGCCTGGCATAACGACCTGCCAAGCGATCAGCGATATGTATAACTGTGGTTAATAGAGAGGTGTAGTAGCTTGGACTGAGCAACGAAATCCATGATCTGCGTAGTATGGATGTTTGCCTATCTTCTCTGGATAAGGGGCCCGATTCGTCATTACTGTAGGGTCCCAGAAAGTATTGCCACCACGTAAAATTCGAAAATGGCCGGGCTGTTTGTTAATAAGCTTCACGATTGGCGGTTTATCTGGGCCTTGAGGATTATGTTCTGGGCTATGTTGGTAGTATTTATCGTCGTACCAGTCATTAACCCACTCGGTAACATTGCTTTGTAAATGGTGAAAGCCTAATGGACTAGGTGGGAAGCTATCTACGGGAAATACCTTTTTGGTAGGTGTATTAACATCACGTACGATTGTGCCATCATTGGTGGC
>JAOXRT010000175.1 GCA_025800365.1 Cellvibrionaceae bacterium | reverse complement strand
CGATCGGAGCTAAATTTCACCTTCAGAGTTTCGTTTGCGTCAGTCATGCATAATCATCATCATCATGTCATCATCATCATGGCGGCCTCAGCCGAGCTTCACGTCTTAGGTTCCAATCCTTGCGGTCTTTCATGCATGCGGGGAGCTCGGCTGAGGTGGTCGCTCCAATATCATGCATAATAACAGCTACCAGGAGCGAATTAAGTTCTGCAGGGGGTTTCAAATTACCGCGAAAATCTGTTTCCGCTAACGTCCGCATACAAGGGCCCAAAATAAAATGGCGGCGAAAGGCGGAGAGCGCGTAACGTACGACAATGACTTTATTCTGATTGGGCAATCTAAACAGTGCCTGCGAATGCGAGAACCCCGCGGCGTTCTAAAAATAAAGAGATACGCGCAAAGGTTGACTCATAGGGTTTGTATGGAAGGTGGAGGCTCCTCTTAATTCGCTCCTGATAATACCCAAGTCGTTACACGGCTGGCTACAAAAATCGATGCCAAGGAGACTACTTACGAAACTTCCACCTCTGGTGGGTCCCCAGGAACAACTACGCAAACCTGATGGAAGACAGCTCTTTTTTTGAAGAATGGATTATATGAATCGAGCACCAGTGTAATGACGTACCTGGTGACGTAATCAGAATAAATGCAGTGGTAAAATATGATGTCGTCATTATGCAAATCCCCATGATAATTAAAAAGTCGGTC
>JAOXRT010000162.1 GCA_025800365.1 Cellvibrionaceae bacterium | reverse complement strand
ATAAAGGAATATCAGTTTTATTATTCAGGGAGTTAAATCATGAATTGTTTTCAGTCTATTCAATGTTTTTTCTTAGGTGGTGTCATACTCCTAGGGAGTTCTTTAGCTGTAGCTCAGGGAAATTTAGAAAACCCAGCAGCCAATGCCGTTGAATCAGGAATCAGTGCCATTAGTGGTTGGCACTGTAATGCTGGCGAAATAGAAATTGAAATTGATGGTAATTCGCTGGGAAAAGCAGGCATAGGAACCCAGCGTAGTGATACCCAGACCCGCTGCGGTCATATAGAAACAGGCTTTTCATTATTAGTTAACTACGGCTCGCTCAGTGATGGTGAGCACACCATCGTAGTGAAAGTTGATGGTGAGGTTTGGCAGGAGCGTCAGTTCTCGACGGTTCGCCCAAGCGCGGACAGTGAGTTTGTACCCCAGCAAGAACATATTGAGTATGCCATTGACTTCCCCAAGGCTGGCGATGCGCTGGAGCTTCAATGGCAGGCGTCCAAGCAGTCCTTTACCGTTACTCGCTCTTTTCGGAATTTGGTTAACCCTAGCCGAATGGTTTCCGATTTTAACCGTACGTTTTTTGGGCATGCCAGAGGCTATGACCCGGCTCGCCCTGATAGGGGGCATGGTGCACTTGATGAAACTGAGTTTACCTTCGAGATCAGTGAAGATAACTTCTTTATGAGGCGTGAAGGTACAAGCTTAGGAGACTGCGATTACACGGGCAGTATTGAGTTTTATTACAATAGGGTTGAAACAGAGGGTAGCTTTAATTGCGCTGGAAGTAGTGGAAGTTATACCGCCGAGCTCTTCGTAAATCCTAATGATGGCTACTACATCGGACGTTTCGAAATGACCCCCTCAGGCAGTGAAGAGGCCACCAAAGATTTTCATATGGCAATGGCGCCTTAAGCTTCCTTTAGGCTTTGGATATTGAACCGTGGGCGGGCATTGTCCGCTCCGCGGCTGCGAGCATACTTTAAAAACCAGTTGAGCATTCGCTCAGAATCAACCGCCTCGAAGTAATTAATGTTTTTACCGTAGCTCGCTGGCACCTCAAGTAGGCCATGCTGCCAAAGGCCACCTAGGCCCCATTTGGAAACCACTAATCCGTCTTCATCCAAAATACCAGCATGGCAGACGGTTTTATCTTCATCGCTTCCACTACAGTAGAGCACTAAATCTCCAGCTTGAACTTGTTTGCTGCGCTTGATGGCCGATTGGCTTATTAGGTACTGAGCGAATTCTGGTCCTGCAAAGACCTCTTCATTGCGGGCAACAATCTGTTGGTAAACTCTAGAATTACAAAGCCCTAATGCGTATACCAGGCAGGTGTAATTACTTTCTGGCCAAGGGTCAGCTACAGGGCGAATATTGTGTTTATTGTATTGCGCCAGTCTTTCAAGGTAGGCACATTGCTGATGGCGCGGGTAGGCCTGGCTAATGGATTCGAGTTGCTTGCGAAGCAGCATAGTTCTTCTCCCGTCAGTTGTGGCGTGGAAAAGCTTGCCGGGGTTGCGGTAAGTAAGGTCTGAAAACGACTGCAGGCCTCTGTGAGTTAGAGCTTTAGCTTACCTTGAAGAGATCCAGTTATTTAATACTTTATCGGTATTAATCC
>JAOXRT010000135.1 GCA_025800365.1 Cellvibrionaceae bacterium | reverse complement strand
GAAGGCAGTGCTGAACTGGCCTCGGCCGCAATCGGTGCACGATGTTCGTTCATTTTTGGGTTTGGCCAGTTACTATAGGAAATTCATTAAAGGGTTTTCGCAGTTAGCGAAGCCAATGACAGACTTAACCAAAGATAAAGTGACTTGGCGCTGGGGTGATGCCGAAGCTAATAGCTTCAAAGCATTAAAGGTTACAATGGCAACTGCACCCATCCTTCGTCTGCCGGACTTCGATAAACAATTCGTTGTCACGACAGACGCAAGTGATGTGGCTGTGGGCGCCATATTGGAGCAGGACTTCGGGTCTGGGCTGCAACCTATTGCATTCGCAAGTAAGAAGCTGAATGCGACTGAAATTCGCTATTCAGCCTACGAACGCGAGATGCTAGGCATCATTTGGGCTTTGGGACAATGGAAACATTATTTCCAGAGCCCATACCCCATAATTATTCAGACCGATCATGCGCCATTAAGGCACTTACCAAACCAGACGTCAGTAAACAGCCGTGTGTGGCGCTGGATTTCCATTTTACAGGGATATAATGTGGAGATTCGACACATCCCTGGTAAAAGGAATCCGGCTGATTCACTGAGCCGGCAGCTTGTTTCTGATGCCCTGGCAAGAAAAGAGTCTGTTAAAGATGCAAAT
>JAOXRT010000131.1 GCA_025800365.1 Cellvibrionaceae bacterium | reverse complement strand
GTTGGCATTCAAGGGTTTGCCATATTCGATATTCAGCCCTAGGTTTATTTCCAGTAATGGCGAGCTCAATATATAGGCCCCATTACGCTGGATCATGGTAGCGTTTAGGTATTCCACCGTGTCTTCACAAAAGGGATAGTTATCAGAGTTTATTTCGGTATGTAACACGACATTGTTATCAATCAATTGCCAGCGTCCCAATACACTTTCTGGCTCCTTCTCTCTCGGTAAGAAGTAGGCGCCAGCACCAAAAGAACCCATCACTAACAAACCAATCAACATTAGCAATCCGTAACTGCGACTCTCATCACGCGGCTGCTCAGCAACACCATTAGTTCTGCCATTAACGGAAACACTGCTGGCTTCGATGATCTGCTCTCGCTTGAGCTGGTGCAAGTCATTACGGGGGGGTTGCTGAACATAGTGGGGCTCAAGCGCTAAGCGATAGCCCTTACCATGCACTGTTTTAATGATATCCCGCTCTTCATGGGCAGAAAGTGTCCGGCGAGCTTCTGAGACAAGCTTTGCTAGTGACGCCTCTGAGACCACCACCTCGCCCCACAGCTGATCGAGCAAATCCTGCTTCGTTACAGCATTTGGGTAGCTTTCTGCCAAGAGCCTCAGTAAGCGAATCAGCTTTTCGTCTTCGCTAAGCAGCTCGCCATTGTGGCTGAGCTGAATACGCTGAGAATCGAGCTCGAAGTTAGCAATTTGGACTGAATGATTGGACATCAAAAAAGTACACCTAAAACGGCAAAGCGAAGTGCTTTAAGCGACAATTTTACGGCTCCCTTTAGCAAGGCTCAATGGCTATAACAAGTGAGTGACAGAGTGATTTTCTATCGCATGCTACTGCTCGCCTTGGTTATAATGCCGCCTTTCAAAGCGAATGACAGGATAGGACTGTTAGCATGGCAAAATCCCTGCAGGAACAATTGATGGGCGCAGGCCTGGTCGACCAGAAAAAGGCCAAGGCCATTAGCAAAGAAAAGCGTAAAAAGGCCAAACAAACTCCTAAGGGCCACCAACAAGAAGACGAGATAAAAGCGGCAGCTAAGCAAAAGCTGGTTGAAAAGGCCGAGCGCGATAGAGCCATGAATCAAGAGCGCCAAAAAGAGATCGAAGCCAAAGAAATCCAAGCTCAGATCAAAGATCTTATTACAAAGAACGCTATCGCCCGCAAGAACGGTGAAATTGCCTATTCTTTTACCCACGATAAAAAGATCAAAAAGCTATATGTCGATGAAACCCTGCAAGCTCAGTTGGCTCGCGGCCAAATCGCTATTGTTGCTGAAGGCGAAAGCTATGAGCTGGTGCCTAAAGCTGTGGCCGATAAAGTCGCCCAGCGCGATGCCGCCCGCGTGGTAGTGCAAAATGAGCGCAGTAAGGAAGTGGCTGATGAGGATGACCCATACGCCGACTTCCAGATTCCAGATGACTTGATGTGGTAAACATGGCGCTAAGTGAAGATTTTGAAGCTGTCTTAGAAGAGCTACAGGATATCGCCGAACAGGTGCCAGTGCCTTTGGATCTGCCTGAGCATGATGACCTGGTGGATATTGAAGAAGCTATTTTGCTACCTATTCCACCGCTGTACCGTGACTTCTTATTACATGCCAGCGACTTAGTTATTGGCAGCTTAGAACCGGCGACGGCTGCCGATATCAGCTCTCATACATACTTAGCCGATATGGCCGCTGAAGCCTGGCAACTGGGCTTACCGAGGGAGCTACTACCAATTTGCCAACGCGCTAATGGCTTTTATGCGGTCAATCAAGACGATGAGATTGTGTTTTGGTCGCCTGAATCTGACTCTGAAGAGGCAGCAGAATCGATTTGGCATTGGGCGCGGGATATTTGGGCGAATAGCTAATATCAAGAGGAGAGCTTGATCTCTCCTATTAATATCTTATTACGCTAGGTACTCGTCTTTGCTCATGCCATAGATCGAAACTGGCTGTCCGAAGACCTCATCATCGCGCAGATAACGCTCACCTAGCTTTTCGGCTAGGCCGATAGAAGCTGTGTTACCTGGATTAATTACACTAATCACCTCTTCACGGCGCATGTCTTCAAAGGCATAGGCCAAAGCCCTGCGGGCGCTCTCCTCGGCGAAACCTTGTCGCCAAAAGTTGGGGTGAATCGCCCAGCCAATCTCAAAACCTGGCCAGTCTTCTGGATTGAAGAAGCCAGCCCGTCCAACAAACTTGCCACTTTCTTTGTGTTCAATGGCCCAGTGACCAAAGCCCCTAAGCTGCCAATGACCGATAATATAAGCGGCGTGGCGCCAGGCTTCTTGGCGAGTCATGGGTTTGCCGCTCAAGTGACGCATAACTTCTTCATCGGCGCACATTTCAATATAGGGCTCGATATCACTTTCCTGCCAAGCCCTCAGAATTAGGCGGTCTGTCTCAAGTGTCGGTACGCTTTTCATTGCTCGCTGTTCTCCTGGCCATATTCCTGGCCCCTAAATGTCATTTTTCACTCTTGCCCCATTAGACGATTAGTCCTTAAATGTATTCATCACATAATAAAAAATCGTGAGCCTGTTTTATGTCTGTCAATGAAGTCAAAAGCCATTATCGAGCCTGCAATCTCTGCGAAGCCATTTGCGGTATCGAAATCAAAACCCAGGGCGATCAAATCCTGTCCATTAAAGGGGATAAAAATGACCCCTTAGGGCGAGGTCATATATGCCCCAAAGCCGTCGCCTTGCAAGATCTGCATAATGATCCCGAGCGTTTACGAAAGCCCGTAAAGAAGGTTGATGGTGTATGGCAGGAGATAAGCTGGGAAGAAGCCATTGAACTAGCCGCGCAAGGGATTATCGACTTGCAGCAGGCCCACGGGCAGAATGCCTTGGCAATTTACGCTGGCAACCCCAATGTCCATAACTATGGCAGCCTGACCCATGGCAGCATGTTGTCAAAACTGTTGCGTAGCAAAAACCGCTTCTCGGCAACCTCGCTAGATCAACTTCCTTGCCAATTAGTGTGTTACTGGATGTATGGCCATCAGCTCGGCGTGCCAATTGCGGATATCGATAACTGCGACTTCTTTGTCATCATGGGCGGTAACCCCATGGCCAGTAACGGCAGCATGATGACGGTTCCCGATATTGCTAAACGCCTTAAGGCGATAAAACAGCGCGACGGTGAAGTCTTAGTAATTGACCCTCGCCGCAGTGAAACCGCCGAGGTCGCCAGTGAACATTGGTCGATTAGACCGGGCAGTGACGCCTTCTTGCTAATGGCTATTATTCACACCTTGTTCGAAGAAGGCCTAGTTAAACTTGGCCACTTAGAGCCGCTGCTAAAAGATATTGCTGATATCGAAGCCCTAGCCAAACCATTTAAGCCAGAATTGATCGAAGCTCATACCGGTATTAGCGCAGAGCAGTGCCGAGAGCTTGCTCGCAAACTTTCCAATACCGAGCGAGCCGCATTTTATGGTCGCATGGGAATTTCTACTCAGCAATACGGCACATTGTGCAACTGGGCCATTCAAATTATTAATATTTTGGCCGGCAACCTTGATAAGCAGGGCGGGACTTTATTAACTCATCCAGCTGTAGGAATGGTTAAACCCGGTGAAGCCGGCGCCGGAAATTTTGGCCGCTGGAAAAGCCGAGTAAGCGGCTTACCAGAATTTAATGGTGAGATTCCCGCCGCCGTAATGGCCGAAGAAATGCTGACAGAAGGTGAAGGGCAGGCCAAAGGCTTGTTCATCATGGCCGGCAACCCCGTGTCTTCTGCGCCAAACGGTCGCCAACTCGATCAAGCATTAGAAAAACTCGAGTTTATGGTTGCCGTTGATATTTATATTAATGAAACCACTCGACATGCTGATGTGATTTTGCCACCGACGACGACTCTCGAGCATGATCATTACGACCTGGCGTTTTTACGCCTAGCGGTTCGCAACACCGCACGTTTTAATGAGCCAGTATTTGAACCTAGCGAAGGCGCCAAACACGATTGGGAAATTTTTAATGCACTAGCCGCAGCATTAGCCAGCAAGCAAGGTATTGATTTTCAAGCTTTACCAGAACCACGAAAGATAATTGATTTCGCGATTCAAATGGGGCCCTATGGCGAAGCCGCCGATAACGACTGGTCGCTAAATGTTGATGAACTAAGTAAACATCAACACGGTATCGATTTAGGGCCACTGGAGCCTTCAATCACCGAAGGGCGCCTATGCACAGAAGATGGCTTAATACATTGTCTGCCAGAATTAATCCCTGAAGATATCAATCGACTTGAGCAGCAACTCAATCGTAAGGCTGGCGATGGTTTACTATTAATTGGTCGCCGCCATGTGCGCGACTGCAACTCCTGGATGCACAATAGCCACCGCCTCACTAAGGGGAAAGATCGTTGGCAGCTATATATGCATCCGGAAGATTTAGCTGCTAGAAGTATCAATGACGGTGATACGGTGAGTATTGCCTCACGGGTTGGCGAGCTAAAAGTTGCGGTAAAAGCAACCGATGAAATGATGCCAGGTGTAGTCAGCATACCCCATGGCTGGGGGCATAATTCTCGCGCTGGCGTTCAAATGACTATCGCCAATGAACAAGCGGGCGTGAATTGTAACGATTTAACCGATGAACAATTTTACGACCAAGTTTCTGGAAATGCTGCACTCAATGGCGTGCCGGTAGAAGTTAAAGCACTGTAGTTGTTCTTATACAAAGGGGTCAGATCCCCGAAACAAAAAAAGAGCTCTTCAAGCTCTTTTTTTGTTTCGGGGATCTGACCCCAGTCTTATAAGCTAACGACTAATTTAAGAAACAATAGTAAAAGCACACAACTTATTACCATCTAAATCACGAAAATAAGCGCCGTAAAAACCATCACCACGCAAGCCCGGTGCACCTTCATCGCTAGCACCCAAATCCATCGCTTTTTGGTGAAAAGCATCTACCTTATCTTGAGTATCCATAGCAACAGCGGTCATACTGCCATTCCCTACGGTTGCCTCATTTCCATCAAATGGTTTAGAAATACAGATCATAGGCTTTCCCGGATCTACTGCCCAAGCCACGAAGGTGTCCATATCCATAAAACGATTAGCGCCAATCGAGCCTAATAAGGCATCGTAAAAATCTGCCGCTTTTGCAAAATCATTTGTTCCCAAAGTTACGTAACCGATCATTCTGGCGTTCCTTATTAGTTGATTAAAACGTCTATAAAAATAGCTGAAGCCTAACTATGTCATGTTAGAAACAAAAAAGGCAGCGTTTTCTTCGCTGCCTTTTTTGCCTACTGACAGCAGCTGTCAGTAGGCTCTGATTTACCAATATATCAATTGACTTCTACACCATTCACCCACTGTTTTGAAACCACAAAACTCTGGGAAGCTTGATCAAAGCTTAGCTCAACATCACTACCAGAAAACGGAAAGTCACTATAACGCAACGACTTTTCTGCACCAATAATATACTGCTGCTCTCCATTCTCATTTAAGGGTGAAAACGATTCAAAAACAACTTCGGCAAGTATACGCAAGGGTCCAGGGCTCTTCTGGTATCTAAGCCTATGAAAACCATTCTTTAAAAGCCCCGAGTATATCAAAAAGCTTCTTCCAGCATTTAGATGATAAGTGCCTAAAGCCGATTTAATATCTGACCGGTCATCGGATTTAGGATAAAACTTTACATTATCATCAATAAGGAATTCATAACCAATATTCGTCCTGCCGGTCTCCCCTGGTGATTCGACATCCCAACCTCTGACAGAAGCCACTCCTGTTAAAGGAGATGAAGAGCTGGGGTATTCAATATGAATTCCGGGCAAGCCGTTATATATTTTTATTGTTTCATGTATTAAACCATCATCACTAAAGAAATTTTTGCTCCCTCTTGAGCTAACTCCGTTAATTTCTTGGTCAACCATAGAGAATCGTTGCTCTGCAATATTGAAATCCAGTTTTACGTTTGAGCCATCAAATGGGAAGTCCTCAACCCAAATATCTGGAAAATCCTGATTGATAAACTCAGTCTTACCACTCTCCAACTCAGGGTTAAACACCGTAAACTCTACCTCATCCAGAACAGCTCCTGTGACAGAGACTAAGCTTGCCACGTGTTTCCCATTACTCAAAGAGGCACTATTAACTAATACGTCCCACCCCAAGTGACTAATAAAATCACTGGTCCTATCAACACCTAAAGCACTTAAAACATCTGGCCTGTACTGGTAAGTAGCCACATCAAGAGCGATATCTCCATCAATAACCAGCTTCATCCTTTGTTCTTTATTAAGACTGTAATCGATTGCTAAGTAGTCAACATATTCGCGATCATAATTCCAGCCACGAAGCTGAGAAATACCTGACAACACCCTCTCTTTTGCTGGGTTTTCAATTACAAAAAGGTTTATACCCTCAGATGTTTCAGCGGGCACTCTACAGGAGCCATCTCCTAATTTACAATCTGTAAAGTTCAATGACACTTCACAAGCAGACACACCAACCGGAAGTACATAAGCAGCCCCTTTCTTTGTACCCTCACAGCCTGATATTTCTTCTAACTTCCTACCATCCATAGAAAAAGGGAATATAACACCGCCATGAGTGCTCGCTGACGGTAGGGCAATATAGGCAGCCTCATCGTTACTATTTACTGTATACTGCACGGTATCAAAACCAAGCATTTTACTTGGAGGCTTAGTTTGGTATTGAAACAATGGCCCTTGAGCTGGCTTTGTGGTATCAAAATTATTGGAGAAAAGATTATTTCGAATATCCACATCAGATATCGTATCTGCCCCCAAAATTTCCATTGGGAAATGACCTGAAAGTCTGTTATCCCTTAAAGATAAACTTAGCAAGCTCCCATTAGGAATTGACTCTAATAACAATTCTCCGCTTAGAAAATTATCACTCAAAATTAAATACGCCAACGAACTGAGACTTTTCCAGCTAACAGGCAAACTACCTGTTAGCTTATTGCTACCTAAGTTTAAGAATTCTAAGAACGAAAGATCACCATAACTTTCAGGTAACGGGCCATGAAAATTATTTCTCGACAAATCAACGCGCTCCAATACCCGTACTTTCGATAGATCCGGGGGCAACTTTCCTGACAAGCTATTTTCACTTAAGTTTAAATGTTCAAGATTTTGAATTAATCCAATTTCATTAGGTATGCTTCCCGACAACCTATTTCTGCTAGCCTCAAACATCCTTAGAGAGGTAGCCTGACCAATTTGTCGAGGTATCTCACCACTAAAATAGTTATTTGATACATTTAGGCTCTCTAGATTTTTGCTCAAAAACAGAGATATAGGTAACTTACCTGAAAGTTTATTATCCCTGAACGCTAACGACCGAATGGATGAGGAAATGTTTGCTATTGCGTCCAAATCTCCAGAGAACTGGTTGCCAGACAACCATATCGTCTCCACTCTAGGAGGCTCAAATATTTCTTTAGGTATTGAGCCCGAAAATCCATTTGAATCAAGAGATAAATAAAACAAACTACTTAGCCTAGAAATATTGCGACTAAGACTTCCCCTTAAATCGTTATCATGCAAAATAATATGCTGAATTTTGGACGCGCTATAAAGAGAGGGCGGTAGCTCTCCCTTCAGTTTATTATTATGTAAGATCAGTCTCTGTAGCTCAGGCCAAGAACCAAGCACATCAGGTATTTCTCCTTTTAAATTATTATCCCCTAAACGAATACCCGCTACACGGTACCCCGAGCCATATTGATCAAATTCCAGCCCAAACCAAGAACCAATATTTGAGCTTCCCCAACCACTGTTATTCTTCCAATTGTCGCCGCCCGTAGCGTTGTAGAAATCAACAAGCGCTCTGCACTCGGGTTTTGATATTGCAGGGGTATAACTAACACATACTGCCTCGCGATCAAGATCTGCGTAACTAATTGAACTTACAGAGAGGATTAAAATAAAGGATAAAGCAACTTTAAACACTGTAGTCTTCCTTAACAATATAGCCCTGGAGGTACGGGATAGATTATGCTGCGGAAAATACAGGCTTTCCCGCAGCATATAATTAAACTTCTAGCGCTTCGTTCTGCAGCTTATGTAATGTATTGATGCCTTGTTTAGCCAAATTCAACATCGCCATAAATTCAGTTTCGCTGAATGGCTCGCCTTCAGCGGTGCCCTGAATTTCGATAATGCCACCATCGTTAGCCATCACGATGTTCATATCGGTTTCGGCATTAGAATCTTCTGGGTAATCCAAGTCTAAAACAGGCTCACCCTTATAAATGCCTACAGATACAGAAGCAATCATGCGAGCTAGGGGCTCGGCGCCGTCTTTTAGCTTGCCATTAGCCTTCATCCAATTTATGGCATCAGCTAGGGCCACACAGGCGCCAGTGATAGAAGCTGTGCGAGTGCCGCCATCTGCTTGAATAACATCACAATCGATAGTGATGGTATTTTCGCCTAGGGCTTCCATATCAATCGCGGCGCGCAGTGAACGACCAATTAAACGCTGGATCTCAACCGTGCGGCCACCTTGCTTGCCACGTGCCGCTTCACGATTCATTCGATCACCAGTAGAGCGAGGCAACATACCGTATTCAGCAGTAACCCAGCCACGACCTTCGCCGCGCATAAAACGAGGTACACCGTCAGAAACACTGGCCGTACAGATCACCTTAGTATTGCCAAACTCCACCAAAACCGAACCTTCGGCGTGACAGGTAAAATTACGAGTGAGACGGACTTGACGTAGATCCTGGGGTTGACGGCCGCTGGGGCGTTCGATGCTGCTCATAGATAAACCTTCGTGTTGAATTAGCCGCCCAGTATACCCTTTATGGTAAGATTCTGCCCCAGCTAGGTTGCTGATAAGACCGTGAGCCATATCAGTAAAAAGTGATTTAACAAAAGGTACGCACTATGCCACGCAGTATGACTGGGTTTGCCCGCTCCGAACAACAATACCCTTGGGGCAGCATTAGCTGGGAGTTACGCAGCGTTAATCATCGCTACCTAGAACCTAACTTCCGATTACCAGAAGCCCATCGCGGCTTAGAGCCCAATCTTCGCGAGCAAATTCGTAATAAACTTAGCCGCGGCAAGCTCGACATCAGTTTAAATATTCAGCTAGGGAGCAGCGAAAACAATCAAATTGGCCTTAATCAAGAGCTCATCGAGCAGTTGATAAGCGCCAATCAGCAATTGCAAGGGCTAGGCGATTTCAGCCCACTGGACCCATTAGAATTACTAAAGTGGCCAGGAGTAATTATCGAAGATCGTGTCGACGGCGAGCAGCTAAAGCAAGACGCCTTAAGTCAATTTGGCCAAACCATCGACCAGCTGATCGACAGCCGTAATCGCGAAGGCGAAGAGCTTGCCAATATGATCGAGCAGCGACTGCAAGGCATTAGCGAACAGGTTACCCTAGTAAGAGGACTAATGCCCCAGATACTACAAGCTCAAAGAGACAAGCTATTAGAGCGCTTATCAGATCTAAAAGCAGATCTGGACGCCGACCGTGTCGAACAAGAAATTGTTATATTGGCACAAAAAGCCGATGTTGATGAGGAACTGGACCGCCTAGATACCCACGTCAATGAAGTACGTCGAACCCTCAAACAAAAGGGTGCCATCGGACGTCGTTTAGATTTCCTAATGCAAGAGCTAAACCGCGAAGCCAATACCTTGTCTTCAAAATCCATCGTTACCGATACTACCGCTGCTGCGGTTGAGTTAAAGGTGTTGATAGAGCAGATGCGTGAGCAGATTCAGAATATTGAATAGGACAAACCCAGCCCACCTTACCTTTCCCGCCTAGCTAGTGAAGGAGGCAAGCAGCCTCCTTAACTAGAGCAATCTGCTCTATATTGCCTTATCAATAATTGCCAAACGCCATTTCTATACTACATTTGTTGTATAACCTAACTAAATATCTGGTTATTTAGTATTAATTGCTAGCTGGGTACCCACGTTATGAGGCTTTGGATATTTTTACCTCTACTTGCAATATGCATTGAGTCCTCCGCGGAAGCCCCCTTCAGCACTGATGAGCTTCGCGAACTAAGGAAGCAATGGCTTTTACCGGCACCAACTCTACACCCGCAACATAAACAACTCAGCGAGCTTGGCAAGAAAATATTCTTCGATACAAACCTCAGTATCGACAAAAGCACTTCTTGTGCCAGCTGTCACATTCCAGAGCTCGGTTGGAGTGATGGCAAACCTACAGCACAGGGGCTGAACGGTGAGCCCCTTAAACGAGCAACCCCTTCAATTATTAATACAGCTTATGCAAAGGTGCTCATGTGGGATGGAAAAGCGGACAGCCTTGAACAGCAGGCATTAATGCCATTTTTCGACCCGTTGGAAATGGGCTTAAACGAAAAACTACTCATTGCAAAAGTAGCGTCAAATCAAGAGTACCCAAACTTATTTGAAAAAGCTTTCGGTGACAGCGCCATCGACTCCGCTCGCATTAGCACTGCCTTAGCCGAGTTTCAACGTAGCATTACAGCATCAAACACACGTTTTGATCGTTGGATAAAAGGTGATGAGTCAGCTCTCAATAAGGAAGAAATTCTGGGCTTCAAGCTATTTATAGATCCTCAAAAAGCCGCCTGCGCTGTCTGTCACCACCCACCGAATTTCACTGACGACGGGTTCCACAATATCGGCTTGAGCAAACAAAAACCCGAGGACCCTGGACGCTATCGTTTCACGCCCATTGCTCTAATGAAAAGGGCCTTCAAGACACCAAGCTTACGACTTGCAACTCGAACCGCCCCGTATTTTCACGATGGCAGTGCTAAAACACTGTTAGAGGTCATTGAGCACTACCAAGAAGTGAGTGTTCAAAAACACAACTTCTCGCCAAGCTTACTGCCCATAAATTTAAACAAGGAAGAAAAAGAGAAGCTACTGGCTTTTCTTAATTCATTAGAGTGAGGACCTAGATGAAATTTTTCATAACAGCAATATTAGCACTGTTTTCAATGTCTACATCCGTAATGGCAGCAGAGCATGTGATTGGACAGAAAAACAAAGCATTCACCAAAAAATCTATCACCATAAAAAAAGGGGACACCATTAAATTCCCAAATCAGGACCCTTTTTTTCATAATGTTTACAGCATGTCTGAATCAAAATCATTTGACCTAGGGTCATATGCTAAGGGAGTTTCAAAATCGGTAAAATTTGATAAACAAGGAGAGGTTATAGTCCAATGTGCTATTCACCCCTTTATGAAGCTCAAAGTAAAAGTAGAATAATTATAGATAGGGCCAAATGGCTCATTCTATGTTTAGCACTCAACATTTTCTTCCCTGCCTTTTCCTCTGGTGATACTGGATTAAACTCAGGAGCTAGTATTTATTTAAAACGCTGTGCCTTATGTCATGGCAACTCTGGCCACGGAGATGGCTATATTCCTCTATCTATCGAAGAGTACCCTAGTGCCAGCTTGTTCAATCAAAAATTCGGCACGAAACTAAAAGACGTAATCAAAATTGTCACGAATGGCGGAAGCAAAGGCAAGATGAGCCCATATTCACCACCCTGGAAAGGTGAACTCAGCGAACCCCAAATAGTATCTGTTTCGAACTTTGTGATTAAGCTGAGAGAAAATTATGACGGCGCAATTGAGGAAATAAGATCTTTCTCAGGGGAATTACAGAGCAACAAGTTCTTAGGCAGAACAATTTACTTAAGCCGATGCAAAATATGTCATGGTGCAAATGGCGAGGGAGACGGCGTTCTGTCAAAAAGCGTCATCACAGACCCTCCGCCCTACAACTTAAGAAGAAGTACTAAAGACACTAGCTACCTGAAAAACATAATCAGTTTGGGAGGCAGCCCATTAGGCAGATCAAAACAGATGCCCGCCTGGGGGCAAGAGCTTCTTGATCATGAAATCAATTCTCTTATCTACTACATCGAGTCACTTAAGCAATGAAAGTGATAGAAACCAAGAAAGATGCCATAGTATTTTCGGTAATATTTATTATTGGATGCACTATTTCCGTCCTTATTCAAAACTCTGAGATTAATGAACAAGTAAAGCAAAAAAAGTTCGACTTTGAAGCTAAGATCTCGAGTCTAACCCTGATTATCGGAGACACCTTCAAAAGCAAAGAGAACTATTCCAGAATATTGGCCAGCTCTATCTCAGAGATAATCAAGAAGAACCGTTTAGACAAAGATCAAATAGAAAGCTTAGTTAAGGATCTATCCACTCACGAGTCATTTTATCTTTATGATGGAGAGACCGAGCAGTCTGCAACTCTACATGCCTTGAGAGAAAGTAGTAAATTCGACCTAAAACCTCACATTAAAAACTATTTCTCAGAAAACGATAGCAATCCCAATCAGTTTTCCATTTTAATAAAACCCAAAGTCCATTCTGCAAATGTCATGTGCATTTCCACTAAAATACCGGAATCTGCCAACATGCAGCTGATTGCCTGCTGCAGTATAAACAGCATGCTTTCCAATGTGATTGAAAGATCAAGTGAAGACTGGCAAAAGACGCATATTTTTACTGGCGATAGATTATCCGGATTTAGCAGTTTATACACCTTCCCAGTAGACTTTTCGCAGGAAGTGAGTTTAGAAGAGCTTCGAGCAGCAAATAAAAACATTATTTTTCTACCCTATGCCATCAAATATGCAAACAAGGATTTATCAATAGCGTTTGACCCAGGCAATGACTTTTATCAGCTTGACAGCTGGTCCGATTTTTTGCCTTTTATCTTTAGTCTAACGTTGACACTCATTCTCTTGTACTACGTTCGCTATCAAAGTATCGAGACACAGCTCGTCAATCATAAGGTCGATATAAAAACTAAAGAGCTAAATGAGGCGAAGTTAGAACTTGAAAGTGAAGCGGAGAAATCTCAAGAACTCTACGACAAGCTTCAAGAATCTAACAACGAGCTATCTTCCCTAACAAACTCCATTGACGGAATCCTCTGGGAGGGAGATCCTGTAACAATGCGTTATAACTACATTAGCGAGCAAGTAGAACGCATACTCGGATACCCACCCGATTGCTTTACAAGCGGCGACTTTATTATTGGCAGCCTAATGGAAGGTACTGGGCAGCAAGACATTATGCTAAAAATTATAGAAGGCGAAGGCCACAATAGTAGCTTTCAAATCGAATTCCAAAGCAAGCGCATTGATAATGAAAGAATTTGGCTCAAAGGCATTATTAGCCGAATATTTAAAAACGGTAGACTGCACAAGCTTCGTGGTGTGTATCTTGATATATCCAAACAAAAAGAACAGGAGTTAAAGAATCAAGAAATCGAGGCTCAACTAAGACAATCACAGAAACTCGAATCTATTGGCCAACTGGCTGCGGGAATTGCCCATGAAGTGAATACACCCGCGCAATTTGTAGGTGACAATCTGAATTTTATCGGCACATCTTGCCAGGAGCTGATTGAATTTATCGAACAACATGGAAATGAATTATCCGAAATCAACGAAAACTACTTAGAAGACTTAGACTTTGAGTTTCTTCAGGAAGAGCTTCCAGATGCGATCACGCAATCTAAGGACGGTCTAAAGCGCATCAACAAGATCGTTGGTGCAATGAAGAACTTCTCGCACCCTGACGGTGAGGAAAAGCAAAAAATCGACCTTAACAAGGCAATCGAGAGCACTTCGATCATTTCAAAGAGCGAATGGAAATACATTGCCGATCTAAAACTCAACCTTGAAAAAGACCTCCCCCCAGTTAGCTGCTTCCCCGGAGAGCTTAATCAAGTATTTCTCAACATGATAGTAAACTCTTCACATGCTATCGAGGAGAAATACAGAGGTAAAGAAATGGGCCTGATTGAGATTATTACTAGGCTCGAAAATAAATCTGCCGTAATTGAAATCAAGGATGATGGCATTGGAATTCCGCAAGAGATAATCAACAAAGTCTTTGACCCATTTTTCACTACCAAAGGAGTCGGAAAAGGGACCGGACAGGGGCTATCTATTTCATATTCTGTAATAAAGGACAAACACAAAGGAACAATTAACATTAGCAGCGAGGTAGGTGAGGGAACGACTTTTACTATTAGCCTTCCTATTGACGAAAAACCTGATTAGCAATGAAGAAAAATATACTGTTTGTAGATGATGAGGAAAATGTCCTAAGCGGGCTTAGGAGAGCTCTTCATTCTACCAGAAATGAATGGTCCATGAGTTTTTCAAGCTCAGGGGCTGCTGCACTCGAAGAAATGTCGAACAACTCCTATGATGTCATTGTAAGCGATATGCGCATGCCAAATATGAACGGGGTTGAACTGCTCACACAGGTTAAAAAGCTATACCCTGAAACCCTCAGAATAGTTTTGTCTGGTTACAGTGAAACAGAATTAATTTTAAACTGCATAAACATCGCGCATCAATATTTAGCCAAGCCGGCCAAACCTGAAACGCTAAAATCTACGATCAATAAATCCCTTAGAATGAAGGATCTCTTGTCCTGCCCGGCTTTAAACAAAGCTATATCTAAGATTGATAATTTGCCATGCCTCCCTACTATTTACAGCGAGATCAACAAAGAGCTTAGTAAAGAGGATTCAAGCCTAGATGCAATCTCAGAGCTAATCAGCCAAGATATCGCTATGACAGCTAAACTGCTTCAAATTTGCAACTCTGCATATTTTGGGATAGGAAGAACTATAGAATCGCCCTGCGAAGCAGTAAACTTCTTAGGTATCGATACAATCAAGAGCTTGATACTGACGATAAAGGTCTTCGATCAGCTGCCTCGCCCAGAAAGCGAACATTTTAACTTGGAAAAAATCTGGCAACAAAGCCAGAACACCGCGATCCTAGCGAAAAAAATTGCTACCCACGAGAAGTTAGAGCTGGGAGCTATTAATCAGTCGTTCACAGCAGGATTACTTCACAGAATCGGCGAGATTGTCTTACAGCAGGAATTTCCTAAAGACTATCTTAAAGCCGCATCCATTAGCGAAATGGACAGTGTTGAAATTTATAGGTCTGAAAGTGAAGTCTTTGGTTTTGACAGCAGTCTAGTAGGAGCATATCTATTGGATCTTTGGGGGCTTCCAGGTGACATTAGTAGCTGCTTGGCGTTAATACATCAGCCACAACATTTAAATTTTAGTCATATTGCTCCGCCCGAAATCATTCATATTGTATATCAACTGCTAAACAACACAGCATTACTGAATACAGATCGCTGCCCATTGGGCGACTACTTTAGCAGTGACAAAATTGAATCTTGGCTAGAGATTTCCAGTAATATTTAAGTATCAATGAGGACAGCATGAAACATTCCGTGTTATTTGTTGACGACGAACCCAATGTACTAAAAGCTTTCAGAAGAACACTCCGAGGAGAGTTCGATATTCATCTTGCGGACAGCGGGGAGGCAGCACTTAAGCAGCTAAGTGCTGGCACTACATTTTCGGTAATCGTATCTGATATGCAAATGCCGGAGATGAACGGTATTGAATTTCTAGAAAAGTCAAAAGAAATTCAACCAAATGCTATAAGAATCATGCTGACCGGGAATGCAGACCAACAAACGGCGATAGATGCAATCAATCAGGGTAATATTTTTAAGTTTATAAATAAACCCTCTTCACCTCAGATCGTTTCAGAGGTACTAAACTCAGCAATCCAACAATATACCCTTAACAACCTCGAAGAGGACCTCCTTGAAAACACTCTACGCGCAAGTATTGAGGCCTTGAGTGACACTCTAGCCTTAGCAAGCCCTGATATCTTTGGCCGAACTTCCAGACTAAAGGATCATGTTACACGATGCGTATCTATTCTCGGTGTAAAAGAGGTTTGGAGATACGAAGCGCTATCCATGTTATGTCTGGTAGGCCTAGTTAGCTTGCCTGAAGAGGCAATCAACGCCATAAACCAAGGAGAGAAACTTGATGCCAACTTCGAGCAAATGTACCACTATCACCCAGAGTTAGCGTTTCAGCTAATTAGCCGAATCCCCCGCATGGAGGATATCGCCAACTCCATTCGCTACCAGAACAAAAACTTTAATGGCAGTGGATACCCTGAGGATGACGTTTCTGGTAGTGATATTCCAGTGGCATCTCGACTACTCAAAGTTATCGTAGATTTCGACCACTATGAATCACTACACGGTAGCAGTGAATATGCGATCAACAAAATGCGGGGCAAAGCCGGTATTTACTACGACCCGAAAATTTTGGATCTATTCGTAAAATCTTTGGAATATATCGTTCAGAAAGACGAACAGCATGTACCAATATCAGAGCTTGATGATGATATGGTATTGTCTCGTGATGTAAAAACTAAAAGCGGCGCACTTTTGCTCTCTAAAGGCATTCGCATCAGTGACGCTACCCGATCAAGGTTAAGAAGCTTTCAAAGAAGCCGGTCTATACCAGACTCAATTTTCATTACGGCAAAATGAAAAAGCGCTGCGGGAACGCAGCGCCACGCTATCGATTATAGCTTGTTGTCTACTCCATAGGCTTGGCCATAATTCTCAACTACAAAATCGATATCCTTATCGCCACGACCTGATAGGTTTACCAATACACGCCCCCCGTCTTTTGCAATTTTGCAAGCTTGCGCAATCGCATGCGAGGATTCAATTGCCGGTATGATGCCTTCCATGCGGGACAGTTCAAAAAAAGCATCGATCGCTTGTTTATCATCGATAGCGTGGTAATTAACTCGCCCTATATCTTTAAGGTAAGCATGCTGCGGCCCAACTGAGGGATAATCCAAACCACTGGCGACAGAGTACACCTCTTGCGGTTCACCTTGCTCGTCTTGCAACATATAAGACTTAAAGCCATGCATAGTACCTGGCTGGCCTTTGCTTAGGGTAGCCGCGTGTTCGCCGGCAACTTCAATGGTATGCCCTGCAGGCTCAACGCCGTGCAAGGCTACCTCTTTATCATCTAAAAAGGCGCTGAAGATTCCCATCGCATTAGATCCGCCGCCAACACAGGCAACCACATGATCAGGTAGGCCACCGTATTGCTGCTGCATTTGCTGGCGTGCCTCATTTCCAATAATGGACTGAAAGTCGCGAACCATCATTGGGAAGGGATGCGGACCCACTACAGAACCAATAGCATACAGCTGGCTATGCGGATCTTTTAGGTAGGCTTCGAATGCGGCGTCTACGGCCTCTTTTAAGGTTTTGCGGCCATGAGTAGCAGGGATCACATTGGCACCTAAGATATGCATGCGCACAACATTCGGATGTTCCTTTTTAATATCTACCTCGCCCATATAGATATCACATTCTAGGCCCAGCAAGGCTGCTGCCGTTGCCAAGGCAACCCCGTGTTGCCCAGCACCAGTTTCAGCAATGATCTTTTTCTTACCCATTTTCTTGGCCAATAAAGCTTCACCAAGACAGTGGTTTATTTTGTGGGCACCGGTGTGATTCAAGTCTTCTCGTTTCAGGTAGATCTCAGCACCGTATTTCTTAGATAAATTCTGAGCCAAGAAGATTGGGCTTGGGCGGCCAACATAATGCTGATAAAGGCTAGCAAGCTGGTTTAAAAACTCAGGATCTTGGCGAATCTCTCTATAAGCCGCATCAATATCGTTCATTATTTGCTGTAGCTCTGGAGGAATAAAGCTTCCGCCATATTCACCAAAGTAACCCTGCTCATTGGGTAAGGGATGATCAAATGTGTTTTGCATATTGCTATTCTCACTTTGCGGCGGCCCTATTGAGGCTCTAGCTGTTATTAAAAGTGCTATTTAAGGCGCTATATCGTATATGTTTATATTAGAACCTCCTATTATATATCGGCTAGACAAGCCTGAGTAATGGCCATTAGTCCCTATTGAAAAGCTCATATTTACCCGCCCTTAGCAAAGGCGTAAAATCCTCGCTTTTGGCCCCGCTATGGCAGGGAATGCCGAGGGTTATCGATGTTTTTTTGTGCTGAACGCTTACACTTTTTCAAAGCCTTAACTGGCAAATACAGGGCACAGGTAGCCGCCTGCCTGACCTTGCTCTACCAGCGTCAATACAGCGCTACTGCAGACTACGGGCACGCCCCTGATCGAGACTTGATCATCGATATCTTTACAGAGGCGCTCGCCCGTAACGCCAAGTTGGTTTTGGAGAGTGATAGCGAAGACGGTGCGGATCAAGAATTACGCTTTAAAACCGCCCGCGAGCAGGCCAGCTGGTTACTTAAGCTACTTATCGATTGCGGCTGGATAGAACGCCAAGTAGACCCTGCTACCTTGGCTACCAGTTTTCCTTTCAGCCGTATGGGCCGGGTTTTTGCCCAAGCTTTGCTAGAGGCTGACAGCAGCCAGATTCGCACTCGTCATCGCAATACGCGCAACACCCTAAATTCTTTGGAAGCATTTCATAGCCGCGCTGAAGTTTATGATTTATTAGATGCTTTCGATCACTCAGAGCGAATTATTACCGATTTTACGGACATCATTGCCGAGCTAGAAGAACGCAAGCGCGAACTGGTTCGTGAGGTTGAAGCACAGCAATTGGTACAGCAAGCTAGCGAGCAGTTTTTCGAGTTTATGGAAAAACGCTTTCAACCGGATATCCAGGTTCGTCTTTCAGCTGACAGTGTTGAGAAGTACCGCGATGATATTAAGAAGACTATTCGCAAAATCCGGAGCAAGCCCAAATCCTTTAAGCAACAAGCAGAGCTAGAGTTGCGCCGCGTTGTGCCTGATCTTTGTTCTGAAGATCAATCTTATTTGTACTTTTTACTAGAACAAATAGAGCAACGAATGCGCAGTGCCGCCGATATTATGCTGCCCGCACTCCGTAGCGCCTTACATGGCTTTACCAAACGGGCCGACATTATTATTCGCCAGTTAAGTTATTTACATAGCCAGGCTGATAATAACCTAGTTGAAACTTGTCGTGAGCTCGCAGACCTTGATGAAGAAAGCTTCCAGCAACGCCTTAGCGCTGCCGCCGAAGAGTGCGCCAGCATGCGCCTTGCGTTTATAGATCCAGCCCAAATTAAATGGCAAGAGCGTAAAAGCGCCGTCGCTTTAAGCACCGCTGTGCAAGAGGCGCCTGAATTGGATAACGAAGCGCAGCGCGAATTAATGATTCAGCAGCTGCTCGATCAAGCTTTTGTTAGCAGCAAGGAAAACTTACGCAATTACATTGTTGACTCCTTGCGTGGAGGGCGCCAAATCGCCACCAGCGAGTTGCAAATCGAAGATGCTCACAGCTTAATGAGCATGGCTTCCGCCATTGAGATTGGCGCCGTCAACAACCAAAGTTCAGATTTACAATTCGAAGTACAGTACTTAAACAGCGATCCACAGAGCAATGAATACTTCGAGAGCTTTGACGAATTTACCATCGAACTACGCGGCACAGCGCCAGCAACAGACAAGTAACAAATTTTATGTTCAATCAAATGCTACAACAGGCTCTACACGAAAAAGCCATCCGGGTGGAAGACTTTTCAGAGCTCATGATTCGTCTTTTGGACTATGGCATTATCAATCGTGATGAAAGCCAAATCGAAGCTGTGCTCTACGACCGCTACCTACAATGCCAAGAACTGGTTGATGATTATCTATCAATTATTGGTGTTCGTATCGAGCATGATGAACAGTTTTGTTTTGTCCGAATATACCCGCCTGGCGCCAAGGCCCCGAACCTTCAAGACGACGAACATAGCCCATTCAATCAAGGCTTTCGTCATCGCCCCAATCAAATGGAGATGGCCTTGATACTGGTATTGCGTGTGGAATATGAAAAGTCACTACGCGAAGGCTTAGTGGACGACAAGGGCTGTGTTTTGATCTCTATGGAAGAAATAGCCATCAGTTTAAACAATCTCCTCAAGCGCAAACTGCCAGAAGCTCAACAAGAGCGTCGCCAACTTTTCCGCAATTTACGACAGCTGCGTATTATTCGTTTCAATGGCGAAACCGGCAACGAAGATGCAGAAAGCTGGATCAGCATTCAGCCCGGCATTAGCAGCTTAGTCAGCCATGAGGTGCTCGCTCAACTTGATCCAGAAAGTCAAAGTGGTCTAAATCAGAGCGAGGGAGATGACTAATGTTTTGTAAGAAGGCCATCCTCGTTAATTGGGGCAATATACCTCCTATCGAATTTGACTTCGGCCCCGTCAATCTATTTTCTGGCGGCAATGGATCGGGCAAAACCACGGCGGCAGATGCGCTGCAAACATTAATGACCGCAGCCCATGAAAACTTATTTAATTACAACCCTGGGCAAGACGAAACCAGTCAGCGCGGCCGTGGCGGAAAACAGGTTCGAACACTAGCATCCTATATATTAGGCTGTGACGACGGCAGTTACGCCCGCCCCACCAAATGCCAAGGCTATATTGCCGCTTTGTTTCACCCGACTCAAGGTGAAAGCGGGCAGGCGTTCTGGGCGATAATGGCAGTACAGGCAAGCTTAGAAACCGCCGGCAAACAGCGCCAAGCTCGCCAAGATGAATTGCTGTTTTTAATAGTCCCTAGCGAGCATGTCCCTGTTGGGGCCATCAACCTTGCCACCTTTGTAAAAGAAGATAAGGGCGGAAAATATATCCTGCCAATGGGCAACCTTGCCAAAAACTTGCGTATTGAGTTCGGCCAAGAATCGGTAGAAAGCTACGATAAAAAAAGTAGTTATTTGCGTCGCTTATATGGTGCTCTTCGTGGGCAAAGCGGCGCAGTTTCTGATCGCGAAGCGAAGCACGCCGCCAAGACCTTTTCCAATTTTATGGCCTATAAGCCGGTAAAGAGTATCAATGAATTTGTAGCCAAAGAAGTTCTTGAGCCTAAGGATTTAAGCGAAGATATCCGCCAGGTTTCGGAGCTCATGAAAACTATTCATGGCATGGAGCAAGAAACTCGCGCCCTGAATGAATCCATTGATCGCTTAGAAAACGCCAATGGCAATGCCGTAGAGTTTTTGGATATTTGGCAACAAATTCGAGTCTTAGAATATGCCGAGCTCTACCGCAGACAACGAAGCCTGCAAAAAAGTTACCTCGCCAAGAAAGATCAGCAGCAGCAAAACCAACTGTCTGCCAAAGATGGCTTGCACAGTATCGAGCTGGCTGAGCGCAAAAAGAGTATTCTGTTCGATCAAATCACCGAGCTTACCGCCAAGCGAAAGGGCATTTCTGCGTTAAAAGACAAAGATGAATTGCAAGCCTTGGCGGAAAAGTCTCAGCAACAACTTAGCAGCCAAGCACCACGACTACTGCAACAACTGCACAGATTTAGTGAAAACTACCAGCAAGCCCAGAAGCTACTGAAAACTATTCAGCAAAGCTCGCTGGAGTTAGAGTGTCCTAGCTTAGGTCATGGTTTATGCCAAAAAGCGCTTAAACAGGTGATATCCCTTGGGGATGAAACCGGCATCGATGCGCAAAAACTAATGACCATCGATTTCCTTGGCAGCGGCGACTTAGAAAGGAAGCTTGAAGAGCTTGTTAAGCGAGATAATAGCCATCAACATCTTTACTCGGTGGTGCACTATAGCGAAGAAGGCCAGGACAGTCTGCGAGACCAACTCTTTGCCTTGGCTCAAAGGCGCCGAGAAAAACAAGATAGAAATCGCCAACAAATCGATGCACGCGAACTTGAAGTTCAACGCCTCGGTCAAAGCAAGATCTCCTACCCTGGATATATACAGCAGGCCTTAAGCGCCATTGAGCAAGAGTGCCCAGAGGCCAAGCCCGCAGTGCTTTGTGATTTTATTGAAGTCAGCGATCCACAGTGGCAGATGGCCATCGAGGGATATATCGGCGGCGCTAGATTTGGCATTATCGTAGAGGCCGACTATGAGGCCGAGGCAATCGCCATTGTTCGAAACATTGGCGGTAGGCGGGGCGGCCAAAATAGAGCTCGCGTCATTCAAGGCCATAAAGCAGCTCGAGATGCGAGTCGGCTCAACACACCGAAAGGTTCTATCGTCGAATTGATGGAGTTCAGCCACAAAACAGCCGAATATTATATTCGCGCTTCATACGGCAGTGTGGTGCGCGCGGAAGATGAGCAAGAGCTTCGAGGACTCCATCGAGGCTTATGCGCCAACGGCATTGGCGCAGGCAACTATGCCATGTTCCGCTGTGATATCGATGCTGGTGACCTACTATTCGGCCAGGGCGCTCGTGATCGTGCGGTAATCGCCAAGCGTGAGCAAATTGACGAGCTTTTAGCGCAGAGCAAGCATTTAGAAATATCTTACCGAGAGGCGGCTAATTGCCTAGACGCTTGCGACAAGATCACTGCGCCTAAGTCGGTAGATATTGTTCATGAGTTACTAGAATGCTATCGCGAACTGGAGCAAGCCGAGCAGGACATAAGCAATCTTGATCTCAGCGAATTTGATGACCTTGAGGCGCAGCTACAACAGTTGAAAGGTGAACATCTATCTTTAGAAAAGCAAATCAATGAACAGCATCAGGCCCAAGGCGAGTATAAAAATAAATCTCAGCAACTTGAAATTGCCATTGATAAATTAGCCGATGAGCAAGATAGCTTACAGTTGCAGCTCGAACAAGGTGAGTCTGCCGTCGAAGATATTGCCAAACATAGCAGCAACTTCGACAGCCAAGAAGCTCTGGGCAATGCGGAACATATCGCCAGCAATGCCAGCGACAGTTTGCTGCCCCAGTGCAATGATTTAAAAGGGCAACTCGAGCAAATTGAGCGCCGCCTAGATCAACAGCTAAGCCAACATAACCAACTATGTAACAGCCACTGTGTGATTCCTTATCTCTCCAGCAGTGATAGCCGCGACAGCGTTGAGATGTACAAGCAGGTGCAACACGCACAGCAAAATATTGATGGCGTTTATCACTCCCTCAGAAACAATGTTCTTGTTGGAAAACATGAAAATCTACTTGCCCTCAAAGACAGCTTTAATACGGCCTTTGTGAGCAATTTATGTCATTCGATCTATCAAGCAATTGGTGATGGTAAGGAACAACTCGAAGTTTTAAACCTGGAACTTCAACATCACCGTTTTGGTGATGATCGAGAGCGTTTTTTCTTTGGCTACGACTGGATTCCGGAATTTAAGGAATACTATAAGTTCTTTAAAGAAGTTATTGATACCCCAGACCTCGGTGATGGTAACTCTCTATTTGATGCCGAGCTGAGTAAAAAATCACAACAGGTTCGCGATAGATTACTCGCTATGCTGTTGGATAAGGATGAGCAAACTGCCTTGCGTGAACTCAATCGCATCAGTGACTATCGTAATTATCGCAATTACGAGATTTATAAAGAACCACTCAACAAGGAGGCAATTGCCCTTAGTACCTACGGCACTGGCTCCGGCGGGCAGCTGGAAACCCCAGCTTACATAATTCGCGCAGCGGCGGTAACCTCTGCCTTCCGCTTTAATGAGGGCAATACCCACTGCCGGATGGTGCTTGTGGATGAAGCCTTCTCAAAAATGGACGAAACCCGCTCGCGCCAGGTCATTCACTATTTAACTGAATCGCTTGGCCTACAGTTGCTGTTTATTATGCCGACCAGCAAATCGGGGCCATTTATGGATTTAATCAGCCACCAAACCATATTCAGCAAGTGTCCGGCGACGCAAGCCGTAGGCGAGCTGCAAACCCGTGTCTTGGTGGACCGCAAGGTTTGTAACAACGATAAAATCAAAGAGTTATGGGCCAAACACCGTAAAACGGTAAGGCATCAAGCAATGTTGGATTTTATGGAAGGTATTTAGCAATGTTGGATTTTATGGAAGGTATTTAGCTATATTGGCGGGCCTAAATATTGATGCGCCTAAGCACTGAATAGGCGCCTAGTGTTCACACTAGGCGCGCTCTTGCTGTTCACCGTCACGGCTTATATAAAGTGCGGTCTCCATCAACAGCGCCATATCTTGCTGATCTCTAGGGTCGACCACAAGCAAAGGGATATTCTGCTCCAAGCATTCGAAGACTTGAAACTTGTGCAGCTCACGGCTAAACACCGTAGCTCCTGGGTCTGGCTTAACATCCATATGGCTGATACCCACCACAATGCGTGTGCTTTTTGCCAAATCCCCTATTTGCAGAAGTTGCTCTCGCAGCATCGCCAAGGGATTGTGCACCGCATTGCTGATTAAGATAACCACGGCCGCCACGCCTCTGCGGAGTAAAACCTGAATAGTCTCGCTGTTTTGACTGCCCTGAGTACCAAGCAAGTGCATCGACTGGCCATCGCGCATATTAATCAGCTCATAATCGATGGAGTCACCAAACAGCACATTATGCTGAGGGTTCGCCAATGCAAAGCTGTGCTCATCAATTGACGACCTCACCTCGCTGATGGTCTTAATCGCTGTGCTTTTCCCAGCACCAGAGGGCCCTACAAAAACTACTTTATGCTCACTCATTGCTCTTCCCTGTGGGTAATACCTTGCCCCCAAACCGAAAGCTAATTCGTTAGTTTGATGGATTTATTCGCCTATTGGCACTAAAGAGCCAAACATTATGCTTTTCCAAGTTGAACCTGAAATGAATAACAACAGCCAAAATGAGGAAATAAATCACACAATTCGAGTGTTTCGCGCACAAACTTTCTCAATGAGTCTCTTAAAAGTTATCAAGTGGTCGATATCTGCCAGTAAGCTGAAAATTCTCTGCTACATTTATTAGTAGTTTCAAAAATAAGAGCAAACCATGTCCACTCCCGTATTAATCTGCGACGACTCCAATATGGCGCGTAAACAGTGCGCTCGCTCACTGCCTGATGGCTGGCCGGTTGATGTAAGTTTTGCCAGCAATGGCGAAGAGGGCGTCGCGGCTATCAAAGAAGGCAAAGCAGAATTGTTGCTGCTAGATCTGAACATGCCCGTTATGGACGGCTATGAAGTATTAGAGGCTATTCGCGCACAAGATCTCGAAACCATGGTGGTTGTCATTTCTGGTGATATTCAGCCAGAGGCCCGCAGCCGAGTGAAGCAGCTGGGCGCTATCGACTTTATCAAAAAGCCCGTCGATAAGGACAAGCTGACCAGTATGTTACTCGAGTACGGCATTATTGATGCCGAGCTGATGGCCAACAAAGACGAGCAGCCAGCTGAACCTCAAGCCGAAAAGCAAAAGCCCAGCAAGCCACAGGCAATTAGCGAAAAACCAAGCAGCGAGAGCATAACGGAATTAGACCCGCAATTACGTGATTGCCTTCAGGAGGTTTCCAATGTCGCCATGGGGCAAGCAGGCGACATGCTGGCTCGCTTATTGAAAGTTTTTGTAGAACTGCCCATACCCAACGTCAACCTCATCGAAGTCAGCGAGCTCTGCATGGCCTTTGCTTCAGTAGAAGATTTTGATGAAACCTCTGGAGTGTGCCAAGGCTTTATAGGCTCAGGGATTAGCGGTGAAGCGCTGCTGATTTTAAACGACTCCAGCTTTGGTGATATGGCCGCATTGCTGAACTACAAAGGGCAACTTGATGACAGCGCCGAACTCGAGGTGCTGATGGATATATCCAATATCTTAGTAGGGGCCTATTTAAAAGGCTTAGCCGAACAGCTCGATTTACATTTCAGTCGCGGCGCCCCAGTAGTGTTAGGCCAGCACTGTGATGTAAGCCAGCTGCTAGAAACCAAAAACCAAGCCTGGCAACGCACCTTAGCAATCGAGCTGAGTTACGCCATTGAAGATTATCCAATCAAATGCGACCTACTACTGTTTTTTACCGAAGATAGCATTCCGCATTTGGCGCATCACGCATCTTATTTATTGGACGACTAAACATCATGATCGAACAAGATGATCAATTAAAAGAGTTTTATTGGTATATCGATATTTTGCAGAATGTCGATGTTGGCCTTGCGGTCTTGGATAAAGATTACAGCATTCAACTGTGGAATGGCTTTATGGAAAACCACAGCGGGCACCACCCTAATTCCACCAAAGACAAAAATCTCTTTGAGTTGTTTCCGGAGATTGACGAAGCTCGATTTCGCAGCAAAGCCGAATCGGTATTTTTGCTTCAAAGTAGTGCATTTAGCAGTTGGGAACAAAGACCTTATCTATTTAAATTCAAAACCTATCGCCCAATTACCTGCACGGCGCCTCATATGTACCAGAACACGACCATTATTCCACTGGTATCCACAACTGGAGAAGTCAATCATATCTGTGTCATTGTCTATGATGTAACCGAAGAGGCCATGTACAAACTCGGCCAAGAGAATAACGCTGCCCTCAGCGCCTAAGTGATTTTCAGGCGGCCAAGGCATTTGATACTTGGCCGCCTGTCAGTTTAACTATTTGCTCAATAAAGTTTTTCCCCAATAATTCTAGGCCAAACCCTCGATTTCATCGCTATAAACCCCACAATGGTAATTCTACAATTTTAGGTTTGATAGCTCTAACCAGCTGATTTATCTAGCATATTTTCACACTTAAAAATTTAGCAAAATTTATTTCGCAAAGCGCTTGCCAAAGGCGTTCAAAGGTGGAAATATTGTGGGTTCCCGTCACCCCTCCCACCTTCATTCAACTTCTAAAATTTAAAAAAACCGTCACGATTAAGCCCTAGTTTTAATCACTTAATACTGTTATAAAAATCAAAGGTGGCTTTGCTAAGCAAGCTAAACTGCCGAATTAGCTCAGTCATTCCCACTCCACTAAAAAAGGGATTACATATGGGTGAATCGCTGTTGACCATTAGGAATACACAAAAAACAAAAAACACTCGCTATGTATTAGATACAAATGTTTTAATTCACGATCCAACTGCACTACTGAACTTCGAAGAACATAAAATATCCATCCCAATGACCGTGCTTGAAGAGCTGGACTCTTTAAAAAGTGGTCGCAACGCTGTCGCTGCCGATTGCCGGCAGGCCATTCGAGAGCTGGACAAAATTCTAGGCCGTGCCGATTTAGACGAAATCGAAGCTGGCGTTCCCATCAAGCGCGGGGAAAAAAGCCCAGAGCTTGGTAGCTTATCCATTATCATGCAACAGACACCGGAAGGTGTTAGCACATTACCCACTCACCTCAACGACAATAAAATACTCAACGATATCTATTTTTTACAGCGCCAGAACCCAGAAGAACATATTGTGCTTATCAGTAAAGACATCAATATGCGCTTAAAAGCTAAAGGTTGCGGGATCGAAGCTGAGGACTACCATAACGATCAACTTGTTACCGATATTGAAAAGCTGAACAAAGGTTTCTTGGAATTCTCGGGCAGCTTCTGGGATCAAATTCAGCAAGTCGACACTCTGCAGGAATTAGGACGAACCATCCATCATCTAAAACGCTGCCAAATTTTACAAGAATGCACACCCAATCAGTTTGTTCTAGACGAGCAAGGATTTGTAGGCAGAGTGCTGGAGGTAAGTGAAGAAGAAGTTCAGCTATTACACCTAGACCAACATCAATTAATGGAAACCGAGGCTTGGGGCTTAAAGCCTAGGGATATCTATCAGGCCTGCGCCTTAAACTTATTACTCGACCCCGATGTACATATTGTTAATCTAACGGGTTCAGCGGGTTCCGGAAAAACTATTTTAGCCTTGGCTGCTGCAATAGAAATGACCGTCGCTAATAAATACTATCGCAGGATTATTGCCACTCGCTCAACCCAAGGCTTAGATGAAGACATCGGATTTTTACCAGGTACTGAAGCAGAAAAAATGGAACCCTGGCTGGGCGCTATTACAGACAACTTAGAAGCCTTGCACTGTGATGACGAAGATTGCTCGGGCAGCGTTGATTATGTACTCAACAAAGTACCTTTGCATTTTAAGTCTCTGAACTATATTCGCGGCCGTAGCTTTCAACATAGCTTGATTTTAATTGATGAGTGTCAAAACCTAACGCCCCATCAAATTAAAACCATTATTACTCGTGCAGGCTCAGGCTCGAAAGTAATTTGCTTGGGGAATCTTGCTCAAATTGACACCCCCTATCTCAATGCAACCAGTTCGGGATTAACGTATCTGAGTGAGCGTTTTAAAGGCTTTCAACAGGGCGGAAATATTCAATTGCAGGGCGTACCTCGATCGATCTTGGCCGAGTACGCGGAATCGCATCTATAAATTACATAACAAACGGGTCAGAACCTTTTTGGTTCTGACCCAAGAAAAGACTACAACTTCGCCGCTTTAAAAGTATCGCAACTCTGCAAGCTGCCTTGCTGCAAACCGTTTTTAAACCAACGAATTCTTTGCTCGGATGAACCATGTGTAAAGGCATCAGGCACTACATAACCCTGAGCTTGTTTTTGCAAAGTATCATCGCCAATTGCACTGGCCGCTTGCAGAGCCTCTTCCACATCACCGGCTTCCAATATCTGCTGTTGTTTTTGTGCATGGTGCGCCCATACACCAGCATAACAATCAGCTTGCAGCTCTACCCGAACTTGCAGGGCATTGCCCTCTGTTTTGCTGAGGCGGCGTTTAGCTTGATGAGTTTTATCAAGAACACCAAATACATTTTGCAAATGATGTCCTACCTCATGGGCGATAACATAAGCTTGGGCAAAGTCACCAGGGGCGCCATGGCGACGGGCCAATTCATCAAAAAAACCCAAGTCTAAATACACTTTATTATCGGCAGGGCAGTAGAACGGCCCCATAGCTGAGGAAGCTTGGCCGCAGGCGCTGCGCACGCCATTTCGAAATAACACTAGGCGCGGTTGCGGGTAGGCTTTGCCGAAGCTCTGTTGGAATATTGCGCCCCAAACATCTTCAGTCTGCCCGAGTACTGCGGTTACAAAGTCAGCCCGCAAATTATCTTCCTGGCTGTTTTGTACCTTAGCCTGACTAAAGCCTTGTTGACCCGGCTGCAATAAACTCAAAGGATTAAAGCCCAGAAAATAAGCAATCGCGCCAACAGCCAATACGATTCTGCCCACCTTAGTGCCGATCAGCATACGAATAATGGGCAAGAAGTTCGCTATCGAGCCACCACCGCCAAACTGGGACGGTGAATTATTGCGCTGATCATCAACATTATCGCTGCGACGACTGTCTCGCCATTTCATGAGCTACCCTCAATATCTCTAATTGGCTGCTAAGCCCTCAACAAAGCGAGCAAGGCTCTAAGGCTTAGGTTAAAATAGCAATATACCTTATAAAACCTTACCCACGCTTAATAGTACGAGATTTTACATGAGCAAGAGCGGCACTCTATACACCGTTTCCGCCCCTTCAGGTGCTGGCAAGACTAGCCTAGTAAAGGCCTTAATCGATTCCCTGGCCGATGTTCAGGTGTCCATTTCCCATACCACGCGGGCAATGCGCCCAGGCGAGGAAAATGGCGTCAACTACCACTTTGTTAGCAAAGATGATTTTCAATCGATGTTAGGCGAAAGTGCCTTTTTAGAGCACGCCGAAGTATTCGGTAACTACTACGGCACCTCACAGGCTTGGGTAGAAGAGACTTTAGCCAAAGGCGGTGATGTAATCTTAGAAATCGACTGGCAGGGTGCCCAGCAAGTAAAGCGCTTAATGCCTGACACACTGGGCATATTTATCTTGCCACCAAGCCAGGAAGCGTTACGCCAACGCTTAACCGGCCGCGGACAAGACGATGACAGCATCATTGATGGTCGTATGGCCGAAGCTGTTAGTGAGATGAGCCACTATGTAGAAGCCGATTTCGTGGTAATTAATGACGACTTTGATCAAGCTTTGATCGAATTTAAGGCTATTTTGCGTGGACAAAGACTGCGCCAAGCGAAGCAACAGCATCGCCATAAAGAGCTACTGCAAGAATTGCTAAAATAAGCGCAAATACAGGCCAGCTCTTGCCTGAGCTGGTCAAAATGCGTACACTAGCGCCCCTTTTTTATATCTATGGCTCTAACTTAGCCGGGTATTTTGCAAAAATACCTCATTCAGGCTATAACTCAGCGGTAGATGATTTTTGCTAAAGGCCCAAATGTTGGGCAAATTTGAATAGGAAAGACTAATGGCACGTATCACCGTTGAAGATTGCCTCAACCACGTTGATAACCGTTTTGAACTGGTAATTGTTGGCAGCAAGCGCGCGCGTCAAATCGCGGTGCAGGGTAAAGAGCCTATGGTTCCAGAAGAAAACGACAAGCCTACCGTTATCGCACTGCGCGAAATCGAAGAAGGTTTGATCGATCCTGCCATGTTCGATGTTGAAGAAGATGAGCAAGATGAAATGCCAATCATGCCTATGCAAGAGCCAGGCATCGAGCTGTAAAACAAAAGCGTAATTTGGCACTGACCTCCGGCTGTTAATAGCCACAGAATGTGTTACTTTTAAAGCTAGGCACGTTAGCAAGAGCTAACGCCCTAGCTTTTTTGTTTTCTGGCCGCCGTGTGATGTGATCTATCTACGGGGTTCTTGAGTTACTGGAGCCTAATTTGCAAACCATTGAGTCCCTCAGCAATCGACTCTCATCATATCTTGATCCAGAGCAGATCAACTTAGTCCGACGCGCGTACTACTATGCCGAGCAAGCCCACGACGGCCAAACCCGTCGTAGTGGTGAGCCTTATGTAACTCACCCACTGGCTGTTGCAGCAATTCTAAGCTCGATGCATATGGACCATCAAAGCCTGATGGCCGCCATGCTGCACGACGTTATTGAAGACACCGGCATCCCTAAAAAGGCACTGGCCAATCAATTTGGCGATACCGTGGCCGAGCTGGTAGACGGGGTGAGTAAGCTTACCCAAATTGAATTTGGCTCCCGCGAAGAAAAACAGGCCGAGAACTTCCAAAAAATGGCCCTGGCCATGGCCAACGATATCCGCGTGATATTAGTAAAGCTGGCCGATCGCTTACATAATATGCGCACCCTGGGAGCGCTGGCTTCAGAAAAGATGCGACGCATCGCCACAGAAACCCTAGATATCTATGCCCCTATCGCTCACCGCCTGGGCATGAACGATATGCGAATCGAATTTGAGAATCGCGGCTTCTCAGCCATGTATCCGCTGCGAGCGCGACGATTACAGGCCGCATTGCAAGAGGCCAGAGGCAATCGCAAAGAGCTGGTCGAGAATATCCAAAGCGCGATTGAGACGCGCCTTGAAAAAGAAGACATCGCTTCATTAGTGCTCGGCCGCGAAAAGCACCTCTACAGCATCTATCAAAAGATGCGCGCCAAAAAGAAATCCTTCCGCGAAATTATGGATGTCTATGCCTTTCGCATTATTGTTGAAGATGTAGACACCTGCTATCGCGTGCTAGGGGTAATGCATAATCTTTATAAGCCGGTAATTAGCGAATTTAAAGACTACATCGCAATCCCTAAAGCTAATGGCTATCAATCGCTGCATACCGTATTGGTCGGCATGCACGGTGTACCCATTGAAGTACAAATTCGCACCAAGGAAATGGACGAGCTAGCCAACACAGGTATTGCTGCGCACTGGCTCTATAAAGCCGACGAAGATAGCCCAGTTAGTAACCAGGCTAGGGCGAGACAATGGGTGCAAGGTCTACTCGAAATTCAACAACAGGCCGGTAATTCATTAGAGTTTATCGAGAACGTTAAGATCGACCTCTTCCCAGATGAGGTTTATGTATTTACCCCCAAAGGCAAAATTATCAGCTTACCCTCTGGAGCAACAGCGGTTGATTTTGCTTATGCGGTTCACACCGGGGTAGGGCATCGCTGTGTCGCTTGCCGAATTAATGATCGCCTTGCACCTTTATCACAGCCATTAAAGAGCGGTGAAAAGGTTAAAATCATTACCGCCGCAGGTGCACAGCCCAACCCTGCATGGTTGAACTTCACCACTTCAGGTAAGGCACGCAGCTCTATTCGTCACTTCTTGAAGAATCAGCGCCACCATGAATCTATCGAGCTAGGTGAGCGCTTATTGGGTCGAGCTCTGGCAAATATTAATACCCGCCTAGACGAGCTTTCTGAAGATCAGATTCAATTACTTCTAGACGAAACCCATATGAACAATATGGAAGCCTTACTGGAAGATATCGGCCTTGGTAACCGCCTGGCGAATGCTGTCGCAAACATTCTGCAGCAAGACGCCGAGGACAATAAAGCCACAAATATTCATTCACCACTAATGATCGACAGCGATGAAGGCATGCTGATTAGCTTTGCCCGCTGCTGTCGCCCAATCCCAGGCGATCCAATTATCGGCCACCTAAGTGCCGGTAAAGGATTAGTGGTGCACGTAGAAGACTGCAACAATATTGCAGAACTGCGTCACTCTCCAGAGAAAATCAGTTTGGTAAACTGGGCTCCTAATGTCAGTGGCGAATTCTTAGTTGATATTAAGGTGGAAGTAGAATCCCAGCGCGGAATCATTGCCAGCCTTGCCAATCGCATGGCTGAAGCCGGCGCCCATATCGAGCGCATCAATGTCGATGAGCGCGATGCCCACAACAGCGTGATTGAGCTCTGTATCGGTGTGCAAAACCGCGTTCACCTCGCCAACGTTATTCGCCGGGTACGCAATATGCACTCGGTAATCAAGCTGACTCGCAGCAAAAATTAGTAAGTTAAAAACCATTTGAGAAAGACCATGCCAAATCGTTCTATTGTAGAAACCAGTAACGCGCCTTCAGCAATCGGCACATACTCGCAAGCCGTAAAGGTTAACAACACCGTTTACCTATCAGGCCAAATCCCGTTGATCCCAGAAACCATGACTTTGGTAGAAGGTGATTTTGAAGCCCAGGCGCATCAGGTTTTTAAAAATTTATCCGCAGTATGCGAAGCCTCTGGCGGCAGCATCCAGCAAATTGTTAAGCTAAACATCTACCTTACAGACTTGGGCAACTTCCCAATCGTAAACGAAGTGATGGCCCAGTATTTTGAACAGCCCTACCCAGCACGAGCAGCTATCGGCATTAGCCAGTTGCCGAAAGATTCCTTGATAGAAGCTGATGGTATTTTAGTCGTATAAGTATTTCTCTAGACAGGGAAGTCTAGTGCTCCAAGCAAGCTTTCCTGCTGTTTGCACAATAAGGATGTTTTATGTCTGCACAGAAGTTATGCCTTGTTCTAACAAGTATATTGCTCACCTACTCAAACAATTCCACCAGCTCAGAAAACGTACCGAATCTTGGCAGCAATGAAGCGTATTTATTGCTAGCCGTACATGTGCACGATGTCGTGCCCCATAAAATAATGCTCAAAGGTGACGGCCTATTATCAAGCGAAAGCATGACCGATATTGTCCCTGGGGATCAATACAAATTAATCAGCGTAGCTCCAGGAAAATATACATTTAGCAAGATCTATCAAAATAAACTGCTAAAAGATGCTTATTGGAATATAGAAGATCAAGAGCACACCATTACAGTGAAACCTGGAGTAATTAATTATGGCGGGCACTTAATCACTGAGCTGGGTTTTGGAGATATCGCTCACTTTAGAATGAAAAATCGCTCTAGCCTAGCCCTCGAGCACTTATCAAATTGCTGCTCCAAGCTACTCAATTCATACAAACTAGATTACACAGGTTTGGTCTCAGACCCCTACTTAAAATTCGCACAAGAAAAAGGGAGCAACTAAGCATGAAGAATATATTTGCTGTTTTCCTTTTGTGCTTGTGCGTTGTAGCGCATGCTAGCGAACAAAAAAAGCTTTCTGTATCCCACAAGCATGCACAGGAGTTTTTCCAAAACCCTCAGTATTCGTCACCCAAAATCGATCCAAGCGGGAGGCGAGTTAGCTTTTTCGAACATGACAAAAACGGAGATAAGAAACTTAGCCTACTCGACTTAGACAGCAACAATATGCAAGTGGTGTATATTGATAAGCTCGACAGAGTAAAAAGCTACGACTGGATTGACCAAGACACTATGGTCTTGACTGTGCGATACCAGGAACACAGCCAATCACTTTACAAATTTGACTTTATATACAGCGATGGGCTTCTAAAAGAAGTTAAACAAAAGTTAATTCTCGATAACGCATACCTACTGGATCCGCTGAGCAATCTGCAAGATAAGATAGCTATAGCATACTATAGTGTCGGTGAGCGCTACCCCAATATCTACAAAATAGATTTATCTGCGAAAAACACCAGTAGCCAGCTAGGCGGCAAAAAGAAATTAAATCGACTAGCGCCAGATGCAGATAGCTGGCTGTTCAATTCAAACGGACAGCTTAAGGTAATGCAGGCAATCAAAGAAGGTAAAAACATAGTATGGTACAAGGAGCCCAAAAAGGGGCGCTGGGTCGAAATTTGGAACAAGACTAAAGACACTCGTTTCAAGCCCGTATTATTCCTTGAAGATAAAAATCAATTACTAGTTCTTAACAACCATGATAAGAATTTTATAGAGCTCACCAAGTTCAATTTGGCAGACAAAACTTTTGGTGAGACAGTGTTTAAAGTAGAAGGTAGAGATATCGACAATGTTGTTCGCAATCAACAAAGAGACAATATCCTATACGCCTCCTACACTGAAAACGGAATAGTTAGGCAAAAATACTTTACCGACCTAGGTAGTTTCATAAAGAAGCACCTAAATAAAAACTTAAATGCTCGAGATTTTTGGGTGGTCGATAAGAGCATTGACAACTCTACCGTCCTAGCCTTGAAAACTAACAGCCGCCAAGCTGGTGTCTATTACTTGTTTGAGTCCGACAGGGTTCAGCTCAGCATTTTAACTGAGACCAAGCCTTGGATGTCAAAGTTTCAATTGGGCAAAAGCGAAAGAATAACATCCACATCCAGTGATGGGCTGGAGATCGAAAGTTTTCTAACGCTTCCTGCAAACAGCAAAGAAAGCAAACCTCCATTAATTGTCGTTCCGCATGGCGGACCCGTTAATGTCCGCTCTAGCAGAGAATTCAATATGCAGACTCAATACCTAGCCAGCCTAGGCTATGCAGTCCTGCACCCCAATTACCGTGGTTCAGCGGGTTATGGTAAGGAGTTCAAAGAGGCCGCAAAACAACAGTGGGGCAAACTGATCGAGGATGATATTGACTCTGCTACTCAAGCCGTAATCGATAGCAATCTAGTCGATGCCAACAGAATTTGTATCTACGGCGCCAGCTATGGTGGTTACTCAGCATTGATTAGTGCCATTCGCCGACCGGATATTTACAAATGCGCCGCTTCCTATGTTGGCGTAACCGATATCAACCTAATGCTTGAAAACGACTTTCGATCTTTAGGGGAAGGGAACCTACAATGGATTAAGACCTATTATGGGGACCACAGAAAACAGCAGGCCGACTTGCTGCAACGCTCGCCAGTGTATTTGGCCAAACAGCTAAAACAGCCAGTATTTCTAGCGCACAGCTTGCGAGACGATGTGGTGGACATTGAGCATTACTATCGAATGAAATCAGAGCTGGCTAAAGCTGGAAACCCAGCCACAACACTATTCCTTGAAAAAGAAGAGCATGGCTTTAAGTATCTAGAAAGCTACGAACAGCTTTACAGTTCCCTAGATGCATTTTTCCGAAAAAGTCTAGAGCTTCCCCAGCCTACTGTGCTTCGAAAGTAAGCTCCCTAATGGCCCCACACGGGGCCTATCGCCTAACCATCAGGTAAATTGCCCCGGTAAAGATATCACGGTAAACTCAAGGCTTCTGTCACTGTTTAGCCAGTCCTAATGATATCTTTATGCAAGACCATATTTAGCCTAGCCCTTTTGGGAGCCGTGGTAAGTTCAGAGCTCAAAGCACAGCAGCTTACCCCCGACGCTACCCTCAAAAGCGGTTATGGTTATTTGTTGCTTGCAGTGGAATCACTCGGAACACCTCCGAAGAAAATTCTGTTAAAAGGCCCAAAGGTATTTTCGAGCCTCAGCATTGATAAACTTCAAGCTGGGAATAACTACCGTTTGCTAGCGGTGCCCGCTGGGCGTTACTACTACAGCCAAGTCTATAGCGACGAAGAAAAAAACTCTGCTTATTGGGAGATCCTTAACTTCGACTACTATATTGATGTTCAAGAAAATCGAACATCTTATGCGGGGCATCTGATCAGCGAAATGTATAGTGATCAACACACTGACTTTAACTTTCGCAACAGAAGCAGCCAGGCTTTCAAGCACATCCAAGATTGCTGTCAACTGATAAGTAAAAAATACCCGCTAATCTTTACAGGATCATACCCTGATCCTTTTTTAGATTTGTTAGTGGAATCTCCGGAAGATCGATAAATATGAATAAATTCGCTTCTTTTGGTATTTTTATTTTCCTTGTTTTTTCTTCTGCATTTAAAATTGCACGCGCTGATCATATTGATAGCACTGCCTATCAACATGCAAAAGATATCTTCCAAAGCTCGCTCTATTATTCTATTGACAGTAATCCAGAAGGATCTTTGATTACCTATTTAGAACGATTAGAAGAAGGGCAGCGCTTAATGTTATTGAACCTGCAAGAAGACAGCCTACAAATTCTATTGAACGATCAAGCAGCTGAAATAAATCACTACAACTGGATAGATAACGACACTATTGTTATCAATAGAACCAATAGCAATTTTCAGCAATCACTGTCACAACTTTCTCTAAACTTCATTGATAATCAATTAAGTAATATTTATCAGCGCCCACTAATTGATAATGCGATTGTTGTCGATACCCTTCCATATAGAGAAGATAGAGTTTTAGTAAAGCAGTTTTTGGAGAAAAAATCTTACTTATACAACTTAAACCTGTCGGCCCGCAACATTAGCGGCCAACTTCGTAATCGATACAAATTAAACCGCCTAGCTCCGAATGCAGAGCACTGGCTAAGTGATACCTCTGGGAAACTGCGAATTGGATTTTCCTCACCCAGACATGGGGCCACAATGGTTTGGTTTCGACCTGATGAAAGCAAGCGCTGGGAGCTAATCTGGAAGGGGAGAAAACACAGTACATTTAGACCGATCCTATTTGATGATGACAAGGATCAGCTTATGGTGCTAAGCAATCATGAGAGAGACTTTGTTGAACTTTTAAACTTTGATATAGCCAGCCAGAGCTTTACGGAAGTTTTACTCAAAATTCCAGGTTATGATATTGAATCCGTCGAACTCAACAAAAAGCGCGATAGCATTCTGTTTGCTAGTTATACCCAGGATGGCAACCATCGCCGTCACTATATGAACGAGCTGGGTGATTTTCTTAGCGAAAGCTTAAAGCGAGACCTTAATACTCCCAACATCTGGGTAGTAGATAGCAGTTTAAATGACAAGATAGTTATCGCCTTAAAAAGAGACGGGAAAAACCCTGGAATATTTTATCTTTTTGATACTCGAAAATGGGAGCTAACGGAGTTTGCAGATACTCAACCCTGGCTCAGTCAATTTCAACTCGGCGACACCCAGGCAATCAGCTCTAATTCAAGCGATGGTTTGACGATAGAGAGCTATCTCACGCTCCCTGCAAATTATAAAGAAGTTAAGGCTCCTTTAATTGTAATGCCCCATGGCGGTCCAATTTCGGTTCGATCCTCCGCAGATTATGATCCTCATGTTCAGTTTCTTGCCAGCCTGGGCTACGCTGTTTTACGTCCGAATTTCAGAGGGTCTTCTGGTTATGGACGGAAGTTCATCGAAGCAGGAAAGCAACAGTGGGGAAAATTAATCGAAGATGATATTGAATCCGCAGTCCGCGAAGTGATCCATCAAGGCTTGGTAGATGGTGACAAGGTTTGTATTTACGGAAGTAGTTATGGTGGCTACTCCGCACTGATGAGCGCTATCCGCTCACCAGAACTCTTTAAGTGTGCAGCGTCGTATGTTGGCGTAACCGATATTAGCTTGATGTATAACAATGATGCGAATAACTCAGAAAGTATCTTAAAGTGGCGCAAGGACTTTGTCGGAGATCCTCAACAGCAACAGGAAGAGCTCGCCAAGCATTCACCGGTCTATCTCGCCGAGAAACTTCAAGTGCCAGTCTTTCTCGCCCAGGGAGAATTAGACAGAGTTGTAGATAAAGAGCATTTTTATCGTATGCGTTATGTACTAGAAGAGCATGGTAAAGAGGCGCAATACCTTCTTCTACCCGAAGAGGTTCACGGGTTTAGCCGCTTACAAAGTTATTACGAATTATATTCACAACTCGACAGCTTTTTTAGAAAACATTTAAACCTACCTGCTGCGAACCCCCTGACAGCTGAACAAAAACCCGATGATCAACCATCAGCAGAGGATTATGAGAGCCTAAATTAGATAACAGCAGTATCCCGAAACTGCTTCGGGCTAGAACCAAACCACGATTTAAACGCACGCTGAAAAGCACTGACTTCTGAGTAACCCAATTCTTGGGTAATAAGTGATATCTCGAGTCTTTTGTTTATTAATAGATCAAGCGCCTTTTCCTTAAGCAGACTCTCTTTTAGTTTTCTAAAACTGCTACCCTGCTCAGCTAAGGAACGCTGTAACACCCGCTTGTTTACTCCCAGCCTCTCCGCCACTTCTTCAAGGCTAACTTCAGCGGGAACTTTCTGCTCGATAAGCTGCTTTACTTGCTCTTTAATCGACTGACTTTCAAGCTTCGCTCTCACCATCCCCTCGGCATATGCCAAATTAATTTCGTAGAGGTGCTCATCGCGCCCTTCGATAGCTAAATTCATTTTCTCCAAACTTAAGATGAGACAGGAGTACTCGCCGGCTGATTGCACAGCCAAGGTTAGCAGCTCAGCTATTTCTTCCAAGGCCAGATCCTTTTGGACCTTCATAGCCACAAGTGGATCTTCTGGACTAATGGCTCTTAACAGCATGATGGTTCCAGTGAGAATCGAGAGCAACTGCTGCCTATTTGGAGGAATACTATGAGCGCTAGGGATGTAGTCACAGTAGATCAGACCAGCCTCAGTTTCTGTCCTTATACGATATACACCGTTATCACTGATTAAGCCCTGGAACTTGGCAATGTGTTCAAAAGCTTTTAGGGGTGTGGGACTATGCAGACAAATCGGCATCAGCACACCGCTGGCCCTAAGATTTTGTAACATACCAATATGTACACCTAAACATTGCTTGGCTGATAGCTCCTCAGCCCGGTGCCACAGCGTGCGCGCTGCGCCCAATTCCAGCGCACCTAGTTGATCTTCAGGCAGGCGTCCTTCTGGGTACAGGCCATCAAGCAGCTTGGCCATAGGGAGCCCAAGCTGCTTGAAGCTCGCCAATATGCCCTTAATCCATAAACTGTTGATATGGGAATGTCGCATTGATTCACCTTTAAGCAAAGACTACCGATTGCGCCTTTATTTTAGTCGCAAAGTGTCAATTATGTACATCCGCTGTCAATGGCATTTCGAGATTTTTTGGCAACAATAGAACCCACTTAATAACAATAAACAGGAGCAAGCATGAAGATCACTAAATCCAATGGCGCTTGTGGAGCAAGCGTAGAAGGGGTGGACCTCAGCCAAGAATTAAGCCAAGAACAAGTCGAGCAACTTAGGGCTGCCTGGTTAGAGCATCATGTCCTTGTATTTCCCCAGCAAGAACTTAGCGATGACGATTTAGAACGCTTTAGCCAATATTTTGGTAGCTTTGCAGGCGACCCTTACTTCCCTCCCATCGAAGGGCGCAAATATGTCGCAGAATTGCGCCGAGCCGCTGACGAAACCACGCCTATTTTTGCTGATGCCTGGCACAGCGATTGGAGCTTTCGCGCCGAACCCCCAGCAGGCACTATTTTGTACGGTTTGAAAATCCCGCCAGTTGGTGGCAATACGGACTTCATTAATCTGCATAAGGTGCTAGAGGAGATGCCAGCCGATTTGCGTGAGCGCCTGGAAGGTAAGATCGCTCAGCATTCCGCTAAGTTGGCTTATGCTCCAGATGGCTTATATGGCGAACGTGAAAAAGATGCCAAGCGCGGGATGAAGATCCTCTATTCCGAAGATGCCTATGATGTTGAAACTCACCCCATAATCCGTAAGCATCCAGAAAGCGGCAAAGAAGGAGTATTCGGTACTATCTTTGGCTACATTGTGGGAATCGAAGATACTAGCCCAGAAGAAGAGCAAAAACTCATGGAAGATTTATATAACTGGCAAACTCGAGCAGAATTTCAGTATAGCCATGAGTGGGAAGCGGGTATGTTAGTTATGTGGGACAACCGGTCCGTATTACACAAAGCTAATGGCGGCTACGAAGGGCATGAAAGAATTTTGCACCGCGTCGTTATCAACTAAGTGGCTATTAACTAAATAGCTATCAACTAACAACCCGATTAAATTTTCGATATTAATAAACCTTCAAGCTTGGTCGGATCGATGAATCCGCCAAGCTTGAAAAATGATTTATCGGCGTATTGCTGGCAGTGATAGATAACTCAAGCATCGCCAAATATATTCCACTGGGCCTTGGCGGAAGTAACGCAACCATAACGGCGCCAAATAAAGTTGTAGCGACCAAATTGCCAACATCAGCAATACCAACTGCCAACGAGCAAGCTCACCCCACATGCCGAAACCATAGCCGTACATTATCGTGGTCCCAATTAAAGACTGCAGTAAGTAATTGCTTAAAGCGGTTTGACCCAACGCCTGAACCTTCTTTTGAAAAGGCATAGCCCATTGATAACGACACAACAAGATAATTACCGAAACATAAGCCATCACCAAAGCGACTGAAGCCAAAATATTGAGCGGCATAATGCCCCAATAGGCAAAGTAACTTTCCACACTCCATGACGTTGATTGCCCTAAGTACCAAGCCATTAAGGCCAAAGGCAAACCAACAGCCATCCCGGCTATAGATACTTTTTTATAGATAGCCAGCGCCAATTTGCCTTGCAAATACTGCCATTTATAAAGCGCCATCCCAAGGCACATCATGCCAAGTGCGCGATAAAAGCTAGAAAGCACAATGATCAAATCAATTTCTATAGTGCCTGCCTCGTCTTCTTCCTCTAAGCCTAAGCGAAAATCTAAAACTTCCTGAAAGCTTCCCGAGTAATTCTGTTTAAGCTCGGCAATAGCCTCCGCAGTAGGCTGAAGGTAGGCTTTAATATTAGCCAGCGCTTCAGCATCCATATGCGTCATTGTTTCATCTATGCCCCCTGCGCTATAGCCCGCCGCAGCCAGTAAAACAAAAGCAATGGTGGCCAACACCCAGGGGGAGCTCTTATGCAAGGGGTAGAGCAATAGAGCACAAAAGCCATAAATCATGAGCACATCGCCTTCCCACAAAAAAGCGGCATGCAATAAGCCAATCAATAGCAATACAAAGTTGCGGCGATAGTGTAATCCCAGCGTTTTTTCGCCCTTCGCCTGTAACCTTTCAATCAGCAGCAAAATGCTCGCCCCAAATAATAGCGAGAACATTCCCATAAATTTTTGGTCAGCAAAAATAAAAAACACCGAAAAGATAACATCATTGAGCGGCTCGTCCGCCCGAAAAGCCAGAGGGCTTAAATACGCAGCCATCGGCATCGACATGCCCACTAGGTTCATTGTCAAAAGACCTAGTAAGGCAAAACCTCGAATAGTATCGATACTGCTTATTCTTTCACTCAGGCGAATGCTATTACTCACTAAAACTTCCTTTTTAGATGTGGGCTTAGTTTTTTAAGGTGCCAAGTACTCTTCAAGCTGAGCTTGATAACCCTCGCGATAGCTCGGGTATTTAAACTCATATGACGAGGCTAATAAGCGTTTTGGAAAGAGTTTTTTACCTGTGGCCGAATTGCAACTGTATCTCGCCGGCAACTCTGAGGGTAATAAGGACGCTAAATAGCTCTTAATCTCGCCACGCAAAGATGGCTCGGTATCACTCGCCAAATACATGGCTTCACGCTGCGCGTTCGGCATCTTTATTACATGCTCTAGCACTGCCACACAGTCTTCGATATGAATACGGTTCCCCCAGTGTGCATCATTATCGATGTAATTTTTCTCTTCGCGTACTTCTTGCACGAGTTTTGAGAATAAGCGCTTGCGCTCTAGGCCATAAATGCCCGAAAAGCGCACACAACAGTGAGGCAAACCACTGCTCGCCAATAAATTCTCTGACTCCAACATTCGTATACCGTTATACCTTGTAGGCACAGCCACTGAATCGTCATCCAGTGTTGCTGTTTCATCTTGCCCGTAAACGGCAGTACTCGAAACAAACAACAGCAGCGGACATCGATCAAGAGTCGATGCATATTCCACCAATTGGCGTATAGGTTCGACATAGGCCAGGCGATAAGCTTCATCACCTCGATCTGCTGGGGTAAGCGTGATTAGCAGCACATCAAGCGCTGCAAGGTGCTGTCCATAGCTATGTATATCTCCAGCATCAGCCTGATGCCACTCAAAGCCATCAGGTAAATTCTTTGGGCTGCGGCTAAAAGCATAACCACGGGCTTGGCCTTGCAGATTATTGATGAGACGTAGACCGATATCGCCACAGCCAAGCACGGCGAGGCGAATAGGCTCAGGAGTTTCTTTCATTTTAGTTCCAAGAATGCAGAATCAACTGGATGATTTAAACAAAGCTATTGACTTTAAACCATTAATAGTTAAATTCTAAATCATCTATTTGTTTGCTGCGAGATTTAATCATGACTTTAACTGAGCTTCGCTACATTGTGACCTTAGCGCAAGAAGAACACTTCGGGCGCGCTGCCGAACGCTGCTTTGTATCACAACCCACCTTGAGTATCGCAGTAAAGAAACTTGAAGAAGAGTTAGATGTCGCCTTGTTTGAGCGCAGCAAGACCCGAGTCCACCCAACACCTCTGGGTGAGAAAATCGTCGCCCAGGCACAAATAGCCCTTGAGCAAACCGCGGCCATTAAAGATCTTGCTACAGCCGGCAAAGATCAGTTGGCCAGCCCACTAAAGATTGGCGCCATCTTTACCATCGGGCCCTATCTATTCCCGCACTTTATTCCCGAGCTGCAGCGCAGCGCAAAGCAGATGCCGCTGTATATCGAAGAAGGGTACACCGCCACCTTGCGCCATCGCTTACGTAATGGCGAATTAGATGTCATCATCGTAGCGCTACCTTTTACCGAGGCCGATGTAGTTACTCAAGCGCTCTATGACGAGCCATTCGAAGTTCTGCTGCCTACCGACCACCCACTTACCGAAAAGACTCATATCGAGCCCAGTGACCTAGACGAATACAATGTTTTATTGCTTGGCGAGGGCCACTGTTTCCGCGATCAAATATTGGAAGCTTGCCCCAACTTACAAGCCAAATTTGATAACAGCAGTAATACTCTACAAGCGGCCACCGAAGGTAGCTCGCTGGAAACTTTACGTCATATGGTTGCCTCTGGACTAGGCATTACTGTACTGCCGCAATCTGCGGCTGGGACCAGCTATTATGCACCCGGCGTATTAACCACAAGACCATTCGCCGACCCAGCACCCACCAGGACCGTAGGGCTTGCTTGGCGTGCCAGCTTTCCACGCCACCAAGCCATCGACGCCTTGCGCAGTGCCATCTGTGATGGTCATGGCATTTGTACAATTTTGGAGCGCTAAACGCGATGAGTGACAAGGCTTTACCTAGCCTCGCCCAAATCCATATCACGGCGCTAAAAGGTGTAGGCAAACAGCTGGCCGAAAAACTGGCCCGGCTGCATATCTACACCCTGCAAGATCTGCTGTTCCATTTGCCCAGCCGCTATTTGGATCGCACCAAAATCACCCCGATCGGAGCCCTTCAACCTGGCCAGAACGCTGTAATTCAAGGCATTATCAAAGCCAGCGACGTAGTCTATGGGCGGCGACGCAGCCTAATGTGCCGCTTGCAAGACGGCACCGGCACATTAACCCTGCGCTTCTATCATTTCTCGGGCAGCCAAAAGGCTAAGCTAACCCCCGGAAGCCATGTACGCTGCTATGGTGAAGCACGCCGAGGCTCCTCGGGGTTAGAGATGTATCACCCTGAGTACGAGTTCTACGATGAGCAGTCTCAACTCGTATTGCCCGATAGCCTAACCCCGGTTTACCCGGTTGGCGAAGGTATTACCCAATCTCGATTAAGAGGCCTAATCAGCCAGCTATTACCGCAAGTAAATAAACAGAATGTGCCCGAGCTATTACCAAGCAGCAATGCCGATATTAGCTTAGCCGAAGCGCTTCGATATTTGCACCAGCCGCCGGTAGACGCCGCCGTAGATTTACTCATGGACGGCTTGCATCCTTACCAGCAACGTCTTGCCTTTGAAGAGCTACTCGCTCATAACCTAAGCCTGCTGCGCGTACGAGACAAGATTCAAGCTAGCCAAGCCCCAAGACTCCCTGACAACGAATTAAGCCATGAACGCTTCCTAAGCAGCCTCAGCTTTGAGCCAACCGGTGCACAAGAGCGTGTAATTCAAGAGATCAGCCACGACATTAATAAACCCGTGCCAATGCTTCGCTTAGTGCAAGGTGATGTTGGCTCGGGTAAAACCTTGGTTGCAGCGGCAGCGGCTCTGCAAGCAATTGCAAATGGCTACCAAGTTGCTCTCATGGCACCGACGGAAATCTTAGCCGAGCAGCATCGGCAAAACTTTAGCCATTGGTTCGAACCTTTAGGGGTAACAGTAGGGCACCTGAATGGTAAGCAGAAGGCCAGCACCCGCAAAGAACAGCTAGCCGCAACAATAAGCGGAGAAAACCAACTCATTGTCGGGACCCATGCACTGTTCCAGAATGAGGTCGAATTTGCGGACTTAGGCCTGGTGATTATTGACGAGCAACACCGCTTTGGCGTGCATCAGCGCATGGCCTTAAGAGCCAAGGGGCAACATGGCATAGGCCGTCCCCATCAGCTGGTGATGACCGCAACTCCGATACCACGAACCTTGGCCATGAGCGCATACGCCGATCTCGATATCTCGGTGATTGATGAGCTGCCGCCCGGGCGCAGCCCAGTCAGCACAGCACTGGTAGCCAACGAGCGACGCCAGCAAGTGATCGACCGAGTCAAAGCCGCATGTTCAGAAGGGCGACAAGCCTATTGGGTGTGCACCTTAATCGAAGAGTCAGAAGCCCTAGAAGCACAGGCCGCGGAAGTTACTGCCAATGATCTTCAGCAGCAACTCAGTGGTTTAGCCGTCGGGCTTATTCATGGCCGCCTAAAACCTAGCGAGAAAGAAACGGTAATGGCTCAGTTCAAAGCTGGAGAGATTAAAGTGCTGGTCGCCACTACTGTAATTGAGGTGGGTGTTGATGTTCCCAATGCCAGCCTAATGATCATTGAAAACCCAGAGCGCCTCGGTTTGGCCCAATTGCACCAGCTGCGCGGCCGAGTTGGCCGTGGTAGCACAGCCAGCCACTGTGTACTGTTGTATGGGCAACCACTTTCAGAATATGGCCGCGCACGACTCAGCGCTATGCGCGAAACCAATGATGGCTTTAAGATAGCAGAGCGTGATTTGGAGTTAAGGGGCCCGGGTGAAGTTCTCGGCACAAAACAGACCGGCGAGATGCAGTTTAAACTGGCAGATTTGCAACGAGATGCTAACTTAATTAAGAGAATTCGCGACACAGCCAGGGACATTAGCGCCGAGCACCCCGAGCTGATAGATCCCATTATTCAACGCTGGTTAGGCCAAGTTGAAGAATATGCTCAGGTTTAAGGGACTTAGGCCGAAATCTTAAGACAGGCTATGCGTTGCTAAGCCAGCTTTGCACAACGACGTAAGGAGGTCAGATTGTCTAGCGTACCTACCAGTGTTATGGAACAACTGGACACTCAAAATATCGGCTATCAAATTGCTAGCGCCAAATTCCCCCCGGGTAGCGGTCGCCGCGTGCGAGCCACTATCTTGCAGGATAATCTTGGCCAACTGCAGGCACTCCTGCCCGCCGATCGATTGTTAGACCTTCGCCTCGTCAATGAAATATTAGGTAGAGATCTACGCGCGACCAAGCAAAAAGACCTGCAGCTACTGTTCGATAAATACAAGCTGCAAAATATTCCAGCACTGCCAAAGCTCGCCGGAATGCCCACCATCGTGGATGCCAGCTTGTTGCAAACCGATCAGCTATTACTAGCTTCTGGCAGCCTAGGTGAAGTTTTGGCCGTCAGCACCTCCGATTTCAAATTGGCCATGAACGATGCCGAAATTGGCGATATTAGCTTGCCGATAAGCGCAGATGCTCTAGTCGATGATGCAGCGGCCATTACCCAATCCGTGCAATCTTTTACCAAGCGACGCATCGAACAACGTTTAGAAGAAACACTTGAACTGCCTTCGCTGCCTGAAACAGCACAACGCATTATCAATTTACGGGTAGACCCCAATGCCGACATCTCCGATCTAGCCAGTATCGTCGAGATGGACCCAAGCTTAGCGGCACAGGTGGTCAGCTGGGCCAGCTCCCCCTACTACTCAGCGCCCGGCAAAATTAAATCGATTCACGATGCCATTGTCAGGGTTTTAGGCTTTGACATGGTGCTAAACCTAGCACTTGGCCTTGCACTCGGAAAAACCTTAAACATGCCTCAAGAAGGGCCTGCCGGCTCTACTCATTATTGGCATCAATCGGTATTTACCGCCGCCATGGTTGAGGCCTTAGTCACCAAGATCCCTAGAGAGCATCGCCCTGGCTTTGGCATGTCTTATTTGTCAGGATTGCTCAGCAACTTTGGCACACTGGTAATGGCTGAAGTATTTTCACCTCACTACAGCGACATTTGCCGCCTGCAAGAAGCTAACCCACACATTCCTTATCAAGCCGTTGACCGTCACGTGCTAAAAATCAGCCGCGATCAGTTGAGCTCTTGGCTGATGGATCTATGGAATATGCCACCTGAGGTGGTCGCTGCTTTACGCTTACAAGGCATGCCACAGGCCGAAGATGAGCAAATTGTTTACGCTCAATTGGTGTATGTCGCTAGAGCCATGCTGTGTAAACAGAATCTTATCCACGGCCCCAACTTGCCGGTTGAGGACAGCCTATTAAAAGAGCTGCACTTATCTCGAGAACAAATCGAAGAAGCCGTTGAAAGCATCGCTGAATCAAAAGACGAACTGCTCTCAATAGTGAAAGAACTTTGTTAAAGACTTTAACTATTCCTCAAATTGTTACAGCCCACTGTAAGGGGCTGTAATAACTCGTAATGGCCGCAGGGACGCCGCCTAAGTAGGCTCCCTGCTGCTCTGATCTAAAAAAATAACAGCAAAAGGAAGACTCTTATGTCTACTGCAAGTACATTAGTAATTAAGGTCCCTCAGGGCCAAGGCTGCATCCATAATTTCACATTAGAGCCTAGCTTGCCCGATGGTGACGTAGCTGGGGAGTGGAAGTTTAGCCAAATTGACGAGAATGGAAATTGCCAAGATGCCGATGATTTCTCCGTTGTTTTTGATAAAAACTCCTCATGGCTACAAAAGCAATCGGAATTATGTGTATTAGTAGTCACCATGAATAAACCTGGTTGGCGCTTTGCTATGGAAGGAACCAAAAGCTGTAAAAACGAAGAGAATACCGCCGATGTTCTACATGATGTAAGAACAGAAATTGGCGGCAACGGCAAGGTATTAAAGGCTTACATTCAAAGCCTGGGGAATCTTGACGAAACCGTTGGCTTTTCTTTTGTTGCAGCCCACGTTAGTGAAAACGGGACTACAACTATTTACCAATCTCCAGATCCTAAAGGAAATATTCAACGCTAAACCTTGTTAGGGTTCACATTTAAGCTCGGTGAGCTTTGTAAATTTCGCACCATGATTCGGATCTTTACAAAGCTCATCAAACCAAGACATAGAAAACCAAATTTTATCATTTCCGTATTCAAGCGAGTTTTCAATAGCCACGATTGCCGACAAGTAGTCCTTCATTTTTGTAAAAATAAGCGCTTCTGTATAAGCCACATCAGGGCTCCTCGGTACAATCTCTTTTGCCTTTCGAACTTCCCTTAGAGCATTTTTTAAGTCTCCCAAGTGGGCAAAAGCTTGCGACCTAGGTATGAGGTCTCTCACATCACTTTTTCCTTGTCGATCGCTCAAGATTTTCTCATAAAGCTCGCCGGCCTCTTTTGTTTTTCCCATAAGTAGATAATTATCAGCCAAGTTTAGAATCCAGCCATCTCCACTTGGGCTTAACTTCTTTGAGATTAACAATTGTTCTTCAGCCAGAAGGTACTCTCTCTTCAACATGTATACGAGACCCAGATTCGCATGTGCAAAACTAGTTGGAGAAACCTTGACCTGATTCAGGTAAATCTCTTCAGCCTCATCTAAGCCACCCAAATATGTAAGAACATAGGCCTTAAAATAGCTGATATCCATGTTACCAGGATACTTCTTCGCCGCTTCATTTAGTTTTTCTATGGATTCTTTAGATTTTCCCTGCAACCACAAAATTAATGAAATATTGTAGTACAACTCTGGAGCCTCTCTATATTGCAAAGCAATCTCAAAGTGTCCAATTGATTGATCATAGTTTTCCCTTGCTCTTTCCAGCATACCAAGCAAAAATTCCTTGTCACGCTCGCCTCCACCTAAACTTCGAAAAGCAGAAATTGCCATCTCTGCTCTTTCGAAATCTGAGATTTCAGTGAGAAATTCCGCCTCCAATCGCCTTAGAATCAGGCTATCTGAATTATTTGACTTAGCTACTTCGATAACTTCCTTTAATTTATTGACGAAAGATTCATCTTGGGTTTCGTGGTAGGTATCTAAAGAAAGGTGGACGTAATGGGCTAATGCAGGCTCGAACTTAGGGTAAGATTCTATCAACTGGGCCAGACTAGATAAGGCCTCAGCTTTTGTCAAACTTCCATTTTCATGCCCTAAGCGGCTCTCGACATAACTGCGATAAGCTTTTTCATCAATAGCTTCGCTAAGAGAGATTATTCCCCTTGGAAACTCAAAAAGAGTGGCCAAATTCTTTTGAACAATCTCATAGATTTGTAGCGGGCTCTCATCCACTAATTCTATCGTACTTGATTTATCCTTTACTCCCTTTCGGATATTTCTAAGCCGCAGCTCGCAAAGCAATCGTTGACACTCCAGTTCACTTTGTATGAGCATATCAGCACCTAAATCCGTAAAAATATCACTTAGGTTTTCCTTGTAGGAAACAGTATCTTTTTCCGAAATTAAATGGGCATTTCTCGCTCGTATCACTCCATCATTGAGGGCGTCCTGCACAGTTTTTGAAGTAAACTGATAGTCTAAACCATCCTTAAATACTTTCTTTGTTGGCAGCACTGCAACATAAATAGTTTCAGGCTCAGGCTGGGACCAGCGATAAAGCTCTAGCGCGATAAAAACCAATAGAACCACAGACGTTAAATAAGCTGCCAGTTTTATCCAACTTAAATTATTTGATATCGCCTTGTAGCTACCCCCATATAGGGTAAGTGTGGGGTCGTCCACCTTATCACTAAGCTGTACTGAATGTGACTTTAAAGTTCTGATCAATTCAGGGATGTCTTGCGGCCGCTTATCTGGGCTCTTTTCAAGACATGCATCTAAGCAATCCGTAAAACCACTTGGTAAACTTTCACAGGCTAGGGAAGGGGCTGGCATATTCAGAATTTTTTCGACTTTAAGCAGTTCACTCTCAGCCTCAAAAGGGTGGCATTCTCTGAGTATTTGCCAAGCTACAATGCCAAAAGAAAAGATATCACTTGCAGCCGTTAGTTTTTCACCTCTGATCTGCTCTGGCGACATTGCCGCCAGGCTGCCCGAGATATTGTTGTGCTTAGTTAGCTCGATAGTGTCCCCAGATTGACGCTTGGCAATACCAAAATCACCAATTTTTGCTCGGCCACGAGCGTCGATTAAAATATTATCGAGCTTTAAATCCCTATGAATGATTCCCTGGCTATGAGCTGCCGCCAAGCCGTCTAAAATTTGAACGAGCACAGCCAGTTGCTGGCGTTGACTAAGATCATTTTCTTTAAGATGTCGACAAAGAGAGCGGCCTTCCACGTACTCCATGACCAAAGCAAATTCATCACCCTGATCAATGACATCGTAAATCTGAACCACGTTTGGATGGTTTAATTTGGCAAGCACTTTGGCTTCGCGGCGTAAACGCTCCATCAAAGCTTCGGATTGCTGCTTATAAAGGCATTTAATAGCCACTTTGCGCTTTAGGCGACGATCTTCCGCTAGATATACAATCCCCATCCCCCCACGCCCAAGGGTACTTAAGATGTTGTAATGAGCGATGCTGTCTGGACGATCTGGGTGCTTCATAGCGTCTTCTTATTGTGATCCAATTCACACTAAAATGGTTTTGTCTTGAGAGTATGAGGTAGCCATTAAAGTAGCAGAAATACGATAGCAGCTAAATAGTCATAACTATGAGTTTTGCCCATGAATGTAAACACGGGCATATCGCTGGTGTTGGCTTAGCCGGGCTCAAGCGGGAGTTTCCGCCAGTTTGTGAGCCTATACCCCAAGATAGACGCTATGTTGATGTGTTTTTCTGAAACAATAAATGTTTACTTGGATTCACGCTTATATGCTTAGAACAAGCTTTTAATTCATGCGGGCTAAATTAAGCAAGGGTTGCCTGTAAGCTCCATAAACTGTTTTCGATAATCTTCGCTTTCACAAATGGGATCAAACCAAGAAAGTAGGTACCACACTTTTCCAACGCCAAGCTCTATTGACTTTTCCGCCGCTAGTAATGCGGATGAGAAATCTAATAGCTTGGTATACACAATGGCCTCTGCATAAAGAGTATCGGAATTATTAGGTGATATTTGCTTTGCACCCTGTAGAGCCTCCAAAGCTTTTTTTGAGTCCCCCGTGTGAATATAGGCCTGGGCCAAGCCTGCTAGGCTATCGCTGTCATTTTCAAACTTCAAAGAATCAATCAATATTAAATAGTGCTCTTTAGCTTTTTCGTCATTCCCTTGCAACAAGTAATTATCCGCTAGATTTAACCTCCAGTTACCTTCTTTTTGTGTTTTCTGCCCAGCAAGTATTAAGTACTTTTCGGCTTTTTTATATTGCCTTTTAAGCATGTACAGCAAACCGATATTTACGACTGTTGAACTTACCTGTGACTTTTCTTCAAATTCTAGATAAAGCTCTTCTGCTTTGTCTAGATCTCCTTTTGTCATGTAGAACGCCGCCAGAGATAGGCTCGCACGCATATCTTTAGGATTTATTTCGAGCGCTTTATTTAGAGAAGAAATGGCCTTGTCCACATTTCCTAAATACCAGTAGTTTATTGCCATATCCCGATATGCCCGCACACTCGGTCTAAGCTCACTAGCCGCTTGAAAATGAAAAACTGCTGTTTTGTAGTTTTCGCGTTTTTCCTCTACCAGCCCTTTAAGGGTATGAATCTGCCTGATATCTCCAAAATCATTCTCCAGCTTAGATACTTCTTTCAAAGCCTGATCAAGCTGGCCAATTTCCGCATATACTTCAGCTCGTAGTAGACCTAGTTTATTGCGATTAATTTTTGAGTATTCTGCCGTTTTCAGAGCTTCTAGAATGAGTTCCTTAAATGACTCATCTTTTGTTTCACTGTATTGATCAAGACTAATTTTTATCAATAATTCATACAAAGGCTCAAAATCAGGAGCCCGGGAAATCAAGCCCTGAAGCTGGAAAATCAGCTCAGTATAATTGCTTTCACTTTCCTGGGAGTTAGAATTCAGTTTTACATATTCTTTATAGTCCTGTTCGCTAACCACCTCGCTCAAGGCGAGCAGCCCTTTCCTCCCCGGGAATAACTCAGCTAGGTTTAACTGAGTTAGACGATGAATCTCCAACAGTTTAGGATCCACGATATGGTCGAGCCTTCTTGATACCTCTCCCTTAGACGACTCTAAAATCAAATTTAAGTCGCAACGAAAGTCTCGACAGCTTAGCTCACTTTTTAAAACCGCATCCGCAGACAATGCGGAGAATATTTGATCAATTTCCTCAAGATAATCCGCCACCTCAAAAGCTGGAATCAGATAACTATCATCTAAGTTGATAACGCCTTCCTGTAAAGCGTCATAAACAGTCTTCTGAACTTCGGCATAGCTAAGGCTATCTTCCACATGTAAAACGGGGGGTAAGACTGCCACGTAGACGGTTTCGTTCTCAGGTTTAATATGGCTGATCAAAATGAAGCTAAGAATAGTTATCAAAAGGAGTGCGGAGACGGCAATTAACAATTTGCGCCGAACATCTTTGAAAGACTTCTTCCTAAACAGCTCGCTCACATTAGTCAAAGTTGGATCGCTCTCACTTTCATTCAAGTTTTTTGAGCATGCTCTCAGTAACTTAATTATCTCTGAAATATCAGAAGCCCGATTTGCCGGATCTTTTACCAGAGTTTTATCTAAGTGTTCGACCAGATCTTTCGGCAGTCCCTCCTCTTGAAAAGAGGCAGCCGGCTCATTAAGTATTTTCTCTACTTTCAGCAATTCATTTTCGGCCTGAAACGGATGCCTTTCCTTTAGTATTTGCCAAGCAATCATGCCAAAAGAGAATATATCACTCGCCTCCGTTAGGTCTTCACCACGTATTTGCTCTGGGGACATAGCAGCTAGGCTTCCTAAAACTCCACCATGTCTACTTAGTTCAACTGTTTCTTCTGACTGCTTTTTTGCAATACCAAAATCACCAATTTTTGCATGCCCATCTATATCTACTAAAATGTTATCCAGCTTCAGGTCACGATGGATAATGCCCGCTCTATGCGCCGCGGAAAGGCCATCTAAGATTTGGACAAGCAATGCCAATTTTTGACGTAGTGATAAATGAAAACCTTTTATTCGCTGATTAAGTGATTGGCCCTCCACATACTCCATAACAAGAGCGACATCACCCTTTTGCTCTATCAGATCATAGACTTTTACTACATTTGGATGATCAAGCTTTGCCAGCGATTTAGCTTCGCGGCGTAAGCGTTGAATCAAAACCTCAGCATGCTGACTTTTGTGTAAACACTTAATTGCCACTTTACGCTTTAAACGAGCGTCTTCTGCAAGGTATACAACCCCCATTGCACCACGACCAAGAACACCAAGAATGCGATAATGGGAGATTTTTTCTGGGCAATCGATCTCTTTCATGTGGATCTACTACGCTTCTTTGCGAATTTCGTTACTACACAACTTAAAGGGCAGCGCTTTTGAGGGGCGAAAAGGGGCAATTCAAACCAGTAATATCTTCAAACTCTTTAACTGATTTTTCTGATTTACATAAAACATCAAACCACGGCAAGGCAAACCAGTTCTTCTGTATACCTATGTCTATTGCCGTTTCAATCCACAACAAACTAGAGTCATAGTTCCCAACCTTGCTATACACAATTGCCGATGCGAAAGCTACACTTTTATTCGAAGCATCCACCGCCTGTGCTTTTTGAAGAATTCTCAAGGAAGCCATGGTCTCGCCCATTTGAATCAAAGACCTAGCCTGATAACTCAATTCGCTTGCATTGCCCTCTGCAACATCGAAAGATGCTACATTTTCAAACTCTGCTTGCGCAGCTTGCAGATTGCCAGCCAAGAGATAACTGTCGCCAAGGTACAATGAATATAAACGCTCCTTTGGCTTTAGTCGCTTTGCCTTTGAAAAGTAGTCTATTGCCGAGCTGTAGTCCCTCTCTAATAGAGCCAGTAGACCAAGACTTTCGTAAACGCTAACAACCGGATGTTTTGCTAATATTTCCAGATACATTTCTTTAGCAGCAGAGAAATCACCGCTGGCCATAAAAATGCTCGCCAACAAGCTGTGGCTCTGCATGTCTTCAGGGCTGTATTTTAAGCTTTCTTGGACATTAGCTACCGCTTCTTCTTTATTTCCAGCTTTCCAGTAGGCCTCGGCCAAGTCTCTATACGCTTGGCTACTGCTTCGCAACTGCAATCGTTTACTAAATTTTTCTATTGCCGCCGTGGTATCACCTCGGGCCATTTCAACCTGGGCCAACATTCGTTCACTATCCCAAGGGTCTAAGGATAGTTTAGACATCAACTCAATACTGCCCACAGCCTTGTTATAGTCTTTACTGAGCAAATAGATATCAAACCAGATCTTATGAAGATCAACACTTTGTGAGAACAATGGTCCTGCTTTATTCAGCATTTCTTGCAGCTTGGTCAGAATTACTTCGCTACTCTGAGATCGATATTGTTGCAAACTCACATCGGCATAGAGTTGGTAAAGCCGCCAAAACCGTGGTGCCCTACGCTGCATCGCTTCTAATTTATCGAGCAATTCAAGAGCAGATTTAGAGTCATCTATTTGCAGCTGCTTTAATTCTAGAAACTGTTGATAATCCGCTTCGGAAACCACTTCCACAAGCGGCATTGCCGTGCCACTCGCACTCATCAACTTCCTAACCGCCTCCTGACCGCGACCATGTACTTCCAATAACTTCTTATTCAGCAGTGCCTGACGATTCTGTTGTTGAACAGCCCAGCGATCACCCGACAACTCTGATAGCGTTAATTGGCATCTTTGCTGCTCACAACTTAACTGGCTGCTTAAAACGATATCAGCACCCACCGCAGTACCTAACTTGCCACCACTGCGGCGTGCAGAATTAACTTCACCAGGTGAAATCAAGTGGCTATTTGGTAGACTTCTAACTCCATCTTGGAGAGCCAAAAACACAGATGCTTTCAAATCTTTAAATTGTGCAGGGTCGCTGGCTTCTAACTCTGGTTCCACCACGGCAATATGCATTACCGGCTGCTTAAAGAGTAACTCCAATGGGTTGAATCGAATTCCAATATAAGCAACTACAGCCAACACAAGGCTAAACCCGACTACTTTGGAAATGCGCCCCCAGTAGTTAACTTTAGGAGAGGGGATATTAAAATCCGAGCGCAGTATATTATGCGCCGTCATTTCTCCGCTTAGCTCATCAGAAACCTGTGGCAATAAAACCTGCAGCTGTCTTGCCAACCAGCTTGCACTGGAAGGCCTTTGCTTAGGATCTTTTATAAGCAAACTATCGATTAGCTGACATAGCTCAGCTGGCAGATCCGCCTCCGTCTCGGACATGCGCTGGGGGGTGTTATTGAGTATTTTCTCAATCATTAATAGCTGGCCCGCTTCATCACCGAAGGGGTGCCTACCCAGTAATATGCGCCACGCTAAAATACCAAAAGCAAACAAATCACTACCAGGGCCAACCTTCTCGCCACGAATTTGCTCGGGCGACATCGCACTATAGCTTCCAGATACGGCATCGTGCTGAGTAAGATTGGTTACGTTGGGGTCTTGTGATTTAGCAATGCCAAAATCGGTAAGCTTTAATAGACCTTGGCGATTTATTAAAATGTTATCCAGCTTAAGATCTCGATGGACAATTCCTGCATTATGCGCGGCCGCTAAGCCATCAGCTATTTGCGCCAAAAATAATAGCTTCTGTTTTTGGTCACATAGGTTTTCACGCAGGTATTGTCTTAAAGTACGCCCCTCAACATACTCCATAACCAAGGCTAAGTTATCTTGGTTATCAATAAAGTCGTAAACTTGAACAATATTGGGATGGTTCAGCTGAGCCAGCAATTGCGCTTCATGTCTTAAACGCTCCGTTAATACTTCATCAGCGATGTGTTCATTAATGCACTTAATAGCCACTTGTCTTTGCAGGCGATCATCTTCCGCAAGGTAAACCACCCCCATGCCACCCTGCCCAATGACATCATGAACCCGGTAGTTTTCTATTGTTTTAGGGTGTTCACTGCTGTTCATAAATCACAAATCGACAGTAGCGTCCAAACGATGGGTGACTTCGGCACCTTTGCAAACACTGTAACGGCTGCCGCCAAAGCGCAGGCGACCTCGCATACGTTGAATCAGTTTGTTTAATCCAGTTACGGCCGGCAAAGCTTCAGCAAGTTGCTTGCGAGCTCTAAAAATTAGAATGTTTAAATGTCCAGCATCCAAACCAAGTTCTTTCGCTAAGATTTCCGTATCCACCCAACCCTGGCTGTTTATATCCAAGCCGCTCTGGGCGTCCTCCGCCCTATGGCGGGCTAGATGCAATAAGACATAATGGTGAGAGCGTTCACCAAGATCGATATCCCCTGAGTCTGTACATAAACTCAAGCGGCTATTTTCTTCATCTAAACTGGTTTCAAAACGAAAATCGAAATCTGAAAAGTGTCTAGGCTTAATGCTGACCTGTTCGGTAGCAGCAATTTGTTCAACCAAAAACAATTGCCATAGCTGCGATTGGCAGCGGAATTTATCACCGTGGCGCAGCACTCGGGTTTCGCCTGTAGAAATATCTTCAAGGTGCCACTGGCCATCCTCCGCGCTCAAACTTAGCGCTAACTCTGGCTTTTCATCATCGGGTAATAGGTGATAGTTCTGTAAGCTATAGTTGCTGCCATCTTGCAAGGAAAACAAAATGTCTTGTGGAGCCTCAAGGCTTTCTACGACCCAAGGCATTTGATCGGGTGAACCAAAGTGAACTTTCTGCCCTAACTTAAGCGCACAGGGCTCCCCAGTAGATAGTTTTTCACCATCTAACCATGTGCCATTTCGGCTTAAGTCACGCAGCAACCAAGATACACCATTCCATTCGATGGCGGCATGAATTCTTGATACCGCGGCCAAATCAACACAGCTGTCTACTTGATCTTGCAAGCGACCAAATGTGTGATGGGCACGCAAAGGCTGAACGCGGCCAGATCCAAGATCCCGCATTTGCGCCATGTAGTAACTCCCGAAGTCCTTGGTAGTGTAATGGTTCGCTACTTATGCTGTAGCTCAACCTTATTGCTCAAAATACCAGCAATATCACAGTCAGCCTGTATTCAGCCAAACCCTTCTAATATGGGGCTTTACTGAATCAAGCGGCGACCTTTTAACGCAGCTTATAAATTCATCTTGTACAGCTGCATATGCTCGCAAGATGGTTGATATATAAGTCATTAAGAAGCTTTATTACACCACAATACACGCCCAGTTGTAATATGCTGTAATACAGAAAAATCGTCAGCTGTTCTATATTCAAACCTCACAATCTGCTGTGATCACCTAGCCAAAAGGAAGCGGCTCTTCTTCGGAAGCGATCAAAACATTCAGTAGAGCGCAGCTACAAGGAAGACGCACGGTACAGGAAGTTTGCAGTGCATTGCTCGGCAGGCACATAGCTTTCGCGCTTTATCTGAACAGGAAATACTCAGATTGTGAATTAGTTTTCGTCCTAAAGGAAAAGGTCTGTCACAAGGACCGTGACGAAAACTTTTCAAGGAAGGGTGCAGGGAGCAACTTTTTAGGGCACGTTAGTTCGTAATGAAGCCCAAAGGACCAAAAAGGAGAGCAAATGCTCTCCTTTTTCTTTTCATACCTCACTAATTTTAGTGATCCTGCATCGGCTTAACCGGACCATCAAAGCACTCTTTGTCTAAAGCGCCTTCACTTTTGGCAACAATAGCCGTAACTGCGGAATCCCCCGTTACATTCACCACCGTGCGAGCCATATCCAATAGACGGTCGACACCGATAATTAAGGCGATTCCTTCTACTGGTAAACCAGCTTGCTCCAGAACCAGGGCCAGGGTAATTAAGCCTACACCTGGTACACCAGCAGTACCAATTGAAGCCATAGTTGCTGTCAGGATCACCATCAAATAGCCCGTTAGGCCGATATCAATACCGTATGCTTGGGCAATAAAGACGGTAGCAACACCCTGCATAACCGCAGTGCCATCCATATTGATTGTTGCCCCCAAAGGAACAGTGAATGAGGCAATGCGGTTATCAACACCTAAACGCTCTTCAGCGGTTCGCAGAGTCACTGGAATTGAAGCATTCGACGATGAGGTACTAAATGCAAACATCATCAATGGACGAAGCTTAGAAAGGAAAGTTACTGGGTTTAGACCACCAAATACACGTAATAAGGTTGGGTAAACCACAATACCGTGCAACACCAACACACCAAACACCGTGAAGAAGTAGGCCGCCAGTTTATTGATGCCTTCAAAACCCAAACCAGAGAACAACTTGGCCAACAAACAGAATACGCCGTATGGGGCAAAGTTCATCAACATCATGACCATTTTCATGATTACTTCATTCACATCTTCAAACCATGACAGCAAGCGCTTGCCCGCTTCACCAGCGCGAGACATCGAGATACCAAACAACAGCGCAAATACGATGATTTGCAACATATTGCCAGCGCTCATTGAAGCGACGGGGTTACTTGGGAAAATATCGATCAATACCTGTTTAAACGGCGGCGCTTCCTTAGCGACATAATCAGACGTCGTCGGCAGGTCCATACCGGTTCCAGGGCTTATTATCATTGCGGCAAACAGCGCAAAAGTGATCGCAATACAGGTAGTTAAGAGATATAAGCCAACCGTTTTGCCTGCCATTGGGCCTACGCGACCTTGTTCACCCAGGGCTCCCGAACCACAGATAAGGGAGACTAACACCAAGGGCACCACTAGCAGCTTCAGTGACTTGACGAATATTTGACCTACAACATCGAACAGCCCATCAACCATATAGGCCTGCAGCCACTGGCCCAAGCCACCGCCGCCTTCGATGATCATCTTAAAGCTGATGCCAACCAGCAAACCCAGCCCCATGGCTAAGAGGATTCGTGTTGTTAATGTCATAAAAAACCTATGAAACTGAATAGCAGCTTGAAGCCCTGTTTGCTCCAAGCTGTGTAATAAGTGATTACAGAGTAAATACTACTTTGCCCATAAGGGCACGAAGGGGATTGTAAATTAACTGTTAACCGCGTCTTTTAGCGCTTTACCTGGCTTGAAGCCGACGGTATTGCTGGCCGCAATTTCGATACTAGCTCCAGTTTTTGGGCTGCGACCAGTGCGAGCAGCACGATGACGCTGACTGAATGAACCAAAGCCCACTAGGCTCACGGTATCATTGCGACTCATTGCATTGGTGATTTCATCCAATATGGCATTTACCACATCAGCTGCTTTTTCTTTGGGTAGATCCGCCTGATCGGCCACAGCGGCCACTAAATCAGTTTTGTGCATAGTTATTATCCTATTGTTATTGCTGTTGGATTGGCCCCACATTAAACCAAGGCCCGGCCTATAAACCAAGCTTTGAAAGAATATCTTGCCGATAAACAAATGCGGTGTTGGCACCTTAGGTCAATGGGCACTAAAATAGCGCCTTTGTAATATAACGATGCGGCGACTATTGCCCGCAAGATTTCGGAATCCCCCGTTTGAGAACACATGCCCCGCGCTGGCACAAGCAAGCCAGCCCTGACCTTAGTCAGCAACAAAAGCAATGGCTGTTAGGCACAGGCTCCCTGACCCAAAAATTGCTAGAAGCCAGCCAAGGGGACTTTTCTTTACGGATACTGCGACAAGGCCTCGCTACTCCCAGAGTCGACGAAGCCAAAGCTTTAAAACTACCAGCACGTCAACAGGCGCTGATTCGCGAGATTGTGATGTCTGGAGCAGGGCAAGACTGGGTTTTTGCCCGCTCAGTGCTGCCACTAAGCACATTGACAGGTCGCCTGAGGCAGCTCAAAACCTTGGATAACCGGCCCTTAGGGGCATTATTGTTCAAAGATCCTACAATGCAGCGCAGCGCCATTGAAATTAGCCGTTTAGAGCCGCACAATTTTAATTACCCGAGCAGTGCAGCCTGCTGGTCGAGGCGATCGGTGTTTCGCTTGGATCAAAAGCCATTATTAGTTGCTGAGGTGTTTTTACCTAGCTTCGAGCACTTTTATCAAGGGCAACCTTCCATTAAGGATCATTTATGAGCAGCAGTGCCAGCCCAGAACTAAGCCTGAAAGATAAGCTTTATGCCTATGCTCAATTAATGCGAATCGACCGCCCCATTGGCACGCTGCTACTGTTATGGCCAACACTTTGGGCGCTTTGGTTGGCCAATGAAGGGATGCCGCCTTGGCATTTACTGGTGATATTTACCGCCGGCGTTTTTATTATGCGCGCGGCAGGTTGCGTCATTAACGATTATGCCGATCGCAACTTTGACGGCCATGTAGAACGCACCCAGCACCGCCCCTTGGCTGCTGGAAAAATAGCACCCCGTAACGCCCTTATTTTGTTCTCTGTCTTAGGCATTCTGGCCTTTGCATTGGTCTGCCTCACGAACACTTTTACCATCGCACTCTCATTTGGTGGTATTGCGCTGGCCGCCTGCTATCCCTTTATGAAGCGCCATACCCATCTTCCACAGCTAGTATTGGGTGCTGCTTTCTCTTGGGGCATTCCCATGGCCTTTAGCGCCAGCCTGAACGAGCTGCCGCCTACAGCCTGGCTGGTTTTTACCGCTAATCTGCTTTGGACTGTGGTTTACGATACCCAATATGCCATGGTCGATAGGGATGACGATCTAAAGATTGGCATTAAGTCGACAGCAATCTTATTTGGCGAGCAAGACAAGATGATTATCGGCTGCTTACAAGGCCTTACGATCATGTCCTTGATTGTCTTAGCCAATCGCTTTGATCTTGGTTTTGCTTTTTATATGAGCCTAGCTGTGGCCACCGGCCTGTTTGCTTACCAGCAGATATTGATTCGCGGACGCGAGCGCCAGGCCTGCTTTAAGGCCTTCTTGAGCAATAATTATGTGGGCGCAGCAATATTCGCAGGTGTTGCACTTAGCTATATTGATTAGCACTTTAAGGCCTAACTGGGGTTTATTTGACCAGAGGGCTATAAGCAGACAAGAAATTGTCATAAAGTTGCAACAAAACCTTTATTTAATAATGCCTTCTTAACAGACCCTAGGGCATTACCTTTGTGTAAGGCCCCGCCGTTGATAGAGGGGCTACCATGCCTAATAAAACCATCTTGATCGTCGATGACGAGAAAGCCATTCGCGATATGCTCCGTATCGCCCTAGAGATGGCCGACTACCAGTGCCTGGAAGCCGCAGATGCCCAAGAGGCACACAGCTTAATCATCGACGAGAAACCCGATTTAGTACTGTTGGATTGGATGATGCCCGGCACCAGTGGTATTGAGCTTGCTCGTCGGCTTAAGCGCGACGAGGTAACAGCCCGCACCCCGATCATTATGCTTACCGCAAAAGGCGAAGAGGATAACAAGGTACAGGGCCTGGAAATCGGCGCTGATGACTATATCACCAAACCTTTTTCACCCCGCGAACTGGTAGCGCGACTGAAAGCCGTTTTGCGCCGCACCGACAACCACCAAGATGCTGAGCCAATTGTGGTTGGCGAATTGTGCCTAGATCCAATTAGCCACCGAGTCACTATCGGCGACTCTCCTGTACAAATGGGGCCGACAGAATACCGCCTGTTAGAGTTCTTTCTGACCCACCAAGAGCGTGTTTATACCCGCAGCCAACTGCTGGACCATGTTTGGGGCGGTAACGTTTATGTGGAAGAGCGAACTGTCGACGTGCATATCCGCCGTCTACGCAAAGCGCTAACACTGGACGATCACGACCGCTTCATCCAAACTGTACGTGGAACCGGTTACCGATTCTCCACCAAGGTGACGGCGGTCAATTAAGCCACCGTCTTCTTGTCGTAACATCGAGCCTGTTACACTTTAGGCTACTAACTCCCATCACCTAGGGCGGATACTTTATTGCACCAGGGCTTAGGCGCTGAACTCAAGCGCATTGCATTCTTTACTCTGATTTGCCTCTTTTTTGGTTGGCTAAACGGCTATATCAGCTGGACGCTGATTATTGGCGGCGGCCTATATATGGGCTGGGTGCTATTACAAATCCGTCAGCTCTATTTATGGGTAACTTCTCGCCGTCGCGAACCGCCACCTGATACCGTCGGCATCTGGGGCGAGATTTTCGATAATATTTATCGCATGCAAAAGCGTCACGAAAAAGAGCGTCGACGCCTGCAAGGTATGATTCGTCGTGGCCAGCAAACCACCGCCGCTCTACGTGATGCCGTGGTGCTGCTGGACGCCAATGGCTGCTTAAACTGGTGGAACCAAGCTGCCGAAACTTTGCTGGGTTTACAACCTATCGATCAAGGACACCCACTGGTAAATTTTATTCGCCACCCAGACTTTATTGCATACTTCGATGCCTGCGAATATGAAGACCCACTGGATTTGCCATCGCCACGCAACGAGGCAAAGCAGCTGCAGTACCAAATCAATCGTTTTGGTAAAGGCGAGCGTTTAGTGGTTGTCCGCGATGTCACACGTGTTCACCGATTGGAACAGGTTCGTAAGGATTTTGTCGCCAATGTATCCCATGAATTGCGCACGCCGCTAACGGTATTACGCGGCTATATCGAAACCTTAAGCATGGCGCCTGACTTAAACCCAGTAATGGAACGCGCCTTTGGGCAAATGCAGCAGCAAAGCGATCGCATGAACCTGCTGATCAATGATTTGCTGACGCTCTCTAACCTAGAAACCGAAGACAATGAGCGCAATCAAAAGCCAGTGGCATTGAAGCCGCTACTGGATATGATAGCTGCCGACGCTACGGCGCTAAGTGACGGCCAACATCATATTACGGTGAAATGTAAGAATGATATTGCCTTGCTTGCCAATGAAAAGGAAGTGCACAGCGCCTTTTCAAACCTTGCGTTTAATGCCGTTAAATACTCCAGCCCCGACACCGAAATTAAGCTCAGCATCAGTGTTGACGAATCAGCCATTACTTTTTCTGTGAAAGATCAAGGCGATGGTATCGACCCCATTCATATACCGCGCCTAACCGAAAGGTTTTATCGCGTAGATAATGGTAGCCGAAATTCAGACGCCGGCGGAACTGGCCTAGGGCTCGCCATCGTTAAACATATTTTGTTACGCCACGACGCGCATTTAAGCATCGTAAGCAAACCGGGTAAGGGAAGTACATTTAGCTGTATCTTCCCGAGAGATCGTCTACAAATATTAGACAGCGACAAGCAAGAAGGGGATTCAGACTAGGTGACATAAGCAATCGGTCTAACCCAATAGTAATTGGGCTTGCCAAGCACTCCTGAGCCGTTATGATGTGAGGCCAATTAGAAAAAGTGCCGCACAATGCTTGTCGAATTTATTCCCTCTATTGACGCTATCGATCGAGATAGCTGGCAAAGTATTTGGGCAAGCGATTACCCCTTTATTCAGTATGAGTTTTTGCAATCGCTGGAGCAAAGCCAGTGTGTAAGCAAAGACAGCGGCTGGATTCCCCATCATTTTTTATTGTGGTCTGCAGATAGCCAAGACGATAAGGGCGAGCTATTAGCCGCCATGCCTCTGTACATCAAAAGCCATTCTTATGGGGAATATGTTTTCGATTGGGCCTGGGCTGATGCCTATCATCGCTATGGCGTTGAATACTATCCAAAACTACTAAACGCCATCCCTTTTACGCCAGCTACAGGGCCACGTTATGCTTTGGCTAAAGGCCTAGATGAAACTCTTTTTTGTCAAATCATGCTGCAACAGTTACAGCAAGAGTGCCAGAGGCTTGAAGCTTCTAGCTTTCACAGCCTATTCCCAAGCTCTCATCAACTAAGCTGCCTAACAACAGAAAATCAACTACTGCAGCGCGATGCCATACAGTTTCACTGGATAAATGAAGACTATAAGAACTTCGATGATTTTCTTGCCGGTTTTAAATCACGCAAGCGAAAAAGTTTAAAGAGTGAGCGACGAAAAGTGGCTCAACAAGGTGTTGAAATTCAGTGCGTGGAAGGTGCAGATATAAGCGCTGAGCAATGGCAGCAGTTTTACCACTGTTACCATTTAACCTATTTAAAGCGCAGTGGTAGACAGGGCTACCTGAATCACGACTTTTTTAAACGCTTAGCAACAAACTGTGCCGACTCCATCATGATGGTGCAAGCTCATTACGATAGCCAGATGGTCGCCGCCGCATTATATTTTAAAGATTCAGAAACCTTATATGGGCGTTATTGGGGCTGCTTAGATGATTTTGATGCATTGCATTTTGAGGCCTGCTACTACCAGGGTATCGAGTATGCTATTGAAAACAAACTAAAACGCTTTGATCCGGGTGCTCAGGGTGAACATAAAATTCAACGTGGCTTTAAACCCAGTTATGTTCATTCAGCTCATTGGATTGCATCTGACGAATTTCGCCCGGCAATTGAGGATTTTCTTAAGCAAGAAAGTGAACATATTAAGCTTTACAAAGAAGATGCCGAAGGCTATCTGCCATTTAAATCAGAAGAATAAGCTCTAGATCTTTTTTACACGACTGAGCAGCAGCTCTAATAGTGATTTCTGCTGATCAGCATCTAAAAATTCAACTTCTTGCTCTATCAGCTTTTCACCGTTTTTATTATGAACGTTTAGCATTTTTGATCGATCTTTAAAGGCGGTTTCCTCACGCCTACTGATATCGCACCGGCCGATATCAGACAATTCAACACGCCAGTGAATTGCTCCATCTTGCCTCATGCTCAAGGTCTTTTGATTAACACGAATTGATTTTTTAGGGCTCAGTTTTGGTGCGAAATAGTAAGCTAATCCAGAGAGGAAGACTAAAATAGCTATTAACGACACTGCCTCGACAAAGCTTCCGTCTTGAAAGGTCTCTACAATCTGGGGAAGGGCCCAAACACTGGCCGATCCCAGTAAAAGGATCACCATCATATAGGCTGTAGATTGGCGAGCTCCAATAAACTCTTGGACATCCTTATTCATAGTTTTAATGTTATTCCATTTCAGCATTCAACATCAGCTGAAAATTATTATTTAGAACCGCCTCAATGGCAAGTATGAAATTTTTAGAGGTGCAGGACTTAACTGGGCAAAGGGGCAAAACCAATAAGATAGGCCAAAGAGCAATCAGAAGAACAAAGGTGGACACCCTAAGGGCGCCCACTCTCTGGAAGAATATAAACAGAAACTTCGATGAGCGTGAGCTAGACAGGACGTAACATCAAACGCCCAATCATCGCCTCACATTCTGCTTGATTCATATATTCTGGTACTGGATAGGTACCGTGGGATTCCTCCAATGCTGCTGTCGCCAACTCAGGGATATCGGAGGCTTGAATTTGTTCAAAGCCCACAGGAATTCCTATTTCTTCATTCATCGCTTTAATATGATCAATAAACTTCTGGCTGAGCGCTGCATCACCTTCATAGTGCTCACCTAGGCCCGTGTGAATAGCTAGCTCTGCTAAGCGGTGGGAAGCTGCATCTTTGGAGAAGTTAAGCACCTCAGGAAGCACAACGGCATTCGCAAGACCATGAGGTATTCCGTATTTCCCACCAAGCTGGTGAGCAATACCATGGACATAACCCACCATTGCCTTAGTGAAAGCCAAACCAGCATAGTAAGAAGCAAGCGCCATAGCTTCACGTGCTTTAACATCGCTTCCTTCAGCAACAGCCTTTGGCAAATTATCAAAAATCAATTTGATCGCACTTTTCGCCAGTGCATCGGTTTCTTCATTGGCCCACTCACCGATATAGGATTCAATAGCGTGGGTTAGGGCGTCCATACCAGTAGCCGCAGTAACGGCTGGCGGCAAGCCCAGCATCAGTGAAGGATCTAAGGCGGCGACTTTCGGAATAACACGGGTATCGCCGATGAGATCCTTTTTGTGAGTCTCAGGATCTGAAATAACCGCAGCGATAGTCACCTCCGAGCCAGTACCTGCTGTGGTAGGAACGGCAAATAAAGGCAAACCATCTTGTTTGGCCTTTTTAAAGCCTGCCAACTCGCGTGGAGGAATACTGGTATTCGTAGCCGCCAAAGCAATCACTTTCGCAGCATCGATTGATGAACCACCACCGACACCGATAACCCCATCGCATTGCTCACCTTTGAGTAGGGTGAGACCTTCTTCGACGACCGTCCAAACTGGGTCCGGGGTCACACCTTGGTACACAACACTTTCTACACCAGCATCGCTCAAGGCTTTTTGCAATGGGTCTATCAAACCCAGCTCACATAACATAGCATCAGTTACGATAAGAACTTTGCGTACGTCAAATTGATCAACGGCTTCACAGAGCTTTAAGGAAGATCCTTCACCAACATAGGTAATAGGCTTGGGCTGGGCAATAAGAGAAACGGCGAGTTTACGAACAGCAAGTTTTAACTTTGCAGCAAAAGGCATGGCAATCTCCGGTAGCTGTCAGCCGCGAGGGCGCGGCCATAGGCTTATTTTCTATTGTTATTATCGCAATCCATATAGCCTCAGTTTATGACAAGCAGAAAGGAATTCCGAGATGAAGATCAGAAAAATGGCCACATTTGTCTTATTGGCAAGATTGCACCGTTTTTAGTCAAAAAAGCCGACCTGAGCGCTCACATTACTGCGAGCCCACTTCGAGCAAGCTGTTTCACACAACGGCGCCCGCTCGGAGGGGGCGACGTAGAAATCAAAATAGGAATTTTGATTTCTACAGTAGGTAAAAAAAGGGCCTAGAAGGCCCCAGTAACGGTGATGCCTACCGCTCTACAGAACTTCTACTTCAATGTATTTAAGTTGGCCGTTAAAAGGCATTTTGGCCTTAGGATGATCCGATACCGATACCGCCCACTCCTTTAAGATACTGGCACCCTCATGGGACAGACGCCCATTAATAGTATTGGGAATGCGGCCCTCGGCAAGTACCTTGCCTGCTTGGACAATTTTGACTGTCGCTAGGTCTTTATCTTGCTGACGAAACTGTAACTCAAACTTTGACACGCTCTTATCAAGAGAACTGGATGAAACAAATCGGCTTTGCTTGCCAAAACTGGCAATATTGTCAAAGTAATTGTATTCGAAAACAGGCTTCCCTTTATCCATGTATAAAATGAAACCAGAGTCTCGATTGCCGTAGGTAAACAACAAACCATCTGCTGTATTTGCCCCGGACTCAATATCTATTCGAATATCAAACGATTTTCCAACAATTTGCGGGGCCGACTTTTCAACCACATAACTTGTTTCAGGGTAAAAGCGATGTGTCTTGCTGTTGTTATTGGGGGCGAACAATTGTTTAGCCGTACGTAGCACCTTAAGTGCCTTGGGGTTAAGCATACCGTCGGCATTGACTTTTTCCGCCTCTGCCTCCCAAATGCCCTTTAGTTTATTCAGCTTTTCAGGGAACTGTTGCGATAAATCTTTAGCTTGCGCAATATCCTCTTTTAGATTGAACAGCTGCCATTGGCTTTTGTCAGTTCCTTCACCTTGTTGATGGCGAAAGACAGCTGACCAACCATCGGCATAAATACCTCGATGAAAGCCCATGCGATAGAACTGCGTCTCACGTTGGTCTTCTGACGATGGCTTTTCTAGACTATAGCGCATTGATATACCATCAAATGGAAGCTGTTTGCGACCGTCAAACTGATCTGGAATTTTTATATCCAAGTAATCCATTACAGTCGGAAATATGTCGCTAATAAAATGGTATTGATGGCGGACGCTATTGGCTTCAAGCTTCCGTGCTTGTGATTTTACTGGCTTAATAATTAACGGAACATTCACACCACCGCTGTAAGTATCCTGTTTGAAATATCGAAACGGCGTATTACTGCTAGCCGCCCAACCCAATGGATAGTTGCTCGCAGTGCGTGGGCCACCTATTTCTTCGATTCGCGACGAGATATCGCTGACTGTTTCAATATTGCCGCTGTAGTGGCTGCTATGATTGATATTGCCATTAACATCCCCTTCTTGGCTGGCCCCATTATCTGATAACAAAACCACTAAGGTGTCATCGTATTGCTGCAGTCGTTTAAGCTGCTCGAAGAATCGACCAAGCTCAACATCCGTTTCTTCGAGAAATGCAGCATAAACTTCCTGTAGCCGTGCATAGACTTTTTTCTGTTCAGCAGTCAAAGTAGACCAGTCCTGAATGCGCTTATCTTTTTCTGGTAACGTGATGGACTTGGGCAATAAGCCCATATCTTGTTGCCGCTTTAAACGCTGCAGAATTTCTTCATCCCAACCGTGATCGAATGCCCCACGGTACTTTTCCAAATACGGCTTAGAGGCTTGGTGAGGCGCATGCATACCTGGAGTGGCGATATACATAAAGAAAGGCCGCTCCGGCGAATAGCTCACATGGTTATGCAGCATTTTAATCGCCTTATCCATAAGATCTCGAGTAAGAATATAGTCCTCGTCAAATTCCCTTTCTACAAAGCGGTTGTCTTCAAATAATTCTGGTTTAAATTGATCAGTAGAACCCGCAAGAAAACCATAAAATCGTTGGAACCCTTTGCCCGATGGCCAATGTGTAAACGGGCCAGATGGCTTCATGTTAGAGGGGGGTAGCAAATGCCATTTTCCGACTCCGTAAGTGCCATAGTTATTTGCAGCAAGCAACTCGGCCATGGTAACCGCATTTTCGCTGATACGACCACGAAACGCAGGATAACGCTCACCAAAATCAAAGCGTGAAACTAAGCCCATGCCTACCCGGTGGGGATCCCTGCCTGTCAACAATGCAGCTCGGCTTGGTGAGCAGGTTGGGGTAGCATGGAAGTTGCTATAGCGCACACCATCGTTGGCCAATGCATCTATGCTGTCTGTTTTAATATCAGAACCGAAGCTGGCTAGATCCGAATAACCCAAATCATCAAGAATAACCACAACAACATTTTTTGGCTTTTCTTTCTCAAATAAAGCCATGCTGTGTTGACTTCCAAGAAGCACTATTAAACTAAGCACAGTGCAAATAATAGAATTCAATCTCATCAGTCTTGTGCCTCACCTTTAATATGCTGGCTTATGGAATTTAGTTTTTCACTAAGCATTTTCCTGAGCTTTTGTTTTTTTAGCTCTCCCAAACTGTTCTCAATTTGCTCCCAACGAAAGAATGGAATGTTAACCTCATAGCGGTTCGGCTTCTCACCACCGGGCTCGACGATGCCGTATTTATCAATGGAGTAGGCAAAGGGCATAAGGGTTTTAAATACGGGGTACATAACCCAAAGGCGATTAACACCTATATTATTGGCTTCTTTAGGATCGACCACTGTGTTGTATATTTCTGGCGCCCATAGTTGATCTATTTTTTGCTCACCTGGAGCGGTTCCTTCGCCTTGAAAGTACACTTTGAACTGGCGCCATTTAACAGCTCTAAGATCTTCGCCGGAAAACAGAATTACACTTTCTCGACCTGATGATTCACGCTTGCCGAGGAAGAACTCACTCATTTCTATCCCATCGATTACACGATCATCTGGCACATGCTTTGAAGCACCCGCTAATTTTGCAAGACTTGGAAATAAATCAACCATAGAAACCATTTCATTGCTGCTGAGACCCGATTCGATCTTTCCAGGCCAACGCATGATCAATGGCGTTCTCACTGAACCTTCATGAACTGTACCTAGATAGCCGCGAAATGGACCGGTATCACCTATCCAAGGGTATTCAGCGCGATCAGGGCCATTATCACTGGCGTAGATAATAATCGTGTCTTCACGCAGACCCGCCGAATCAATTGCCGCCAAAACCTGGCCTACGCGATGATCATGCTCAGCTAGAACATCAGCGTACCGCCCATGACCGGTTTTGCCTTGGAAATCAGGGTGCGGTATGGAAGGATGGTGCGGTATAGACCAGGGAAGATAGAGGAAAAACGGTTTGTCTTCTTTAGCTTGATGAATAAATTCTACGGCCCTTTGGGCAATTTTTTCATCAATCAGAGGCCTCATGTCGCGGTCATAAACTTCGCCAGCATGAGCGCCATCGCGATCGTTTCCTTGCCATAATCTGGCAGGCTTTAAACCACTATGCTCATAACCCACATGATTGGGGAAATCAGAGATACCAGTGCTAAATGGAAAACCCCACCACTGCTGGAACCCCTGCGCTGTCGGTAAACGTTCTTGATCGTAACCCAAATGCCACTTACCAAACATCGCTGTTTGATAGCCCGATTCGCGCAACACCTCGGCAATAGTTACCTCCCAAGGCGACAAGCCTTGAGGCAAACCCGGCACAGGAACGGCACGCGTGGTACCAGAGCGTATTGGCATACGTCCCGTCATTAAAGCCGAACGCGATGGCGTGCACTCAGCCTCCACCATAAAATTGGTGAAGCGAAAGCCATCTTGTGCCAATTGATCCAGCTGTGGTGTGGCAGCGCCACGTTGAGCGCCGCCACCATAACTACCCAAATCACCAAAGCCGAGATTGTCACTCAACATTAAAACAATATTGGGCGGCTTGTCAGCCTGAGCACAGACCGACAAGACACACGCTAAAACTAAAACGAAATTTCGAAAGTACATCTCTAGCGCCCTTTAGAACTGATATTTGAAACTAAGTCCTAAAGTGCGTCCGTCGATGGCATCAACCCGTTGATAACCTGTCGCTAAACCAGCACGCACTCTAAATTGAGGTTGAATATTATTGATGGCATTTTTATCAAATAGATTTTTAGCAAAAACAGCGACATCCCAGCCATTGTCGTTGCTGCGAAGGCCAATATGCCAATCAGCTGTTGAATAGGAACCTAATTCTCCTCCCACAGCGTCCACTTCTGTTCGGCTGCCAACAAAGCGTAATAACCACTGCTGATACAACTCAAAGGAGCCAAAATCTTGCTGATTAAACAAAGCAAGGTTCGCACTGAGTTTTGGCTGAATACCTAGCTCTAAACCAGAGACATCACAATAGTTTGCAATTTGCCCATTCGGAATTGCCAAACCATTGTTACAAGGTAGATTTACTCCATCTTTAAATTCGGCTTCGGTAAAACTCAGTCCACCATTGAGCTGCCAGTTGTCCGCCAATAGGGCTTGCCACTCTATTTCTATACCTTTTACTAAAGCATCACCCGTCGTTGTTATACCGCTGGATCTTGGTCGAGTGGCAAGCCCTCTATCATTTACAGCGATTCTGGAGAGGCGAGTAATGTAATTATCAAAATCTTGATAGAACACTGCGGTATTGAGGTTCAATCGACCATCCAACAATTTAAACTTCATGCCTAGCTCATAGGCAATGCTATCCTCACTTTCATAAGTGGCCAGATCAGCTAAGCTCACCGACGTTACCGTTACACCGCCCGGGCGAAAGCTCTTAGAAATACTAAAATAACTTACCGCATCAGGCTCATCCATTTGATAGCTAAGACTCCAACTACCTGTAACAGCCTCTTCGCTGCGATTGCGCACCTCTGCAGCAAGCAGCGGCCTTAGCAGCATGCCATTGGCAAGATAAATATCCGAGGCATTAAATCGCTCTGCACGCTGCCAGCGGATACCAGCTTCGGTGCTCCAGTTATCATTAAACTGATAACTATGGTGAGTGAAAATACCGACATCTTCTGCACCTAAGGGGGATAGGATTGAGCCTTGATTTGGCCCTTGAGGCCCTAAGTATTGGTAACGATCGAACTGTCCATTTTCCTCACCATAGTAAATACCCAACATGTATTGCCAATCATCGCTATCACTAGAGCTGATTCGAAACTCATGTGAATTTGCAAAACTTGCATCCACAAAGCGGGTGGGCGAAGCAAATCCCGCTATCGCATTTGGATTGCTATTACCCTGGCTGTTGTCGAAATTTTCACTGGAATGAAGCTCTGAATATCCTGATACCCAATCAAGTTGATGATTACCAAGGTCCCAATTTACTCGCAATGTAGCCACCTCAAATCGGCCTTGATAAATATCTGGCGCAACCTGAATACCTAAATTATCCTGGCTTTCAATAACTGGAAGCGCAATGGCTTGCTGCGGTAAGCTGCTGCTACCTTGAACCCTTGTCACACGATCCAGGTTACTTTCTTGGTATTGGTAACTTAGATCAACACGTATATCTTCACTGGCCTGCCACGCCATAGAGAGGCGACCAGCCCGGCTTTGGCTGTCGCTAACATTGCCATCTAGCAGATTTCTTGTTTCCTGTAGCTCATTGTCATCGTAGACCGCTGCTAGTCTTAGCGCTAACTTACCGTCGATTAGCGGGGTATTAATCGCCAGCTGAGTATTACTGGCCGCGTTTTCAGCAAAGCTATTGCGCACATAGCCTTCAAAGTTATCCAGCTGAGCTTTCGCGGTATTCAGCTTTAAAGCTCCTGCTGGAGATGAACGACCCTGCAATGTACCTTGGGCACCACGTACAATTTCAATACTGCTTAAATCAAACAGTTGCTGAAAAATGGCACCACTGCTGTTGCTACCTAGCGTGGTGTCATTCCAATAAACGTCCACAGCCTGAGCCGCAGCAGAGTTCGGGTTGTATTCGACACCACGCAGAGCAATAGACCCAGAACGCCCATCTACACTGCGAGTATCTAGACCTGGGGCAAGCTGCTCCAAAGATTCAAAGCTTAAGATATTGAAATCTTCTAATGCCTCACTGCTAATGGCATTCACAGTTGCTGGAATATCTTGGATAGCTTGATCGCGCTTTTGCGCTGTCACTATGACTTCTTCCAGAACGGCTTGACTGCTTTGCGAATCGGATTGCCCATATACATTAACCGCCAAAGGCAAGCTAACGGCTAATAATCGAAGAGGAAAGGGTAGCTGCTGCAACATGGATGTGGCCCTATGCTTGTTATTATTAATTAATGGCCAAAATCTTAGTTTTACTCAGCATAAAGAGCGTCCGAACCTATGGGTTCGGATAAATTTACGATCAAAATGGTTTTATAAAGACATTTACCAAGCCAATTCAGCCAGAGAACTGCTTGCGATACTGGCTAGGCGCCATATCCATCGACCGCTTAAATGCATCATAAAATGAGGATTTCGATTTAAACCCGACCTCCATTGCAATATCGACGATGGCTAAGTGGCTTAGAGATGAATCCTGTAAACAGCTTTTCGCTTTCTCTACCCGATAGCTGTTTACAAAGGTGAAAAAGTTCTGACCCAGCTGACCATTGAGCACCTGCGATACCTGATGAGCACTAAGGTCAGCCTCCTTTGCAAGTTCTGCCAGTGTCAGCTCACTATCTAAGTAAAGCTCCTTTTCTTCCATAACATGCATCAGTCGATGTTTAAATTGCTCAGCATCTTGTTGGCTAATCTTGGAACGTTGATATTTGGGTTCGGTATTGGCTGAAGTGCTGTCCTCTGCAGCCAATTCTTGTGCTGGAGTGGGCATTAGCGCCTGCCTGCTGGCCCTTGCAGCAAGAACCCGCTGTACCAAACTGGGCTGGTACATCGCGGAGATCGCCATTGCATAAATCAGCAAAACCAAGAACAAAAAAGGATAGCCCTGTGTCGCAATATCACTTTCAAATATCAACCTTGGCAAGCGATTAAAACTTAGCATTACGATAAGGTATACCATCCCGACCAGGCTCAAGGTACGCAACCACTTAAGGTTCATACTCTCCAGAGATGAAAAGTGGCCTTGCATCAGCTGCTCGTGTTGCCTTGTTTGTTGGAATACCAGATAACAATAAAAGCCAAAATGAAAAATGAATAAATGGGCATTGAGTCGATATTTAAACCAGAGTTGCCAGAATGGTGATAAGAACTCACTGACTCGCCCCTCCATTTCTAACTCACCTCTAAAGTACCAAAGGTAGTCAACTAACAGCTGTTGCTGTTGGGGCTCATAGAAATAGTACTCGATGCTTGCCCCACACAAGAGCAGATAAGGTAAAAAGTGTAAGCCATGCGATTTGGAGAGATTATTGCCTGTTAAGGCTGCTGAGTATAAAAACAGTAAAGGCCCCCAACAAAAAGGGAGATTGGCTATTAGCAGTGTCCACCAGTGCAAATCGTTTAGATAATCGGCCGAAACTTGCAGCTGCTGCAATAAACGCAGCCCCATCGCAAAAAGCAGCGCCGCCATAAATCGATTAGCCAGTTTAGCGCCACTTGGCGATACCAGTAGCAAAACAGCCATAATGCCGCCTTGCAAAGCCCCGAAGCCTAAAAACAAATGATAGATGTTCAACTCAAACTCCACTGACTACATTGGCAAAGTCAATTTCAAAGCGCTAGCCGCCAGTACTTATTTTGCCTCTAAAAAGCCGCTTTAGCGTGCGCCCCAATTGGCTCGGACCCTTCTAGTTGCCTTCTATCTTATGCTCAGTGAAAAAATTACATATCAAACACTAGCAATAAGCTTGCGAGTATCAACATAAGGTAGGCCTATGCCAAGACGTAAAACATTGCTGCTCAGCACGGCGGCCATTTTAGTGGTATTTATCCTATTTCATAAACCCATGCGCCTAGTAGCCTATTCACTATTTACTGGTAGTGCAAAGTTTACCATCTACGCTGAGCCCCAGCTCAGCAGCTGGCGACCTATGGCACCTCGCCTCTATTCAAAAAATCCACACCCATTAGCGAGACCTTTTCGTTTTGGTCGGGCCTTGCACAGTGACTTACATGGTTCGGATGAAGTTATGGGGGTTACCGCGCCCAGCTTCGAGCTTGCTTGGCATGCTGAAGAAAACCTCTTTGTCAGCGAAGGGCCGGTCTTCGATAAGCAAGGTAATATCTATTTTTCACCTATCTTCCCAGTGGATAACAGCTTAATTGTTTCTCTAGAGCCTGAGCATGGACATAGACGCTGGGCGATCACCCACCCAAGCGCTGCAGCTGGTGCCGGTACACCGCTAGTGCTGGAAGACCCAGAAACAGGGGAAGATATTGTTTATCTAGGTAGCTACGATACGGCTATGGCCATCGATACAAACGGTAGCATCATTTGGCAAAGTGCTAGCGGCTTGCCAGCCATCCAAAATGGCAACTACCTTAGCAAACACCACAGCTTTGGTATCAACTACCATATTCACAGTGACAGCCTGATCACCAGCATTGGAGACGGGCACCTCTATATCGTCGATCGCAAAACCGGTAGTCCTCTCTTAAAGAAACCCTTTATGCTGCCCGGGGCACCAACCGGATTAAGCAATTTCACTGTACCAAAGCGGGTTTTAGATAGAGCAAATGCGGATATTGCCCACATGGTGCCAAGTTCAGGCATAAATGGTAACAATGATGCTATTAGCGCGGTGCTTCATGGTGCCGCTGGAGAGTTGCAAAAAGTCAGCAACTTTTTTTCAATTGATAGTAATAGCGGCAGAATCTGGTTGGCGGCCACGATAGCCGATGAGGAAGATGGCGAAGTTGATGGCTACTCAGATTATGCAGCCCTCTATGGTATTGACTTGGTTCGCAATGGAGCTGTCGCTGAGCTTCATATAGCAAGCATCACTAAAGTTCCCGGTGGAACCGCATCCACTCCTGCTATCAGCGCTGATGGCCAACGAATTTATATTGCCGATGCATACGACACAATCTATGCAATACATGCCGCAAGTGGCGATATCATATGGCAATACAAAGTTGGTGATAAAGTCACAGGCTCAATTGATGTGGCCGTCGACAACGGAGAGATTTACGCCAATACTCGCACGGATATTTTTCAGTTAATCGACCAAGGCGACAGTGCTACATTAGGTTGGAAAGCAAAACTTGATATGTATCAGGGCGGATTTTTACAGGATAACTTCAAAGGCTTGGGGGCAGAAATAACCGCCAACGGAGTTGCCTTTACCGGCGCTGTTGGCGTGATTCATGGCAAACAAAAGTTTCCTATGCGTTTAGGTGCCGGATTGCTCGACAGACAAACTGGTAAAATTCGATACTTCGCCGATGGTGCGGAAGATTCTGTTTCGTCTACAGTTACGGCTCCGGATGGTAGCATTTACGTTGGCAACTCGCCCCTTCGTAGAGTACTGGGGCGGGCAATATTGGGCAATCAACACAGCCCAGCGAAGCCTAGAGGTGGTATCAGCCGCTTTAAGCCCAATAGTTATTTATCAGTACTAAAAGAGGCACTATGGGCCATTCAGCTACGGCTAGAAAATGCTGCACAATGGCAGACGAAAGCTCCAGGCTCAATTCGAGATGAACGACATCAGGTAGAAGCATTATTTGAACAGTGTCGACATGTCGCTCCAAAAGCTATAGCCGCTGGAGAAATATCGTCAGAGGCCTGGCAGCTTATAGAGCAGGATTTTCAAACCCACATCTCCTCAACTAACGATAATTTTACTAAACAAGCCGAATTCGCAAAGCGACTGTTGAGTCGTGTTATTGAAGGAAAAGAATAATGTTTCGCACACTATTTATCGCCTGTTCACTTGTGATCGTCTTATTAGCAATCTCGGCAGTTCAGCTTTCTAAGCCTCTTAATTATGGTATGGAAGCTGAAATCTTTAAAAGCCAAGACAATAAAGAAATTTCAGCTACTTCAATTAAAAACACAGACGAACAAGCGCGCCCCAACATTATTGTAATTCTGGCCGATGATCTAGGCTATGGCGATATAGGTTTACACGGCAGCAAGGCGATTAAAACGCCCAATATTGATCAACTCGCAATAGAAGGCGCTAACTTCAGTCAAGCCTATTCAAGCGCGGCTATTTGCTCACCTTCGAGAGCGGGGCTACTCAGCGGCCGCTATCCTTTGCGCAGCGGTATTATTCACCCCATTCAAGCAGCCGGCGACAGCTTTGCCCGCAAGGCCTCTTATAAAGCGGCGGTTGCCTTTAGTAACCTTGCCGCCATCGATATGATTGGTGGGGGCAATGCAGTAAAAGGACTCCCAGCTGACGAAATCACTATTGCTGAGCTGCTGAAAAGCGCTGGATATCGAACCGCCGTTTTTGGTAAATGGCACTTAGGTGACTTTACGGCTTGGCCAGAGTATCACCCGCATAAACATGGCTTTGATCATTTTGTGGGTTTTAATATGTCCAACGATGATTGGCCAGTTGCTTTTTATCGCAATCAAGAAAAACTGATCGATGATATCGGTTTAGATCAAGCTCATTACACCAAGCTTTTTACTGAGGAGGCCATCAAGTTTATTCAACAAGAAGGCCAGGAGCCTTTTTTTATTTTCCTTTCCCAGAAGGACCCGCATCAACCGTTTTTCCCTTCTGAAAATTTTGCAGGAAAGTCATTGGGCGGCCCCTATGGCGACGCTGTTGAGGAATTTGACTGGAGTGTAGGCGCTGTACTAGAGGCCTTAAAACAGCAGGGTGTCGACAATAACACTCTGATATTAGTCACCTCGGATAATGGACCATGGTATGAAGGCTCCGCTGGCTCCTTAAGAGGGCGCAAAGGGCAAAGCTATGAAGGCGGCTTCAAAGTTCCGTTACTGGCCCGCTGGCCAAATCAGATAACTGCTGGTACAAAAATTGATGCGCCCGTAATGAATATCGACTTCTTGCCAAGCTTTGCTTCAGCAGCCGGAATTTCTTTACCTCAAGATCGTATTATCGATGGCAAGAGTTTTTTACCCTTGTTTAAAGAGCCGAACAAAAGCCATGAGGAATTTTCACAGAGACCTCTTTATTTTTTTCATGATTATGATGTAGAAGCGATTCGCCAAGGAGACTGGAAACTTATCGCAAATAACAGTCACTATGTCTGGCCCAATCCACTGGATAAGAATGACAGCCTAATAGGTGGCCTTGCCGGCTCTAGAGATTACAAACCGGCAAATAGCTCAACAAGCGTTGCCACTTTGGGCACATGGCCACTCCTTTATAACCTGCAGACAGACCCCGGCGAAGCTTACAACTTGGCAAAAAGCCGACCGGAGAAGAAAGAGTTTTTGCATTCAAAGCTCGATCAATGGAAAACCGAGTTTTATAGAAATCCAAGAGGCTGGATACAAAACAGTGAAGATAAAAACTAAGCCAGCAAACCTGTTTCCTTCACAGCTCTAAACCTTAATGTTATCCGCTCAGAGTGCTAGGGTAGCTCTGAGCGGCTACTAACTATCGCTTTTGCCAAATCAACAACTGATTGTTAGCTGGCATTTTATGATCATTCAAAAGCTCAAAGCCTGCCTTATTAGCCAACTCAACTACTGCTTCGAAATCTCGAATGCCTCGATGAGCTTCTTGGGCCTTTAACCAATGATCAAAGCGCTCGTTACTTTCGCTGGTGTATTCGCCGCCATATTTAAAGGGGCCATAAATTGCTAGCCGAGACCCTTCTTGCATCGATTCCATACCAGCCAAGAAACTCTGTACCGTTTCCCAAGGCATGATGTGGCAGGTGTTTGCACTGTATAAGCCATCGAAGTTATAAATAAGATCTGGATTGGGCCAGTGCTTTGCGATATCCAGCTCGAGAGGGCGAAGTACATTGATAGCTTGCTCATCATCAATCCAGCGATTGATGCCCTTAGCATTCTCAGACAAATCGCTAGTTTGCCATTGCAAATGCGCCATACGGGGAGCCATATAAACAGCATGCTGCCCCGTACCACTGCCGATCTCTAAGATGCTGGTTTTATCTGCAAACACATCTTTTAATATGTTAAAAATAGGCTCTTGATTGTTTTCGCAGGCCTGGGAAAAGGGCTTGTCATTATCTAGTTCAGCCATGGCTAGAGTACCTCTGGGTAATTCTACTAAGCAGTCAAAATTAGTTTAATTGGCCAAGCGGAAAAAGGAAATAAAGCGTAAGTGTTTAAAACAATAATTAACACTTAGAGAGTAGATAAGGAGGACAGGTGCAAGGCCATTCAGAGCCCTTGCACCTAAGCAAAGAACATTTTACTCGGCGTGATCCCGAGTAAAAACCCATTGCTTATCAGTCGATAGCTCTTTATTAAAACTATAACCTTCGCTATCAAACTTCTTAATGTCATTAATATCAGTAATACGATTCTTAATCACATAGGCTGCCATTAGTCCTCGTGCCTTTTTGGCATAAAAACTAATCATTTTATACTGACCGTTTTTAAGATCCTTAAAAGCCGGCGTCATGATGGTGGCATTTAACAACTTAGGTTTTACTGACTTAAAGTATTCATTGGATGCCAAATTCAACACAACATCACTTTTTACTTTTTTCAGTTGAGCATTCAATGCGTCGGTAATGATTTCGCCCCAAAATTCATAGAGGTTTTTTCCTCGCTGATTTGCGAATTTGGTTCCCATTTCTAAACGATAGGGCTGCATTAAATCCAGCGGACGTAATAAACCATATAGGCCAGACAAAATTCGTAAGTGCTTTTGAGCGAACTTAAAATCATCAGCCTTAAAACTCGGCGCATCTAAACCTGTATACACATCACCGTTAAAGGCCAGCACCGCCTGTTTGGCATTATCCGTAGTAAAAGGTTGGCCCCATTGTTGATTGCGATCGTAGTTTAAGGTGCCCAATTTATCGCTAATGCTCATTAGCTCAGAAAGCTGGTGAGGTGCCAACTCACGTAGATCTTCCATCAGGATCTCTGCCTGATCGAGAAAATCAGATTCGGTAAACTGCTTGGTCTTAGCCGGCGTTTCATAATCCAGATTTTTCGCCGGTGATACTACCATTAACATACACAGTCCTCGCTTGATCTATTTAGCGGTCATTATCCAGCTTAGGCGACCACATGAACAATTAAATTAGCTAATGATGTCGATTGCTAAAGCTTAGCTTTGCAATGACATCTTAGCTCTTAGTTTTCATCCAAAATTGGCTGCCACCAATTTAGTGGTGTCTCACCATCTTGCGGATCGTATACATTGCCATATAGCCATACGCTGTTTTGGCCATCGACATATTTATTGATTAAAGCTTCAATGGCTTTAAAACCACAACTCACATGGATGCTAAACACCAGCATACGCTCGGTTTCTGTATCAAGCTCACCACCTAGCTTTTCCAATTCAGGTGCCAAGGCTTCTGCTATAGGTGATATGTCAGCTCGACTTAAAACACGAATACAGAGGTTTCCGCTGCGCTCTAGCAATTCGAAATCCTGACTACCAGGGCGTAGTTTAATCTTGTCGCCACTGGCTATTCCCTTTACAAAAGCAGGGGATTTTACCAACTGGCAGCTATCGTCTTCTTCACTTACCTTAACCGGCATGCGCTCGATAACCGCTTGGCCATTTGCATCTAAACCGGCAAAAAGCTCTATTACTTGCAGGGCTTGCATGATCTTCTTTCTCTCACAATTGTGGTACTGGCGGTAGAGTAGGCTGGGTGGCACCTTTATCTGACCTTCCAATTAAGTAAGGGTTAAGGCTCTACTGCTTAATGTCAGCCTATCAGGCTGCTAGAATGAGCGGCATTATACCTGAATCAAGCTCTTGGAGGTGTCACGGTGAATAAAGGATTTGCGAAGCTACTGGGCGTATTAGCCCTAGCGACTGCGGTAGTCGGCTGCAGCACTAACCCGGTAACGGGAAAAAGCCAACTCAATTTAATGTCGACCTCCCAAGAAATTTCCTTGGGTCAAAAACAATATGGTCCATCGCAACAAAGCCAAGGTGGAGCCTATGAAGTCGATCCAGAGCTGAGCCGATATGTAAACTCAGTTGGGCAGAAACTCGCTAAGCTTAGCGATCGACCTGATCTGCCATACGAATTTGTTGTGCTGAATAATGATGTGCCCAATGCCTGGGCCTTACCGGGAGGCAAGATAGCCTTTAACCGTGGGCTTCTTATCCATCTAGAAGACGAGGCCCAACTGGCCGCCGTATTAGGTCATGAAATCGTTCACGCTGCGGCCAGTCACAGTGCACAGCAGATGAGCCAGCGGCAGTTAATGGGTATAGGAGCCCAGTTCGCAGCGGCGGCTGCCAGCCAAAGTCGCTATCGCGGTTTAATACACCAGGGTATCGGGCTGGGCTCACAGGCCTTTCAAGCAAGTTATGGCCGCGGCCAAGAGCTTGAAGCCGACGCTTATGGCATGGAGTATATGGTCACAGCTGGTTATGACCCGCAAGGTGCTGTTGAACTACAAGAAACCTTTGTCAAACTCTCCAAAGGCCGCCAGAGCAACTGGTTAAATAACCTGTTCGCCAGCCACCCGCCTTCAGAGGAGCGTGTTGCAGCTAATCGGGAGCGAGCACAGCAAATGCCACCCGGAACTCGCAATAAAGCCGCTTTTGATAGAGCTATGCGACAATTACGTAAGGACGCACCTGCCTATAAACTGCACCAGGATGCTTTGGCGGCCGCCAATCAGAAGCAGCTCGACAAAGCACTGAGCCTTACCGAACAAGCGATTCGCAAGCAGCCGAAGGAAGCCTTGTTCTGGGATACCAAAGGCAAGCTGCTACTCAATCAAAAACGCAGCAAATCTGCGCTAAATGCCTTTAGCCGTGCTATCGATATAAATCCGAACTACTTCGGGCCTTATGTGGGGCGCGGAATTGTAAATAAAAACCTAGGCAATGAAGCCCAAGCAAAAATTGATTTTGAAACCAGTCTAAGCATGCTGCCAACACAGTACGCGACTTTTCATCTGGGTGAGCTGGAGCTGAAGCAGGGCAATAGCCGTAAGGCCTATGAGTATTATCAATTTGCGGCCGCTTCAGGCGGTGAATTAGGTCAGAAAGCGCAGCAAAGAATGCAGCAGATATATCCTCAACCTAATCAAGCCCCAAGAAGATAAGACTCGAAGCAACTGAGAATGCGGAGTCTCGCAAATCGCGATACTCCGCAGTGCCTCTCTTAGTTGGATGCTATTCCACGCTGGCTAATCAAATAGGTCGCAAAGCTTCCCAACCAATGACTCCCCATATAATGTAAGTCGCCCATCACAACAGGAAGGCTGGCGGCTTTATGAGCCTCCGCCGCAGCAACAACAGAAGCATGCCTTGCGTCGGATTTTGGCAATGCACTTGCAATACCCTCTAACATCCAAGCACGACTTAAATTGAGACCATCTAAGTGGGCCAGTTTTCCATCACTGCGATCCGTTACTCGAGCAACCGGCATCCAGTCTGCACTGCCATCTTTTGGTAATGAAGGGAAAAATCCAGCCAGCCACTTAGCATATTCTGCTTGACTCATAACCCTACGCATAAGATCTGCTTCAGCCAGGCAGGGTGAAAGAAAATCTTGTCCAGAGGGCTCATAAGCCAGCGGGCAATTTACATCCTTTAGGTAATAGTCTTTGATTCTTGAACTCAGTAACGCTTCGAATTTTTTATCTGTCGCCTCGCGAGCCCAATCCAGCATCAGACCAAAAGCAAAAGCGGTTTGACTGTGCTCACCCACACGGATTGGGTAAGCCAATTTTGGCAACCAAGTGGAGATGTTTTCAACGATTTTCTTCTCTAGAGGTAATAAACGCTGCAACCATTCTTTCGCCTGAGGGTCATTCCATTGGCGAAGCTCTGTCGTTAATTGTAAAAACCAAGCCAGGCCATATGGGCGCTCAAAACTGGTGCCGGAATTGGGGCGATTAAAATAGGCGAGCTCACCCACTAAATTGCTCGGTTTAAAACTCTGCTCTAATTGCTCCCGAATCGCTTTAGCATCCAGTTGATCGCCAGCTTTATGCAACATGCGCACTAGCAGCCAATGGCCATGAACAGAAGAGTGCCAATCTAGGCAACCGAAGAAAGCCGGATACAATTCTTTGGGACTGCGCACATCCTGCGGGCCAAGAAAATAGTGTTTAACCACATTCGGGAATTCTTTGTGGATACAGCTAGAGGCAAGACTGGCCATGGCATCCGCTTGCTTATCAGTAAAAAGCTGGCCGGCTTGAGCCGCAAAGCTAGTCATTGAAGTAAGCGCCAAGATCAAAGATTGCTTTTTACACCAGGATATAACTGCCATTTTTATCGCCTCATTCGGATACAGTCAGAATTATATAGCTGCATAGCAGCCTTTAACACTAAATAAACGAATGATAAGCGATTGAACTCAACGGTTTACATCAGCCGCTACAATGCGGTTTTGACCAGCCAGAAAACTAGCAAGCTGTTCAAAGTTAAGGGGTTTACTGAACATATAACCCTGATATTGTTTGCAGCCTAAGCGTTTAAGCGAATCATATTGTTGCTGACACTCGACCCCTTCAGCAACAACCTGTTTATTGAGGGCTTTCGCCATGGCCATAATGGCATCGACAATCGCCGATTGCTGATCACTTTTACCCAGCTCGTCGATAAAGCTTTTATCAATTTTAATAGTATCAATCGGAAATTTGTTTAGATAACCCAAGGAGCAATAACCAGTACCGAAATCATCAATCGATATTGCAAAACCAGCATCCGCTAGTTGATAAAGCACTTCAAAATGACCATCACTATCTTTGGCCAATATGTTTTCTGTAACTTCTATATTGAACTGCTCAACCTTTAAACCATAAGACTCAATAATTTTTCGCCAGCGCTGTACTGGATTACCTCGTTTGGCCAACTCGATAGGAGAGCGATTAGTGCATAACATAAAGTTATCAACACCCATTTGGCATAACTGAAAACCTGCAAAGCAGGCTTTTTCTAATATGACATCATCCAGATCCGAGATCAGGTTAAACTCTTCAGCAATTGCAATAAACACATCGGGAGAGACCTGCACCCCATCATGTTGCCAACGTGCTAACACTTCCAGCTTGATTTGCTCAGGATCGCTTTCATTCTTTATCCACTGAAAGCAGACATCTATATCTCGCTTTAGGATAGCCTCTTGCAGTGCATTTTTAATGGCAAGTTTCTCTTCAACTGCCCTATGCATATCCGAGGTAAAAAACTGATACTGATCACGACCTAAATTTTTAGCACTGTACATCGCCTGATCAGCATGAGCGATCAATTGCTCACGATCAAGACCATCATCAGGATATAAAGCCACACCAAGACTGCTTGTCACAAAGACACGATTAGATTGCAGAGTAAAAGGCTCATGCATTGTTTTTACTATTTGATCTAGTACAACAATCGCATCAGCAACTTTTTCTATTGGATCAATAATAAAGGTAAACTCATCGCCGCCAAACCTTGCGATGGTATCGCTCGCTCTCAGGGCGCGCTTTAAGCGAAAGGACACTTCCGCCAATAGCACATCGCCCCAAGAATGACCAAGACTATCATTGATAGACTTGAACATGTCGATATCCATAAAAACGACAGCGAACTTTTTATTTTTCCGTTTTGATATGCGAATAGCTTGATCTAATCTATCGTTAAACAATTGTCGATTAGGCAAGCCAGTTAAGCTGTCATAGTTGGCTTGCAAATGAATAGTTTTTTCAGCGTGCTTTTTGCTGGTGATATCACTGAGAACCGCAATATAGTTCTCGATATAACCGCGGCTATCTTTACTGGTCGTGATTTGCACTTGCACTGTGTAATAGACACCATCCTTTCTACGACCATTGATTTCACCTACCCAACTGCCAACAGTCTCCATTGATTCGGTAATCGTGTAGAGCAGCTGCTTGTTACGCCCCAAAAACTCAGTTGAATGAATATCTTTATTAATTAGCTCATCATGATCATAGCCGCTGATTCTCTCATAGGCGCGATTTACCAGCCGAATTTTCATTTCAGGGTCAAAAATAACAATCGCTTCATCTAAGCTACTAAAGACCTGATTCGCCACACTCAGCTGACGCATATTTTTTACAACCACAAGCTCTCTTGAGACTAAGCCTGAAAAGAGGTTAAACATAAGCTCGGATTGCTTTAAATCAGGAATGCTGCCAGAAAATATAGCGACTAAGATGCCGATAACTTCATTCTCGGCATTTTTTAAAGGTGTTCCCAAATAGCTGTTAATGCCCATATCCACCAGCATTTCATCGTCAGGAAAATGCTGCTGCACATCGCCATTATAGGTACAGACTAAGTTCCCTGAGCTTGCCACTTGGCAACAAGGTGTATGCTCCAAGTCATACTCAAAGTTTTCTACGTCACTATTGGGGCTATAAACACTTAAGGTTTCAGATTTGTTTTCTTCGTTATCAATACGCGCAATAAATACCATATCGGCACTTAATGCATGAGCCAGTGCTTTTACAATAGAAGGGAAGAATTCCTGATCGCCAGGGGATACGGACTGTAGTATTTCTTTAACCGTATGTTGTGACATGGGATAACTCTATAACTCAGGCAATCACTGTTGTAGATACCATGACTCGAACTAGTGTTTAATTCAGAGGGTTCGATTAGTTCAATTAAGCCAAGGTAGATTGTCAGAAAGTATAGGCTATGTCGTCCAATTCACCCATACCTTTTAATGATATTGATCAATAAGGACAAAAAACCCCGCTACTTCATGCGCCAGAATCTGATGAAGTGCAGCGGGGCTTAGTTTTGAGGGGGCTTACGCGTCTTTTACCTGGCGCTCCATCTCTTTAACCGAGGTATGGCGAACATCTAGGCCTTTAACCAGGTAAACAATATGCTCTGCGATGTTTCGGGCGTGATCACCGATACGCTCTAATGAACGTAAAGCCCAAATGATATTCATTACGCGACCAATTGAACGGGGATCTTCCATCATATAGGTCACTAATTCGCGCATCGCCGACTTATATTCACGGTCAACGGCTTTATCGTCACGTGCTACTTTTACCGCCGCATCAACATCAAAACGCGCAAAAGCATCTAACGTAGAATTCACCATTTTTTCAACAATATCACCGATATGGCGCAGCTCTACATAGCCGTGTGGGGCCTGACCTTCTTCATTCAGTGCAATTGCCATCTTAGCGATCTTCTGGGCTTCATCACCCATGCGTTCAAGGTCACGGGTCGCTTTTGAAACAGCCAATACCATACGCAAATCGGAAGCTGCCGGCTGGCGTCGAGCTAAAACGGTTGTGCAGTTTTCGTCTAGACGCACTTCTCGCATATCAACATCGTCTTCAATGACCATGACTTTTTCAGCCAACTCGCTGTCGGCTTGTTCGATAGCCGTAACAGCATCGATAATTTGCTGCTGTACAACACCGCCCATTTCCAATAACTGAGTCTTCAGCTCTTCTAGGTCTGCGTTAAATTGACCAGAAATATGCTGGTCTAAGTTTAGATTATCCATCGTTTAAGCTCCTCTATCTTAGCTCAGCCAGCAATTAACCAAATCGACCTGTGATGTAAGCTTCGGTCAGTTCATGTTCTGGGTTAGTAAACACCTTTTCAGTATCGTTTACTTCGATCAACTTACCTAAGTGGAAGTAAGCGGTGCGATTAGATACTCGTGCAGCCTGCTGCATAGAGTGAGTAACGATGGCGATGGTGAAGTTTTCACTCAGCTCAGCAATCAATTCCTCAATCTTAGCCGTAGCAATTGGATCAAGCGCTGAACAAGGCTCATCCATCAAGATCACTTCTGGGCTTACGGCGATGGTTCGAGCAATACATAAGCGTTGCTGCTGACCACCAGAAAGACCGGTACCCGGTGCATGCAGGCGATCTTTTACTTCATCCCATAAACTGGCTTTGCGCAAGCTGGTTTCTACAATTTCATCCAGCTCAGCTTTGCGGCTAGTTAAGCCATGAATACGAGGGCCGTAAGCGACGTTATCGTAAATAGACTTAGGAAATGGATTGGGTTTCTGGAAAACCATGCCTACGCGAGCCCGTAGTGGCACCACATCCAGTTTTGGATCATAGATATCTTGACCTTCAAGCGTTAAGGAACCCTCAACCTTACAGATATCGATGGTGTCGTTCATGCGATTCAAGCAGCGTAAAAAAGTAGACTTACCACAGCCGGATGGGCCAATCATGGCGACTACTTCGTTTTTGCCAATATCCAAGCCAACGTTAAAGATGGCCTGCTTTTCGGCATAGTATACGTTGACATCACGCATGGACATCTTAGCGTTTTCAACAAAAGGGGTACCTACCGTACCTTGAATATCGTCTACGCTAGGCTGCGCTATAACTTCTTCTTTCATAGTCTTTAACTTGCTTTCTTCCGCTTGCGCGGCGTTATCTACACTTGCAGTGGCTTCCATAGTATCACCTGTATTCATTCTTTGCTGTAAGGCCGGGATTACCAGCGGCGCTCCAGACGTTTACGCAACCAGACTGCCAGGGCATTCATAATGATTAGGAAGCCAAGCAGCACCATAATAGCAGCCGAGGTACGCTCAACAAATGCGCGCTCAGGACTGTCAGACCACAAGAAAATTTGTACCGGCAATACGGTTGCCGGATCGGCTACCCCACCAGGGATATCCACAATAAAGGCCACCATACCAATCATCAGTAGCGGTGCCGTTTCACCCAGAGCCTGGGCCAGACCAATAATGGCGCCAGTCAACATACCCGGCATCGCCAATGGCAATACATGGTGTAGGATCATTTGCATCTTAGAAGCGCCAATACCCAAAGCTGCTTCACGAATTGAAGGAGGCACTGCTTTAATCGCAGCGCGACTCGAGATAATGATGGTCGGTAAGGTCATTAGCGTAAGCACCATACCACCCACTAAAGGCAGTGAACGCTGCATGCCAAACATGCCAATAAAAATCGCAACACCTAGCAAACCAAAAATGATTGAAGGAACCGCCGCAAGGTTGTTGATGTTAACTTCAATTAAATCCGTCCACTTGTTCTTTGGTGCGTACTCTTCCAAATAAACCGCAGCAGCTACACCAATAGGGAAGGACAAAATTAGCGTTACAAACATGGTGAACAAAGAACCCATGATGGCGCCGCGTATACCAGCTTGCTCTGGCTCACGGGAATCACCGTTGGTGAAGAAGACAGTGTTAAAGCGGGTTTCAACTTGATCATTATCGATTAAGCTTTTCACCCAAGCTTGAGCCTGCTCGTCTACACGGCCAGTGAACACTTTGCCATCTTTTGAAGCTGATTTGATGTAAGTATCGATATCATCGTCAGCGATCAACCAAACGGTTTGCTTTGTGTTTAAAATTGATGGATCAGCTTCCAACATTTTACGTAAATCAAAGCCACTACCATTACTTACCAATCTATACAGCTTGCGCTTATCACGACGACCGCTCACTTCAGGGAAGCGTTCACGCAGTGCTTTTTTAACCACACCCATATAGTTTGCGCCAGCTATTTGGTTCGGGTCATTTGGATCGCTGATATCCAATGTATCAGCATCCAAATTAACTTCTAGCTGGATATAGCTTTGTACGAAAGCGGTGTAACCTTTACCGATAATGTCAGTAAACAAAAACACCAAACAAATCAAACCAAAACCAATTGAAGCAATACCGTAAGCCTTAAAACGCTTCTCAGCACGATAGCGCTTGGCTAGGTTCTTGTTCACCAAATCGATGGTGTTCATTTTTTCTGTTGAGTTCATTGTGTTATTCACTCTTTAGCAAGTCAGTAGGACAATCGAGCCGACGCTTAGTCGTACTGCTCGCGATATTTTTTCACTACGTGAAGGGCGAGGAAATTCAAGCCCAGAGTCACGATAAAGAGCATTAAACCAAGGGCAAATGCTGCCAAAGTCTTCGGACTATCAAACTCCTGGTCGCCTACCAACAAGGTAACAATTTGAACCGTTACTGTTGTCACTGGCTCAAGAGGGTTCGCAGTTAAATTAGCTGCCAAACTTGCCGCCATTACTACAATCATGGTTTCACCGATTGCGCGCGAAACGGCCAGCAATATACCACCGACAATACCAGGCAAGGCTGCAGGGATAACTACCTGACGGATTGTTTCTGATTGGGTAGAGCCAAGACCAAGAGAACCGTCACGCAAAGATTGCGGCACCGCATTAATCACATCGTCCGATAGGGACGATACGAAAGGAATGATCATGATGCCCATGACTAAACCTGCAGCGAGGGCACTTTCTGAAGAAACGCTAAGCCCCAAAACACCACCAGTATCGCGAATCATTGGAGCGACGGTTAATGCCGCGAAGAAACCGTAAACAACCGTCGGGATACCCGCCAAAATTTCTAATGCTGGCTTAACCAAAGAGCGAACTTTAGTGCTGGCATACTCAGAAAGATAAATAGCCGCCATCAAACCCGCTGGTACCGCTACGATCATAGCTATTAAGGAGATCAACATGGTACCGACGAATAGCGGAATAGCACCGAAGGCACCCGAGCCACCCACTTGGTCGGCGCGAATCGCCATCTGTGGGCTCCACTCAGAACCAAAAACAAAATCAGTAATAGGAATCATGCTGAAGAATCGAATCGATTCAAATAGAACCGAAAGCACAATACCAACAGTTGTTAAAATGGCTAAGCAAGAACAAGCCAGCAAAATAATCTTAAAGGCATTCTCTACTTGGTTGCGTGCTTTAAGCTGAGGCTGAATGCGAGTCCAACCCCACAATCCTGCCATAACTGCAACAAGTAGCGCGACACCCGTTAAAGCGTAACCACTGGTTTTTTGCAAACGTTCTAAAGTTGCAATCGCATTTTGAATATAAGGCTCTGCATTCGCCCCCATACCGGAAGCTGCCATATTCTCGATAGTATTAATGCGCAAACTTAGTTCAGTTGGCTCTAAGTTACGAATTTCTTCTGGTAGGGACTGGATAAGTAACTGATGAATAATTAGATCATCAAAAATAATCCAAGCACCCAAAACCGCCAAACTTGGAATACCACACCACAATAGGGTAAGCATGCCATAGTAAGAAGGCAGGGAGTTTAAGGCACGCACACCGCCAGCGTTAGACGCTTGAGCAAGCGAGCGACCGCGCCCTAGCATAAATGCGCCAGCCATTAGCAGTGCTAAAAAGGCAAATAATGTTGAGGTGTCCATATCACCGAGTCTCTGCAATCGTTGGTTCGGGTACTTTCAGATTTAGACTCTTGGACTACAGTGCATCCTTGCACACCAAAAGCCTAAATCGAAAAGCACCCATTTCTTTTTATTAACCCAAAAGTTATTCATTATATAACTTCAAGGTTTAGGGTAGAAACGAATAGCCCAGCACTAGGCTGGGCTATCGATTCGCTGCTTTCCGAACCGAATTACATGCTTAGGTTCTTCAAGTTTTTAACATCAGCAGCAACCTGAGAGCGCTTAGAATCGCCTAGTGGGATCATGCCTTTCTCAGTTAGGTAACCTTCTTCACCGAAAGCTTTTTCGCTGGTGAATTCAGCCAAGTACTCTTTCATACCTGGGATTACACCGATGTGAGCTTTCTTAACGTAGAAGTAAAGCGGACGAGATACTGGGTAAGAACCGTCAGCGATAGATTCGAAAGTAGGCTGCTTGCCGTCAACCAAAGAACCTTGGATCATGTCAGAGTTCTGGTCTAGGAAAGAGAAACCGAAGATACCCAAAGCGTTTTTGTTAGCGTTTAGCTTTTGAACGATTAGGTTATCGTTCTCGCCAGCTTCGATGTAAGGACCGTCTTCACGAACGCTGTGACAGATAGCCTTGTACTTCTTCTTCATGGCTTTAGCTTCAGCTTTCTGGCCAGCTTTCTTCAACTTCTTAGACTGAGACTTAATGTCTTTGATCCAACCAAACTTCTTACAACCACCTTCCATTGCCAATTCGGCGAAAGCGTCACGAGTACCAGAAGTTGGTGGAGGACCTAGAACTTCGATAGCGCGAGCTGGAAGAGCTGGGTTTACGTCTTTCCAAGTTTTGTATGGGTTATCAACCAAGGTCTCAGAACCGTCTGGGTTAGGAACTTGCTTAGCCAAAGCCAAGAATAGATCACGACGAGTTAGCTTCATGGTATCAGCCGCTTTAGCGTTACCAATTACGATGCCGTCATAACCGATTAGAACTTCAACGATATCTTTAACTCCGTTAGAAGCACATAGATCAACTTCAGAAGACTTGATGCGACGAGAAGCGTTAGTTACGTCTGGGTGCTGGGTACCAACGCCCTGACAGAACAACTTCAAACCACCGCCAGAACCAGTAGATTCGATTTTAGGAGTTTTGAACTGGGTAGACTTACCGAAACGCTCAGCAACAACAGTTGCGAACGGGTATACAGTTGAAGAACCTACTACGGTGATGTAATCACGGGCAGCAGAAGCTACTTGGGTACCAGCCAGTGCTGCAGCAGCCAGTGTTGCGGTCATGAGAGTCTTTTTCACGTTATCCTCCTGGGGATCGTGTTTTTCTAGTCGAAGCGCTGTTTGCTGTATGCGCGCTATGTTAATGAACTGGCTACTGAGCCGAATGTTCAATCAAGGGCGATACTAGATTTAACGGGTGACAATTCTATGAATGAAATATGACAGAAGTGTTACAGCGCTGTCGTTTAAATAAACAGGCGCATAACTTGTATATTGTTGCTTTTTGAGACCCTATATATAGTTGCTGAGGCCATATTGCAGTAGTATTGCATTAGTTACCCATAATGTAGGACGAATGACCATTCGCTAAGGAGAGCTAGCTTGTCGACCTTCAAAAGAATCATCCTAGCCAGCACCTGTATGTTTTTTGCTCAATCCGTATTGGCATTGAGTCCTGTTCCCCCAGACAGAATCACCAAAGACATTGTTTACGCAAACGGGAACACTGAAAGTGGATATATCGATCTCCTCCTTGACCTGTACGAGCCTGGCTTCGATGAAAGCCTACCCCAGCGTCGGCCAGCAATTCTTTTAATTCATGGCGGTTCATTTCAAACCGGCAGCAAAGAGGACCCCACCTTGACAAGCATGGCTTCAGATTTGGTTAGCCGTGGCTATGTTGTTGCCGTAATGAATTATCGCTTGCAAGGTGACCAACCTATCCCTTCTAGCCGAGTGTCACATTTACCTACACAAACAGGGGTACCCTTCCCAGAGGCGCAGCAAATAGCCGCCCAGGCAGCTTTAGATGACGCGATCTCAGCTTTCAACTGGCTCGTTAACCAAGCAGATACTTACCACATTTCTAACATCGGCGTTATTGGGAGCTCAGCAGGAGCCATCACAGCAATAAACCTTGCTTACATTAGTGACGACTTTGATATCAACTTTCCAAATCGTCATTGGCTTAGCTTCGTTGTCGATTATTGGGGCGGTGCGCTACTACCATTAGATAATGCTAACGAAGCTGTTAAAAGTGTAGACAGCGGTGAAGCACCACTATTTATCGTACATGGTACCAACGACATAATTGTGCCATTTAATTACTCTGTCTTGCTGGATGAGCGGGCCCAAGAAGTGGGCTTAGATTATCAATACCATGTTATCAACGGTGGCGGACATGGCTTTGGCGCTATTGATCCGTTTACTACCACTATAGAATCAGGTGAAACCATAGCGAGTGCCATGTACGACTGGATAAATTCTGTTAGTCGAAACAGCTTTAGTACAAAAAGTATGGGCAGCTGGTATGAGCCCGCCAGCAGCGGGCAAGGAATGCTGATAGACCTAGATGACGTGAGCAAACAACTGTTTGCTGCCTGGTTTACCTATAACGACCAAGCTGGCAGCGATAATGGTCAGATTCCAGGAGCGGAACAACGCTGGTTTACAGCCCAAGGAAAATACTCGGGCCGCAAAGCGGTATTAGACTTATATCAGTCTCGTAATGGCCGCTTTGATGCCACTAATACTGTAGACACTAATAAGGTCGGTACATTGGAGCTCAATCTAGAAAGCTGTAAGAGGGGCACGGCCCAATACGATATGCCAAGCTTAGGCTTAAGCGGAGAGATTGAGCTACAGCGCCTGCTAACGAATAGTAGTTGCCAATAAGCGAGTGAATCAGAGTCGAATGGGTCGAGTACGGCCCTTATCGTCTATGGCTACGTAAACAAATTCACCCTCGGTAACTTTGCTGCACTCACCACTCTCAACATCAGTTAACCAAACATCCACCAAGGTGCGAATCGAAGAACGACCGACTTCTAAGGCTTCCGAGTAGCAACTCACCGTGGCACCAACTGGCACAGGGCGTAAGAAGGCCATGCTGCCCACAGCTACCGTAGTGCAGCGTCCTTTGGCAATTTGTTGAGCCAAGATCGCCCCAGCCAAATCCATTTGTGACATTAGCCAACCGGCAAAAACATCTCCATTTGGGTTGGTGGCCGCCGGCATCGTTAGAGTCTGTAGGGTTAATTTGCCCGTCGGGGTTGGTTCTTCGTCCAAGGAACTCATCGCTATGTAAACCTTATCTAATTCTTTTAAATATTATCAAATGTGCTTGCTCGTTCGCGCTCTGGCATTAATCAGTCTTTGGCGTTTAAGGCCTCAGGCAAATAAGTAGCCAGCTCTGGCCACAGGGCCAGGGCGCAAAGCAGCGCCAATTGCAGCATAATAAATGGAATAACGCCACGATAAATTTCGGCCGTACGCACTTCCTCTGGCGCCACCCCTCGCAAGTAAAACAAAGCAAAGCCAAAGGGCGGTGTTAAGAACGATGTTTGCAGATTGATCGCAATCATTACACCCAACCATACCGGGTCCACCCCCATGGCCAATAAAACGGGGCCGATAATGGGCACTACTACAAAAGTGATTTCGATAAAATCAAGAATAAAGCCCAGCAAGAAGATCAACACCATCACGATCAATACAGCTAGTGCGACATTACCGCCCAACTCAGAGAACCACTGTTCAATAAGCTCCTCGCCACCAAAGCCTCTAAACACCAAAGAGAAAATCGAAGCACCGATCAAAATGGTGAATACCATAGCGGTAACTAAAGTGGTCGAGTGGCACACTTCCGCCAAGCGACTCCAGTTCAGCTGCCCTTTAAAATAAGCCAAGCAAGTAGCACCGAGGGCACCAACGGCCGCAGCTTCGGTAGGTGTTGCTATGCCCGAAATAATTGAGCCCAGCACCAAAACAATCAATAACACCGGCGGCGCCAAGCTTAAAAGAACCTTGCGACGATCTACCGCCTCAGTCTCCTCAGGGGCGGGCGCTATCTCTGGATTTAGTTTGGCGCTGATATAAACGTATAAAAGATACATCACTACCAAGATCAGCCCCGGAATCAACGCACCGACAAACAAATCACCCACCGAAACTGGCTTAGGGTTAAATACACCAGCGCTCAACTGAGCTTTCTGATAAGCCGTTGACAGCGTATCGCCCAATAAAACCAAGGCGATTGACGGCGGAATAATTTGGCCAAGGGTGCCAGTCGCACAAATTGTACCGGTAGCAAAACTTGGGCTATAACCACGCTTGAGCATGGTAGGCAAACTCATTAAACCCATGGTTACCACGGTGGCACCCACAATGCCGGTACTTGCCGCCAGCAGCATTCCCACAATCACCACGGCAATGCCCAAGCCCCCAGGCAAACTACCACTGAGCTTGGCCATATTCTCCAATAGCTCTTCAGCGAGGCGAGATTTTTCCAGCATCACCCCCATCAAAACAAATAAGGGCACAGCAATCAGGGTGATATTACTCATGGTGCCAAACAAGCGGTCCGGCATTGTGAGTAGAAGGTTGGCATCAAAATGGCCGGCAAGGATTCCAGCCGAAGCAAATATCAACGCAACGCCCGCAAGCGTAAAGGCAACTGGGTAACCTGCCATCAAAGCAAGGCATACCGCGGCGAACATAAATAGAGGAATTAGCTCAAGCATGGTCCACCTCTCCATCCTGCTCAGAGTGCGGATTCATCAGTGTAGATAAGGCGTGGCAACACTCTGCCACCGCCTGCATGGCCAATAGGGCTGCAGCTAAAGGCAATAAAGTTTTCAACAGGTAAACAAAAGGTAACCCGTTAGGGTCTCTAGACGTTTCTTTTACCGCCCAGGATTGCTCTACGTAATCCAAACTGGTGAAGAAAATCAAACCGCACATTGGCAACAAAAAGACAATACTGCCAATAGCGTCAACCCAGGCTCTTTGGCGACGATTAAAGTTGCGATAAAAAACATCCACTCTAACCTGGCCCGAATGATTTAATGCGTAGGCGGCCCCTAAAAGAAAAACCGTAGCATGCATATAAGTGACGCTATCTTGCAATGCGGTAGCGCCAACTTCAAAGACATATCGCAGTACCACCACAATACAGCTGATCACCACCATGATGATGGTCAGCCAAGAAACACTGCGACCGATAAAATCAGAAACACTATCCAACAAATCTGCCAGATAGGCACAAACCCGAATGGCCAAGGGCATAAGCTACCTTTGTTTTTTATTGCTATTGTTGTTTAAGAGCATTCGAGCCTAATGCTCGGATTACCTAACTGCATAGCATTATAACCAGTAATAGCCTTGAAGATAGATGCAATGGGAAAGCGTTCAGAGCAGATTAGCAAGGAAAAGGGTGACAAGGGGCTGCAATAGCTTGTGACGAACTATCACAGCCCAGCTTCCAATGCGTTAAAGCGCCAGTACTTCGAATATTGTGACGATACCCTAAGTCCAGTCCTTGGATACTTAAGTACTAGCTAACACTGAGTCAGTGCTGCGTGCCGGCAAAACACGGATTTAGTATAGAGCCTCATAACCGTAGGTAGTACTACAGATAACTGTAGTTGAGCTGAAATAACTTGATGCAACGCAAGTTGCAGTACAAGTTTAAGGCCCGCGAATTAGATAATTCGCAGAGCACTTGCCTTATAGATAGCCTGAGGCAAATTCTCAGCTTTCAGCTTTTTTCGAATATTACGGGAAAAAATATTGATATTATCAATCCCGGTATTTCGAATATCGGCGATCTGCTTTAGCTCTAGCCCTTTGGAAATAAGGCTAAGGACCTCAAGCTCGCTGTCGGTTAGCTGCGGAAACTGTAAGCGACCTGGGCCAGCGAGCTCTTGATAGATATCGTGGTATTCGGTGATTCGAGCAAAAACCCGGCACAACAACTCTATTTGTTCTTGCCTTGGTAATACTCGCTTTTCAAACTCATCTTGATCCATTCCTGTTGCACTCAGTCCAATAGCCGCAAAAACAGCTGGGTGAGTATTCGGAAGGGGAATCGTTAAACCATGTTGCACGCCATATTTGACTTGAAACTTGGCCATTTTTTGCGCACCCGGAGAATCGAACTCCTTAGCTTTTTCTTCACCCCAAATTAGAGTTTCAGTTTTATGTGCACCCCATTGAACTTCTTCATCGTGCTCAAAAACATCGGCTTGAGAGTAAAACTCTAAAAATTCTGGGGGGTGATTAGAAAGGGTTCCAAAGGTGGTTTCTATTCGATCACAGCGGCCAACCCCCATACCGTAAAAGATATGACGAATACCAAACTCTTGCAGTTTGGTGGCCAACAACTCAAAACATTCTTTAAAACTTTTGGCAGCCCAAAGGACTCCCATAAACTCAATATTCTCCGCAGAGAAAATTTCCTGGCTTTCCATGCAATCTCGATCTAACTATCTAGCTCAGCAATAAAACCGTCTTATTGCCACTAATTAGCATTCTAAGATCGAGAGGTTTTAAGCGCCAGCAGAAAAATTAGAAAGTGAGTACTACGCCACTATCACAGAGAATAGCTGCGACCAGCGGTAAAAAACACGGGCAGCTTGATCTCATCTGCCCGCAAGAGTTTTAATTTGCTTGGTAATAAGCCTGTTCGGAAATATCGTGATACTGCGCGGCTTGATCGGCAAATTCGCGATAGTTTTTGTACACTTTGGCGAAAAAAGGATCTTTTTCTGCAAACTCGCCGTACATTTCATCGGCATGTTTACGAAGTTCAGCCAACACTTCTTTTGGCAATTGTTTCAACTGAACGCCATGCTCGTTAATTAAGGTTTTCAAAGCGGCATTATTGCGAGCGGTGTATTCATCCAACATATCTTGGTTAATGGCTCTAGCGGTAGTCTCTACGATCGACTGTAAATCAGCAGGCAGAGATTCAAATGCTTCTTTATTAACCAAAAGCTCCAACGTTGGGCCTGGTTCATGCCAGCCTGGGTAATAATAGTATTTAGCCACTTGGTGAAAACCCAAGGCCAAATCATTGTATGGGCCCACCCATTCAGTGGCATCAATAACGCCAGTTTGCAGTGCCGTATAGAGCTCGCCACCCGGAATATTTACTGCAACACCACCTGCGCGGTTCCAAACCTCCCCAGCTAAACCAGGAATACGCATTTTCGTGCCTTTGATATCGGCGATATTATTAATTTCCTTGTTAAACCAGCCCGCCATTTGCACGCCCGTATTGCCAGCCGGGAAAGGCATAAGGTTGAATGGAGCATAAGCTTCACGATATAGCTCCAAACCTCCGCCATAGAATAACCAACCGTTCATTTCCTGGGCGTTCATGCCGAAAGGCACAGAGGTAAAAAATGGTGACGCAGGAATCTTACCTTTCCAGTAATAGCCCGCACCGTGTCCCATTTCTACACTGCCTGAGGAAACAGCATCGAAAACTCCAAGTGCCGGCACCAAATCACCCGCTCCATATACCTTGACCTTTAAACGGCCAGCGCTGGACTGTTCGACAATGCGAGCAAAATTCTCTGCCGCCAAGCCCAAGCCCGGTAAGCCCTTAGGCCATGTCGTCACCATTCGCCACTCATAGTGTTTTTGATGGCTAGCCGCGGTAGCTTGCTGGATAGGTGTTTGATCAGATTTTTTTAGAACAAGCTGCGAGATAGCCACAACTAAAGCTAGCAGCAGAAGAATGATGATCAGCGGGGACCAATACACATTTTTAGTCATTTGAAAGGCGCTATGTCGTTATCGTTTGTAATTAGGGTAATAGATATCAACAGACAAGGCTATAGAAAGGCGCTAAGGAAGACTTAGATGCAAGAGAAACGGGGGTGAAAAACACCCCCAAGAACAACTTAATAGTGAATGGCGCGAGGAAGATCTTTCGCCTGAGCTACCCAATCAGCAACCTGTGATGCCGAAGGTACTTGGCGAACTAGATTCTTTTCTTCATTAACTTCAGCCATTTTCGCCGCAAGGTTTTCGGCATTGCGCTGGGCCAACTCAGGCACAGTGTCAACACCGGCAAACTCTAACAAATCGGCATATTGAGTGCTGACGCCTTTAACTCGCGCCAAATCCGCACGGTTAGCCCAGTTCAGAATTTGCTTTTCGCTCAAGCCTGAAGCTTCAGCGACATCCTTACGACCAGATTTCTGGGCGCACTTTTCCAATAGGTTTTCCAAAGAAGTGACGCCAGCCGCTTCTAATTTGGACGCATATACTTCACCAATACCTTCAATATCTGACAACTTAGCCATGTTCTACTCCATTAAATTGATTAAAAGGCGATCAAGTTTTGCCACTCTAACGCCCGCTTAGATGAAACGCCCGCACCCAAAAAGCTTCGTTACATACCTGCCAACACAAGCTTTCTAAGAGGCAACTGCCAGTGTACTTCGCACAGCTACAGATAGCGAACTCTCTGGCCTCTAGCTTGTTAGCTGCTATCTGAATTTTTGCTGAATTGGCTGAAATTATTTCCTTTGATCCCGCTGGCTGTTTGCTTTAAGTTATGGCCTTTATAACGCGATAAGGAATCGGCAAAAATGACAGAAGCAAGGATATTGATTGGCGGTAGCGACAACGGTCAAGTCAGTATCGATCCTCGTTACGCCAACCGACACGGCCTCATAGCAGGGGCAACAGGTAGCGGAAAAACGGTAACCTTGCAGATTCTTGCCGAAGGCTTTAGCAAGCTGGGTGTGCCAGTGTTTATGGCAGACGTGAAGGGTGACCTAGCGGGTCTCGGCCAAGCCGGCAGCGCGCACCCTAAGATTCAAGAGCGCATTGATAAAATAGGCATTGAAGGCTTTGAGCATTTACCTTTCCCGGTAAACCTATGGGATGTCTTTGCCAAACAGGGCACGGCGGTTAGATCGACCATTTCAGAAATGGGGCCACAGCTGCTTTCAGAGCTTCTGGATCTTAACGAAACTCAGCAAAGTGTCATGACCTTAGCCTTTGAATTCGCTGACGATGAAGGTTTGCTGCTGGTAGATCTAAACGATCTTCGTGCTGTACTGGAATACCTTGGCGATAACAGCCGCGACTTAGGCGTTGGCTTAAAGGTTTCTAAGGCCTCAGTAAATGCGATTTTAAGACGCCTGATCATGATCGAGAGAGAAGGTGGCGATTTATTCTTTGGCGAGCCCGCTTTAGAGCTAAACGACTTTATTAGCCACAGCCGTCGCGGGGAAGGAATCATTAACATCCTGGCCGCTGATAAACTCATTCAAAGCCCACGCCTGTACGCCACTTTTCTCTTATGGTTGTTATCTGAGCTGTTTGAAAGTCTTCCTGAGGTCGGCGACCCTGACAAACCTAAGCTGGTATTTTTCTTTGATGAGGCGCACTTACTGTTCAAAAACGCCTCCCGTGCTTTAGTGGAAAAGATCGAGCAAGTCGCCCGCTTAATTCGCTCCAAAGGGGTGGGAATCTATTTCGTAAGTCAAAGCCCTGCCGATATCCCAGAAGATATTCTTGGCCAGCTTGGTAATCGCATACAACACACCTTAAGGGCCTATACCCCAAAGGACCAAAAAGCTGTGCGAGCCGCGGCCCAGAGCTTTCGGGCTAACCCAAACTTTGATACTGCTGAGGTGATTACTGAGCTAGGTATCGGCGAAGCCATTGTTTCTGTTCTGCAAGAGGGTGGTGTTCCCAGCCAAGTTGAACGGGTGTTAGTGCGTCCACCAGAATCAAGAATGGGCCCGGTAAGCGAGCAAGAGAGACAGCAGCTTATCAATGGCAACCCATTCCATCGTAAGTATCAGGATTCGGTCGATCCCGATTCCGCTAGAGAGATGCTACAGCGACGTGCGGAACAGAGCGCTCGAGAAGAGGCAGCCGCAGAACAAGAAGAGCAAAGCTCGCAACCCAGCCGTCGTAAAAGCAGTAACCGTCAAAGCGTCGGTGAAGCCTTTATGAAAAGCATCGCCCGCAGCATCGGCTCAAGCATTGGCCGCAAGCTGATTCGAGGCGTGCTGGGCTCTTTATTGAAGTAAGTTTTAAATTTGCGCTCAAAAGGCGCTGTTTTAGGGGAAATCCCCACCATCACAACAAAGGTAAATAGAAATGGGATTATTTGATTTTGCCAGCGACTTGGGTAAAAAACTGTTCGGCAGCGAGGAAGAAGCTGGTGATAAACTCAAAGAACATGTTGAAAGTGACAACCCGGGTGTTAAAGACCTACAAGTCCAAGTAGAAGGTGGCGTTGCCAAGGTAAGTGGTGAGGCCGAATCACCCAGCGCCTTTGAAAAGGCCATCTTAATGGTGGGTAATGCCCTGGGTATCAGCTCAGTGCAAGCCGAAGAGATGACCGTACAAGGCGAGCCAGCGGTAGAGCCTGCTGTCGAAGAAGTACAATACTATGTGATTCAGTCTGGCGACTCACTTTGGAAAATTGCCTCGGAGTTCTACGGCAATGGCGCTAAGTATCAGGCGATCTTCGAAGCCAACCGCGAAGTGATTAAAGATCCAGACCTAATCTACCCTGGTCAAAAGATACGTATCCCAAAGCAAGACTAGCTCTGGGCTGTTAACCTAAGCTTCATAAAAGGTGTTTACAATGGACATCAATAGCATTTTACAAATCGGCGCACAGCTTTTTCAAAGCAAACTGTCTGAGCAAGGCCAAAACTTAGACCTAGGCGCTATTTTGCCAGCACTGACTGGATTACTATCCGATAGTAATGGCAAGGTCGATATTGGCTCTCTAGTTTCTAATATGGACGCCGGTGATATGTTGAATATTGCCCAATCTTGGTTGGGTAATGGTTCTAATGAAGGAATTTCAGCAAATCAGTTGACCCAGATTTTAGGACAAAATAAAATCACCGACTTCGCATCCCAGCTATCACTGAATGAAGATCAGGCGATTAGCGGTTTGCAGGAGGCTATACCAAATATTGTGGATAAATCCTCAAATGATGGTAGCCTATTGGATATGGTTGGGGGCGTTTCTGGCGCACTCAATTTGGCAGGTAAGTTATTTGGCCGCTAGGCCTATCAGCCTGCCACATCTGTAAAGAACACAACTGCTTAAGCACGGGCCTCTGGCCCGTTTTTTTTGCCTCTAATTCGACACTTCCCCTTTCACAGCTTCATTCTTAATGCCCCAATATTGTTCAATCTCTTGCTCTATATATTTCACACTCTGTTTTTCGGGGACATTTTTAAGTAAACAGTAATCCTTGCCATCGTTGCTCAGCAAGCGTAGCTCATAAGTAATAACGGTGCCGTTCTCGTCTCGGCGATGATGCCGATTGACATAAAGCTGCTTAATATCAGCTCGTTTAAAGGTTTTGCCCAGTAATAAAGGCAGCGGGCGGTGGCTGATCTGCAAGCGATCCGGGAAGGTGCGAACAGAGCTGTGGTTGATAATTTGAGTTAAACCATAATAGGCAATCACTGCACCAATGAGCAGTAATAAAATCTGCAGCTGTTCACTATAGGGGATATCTTGCAGGGCCATTGGCCCTTCTCGGTATAAAAAGCCAAACCACAAGATACCAAAAACTAGGTAACTAAAAGATTTCCAAGTGCGCCAATAACGTTTTAGCTCTATTCCATTGGCATGCTTAACAACTGTCACACTTGCTGGTAAACCATAATCTTGTTTTACACTCATGGAGCCTCCTTGAGTAAATTAGAAAATGGCGATACAACTTGATTCGCTGTTTTTTTGATTCTGCTAATTAGACGAATCGAAATGATTAAATAGGAGCAGGCCTGCTGTGCACTGCAGGCATTCAATGGAATATGCGGTTTCGTGGACACTTAATAGGTATAAGTCCTGCCACCTAGCTGTGGCAGGACGATAAAAACCGCTTGTTTTAGATTAACAAACTTAGATGGGATCTAGTTTGGCGCCGGCAATTAACCACTTTGTGCCGGCATCGTCAAAGTTGATCTGAATTTTATTGCCTTCAAAATGCAGAATGGTGCCTTCACCAAAGCTTGGGTGCAAAACTCGTTGCCCTAAACTTAAACCGGAATCGCCTCCGTCATCAGAAAGTCGCCCAGCTAGTTTGCGCTGCCCGGTTCGCGATCGACTCTGAGCCGCATCACCATAATTGCTTCCAAAGCTAACAGGGCGGCTAATTGCCGTTTTAAGGCGAACTTCTTCAATTAGACCGTCAGGGATCTCTTTAACAAAGCGCGATACCTGATTAAAGGTCTCGGAGCCATACATACGACGGCTTTCAGCATAGCTAATATAGAGCTTTTGCATTGCCCGGGTGATGCCCACATAGCAAAGACGTCGCTCTTCCTCTAAGCGCCCCGGCTCTTCGGCTGACATACGATGGGGAAACAAGCCCTCTTCGACACCCGCCATAAAGACTAAAGGAAACTCTAGGCCTTTTGCGGTGTGTAATGTCATTAATTGAACGGCATCTTCAAACTCATCGGCTTGGGCCTCGCCGGCATCCAGTGCAGCGCCATCTAAAAATTCTTCTAGTGGGCTTAACTCATCATTTTCCGGGTTAAACGCACGACAGGCATTGATCAGTTCCTGCAGGTTTTCTACACGCGCCTGGCCTTTTTCACCTTTTTCTTTTTCGTGAAACTCAATCAATCCCGAGCTATTAATCACCGCCGATGCGATCTTCTCTAAACTAAGCTCTTGGGTTTGATTATCCAATTCATTGAGTAACGCACAAAATGCGCCAACAGAATTGGCAGCTCGCGCCGTAAGACCTTTATTGTTGACCATCTGCTCAGCAGCGTCCCACATGGAGCAGCCTTGCTCGCGAGCAAACAAACGAATGCCATCAACCGTCTTGCTGCCAATACCACGAGTAGGCGTATTAATTACCCGCTCAAAGGCCGCATCGTCGTTACGATTAATAATAAGGCGCATATAGGCTAAAGCGTTTTTAATTTCTAAACGCTCATAGAAACGCTGGCCACCGTAAATACGATAGGGGACCGATTCGCGCAATAAAGCTTCTTCCAAGATTCGGGACTGGGCATTGGAGCGATAAAGAATGGCACAGTTCGTTAAGCTATTACCCTTGCGCTGCCAATCCTCGATACGCTCGACAATAAAGCGAGCCTCATCTTGCTCATTAAAACCAGCATAAAGTGAAATCTTTTCACCATCATCACCATCAGTGCGCAGTGTTTTACCCAAGCGGCCCGAATTGTTTTCAATAACGGCATTGGCTGCATCTAGAATGGTGCGAGTGGAGCGATAGTTTTGTTCTAGTCGGACTGTTTCTACACCTTGAAAATCCTGGCTGTAACGCTGAATATTTTCGATCTTAGCGCCACGCCAACCGTAGATAGACTGATCATCATCACCCACGGCTGTCACTGCACAGCGATCACCGGCCAACACTCTAAGCCAGGCATACTGAATAGTGTTGGTATCTTGAAATTCGTCCACCAAAACAAAAGGGAAGCGATCTTGGTAGTGTTGCAATAAGCGCGGATTGTTTAACCAAAGCTCATGGGCTCGCAGCAACAGTTCACCAAAATCAACCATACCTCCACGCTGACAAGCTTCTTCATAGCTTCGATAGATTCGCACTAAGGTTTCTTGGTGAGGGTCACCATGGGTTTGAATATAATCTGGGCGCAGGCCTTCGTCTTTATTGTGATTAATAAACCACTGGCTTTGCTTCGCTGGCCAGCGCTCTTCATCAAGCTGCAAGCCTTGGCTGACACGTTTTATTAAACGCAGCTGATCATCACTATCGAGAATTTGAAAATTCTGCGGTAGCTTCGCCTCCTGCCAATGTGCTTTCAATAAGCGATGAGCAATACCATGAAAGGTACCGACCCACATACCACGCGGATTAAGGCCCAAGAGCTCTTCAATCCGGCCGCGCATTTCCCTCGCCGCCTTATTGGTAAAGGTCACCGCCATAATAGAAAACGGGGATACCCGCTCTACTTGAATGAGCCAGGCAATACGATGCACCAGCACTCGAGTCTTACCCGAGCCCGCACCAGCCAAAATGAGTTGATTGCCCGCCGGCGCTGAAACCGCCTGACGCTGAGCATCGTTTAATTGATCTAAAATAGGGGATACGTCCATGGCCCTAGTCTAACAGACTCGAGCTGTAGATTGCAGGATGTAAAACCCCACATAACTAAGCGCACCGCATGATATTCAGCGCCAATTGGGATTACCGCATAATGTTTATCGACCACCCCCGAGTAACGCGTCTTGTTTCGCGGCCTGTTGATAGACTGCTTAGAAATCCATCAATAGGCATCTAACAAGATTGCCAGATGATAAAAATGATGAGGGGAAACCAAGCGATGCGAATCAGCAATCTTTTACTAGCCGCTTTACCATTGGCCATAAGTAGCCAATTACAAGCTCAACAGACTCTTGAAGAGGTCGTTGTAACGGCTCAGAAGCGTGCGCAGTCTGTACAAGATATAGGCGTAACTGTCAGTGCCTTTAATGGTGAACAGGTGAAAGATATGAACCTGAACTCACCAAAAGATCTTGCTTCTTTCACACCTGGCCTGAGTACGGCCAATGCAACTTCAGGCGGTACGCCTATTTTTGCGATCCGCGGTATCGGTTTGGATGATTTTAATATCAATAATAATAGCGGTGTTGGCGTATATACCGATGAGGTTTTTGCCAGCTCTCCCGCATTGCTTAGCGGGCAGCTTTTCGATATTGAACGAGTAGAAGTTCTAAAAGGGCCACAGGGCACCTTGTATGGCAAGAACACCACAGGCGGTGCCATCAATTTTATTTCCAATAAACCCACTGAAGAATTTGAAGCCTCTATTCGCCTGGGTTATGGCAATTGGCGCACCTCAAGCGCAGGCGGTTTCCTTAGCGGATCTTTGAGCGATGATGTTCGAGCTCGTGTGGCATTTGACTATGAAAAGTCCGACCAAGGTTGGCAACAAGATATTGATACCGGGCGGGAATTTGGCTTGGTCGATCGATTTGCAATGCGTAGCTTGTTTGCATTCGACATGAGTGAACGCCTATCAGGCCTTCTTAATGTTCATTACTCAAAAGACGACTCCACACCTGAGTCACCACAAAGTACAGGCGGGCCGTTTGCCCCAGCCGGTTTTAATATCGCCACAGGCAGCGAAGCTGCTGATAAAGTTCGAGTCGGCGATTTAAATGTAATGCGCGACGAGCAAGGTGTTGGCGCATCGTTGAATCTGCAGTACGAGTTCGACAATATGACACTGACTTCAATAACCGCCTGGGACGACTATGAGCGCAAGGTCGTTGATAATCTCGATGGCGACCCTTTTCCCACTTTTGATTTCTTTCAAGATAGTGAGGTCAGCCAGTATTCTCAGGAGTTTCGTCTAAGCTCAGATGCTCATGATAACTTCAGTTGGGTTGCTGGCATCAGTTTTTCCAATGATGAAATCTCAGTAAAAGACGTCAGTGATTCAGCCCTACCTTTTGGGGTTTATCCGGCCAGCTCGAGAGCAGCCGCTGACTATGTTCAAGAAACAGACTCTATCGGTGCGTTTATTCACACCGAGACCGACTTGAGCGACCAGCTTCACTTATCTGTAGGTTTACGTTACTCCCGCGACGAACGTAGTTTTAACGGCAATACCATCGATGTGGATGGAAATGTTATTTTCACCGAAGCTGGCGCTGAGATCGCATCGCTCAACGACAGTCGTACCGAAACCGACGTTTCTTATCGTGTTGGCTTGGACTATGACTTAAATGACAACACACTACTTTATGTCAATGTCGCTACCGGTTATAAAACGGGCGTATTCTACGGAAGCCCTGCACTTGCCGCCGAAGTTTGGGGCTACACAGAGCCAGAAGAAGTATTCTCTTACGAACTTGGCTTTAAGGCTGATTTACTGGATCAAACCCTACGTTTAAATGGTGCTTACTTTCATTACGACTATGATAATCGCCAGTCTTTGTTGTTGGGAGCCACAGCTGACAATATCTTCATTGTTACCCTAGATAATATTCCAGAGTCCGAGATTGATGGTGCGGAGATCGAATTAGAGTGGTTACCACTTGAAGGCTTAGATATTCGCGCAGGGGTATCTTATTTAGATGCCGAGGTGACCGTAGCGCCAACTAGCCTACGTGGTTTAACTTTGTTTACTCCGGTTACCCCAGGTACGACTTTGGCACAGGCACCTCAGTGGAGTTACAACCTTGCCATAGCTTATCGCTGGCAGCTAAGTGATGAGCTCTATGCTCGAGCCTTTACCAGCTTCAGCCGAGTGGAAGAACAGGCCGCAGCCTTAGCCGATCCAAGTGGCATATATGGACCTATAAATAATAGTTCAGCTCGTCTCAGCATTGGCGACAGCGCGGAAAATTGGGAAGTATCACTATGGGGTAAAAATCTTGCTGATAGTCGCGATGTAATCTATTCCGCGGCTAACTTTTATGCAGGTGCTCAATTTTATCGCCAACAGCCACGCAGCTATGGGGTCGAAGTGAGCTTTAACTTCCACTAACGCTGGACTATGCAGCCTTAGGCAGGCGCTATAAAAACTGCAAACCCTCTTGAAGCCGCACAACCCGCGGCTTTTTTTGTAAGGCAATAAATATTCAATAGGATAAAACCGTGTCAGAGACTTCAACAAAACTCAAACAAGGGTCAAAAATCAGATTGTGTTATATCGACCCGGTAAGTAGCGCAGAATTTCTGCCAGTGCTTTGCGAAGAGTTTCGGTGCATGAAGGACTCGGCTTGTGAAATTGATGTCATATCGCTGCGCCAAGGCCTACCATGGGATAATTTAGAATATCATAGCTATGAAGCCTTAGTAGCGGCTGATCTGATCAAGGCTGTCTATTGGGCCGAACAAGAGGCTTACGATGCTGCGATTATTGGGTGCTTTTACGATCCGTTTTTGCATGCCGCTCGGGAAGTTTGTCAATCAATGGTGCTTACCGCTCCTTGTCAAAGTTCATTGCAGTGCGCCAGTCAGATTTCCAATAAGTGCAGTATTATTATTGGGCGAGATAAATGGCGCCATTGCATTTCAGATAATATTCAACGTTATGGTTACAAGCATTTTGTCGCCTCCTTGAAAAGCTGCAACAATAGAGTCAGCGATTACTTGACGGATCAGCCGGGCAGTTTAGAAAGCTTTATCTCACATGCCCAACAAACCATAGAACAAGACTGCGCTGAATCCATCATCCTCGGCTGTTCTGCAAATGTAGGTATGTATAGAGAGCTGCAAGAACACATTGCGGTCCCCGTTATTGACCCAGCACTGGCTGCACTTAGCCAAGCTAAATTGGCCGCTAACAATAAGCAGCTATTTGGCTGGCATACCAGTAATAAACATAGTTTGGAAGCACCCTGGGTAGACCCAAAAGCTATGGATTATTTTGCTGATGCTGAACAGTCGGTGGGTGGCATTCTCGCGGTATAGGCTTAATTAAATTTTTATCCGTTCTATAGACTCTATTAGTACAGGAGATTTTAGATATTCACCTTCTTCGGCTAGATCGTACAAAGCATCCAGCACATCATAGCCTATTAATAACTGGCCAAACACAGCGAAGCCCTGGCCATCTGGCTGACGTGCGCCGCCAAAATCTAGGGCCGGCTCATCGCGAAAGCAAATAAAGAAGCTACCATTTGCACTGCCTACCTCGTAGCGCGCCATGGACAAGCTACCACGAAGATGAGACAAGCCACTTTTTTCGGTTGATTCATGCGGGATGCTATCCATTAGATCTGGATGATCGATATTTAAACCACCTTGAATCGTTTCGATTTTAACGGGATCTTCAGTTTGAGGGTGGTTTTCGATAACTATACGAAAAAAACTACTGCCATCAAAAAGCCCGGCGTCAACATAATTTAAAAAATTAGCAACCGATATAGCTGCCTTATCCGCAAATAACTCGAATACCATTTGGCCTTTCGAAGATTGTATTGAAACCTTGGGATTCATAGATCTCCACTTTTTTCAGAGCTGGAAGAAGTTAAGTTTCTTACAGTTTGGGATAGATTTTTAACCAAAGGATAAATACATAGCATACTAAGTAGCAGCGCGGCGACTGCGATATAGATGACACTACTATTGCCATGCTTCAAAACCCACTGGGAAGCTAGCAGAGGTCCAAGAGCAAAGCCAATGTTAATTAAGGGCTGACAAGCGGTAATAAATCGCCCTGAAGAATCACCTTCTGCGACATCCGAGTAGAGCTTCGAAGCAATAATACTCCAGACAATGCTGTAAACTATCAATGCGACCAAATAGAGATTATCACTAAAATTAAGTAACAGCGCTGATAAGCTGCCAACCATAAAAGCGGCAGAAATTACATAAATACGATAGTTTTTAGCCGATGAACCCAAGTACACCAGCAAGAGTGCACCGGCAAAGCCTCCAATCATAGAGAGGCTTAAGGCTTCGGAAACCCACTCAAAACTAAAGCCTGCGGAAGTTCCTATGGTTGCGGCATAGGTCCAGAAAGTACCAATACTAATATAGAAAAATAGCACGGCTAACAAAGATAAAAATAAGGGCTTTTTATAGATGTCGAGTACGGTTGAACGACTATTATCTGTATCACTTTCAGCTTGCGTACTTAGCTCCTTCAAGAATATTGATAAGGGCTTTAAACACAGCAGCGGCGCAATCAATAACAACATAAAGCTATAGATCACCGAGACAAAACCCCAATGTTCGATAAGCCGAGGAAGTAGAAACAAACCTATAGCCTGAAGAATCACAGCTGCAGCTGTGTAAATAGCGAACCATCGATTAGTATCATGCGTCTTTGCCAAGCAGTACATGCCCAGCACCACCAATAAGCCCTCCCCAAGGCCGGCTATTAGGCGGGACCAAAGCAGATCTACTATTTCCTTCGCAAATAGGCTTAGAATATTGCCAAGAACGGCCGCACATAAACCTAATAAAAGAAGGCGAGACAAATTAAATCTGTGCAGAGCAAAAGCCATGATACTTGTGGATATGGCTAAGCCTGCGGTATCTGCCGCTCCCAGCCAACCGAGCTGCTGCTCATTGAGTTTGTACTCCTGCGCTGCAGATTCCACAAATGAGGGCAACAAGAAAATAACGGAATACCCGACTAGCGCACAAATAGTTCCAATTAAACCAGGCTTTAAGTTCTCGACTCGAATTGCAGCAATACTCATAGAATATTCTCAACGCTCAGCTATTGTATGGTTGTAAGCCTGTTCAGCATGTTCTTGGCTGATGTAACCATTTTTTATATCGCCCAATAGCGAATCCCGACAACGATTTTTCGGATCGCCCCAGCCACCACCTGTGCCAGTGATTAATCTTATAAGATCACCCTCGGACAACTCGAAACGACTGGTTCTTGCGAAGCAGCCTTTTAGCTTTCCACTTGAATCGTAGACTTCAATTCGATTACAAGAACCATCTCTACCACCATCAATACCCCATGGGGCCGTTTCGGCACGACCAAAGAAGCTAGAAATATCCGCCGGTGCTGCTAGAACTCGATATTCGTGCACAACACCTAAGCCTCCTCGATATTCTCCTGCTCCTGCTGCCGAATCCGTATCAAAGCTATAACGTTCAACACGGATGCCATAACGGGCTTCGAGAATTTCTACCGGAATATTACTAGTCTCGCCATTGCCAACACAAAACTGACCGGACTCTCCATGTTTATCCACGCCAGCACCCCAACCGCCAACCAAGGGCTCAACCAATAGATAGCTTTCATCGCTACTAGGCAGGCGGCCAGATAGATTAATTGTGCATACCGAGCCAAATTGTCCAGCGGTAACTACACCCGGCAAGACTGATGCAAGCGCTCTGCGCGCAACATCTGCTGCGCAAACCATAGCTTCAAAATAAGAAGAGACCGGGGCAGGGCGCTTCGCCGTAAGCAATGTTCCCTCTGGACAAATAACTTTTAAACGACGAAAGCAGCCTTCTGTGGCGGGAGCATCGGGCTGAACCACCCCCATAAATACTTCTCTAGCCGCTGAGATCAAAACCCCCATAGAGCAATTAATTGGCCCCGGCGCTTGCGCATCAGTTCCGCTGTAATCCAGTATAAATTCATTATCACTGATGGTAACTTTTACTTTGACTTTAAAAGGGCCATTGCCAACACCATCTTCATCGATAACATCTTCTGCACACCAACTGCCTTTGGGTAGCGCTTTAAAGCGCTCGCACACCATTCGATCGCCGTGATCCAATAAGCTATCGATGGCTTGCAAGGTAATATCTTGACCATACTTCTCAACAACCGAAAGAAATCGCTGTTCACCTACCTGCAATGAAGCTGCACAGGCATGCAAATCACCAAGAGTCATATCTGGCAAGCGAACATTCGCTTCTATTAAATCCAGTAGCGCTTGATTAGCAACTCCCCGATCAAAAACTTTAATACCCGGAAACTGCAAACCTTCTTGATAAACCTCATTGGCATCGGCGCTATAACTGCCTGGGTCCTTGCCACCAATTTCAGTCCAGTGGGCTTTGTTGGCCGTCCAAGCCAGTAGCTGCTGCTTGTAAAACACTGGCCGAATCATACAGACATCCGATAAATGTGTTCCACCACCGGCATAAGGGTCATTTAAAATAAATACATCACCAGGATAAATTTCATCAGTGGAAAACTTTGCCAATAGTGTTTGTACACCCCCATCCAAAGTCCCAATAAAACCTGGGATACCATTACCCTGGGCAATCAAGCGGCCCTGAGCATCAGTAATGCCAATGCCATAATCTAGTGATTCATAGATAATTGGGCTTTTACTGCTTCGTTTTAGCGCGAGGAACATTTCCTCACCGATGGCGACAAGAGCATTTTTAATCACCTCTATTGTAAATATGTCCATTGCTTGATTCACGCTCTGTCCTCCAAGTAAATATGCAATCCGCCAAAACCGTCGACCTCAACTCGAGCACCAGGCTCAACAACTGTCGTTGTAGTACTCTCTTCAATAATGGCAGGCCCCTCGAAGTTCATACCATGACAAAGTTTTTCACGTTGATAAACGGATGCTTGATGAATCCCTAGATCGTCATAATCAACTGCGCGATCTTCAATCAATGCTGCGCTCGCATCAGCGGCTACCTTGTTTTGCCCTTTTAAATTGGCTTTGTCTAAAATGGCATAGCTGACCAAATGGAAATTAACAATTTCGATATCTGAGTCAGGTAATTGAAAACTATATTCCTGCTCATGAGCTTTATGGAATTGTGCAGATATACTAGCGATCGATTCTTTTGGCTCTAGATTCAAACTGTCCACTTTGACTTTTACGGTGTGCTCCTGGCCTTGGTAGCGGGCATCGATAAATAATTCATGGAGTAACTTATCAGTGCTGAAACCATCACTCTGATAATCTGACTCAGCTTTTTTTATCTGTTGTGCAAAGGCTTGTTGAATATCATCGAGCGCATCTATCTTCAGATCTAATCGCTGCGTGCGAATATAATCACGACGCAAGTCGATCATTAACATCCCAAATGCCGAAAAGACGCCCGCCATAGGGGGAATAATTAATTTTCGCGCGTTGAGCTCACGAGCCAAAGCACAAGCATGCATCGCACCACCACCACCGAAAGCCATCAAGGCGAAGTCTCTAGGATCATAGCCGCGATTAACCGAAATCAATTTTAGGGCGTTTACCATATTGGCATTAGCGATACGAATAACACCATGCGCAACATCGATAGCTTTTACGCCTAAGGGCTCGGCTAATGCTTGAAATGCGGCTTCGACCCCTTGCATATCAGGTTTAATCTCTCCGCCGGCAAAATTTTCGGGGTTAATCTTGCCAGTGAAAAGGTTTGCATCTGTGGTAGTCGCTTGCTTACCACCACGACCATAGGCGACAGGTCCAGGGGTAGAGCCTGCACTCTCGGGGCCAACCCGCAATGAGCCGGCGGCATCAAGATGTGCAATGCTGCCACCACCGTTACCGATTTCTACAATATCAATTACCGGTGTTTTAATGGGGTAACCTGCGGTACTAGCTGTTTTTTCGATAATATATTCTGTAGTAATACGGGTTTGGCCATTGTGAACTAAGGAGCACTTAGCTGTCGTGCCGCCGATATCCAAGGCCATAATATTGGCTTCATTGATTAACTGGCCGTAGGCAACTGCGCCTAACATTCCTCCCACCGGCCCCGATTCTACGAGGCTAATCGGATTATTTTTAGCCGCCTGTAGTGTCGCAATGCCGCCGTTTGACTGCATGATAAATGGATCACTCGCTAGCCCTTTGGCCGACAGTTGGGTTTTTAGAGTATCCAGATAGTTTTGCGCAGGAGGTAAAACATAAGCCGATAACACCGTAGTGCTACTGCGCTCATACTCTCGCCACTCAGAACATATTTCGTGGGAGCAAATCACTTTGACGGTAGGCCATTTATCGCGCAGATAATTGGCTGCTAGTTGCTCATGCTGTGGGTTTAAATAAGCGTGGAGGAAGCACAGGGCTATCGCCTCAACCCCCTCTTGCTGAAAATCTTCGATAATATCATCCAGCTGCTCTAAACGCGGTGGCTGCAATACCTGCCCCTGATAATCTACTCGTTCAGATAGCTCACGACGCAAATAACGTGGCACAAAGGGTTCCGGTTTGCGATAGTAGTTATTGAATATATCCGGCGTATTACCTCGGGCAATTTCTAAAACATCACGAAAGCCTGAAGTAGTAATAAGCGCAGTTTTCACGCCCTTCCGTTCGGTTAGGGCGTTAATAACAACAGTAGTGCCATGAGCAAAGAAGCTCACATCGGCCAACTTAAGTTTGGCCTTGGCCGCAGCATTAATAACCCCTTGATCAAAGTTGGGGTATACCGTATCACTCTTTACCGCCTGGATTTCACCTTCATTGATATACACCAAATCGGTGAAGGTGCCCCCAACATCTGTTGCTACACGTAGCTTCATCGCTTACCTTCTCATCATACCTAAGCTAACTAATCGATAGTCATACGGTATCAAGATAGCGCTGCATATGATTTTGTTAGCACAGCACTAAGCGGCAGGATATTTTTTATCAATCCTCGCTACCAAAGCCTATTCTGCATATCGCCAAGAGTTGACCCCTAAGGGAAAAGCCCGCTAGTCTAAGCCAGCAGCAATGAGGGCAAAGCCATGAAACGCAGTATCAAACTCGATCGTTTAAATCGACGAATCCTGACCTTTCTTCAGAATAATGCGCGCATCAGTAATATCGATTTAGCTAATGATGTCGGGCTTTCGCCGAGTGCCTGCCTACAAAGAACCAAAGCCTTAGAAGAAGCCGGTTATATCCACAGTTACCTGACAGTGGTGAACCTCAATAAGATCTGTGAAAACGTAACAGCCTATCTGGATATCACTATGAGCCACCACGAGCAGCCCACTTTAAGGCGCTTCGAGAAGGCCATGAAAGAGCACAACAATATTATTGATTGTATGAGAATGTCCGGTGGCTCTGACTACATGGCTTTTACTGTCTGCTCTAGCGTCGCTGAGCTCAATGAGTTATGTGAAGAGCTACTGGGTCAAGATGTAGGCATTCAGCGTATCGATACGAGAATTGTAATGGATACCCCTAAATGGATGGGAGGCTACCCATTGGATGATTTACGTTGGCGCGAAGGTGCCGAGGATGAGGACTAGAGCCAGCGGCGTACCTTCACTTGGTATTGTGCGAAAGCTTCAGGGAATTTCTTCTGTAGCTGCCTTTCCTCTGGGCTAATTTGATAGCGATTCATATACCAAATAAACAATGGAACGGCGGCAATCGCGGGAAGGTTTCCTGTCAGCAGTACCGCCGCAGCGATAAACATTGCAAAGCCCAGATACATTGGATTGCGGCTTAAGCGGAATGCTCCGCGGCAGATAAGGTCGCTTGTTGCTCTTGGGTTGCGCGGATCCACAGTAGTATTTGCAAAGTGACACTGCAATACCGCGACCGCACAAATACCAGCCGCGATAAAACACAATAAAGCCGCCAAGCCCGCCTGAGCTGAGAAGCCAATAGATAGCATTGGCAAAAGCAAATGCAGCAGAAATACCAAGCCTATAAAAATAAACATTAACAATAGTGGCGGTATTTTTAACTCTAGTCGCATGCAAGCTTCCTATTGATAAGGCCTTAGAATCTAGATACTGCCTAAGTGGCCTATTACTGGGTTAGACGAGGAATCTAGCCGTTTTCGTTTTGCTTAGGCTCTTCAATAATCACTAAAGTTCCTGCCAACTTATCATGGAAACCCTGTTTACGCGGATCAAATGCGACCCAGATAAAACCCAAGAACAAAGGAATGATGCAGACCATATAGGCAAAATAGCGCCCAATCGTTTGACCAATGCCAAGGCGGCCAAGGGTTTGGGCATCAACAATCTTAATACGAAAAATCATTTTGCCTGGAGTAGCTGACTTGTAATACCAAAATAGCCAGACGGCTAACATTGGTAGCACAAATCTTACGATAGAGGTGCCACTGCCCTGTTCGCTGTAGCGGCTTAAATCAAAATCTACCAGCCACAGTGCGAGAGGAACAATAATCAAAGAGAATACAAAACCATCAACAATATGGGCTACAAGGCGTATCCAAAAGCCTGCGTATTTTGGAGATTCCATAAGCTTCCTAAATGAATTATTAAGGTTGCTCAGCAGTGTAGCCCACTGTTGCCGTTTTTACATTACACCCAGTTCTCTTAGGCGCTCTTGCAAGTATTCTTTTGCGGTATAACGCTCAGATAACTTAACTTCAGGACGCGGGTGCAAAAACAATGGCAGAGAGATTCGCGCGCGGCGGCTATCACTGCCTTCTGGGTTGATGACTCGATGAGTGGTCGACGGGAAATAATGGCCCGATGCTTCTTGCAGCATATCGCCAATATTAATAATCAAGTTACCAAACTCACAAGGAATATCTAGCCACTCACCTTCTTTGGTCAGCACTTGCAAACCTGGCTCATTAGCCGCCGGAAGAATGGTCAGCAAATTGATGTCTTCATGAGCCGCTGCGCGAATAGCACCTGGCTCTTCATCGCCTTGAAACTCAGGGTAGTGTAGAACACGCAATAAGGTCTTTTGGCTGCCGTCGATCATATTGGTCAGCGGCTCACTGTAGTGGCTGGCCACATCCGCAGGGCTATTGCCCTCTACCCAGGTAAGCAACTCACGAGCTAGGCCATTGGCCTGTTCATAGTAGCTGTGAATCTCGTCTTTTAACTCTACTGGGCACTGGCCCCAAGTGTAATAGTGAAAGTACTCTTTAATATCTTTCACTTCATGACCCTTGGCCACCTCGGAAACCGATTTAGGGAAAAAGCCGTCTTGGGTATCCACATTAAACTGAAATTGCTCTTTCTCGGAGCCATCGAAGAATTGCTTCCAATTGCTATAGATAGAGCTCACCAAATCTTTCGAGATAGGGTGGTTTTTGAGTACACCAAAACCGGTGTCTTTTAGGGATTGCACAAAGCGGGCTTGAGCATCTGGGGCCTGGTAATCAACGGCCTCGATACGGGTAGTCATAACATTCTCCAATAAAGCGATGGGGCTAGCCCCATAGTCGGCGGCATTATCGCATTATTGCTCGGGAAATACCCAATCTAGATCAATTGCTTTTCTCGCCGCACAATACGGCGAGAAAAGCAGCGGATCAGCCCCCGGTAGAACTACCAAGCGGCATCAAGTTACTTTCGAAAATCAATCAAACTATTGGCGGTTAGCCATGCAAAAGCGGTGTATACAGCAGAAGCTTGGCGCATGGTCTCTGGTGGGACATTCGCCATGGTGTCATTTTCAGTGTGATGGTAGTCAAAGTAGTCGGTTAGATCCGAATCAAAATTGATCGCTGGCATGCCCGCTTTACCTAATACGGAAATATCCGACTGTCCTTTTGCGGAGTTTGAAGGATGCAGTGCCACCCCATAAGGCTTTAATAGCTCGGCCATTTGCTTAATAGCCGCTAAAGACTGCTCACCCACACCTGGGCGCAACTGATGAATCATGCGGGTGCCGGAATCCCACTCAGCACCAATGATGTGATTGCCCAAGATTCCTTTGTTTTTCTCGTAGTACTGTTTTACGCCTATCAGGCCGATTTCTTCGGCTCCAAACAAGATCACCCGAATAGAGCGCTTCGGCTTCTTGCCACTATCGATAATATGCTTGGCAGCTGCCATGGTGATCGCTACACCCATACCATCATCAATAGCGCCAGTACCCACATCCCAGCTATCCAAATGAGAACCCAAAACCACAAAATCCTCAGGGCGCTCGGTGCCGGTAACTTCGCCGATCACGTTGGCAGTTTGCACATCTGGGGTGGCTTTTGAGCTGATCTTCACTTTTAGCGTGACCTGCTCACTGCGCTTAAGCATACTTTCCAACAAGTCCGCGTCAGGAATCGAAAGGGCCGCTGCTGGGATAGTAGACTTACTGCCTTGGGCACCGGTATGGCCGATACGGTCATTATCCGTACCCACTGAGCGAATGAGCACAGCCGAAGCACCTTTGCTGGCCGCAACTTCTGAGCCCAAGTAACGTTGCTTGCCTGCTACGCCATAATCGGCACCATCAATAGATGGCTTCATCTGATAGCCAATATAGGCAATCTTTCCTTTCAAGCTGCCATCAGCAGCTGCTTTTAAAGCATCTAGGTTCTCAAAAGCGACAACGTCTGCTGTTACGCCTTCAGGCGGTGTTGGCACACTGCCACCAAGAGCAATGGCCACCATACGCTGAGGAAAAGGCGATACCGCCTCAACACTGATTTCGCCGCGCTCCCAGCCCGGGGTGGTAACTGTCTCGGTCCAAACTCGATCAAAGCCCAGCGCTTTCATCTTGGCTACTGCCCAGTCGATCCCGGCCTTGTCACCTGGCGTACCCACTCGGCGAGGGCCCACTTCTGTACTGAGGCTTTCATCAAGCTCATAGGCCAGCTCAGACTTTCCTGCCTTCTCAGCTAGGGCCTTGGCCTGCTGCAGGTTTTCTGGGCTAAATTGCGCGGCCATTAGCGCCACAGGGGCTATTATGGATGCCACGCCCACTAGGGCTTTTTGCATTAAAGTTCGCTTCACGAGATCACCAATAAGGTCTAATTGTTTGTATTTCAGGCAGTTATAGGGGCTTTTAGCTGCTATACATCAGCTTATGTAGAAAAATTACATATTTTTGCTGTATTTACTACATATCTTGGCTACTATTTTCCAGAGCTTAAAAACCCGTTACTAAATAGAACGATAAAAAGCCCAATAACAGCAATATTGAACGTAGGATGGAGCTGAAATCACCGTGAAGCCAGCTGAATTAACACAACGAATCTCCGAAGCCTTAGATGACATGCGCAAATCCGAGCGCAAAGTGGCCGAGTATGTGCTTAGCCACCCGGGCGACATTATTCATATGCGGATCGTCGACCTGGCGGCCAAATCTGAGGTCAGTGAGCCCACTGTAGTGCGCTTTTGCCGCGCGGTTGATTGTGATGGATTCCAAGAGTTCAAGCTGCAGCTAGCCCAGCAGCTGGCATCTAGCCCAAGCTTTGGTCAAATTGCCGTTACTGAAACTGATGCGGTGGAGGAGTTTACCCAAAAGGTTTTCGATTCCACGGTAGATACCCTGCTACAGGTTCGCGATCGTTTAAACCCGGAAATTCTCGACCAAGCAGTAAGCGCTTTATGTGCTGCGAATCGAGTAGAGTTTTACGGCTTTGGTGCATCAGGTGCGGTAGCTGCAGATGCCCAGCATAAATTCTTCCGCTTGCAATTGGCTACAGCGGCGCACTCGGACCATCATATCCAGAATATGTCAGCGATGAGCATGCAGCCTGGCGATGTGGTAGTAGCGATCTCTCAAAGCGGGCGAACAAAGGCGCTATTGCACTCGATGGAGATGGTTAAGGCTATGGGTGGAATTGTGATTGGTCTAGCACCAAGCGGTACGCCCGTAATAAAGAATGCCAGCATACCTATCGAGGTCGATGTTGAAGAAGATATTGAGATCTATACACCGCTATCTTCTCGAATTGCTCACTTGGTCATCATCGATGTTTTAGCTATCGGTGTAGCGCAACGCAAAGGCCCTGAACTTCACGATCACTTATTCAAACTAAAGCAGGGCCTTCGATCACTGCGAATTCAGCCTGAAGACAGAGTTAAATAATCCCTCCATAAAATGTTTGGCTGGTTTTGCTTGGACGGCTTTGTTTAAGCAAAACCGCTGTGAGAGTATTCCTTGACTAACCATTAAAAATGGAGTCAGGGAGCGATCTCACATGTTTTCCCCATACAGCAAATTGATTGGCTGTTTTACGGTAGGGACACTTTGTACTTTTTCTAGTTTTTCCCTAAACGCACAACAAGTTCCGCCTACCTCAGGCAGCCTGAACAAACAAAACGAATCTTTGCCTGAAATAAAATCTAAGGCCAAAGAAAGCGTATTCGAGCAATTTAACGATGAAGCCGAAGAGCCTGCAAGCCAAGGGCCTTTGGTTAAGGTTCGAAAAATTCGCATCGAAGGCGCAAGGCAAATTAGCCCAGACGATATTCTGGAAAATCTAAAAGACGAGATTGGAAAACAACATGATTTCGCGAGCCTAAAGCAAATTGCTCTGCGCGTAACTCGGCAATATCGCGACAAAGGATATTTTACAGCCTGGGCCTATCTTCCCGCACAGAGTATAGCCAATGGCGAATTGGTGATTATTGTTCTAGAAGGAAAGATTGAAGAAATTATCGTTGAGAACGAAGGCCGACTAAACCCCAAAGTCACACGTCGATTTATCGATCGCATTCAACAAGACGCCAGTCTTAAAACGGATGAACTTGAAAAGCAGCTACGCCTTCTAAACGATTTGCCTGGCGTAAAAGCGAAAGCTCGACTTATTCCTGGTGAAAAATTAGGTGGCAGCGTATTAAAACTTGCGACTACCGATAAGCCAATTTTTAACGGCAATATATCACTCGATAATCTCGGCAACCGCTTCACCAATGCTACTCGCCTTGGGACCTTACTCCAAAGCAATAATGCCTTTGGTTATGGAGAATATCTTCAAATGCGGCTTGCAAGCAGCGAAGAAGGTTACCAATTCGCGCAGCTTAGAGCTGGCTTACCAGTCGGCAGTTACGGGGGTCGGATAAATCTTGGCATCCAGCGTAGTGACTATGAATTGCAAAAGCAGTTTAAAGCACTTGGAGCGGAGGGCGATAACACTCAGCTCGACATCAATTATCAACACCCTTGGGTGCGCAGTCTGAGCTATAACTTAAATAGTGCGATTAGTTTTAGGCGCGCCACCTATCAAGATAGCAACAATAATCTTGGCCAGTTTAGTGACCGAGAAATAGATTCCGTCGAATTTAGTATCAGTGGTGACTATATCGATGAAGAATCGAATTTCAGCCAGTTCTCCGCAAGCCTTGCACTAGGTGACGTAAGCGATGACATGCTTGCAGACAGCTCTGACCTATACAATATCAAGGATAACTTTACCCGTTTACTACTCACCGGTCAGCACAGTCGCTGGTTGAACGATAGCTGGCGCCTGCAAGTAAAAGGCATTGCACAATTCTCAGAAGATAATCTGAACAGTAGCGAAAAGCTGCTATTAGGTGGACCTCAAGGTATTCGTGCCTACCCGCAAGGAGAATCGCTGGTAGATCAGGGCGCACTTATTTCTACAGAGGTTTTTTATCACTACAGCCCTCAATGGCTATTCTCCGCTTTTTTTGAGGCCGCTATGGGCGAAAGATATGTCGATCCACTACCGGGCGACATAAACAACGATCGAGAACTTTCTGGTGCAGGTTTAGCTCTGCAGTGGCGACCGAACGAAGATTGGTTCTTAAGCTTGAGTAGTGCATGGAGAACCGATAGCGCCCCGCTTAGCGACGAAGATAAAACCCCAAGGCTTTGGGCCCAAATCATTTGGCAATTCTAATTACTTACTAATCCTCGGCCTATCAAAAGCGGCTCGGAAGGCTGCTTTCGCCAAGGCAAGACAAGACAATAGAAGAGGGAATCATCATGAACCGTACTTTTCAGCACATCTGGAACTTTTCTTTGGGCCAATGGCAAGTTGCCGGGGAACAAGCTAAGCAGAAGCGTAATAGTAGCGGAAGCACAAAACGCACCCTCGCCAAATCGATTAGTACGATTATTTTTCTTGCAAACGGCCAACTGGTTCTGGCATTACCAACCGGGGGGACAGTCGCACAAGGCAGTGCACAAATATCGGAAAACGGCAGCGTAATGACTGTTGACCAAGAAAGCCAACGTACGGTAATTAATTGGAATAGCTTCGATATTGACAGCAATGAGACTGTTAATTTCAACCAGCCCAACCAAAGCTCGGTAGCCTTAAATAGAATTCTAGGCTCCAATGCCAGCCAGATATTCGGTCAACTCAATGCCAATGGTCAAATTTTCTTAGTCAATACAAATGGCGTTACTTTCGCACCGGGCTCTCAAGTCAATGCCGCCGCTATTGTCGCATCTACTTTAGATATAAGTGATGCCGACTTTATGGATGACAAACTGGTATTCACTAATAGTGATGATAATCGCTCAAAGGTCATCAATCAGGGAAATATTCAGGCAAGTACCATCGCCCTCCTAGGCAATCAGGTTTCAAATCAAGGCTACTTGATTGCGAGCACATCCAATTCTGGACGAGCGAATGTCGCCATGGCCGCTGGTGATCGTATTGTTTTGAGTTTCGGCGCGGGAGGCTTACTGGATTTAGAAGTTGATCGCGGCACCTACGACGCATTAGTAGAAAACAAGTCGATAATAGAGGCCAATGGCGGTCAAATACTAATGTTGGCACAGGCGGCTGATCAACTTAGCGCTGCCACAGTGAACAACGAAGGTATCGTACAAGCACAAGGTCTCGCAGAGAAAGACGGAAAGATTGTTTTACTCGCTGATATGGGAAGCGGCACCTTAAACAATAGTGGAACCTTAGATGTTTCAAGTAACGACGGTGCAGGTGGTTTTATAGAAACCTCTGCAGCAGATGTTAATATCTCACAAGATACAAAAGTTCTACTCAGCGGTAGTGACAGCCATGGCACTTGGTTAATTGACCCTAACGACATTGTTATTTCCAATTCTGCTGGTGCCGATGTTAACGCTAACACTCTTAGCGCCACGTTAAATGGTGGCGGAAACATAAGCATCCAAACCACAAACCAAGGTAGCCCAGGTGGCAACGGAGACATTTCGGTAAATGACGAGATTAGCTGGTCGGCAGATAGCTCGGTATTGACACTTCAGGCTGAAAACAACATCAACATAAATGCCAATATAATTAGCACTGGGGATAACTCTGGAATTCAGCTTTATAGTGGTTTGAGTTTTGATTCTGCAAGCAATAGCTGGAGTCAAACTCTTGGCAGTGGAATTAACTTTTCCGACTTTTCTCGCAATGACAAAATTCAGTTAGCTGACGGTATAAAAATCACTTTAACTGGAGCGGATGCCGTTTATTGGGAAGATGGCGTAGAGTTTGAAGTGATTAATGGTAATAACTCGGATGTCGGTACAGTTACAGCTGAATCTGCAATAGACGAGCTTGAAGCCATTGGAAGTGGATACTATGTTCTAGGTGATAGCATTGATGCTTCGGGGAAAAACTTCGATCCAATCAACAGCTTCGCGGGCGGTATTAACGGACTAGGACATAGCATTGATAATCTGAATATTGATAGGGGCACTGAGAACAATGTAGGCTTAATAGGTCAAGGGGCCGCTTCAGGTAGCTACTTCAAAAACTTTGACTTAAAAAATGCCAACATCACCGGCCGCAGTAATGTTGGCACTCTTATTGGCGCGACCAATAATGCCTACATTGATAATATTGACAGCCAAGGCAGCGTTCAGTCTTCAGGTAACAATCGCACCCAAGTCGGAGGGCTTGCTGGTAGGGCTACGTCTTCGACTATTAGTAATAGCCATTTTTCAGGTGACATTTCAGCACACGCTCATAATGTTGGTGGCCTTGTCGGGAACGCAGACAGTAGCACTATAGATTCATCAACTTATGATGGCAATATTACAATACGACAAGCAAGTAATGAGAGAGAAAATATTGGTGGCTTAGCTGGTTCCGCTACAGCAGCCCGCATCACTAATCCCCAAGTAAATGCAAATATCTCTGCATTAAACTCAGCTAAGTATGTTGGTGGCATCGTAGGCTTCTCAGATCAACTTAATTTGCAATCGGTTGAATTCAGCGGCGATGTTTCCGGTGGGGAAGGAACGGGTGGTATTTTAGGTAATGGTAAAAACTTACAGTTTGATGATATCACCGCAAGTGGTTCAGTCACTGGCCGGGATGGTAGACCTGCCACCGGCGGCCTGGTTGGATATTTAACGTCAAATAATGGTACCGCGAGTTCAAGCTTTAGCAATATCAACTTAACAAATAGCGTTACAGGCGATTACCGTGTAGGAGGCTGGTTTGGTATCGCCATTGATTTAGTACTCAATAACGCAAGTAGCTCACAAACCATCAATGGAGATCAAGCTACAGGTGGCATCATAGGCTATAGCTCAAGAGTTACTATAAACGGTGCCGAGTATACCGGGAATTTAGAAGGGGAACGTAGGCGTCACGGTGGCATCATAGGACGCGCAAGAGATACTACTGTTAATAATGCTTTATTTAATGGCCAAATAAGAAACACTGGCGAAACCGGCGGCATTATTGGTTTTGGTCAGAACAGCCACGTAAACAGTTCCGAATCATACGGAAGCATCACTAATACTGAGTCACGTGCTGGAGGGCTCATTGGCCACCTTCAGGATGGAAGCATTGTAAATAGTTTCTCTTTGATGAGCGTTAATTCCGTCGACGATGTCGGGGGCCTCGCAGGACTTTTCACTAACAGCAGTATCAATAACAGTTACAGCACAGGCAGTATAAGCGGCAGCAACGATGTCGGCGGCCTTGTTGGTACAGCAGGCACTAGTCAAATCAGCAACAGCTATGCCGTGGGTGATATTGAAGCCTCAGGATCTAATGCCGGCGGGCTTATCGGCAGTTTAATTGATAATTCTTCCGTAAGTACCAGCTACGCCAGAGGGGAAGTCGACGCTTCTGGTAACTTTGGCCTGATCGGAAACTCGAGTGCCAACAGCTCTGTCAACAATAGCTATTGGAACGCACTCATCAACGGTGGCGGCATAGCTGGCTCAGCTAGCGTTAGCAATAGTCAGGGGCTAAGTACAGAAGCTCTACTTAATTCACAGAGCAGTTATCAAGGTTTTGATTTTTCTGCTTGCGGTGGTGGCGGAATCTGGTGTATCTCAGAAGGCAATACGACTCCAGGAATTAATTCCTTATATCGAAATGTGGGCATTACCATCTTAAGTACTGGGGCTACAAGCTTTACCTACAACGGGGAAAGAAGATCAACTAACCTAAGTTATATTTATAACGTCTTAGCAAGTGACCTATTAGTTGAAGGTAGCTCAGTTAGTACAAATTCCGAAAACGCAGGAACCTATACTGGTTCGAATCTAAATTACGATATCTTTTCGTCTCAATACAATATCACTGTCTCAGGCGCCCCAATAAGCCTAACTATCGATCCCAAGCAGCTTACTATAGCCGCCGTCATTAACGATAAGATCTACGATGGCAACACCAACGCCACTATTAACTCAATAAACCTAAACGGCTTAGTTTCAGGAGATGACGTCACTGTCAGCGGTGGTTCAGCGGTATTTACCAATAAAAATGTTGGTCAGAATAAGACGGTAAATGTATCAGATTTAAATGTAAGCGGTGACGATTCTGGCAACTACACCGTTTCAGTTGCTGACTCTCAAGCTGACATTACCCCCAAAGAGTTGAGCGCATCAGGTACTGCTAGCGATAAGGAGTATGATGGGAACCGCTCAGCAAATGTTGAGTTTTCACTTACGGGCGTGATCAGTGGCGATACAGTCACCGCGAATACTAGTGACAATAGCTTCGACGATAAAAATGTAGGTGACGGTAAGACGGTCACTTCAACAAACATTACTTTGGTGGGCGGCGACAGCGATAATTATACTCTCGCCAATACTTCAACTACAGATACGGCTGATATCACCGCCAAACAGATCACCGTGACTGGCACAGCGGCCGATAAAGTCTACGACAGCACCCGCAATGCCGACATTACCGCAAGTACTACCGACTTTATCGCCACTGATAATATTAGCCTCACTGGCGCTAGCGGCAGCTTCTCGGATAAAAATGTCGACGACGATAAAGATGTCACCATTGGCGGTTACAGCCTAAGTGGCACTGATGCCGGCAACTATGAAATCGCCAACAGCACCGTGGTGGTTCAAGCCGATATCACTCCGTTTGAAATCACGGC
>JAOXRT010000130.1 GCA_025800365.1 Cellvibrionaceae bacterium | reverse complement strand
GGTAATGGCGTCAGTGATCTGATCACGATGGCGACTCAAGCCCTACTGAATGATGGCGATGAGATTTTAGTCCCCTCCCCTGATTATCCGCTTTGGACAGCGGCCGTAGGACTGGGCGGCGGCAAGCCGGTTCACTACCTTTGTGACGAACAATCCGATTGGCAGCCCGCATTGGACGATATTCGATCTAAAATTAGCGACCGCACGCGAGCCATTGTTATTATCAACCCCAATAACCCGACGGGCGCCGTTTATTCAGAAGCCATGCTGCAAGAGCTGGTTCAGATTGCCCGCGAACACCAGCTGGTGCTATTCGCTGATGAGATCTACAGCAAGATTTTATACGACGACGCCGAATTTACACCTTTGGGTCGTTTAGCTAAAGATATCGTATGCCTAAGCTTTAACGGTTTATCCAAGTCTTACCGATTGGCCGGTTTTCGCTGTGGCTGGATGGTAATCTCAGGAGCAAAGCACTTAGCCAAGGGCTATCGCGAAGGCCTCGACATGCTTGCCTCAATGCGCCTATGCGCCAATGTGCCAGCGATGTACGCAGTACAAACAGCATTGGGCGGCTACCAAAGTATTAACGAGCTTATCTTGCCTGGCGGGCGCTTGCTCGAGCAACGCAACATCGCCCACGAGGCCATCAGCCAAATTCCCGGCGTATCTTGTGTAAAGCCCAAAGGGGCGCTGTATCTATTTCCAAAAATCGATTTGGATATCCATAAGATTCATGATGATGAGCAAATGGTGTTAGACTTTTTGCGACAGAAAAAAGTACTCCTAGTACAGGGGACCGCTTTTAACTGGCCGAATCCAGACCACTTTAGGATTGTGTTTTTGCCACGCAAAGAAGAGCTCAAAGATGCGATTGAGCAGTTTGCGAATTTTATCGAACACTACCGCCAATAATTTATCTAACAGGGCCGAGCAGACTATGAGTGACTTGCATATCGATGACTTTTATCGAGACAGCGCGCGTATTCTGCTCCAGCTTTATCGACACTTCCCTCGCCGCGATTTAATTTATACCGAAGACATCATTGGACCAGATACACCGGATGACTTTGGCTTACCAAGCGATCGCCACCAAGCCTGCTTCGCCACCATGCTGTGGCTCGCAGAACATCAGTATTTAAGTTATGGCAGCACAGTGGGTCAAGAAGCCTTAGACCAGGCGACATTGAGTCAACGAGGGTTTAATTTGCTTGCTTTACTCGAGCAAGATACTGAGTTTTTTCCACAAGACTCTGAGACCAAAGCGAAGCACGAAGAAGGTTTAAGCCGGGCCCAACTACTGCGTCATAAATTGAAAAGCGAAAGCTCTATTCGCTTAAACCATTATATGCGCTACCTTTATACTCTTTAAATATCCTCTAAATCCGCTTTGAATAGCCTTTAAGCAACATTCTCGACAGCGAGATGCTCGATACATATCGCTTCGTCCACTTAGCTATTAAGCGCGCGTATCCTGTTGCCATTGACCTTCATAACGATAATGAAACAGCTTTAACTGCTGGTCACTATTGGTATCCGGAAAATCTTCACTCGGTTCTAAGCGCGCAACTTTAGTACATTCTGGACACTCTTGCGCAATTAGCTCAGCGATAAAGCCTTCACCCAATTCAGGGGCATTTAAACACAATAAAATATCGGCACCGTGCTCGGCCAACTGGGGAATACGACGGATTAGCTTGGCGTAATCCTGCTTTGCTACAAAACTGCCCTTTTGAAAGGACGGCGGATCAAAGATTAATACACCATAAGGACCAGGCCGGCGGATACGCCCCCAAGATTTCAAGATGTTTTCCGCTAAAAAACGAGTTTTACAGTTCGCAACTTCAGCAAGCTGATGATTAAACTGATGATTTTTTTGCCCCGTCTTAAGTGCACCGCGTGCCATATCGACATTCACAACCTCTGAAGCACCAGCGGCGGCGGCAACCACACTAAAAGCACAAGTATAAGAAAAGAGATTTAGAACTTTTTTACCCTGAGCATGTGCCTCTAGCCACTTGCGGCCGGGCTCCATATCCAAAAAGAAACCGGAATTTTGGCGCCCACCCAATTGAATCTGAAAGCGCAAATCTCCACGCCGGGCAAATAAGATTTCTTCGGCATCGAAATCATCGGCACAATATAGCCACTCACTAGGTGCGCCATGAACATAGCGGTAAGAAACACCTAAAGCTAAAATTTCATTAGCGGCCATTAGGGGTTTGAGCTGTTCGCAGAGCTGATCTAAAAAATATTTTTCTACTTCAGCAAAACATACGATCCACAATACTGGGCTGTAATAATCAATAACAATGTGCTCCAAGCCCGGATAGCACTGGCCACGACCGTGAAATATTCGCCTAGAGTCCTTGGAATGAAAAATTCCCAGCTGGTTTTTTTCTTCAACATGCTCCAACAACTGGGCAAACTGTTTTTCCGTATCGTTCGATAACACTACTACAACCTCTAAAATCTACAACCGAGCGGCCAAAACAACAACGTCAACAACAAACACCTATACACCGCAGCTAATTGGGTAATAAATGGTATCGCGATAACCACAGAGCACCGGGATATGGCCACTTAGTTCACGATCAAGCTCTGGGTCATTACTGTCAATCAGTAGAGGTCTGTTTTGCAATTCGGTAATTTTTGTTTTTGTGGCCAGCACCCAAAGGTTGTCGCGCCCTAAAGCCTTTAAAACCGCTGGACTTAGTTGCTGATTGCCTCGCCCAAGCAAGTGCCCTTGACCACCAATAGCTGTTATCAAGGCTTTACATTTAGCTGGGTTCTCTTGTAGCAATGCTTCTAAGTAGCTAGCATCAACATCCTTGGCGATTAACTCTCCAGCATGCAAAACATCAAAGCCCAGCAAGGTGCCCTCTAAATTCAGCTCATCCAGTACGGCCTTGGGCGTACTTCCAGGGCCAATCAAATAAAACTCATCGTCTTCAAGGCGCTCAACGATATCAGCAGCAATATCCGCTAACACCAGCTCCTCTACTTCGCGACCAGAATTCTTGGTTTGCTGAACGAAGTGGCCAACTTCAGGCACCCATAATTCGCCATAGTACTTTGACCGCACCTGCCCCTGACGAAATAGAGTCTCATCAATATCGCGCACTTCTTGCTGACGCAAGTCAACCAAACCGTTTTTAAGAAGCAATAACAACACTTCAGCCGCCGACTCAGGGTTAATGGCAAATACCGCAGAATGCATTTTTACACCGGCAGGAATTCCCAAGCACACCTGTGCAGAAAGTTCAGAGGAAAAAGCATTGACCATATTTCTTGCAGTACCATCGCCACCAACGAAAAGCAGCAGGTCGATACCTTCACGTGCTAACTCTTGAGCGATTCGCTCACTGTCTTCTGCTGTACTACAACCCTGATCATTCAAAGTGCCAACAACGCGATGAGGCAAGCCAAGCTCCCTAAATAGCTCCTCACCCATTTCAGCAGGCGCGGTGAGAATGTCCAAATCAGCTTGTCGCTCAAGCAATGGGGCAAGTGCCCGTCTAGCTCGTTCAGCAGAGCGGCCAGCTTGCTGACGTAATTCATCACTGATTTCATCACTGCCTTTTAAGCCTTCAGGGCCGCCTAGGCCAGCATAGGGGTTTAATAAAAAGCCAAGACGAAAAGGCTTCGCCTTGCTATCCAATTCAGAATTCATGTTTTGAACCGCTAGTGGAAACTCAGTTGTGACGATCTAAATAGGAATCGTCGTCATAAGACCTTACAAGGTGGGGGTAAAATATCGTTAACACCGATGTCATAGCACCATTAATAAAACCCTCAGGAAAGAGCATCAATGCAAACAGGTGTGCATATTGAGCCAACATTCCCCAGTGGGCATCGGCCGCAATTATATAAAATAACAAGGCCGAAAAACACAACACAGCCAGCAGGGATAACATAGCCCCGACAAAGCCACCACCCAGCATAAATATAAAGACGTTGCGAACCCGCATTCTTTCCAATAAAGCAATAAAACCCATGCTGACGCTCGCAGGCACTATGACATTAAGAAAGAGCTCAATGGGTAGCTGAACGCCAAAGCGACTGCACAGCAAGCTATTCAACAATAAAGCGAGCGAGCCTCCTAGTACCGCTAGATGCCAACCAAAAACCAAACTGAGCGTAGTGATGGCTAAGGGGTGAAAGGCTAAGACATCCAGCACATTCACCTGCAGCAACCAAAAAAAGGCCAAAGCAACAATAGCGGCGAACCAGGCATGCTGGCGCTGCGACTGGGCTATCAATTGCCGCCAAGGTGCTTTGATCGCGGCAAATATCAGCAGCAATACCGTTAGCATCGCAAGTGCGTAGTAGGAAAAGTTGAGCTCTGGGGGGATCAGTAAAAACATGGGGCTATTGTCTCCTTTTTGCTAACGCCCCTGCAAATAAGAAGGCATAGAAACCATTTAGATTTAACTTTTAGCAAGCGGCAAAATTTCGCCACCCTAGCTTTCAGCAACTTTGAATCAGCGCCAATAAATCGCCATGAATAGCGCGACAAACGGTATATGCAATGTAAGCCATTGTTTTTAAAGGCTATTAAATAAACAAAAATACTGGCACGGTTTTCGCTTTTACATAGGCAATCGCACCAAAGAGCAGGCCAAAGCGGCCTCTATGGCAAGTTTTATCCTTTGCCGCTTTTTGGGAAAGCTAAGAGATAACACTAGGATTGCTATATGGTCACCTCAGTACAAATCAGTTCTCGCCCCAGTAAGGCCAAAGAAGTGATTGCGCCTAGCCGTATTGCCGTACCACAGCAGGATTTAAGCGATGAGCTTTTTCGCTTAACCCAACGCCTTCAAACCAGCTTAGAACTTGAGCAGGTGTTAGAGATATTCTTCCAGCAATTGCAGCAGCATGTGAATATCGGCGGAATGGTTTACACCAGCCCTTGCAAGCAACACATTAAGCTAGGGCGGCCCAATATACATCACGTGGACTATCAGCTGAGTCGCCAGACTGCAGAAGGCGATGATGGCCTAGGCGCTGTGGTGTTTAGCCGTGCCAAACGTTTCGCAGAGCACGAACTGATCTTAATAGAGTCCTTCCTCGGCCCATTGATCTACCCATTGCGAAATGCCCTGCTCTACCGCCAAGCTTTGGCGGCAGCAATGTGTGACCCTTTAACCCAGACCGGTAATCGGGCTGCAATGAGCAATGCATTACAACGCGAAATTCAGCTGGCAAATCGTTATCAGCAAGCTTTATCCATGATGGTTATTGATATTGACCACTTCAAATCCGTCAATGATAACTACGGCCATGCGGCCGGTGATGATGTCATATGTAATGTCGCTAAAGCGATTACGACAGTATGTCGTGAGACCGACCTAACCTTCCGTTTTGGTGGTGAAGAATTTGTGGTCCTACTTAACAAAACCGATGCCGCCGGCGCCAGAGTGATTGCCGAGCGAGTGCGTCGTCATATTGCCTCACTGAACACCCAGTCTGATCAGCACGCCATTTCTGTAACGGCAAGCATTGGTACTGCGGAGCTTAATCAGGATGATAATGGTGAGAGTTTGTTTGAACGAGCCGACAGCGCACTTTACAAAGCTAAACAACAGGGCCGAAACAAGGTTGTGAGTTATGACTTGATGGATAATGTTCAGCACTCACTGCTAGAGATGTAAAACGGAAGCCTAAGCTTCCGTTTTATTTCGACCTTAGGACCTGTTTAACAATCCTATATAACAATCTTACTTACGCTTTCCTGGATTGCTAAAATGGTGAGGTCTCTGCCCCTTACCGGCTCGCAAGCGTTTTTGATGGCGACGTTGATATTCTTTTTCGGACTTCGATTGCATTAGCCTTTCAGTGGCTTCTAAGCCCGCAGTCATGGCCAACTCAGCGACTTCTTTATCATTCAGCTCAATCCACTGACCGACTCGTACATGAGAAGGGATAAAGATATTTCCATATCTTACCCGCTTAAGACGCGAAACATTAACGCCTTGAGACTCCCACAAACGGCGCACTTCACGGTTACGACCTTCCATCACCACACAGTAAAACCAGCGGTTCTTGCCTTCCCCAGGTCCTTCTACAATATCCGTAAAGCGCGCCATGCCATCATCTAGCATCACACCTTCACGCAAGCGTTTTAGCATATCCTCATCAACATCACCTTGAATCCTAATAAGGTATTCGCGATCGATATTTGAAGATGGATGCATAAGCTTATTGGCCAGGTCGCCATCATTAGTGAATAACAACAAGCCACTGGTATTAAAATCCAAACGCCCAATCGAAATCCAGCGGCCAGACTTTAACTTTGGCAAGCGCTCATAAACGGTTCGGCGGCCTTCAGGGTCTTTACGGGAACAAATCTCCCCTTCTGGCTTGTTGTAGAGCAAGACTCTAGGGCGCTCACGTACGGCGCTATCAATACTGACTCGACGGCCATCAAAATTAATGCGATCACTTACAGTAACACGATCACCGAGCTTCGCCAGCTCACCGTTAACCTGTACACGACCATCTGAGATGGCGCGCTCCATTTCACGACGAGAACCAAGTCCTGCTCGCGCTAAAACTTTCTGTAATTTTTCATCAGGTTGTGCCTGATCACTTTCATTGCGCATGCTGACCTACTGGTTTTCTTGCTCGGCCTGTTCGGCCATCATTTCACGTTCTAATTCTTCGGCGGCGGCTAATTCCGCCTCCTCTTGAGCGATTGCGGCTGCTAATTCAGCGGCTTCGGCTTCGGCTTCGGCTTCGGCTTCGGCTTCGGCTTCGGCTTCGGCTTCGGCTTCGGCTTCGGCTTCGGCTTCG
>JAOXRT010000111.1 GCA_025800365.1 Cellvibrionaceae bacterium | reverse complement strand
CGGTGGCATTTTTTGTCGGCTTGTTTTGCTGCTTTATCCCCCTGCCCGGCCAGATGATTATGGCCGCGCTAATGGCCTTTGCCCTGCGCAGCAACCTGCCCATCTCGGTGGGCCTAATCTGGATCAGCAACCCCATCACCATCCCCCCCATGTTCTACGCCTGCTATAAACTGGGGGCCTGGATACTGCAAAGCCCGGAGCTGGAATTTAGCATAGAACTGTCTTGGCACTGGCTCAGCACCGAGTTTCCCAAACTGTGGGTACCACTGGTAACCGGCTCACTGTTTTGCGCCGTTATCGCCGGCTGTACGGGGTATTTATTTATCCAAGCCTTTTGGCGCTGGCATGTGGTGAGTAACTGGGAAAAGCGCAAAGAAAAGCGGCGCAGACAAAAAAAGGAAAACTAGCAGCCCAGTTTCTGCTGGGCCATCGGCGGTTGTTAAAAGCTAAGATGGATTAGTTCAGACCAAATCTGACACTCCCTCTTGAAAAAGAGAGGGTTACCGGTTTTGATTGAAGGTGACCAAACCTGAAATCAACCATAACCACGAGGTAACCCTCATGCTCCATACTAACGATAAGATCGTAAAACACAAAGTCGGACTGCTCAATTTAGCTGATGAATTAGACAATATCTCCAAGGCTTGTAAGATGATGGGTGTGTCACGGGACACATTTTATCGATACAAGGAGGCTGTCGACGAAGGTGGTGTCGAGGCACTTTTTGACCGCTCCCGCAAAGTGCCAAATCACAAGAATCGGGTTGACCCGGTTATCGAGGCGAGCGTTGTTCAGTATGCCATTGACGAACCTGCCCATGGTCAGGTGCGGGTATCCAATGAGCTGCGCAAAAAGGGAGTTTTTGTATCCCCTAGTGGCGTTCGATCAATCTGGCTCAGGAATAAGCTGGAGAACTTCAAGCTGCGACTTAAAACTCTAGAGGCCAAGGTGGCCGAGGAGGGCTTGATTCTCACTGAGTCCCAGGTCCAAGCTCTAGAACGGAAGAAGCTTGATGATGAGGCCTGTGGAGAGATCGACACAGCCCACCCTGGCTATCTTGGTTCTCAGGACACTTTTTACGTTGGCACATTTAAGGGCGTCGGCCGAGTATATCAACAGACTTATGTTGACACATACTGTCGTGTGGCCCACTGCAAGTTGTACACGACGAAGACACCCATAACGGCCGCTGACCTATTAAATGATCGGGTTTTGCCATTTTATGCTTCTGAGCAGCTTCCTGTGCTTCGAATACTGACTGATCGTGGCACCGAGTATTGTGGTAAAGCAGATCGCCACGACTACCAGCTATACTTAGCGATCAACGACATCGAGCACACCAGGACAAAGGCTCGTCACCCTCAAACTAATGGTATCTGCGAGCGTTTTCACAAGACAATTCTACAGGAGTTCTACCAGCCTTCGCTCAGGCGAAAAATATACAGCGCTCTAGAAGAGTTACAGTCGGATCTGGACGTTTGGCTGGATTACTATAATAATGAGCGTACCCACCAAGGCAAACGGTGTGACGGAAAAACACCGATGGCTACATTGCTTGGTGGCAAAGAAATCTGGCAGGAAAAGTTCGTGAATTGAATCTAACCTGACAGACACCTTCTGAAAAACCGGTAACTGTCAGATCAGGTCTGAATTACTACACATCGAAAGGATGCTATTAATTCCGCCGATCGAGTGATTAATCTTGCTTGTTAGGAGTCGATTAAGGTGAATTTAAGACTAAGGTTTCAATTGATAATTTTAGTTTGTCTGTTGGGTGCTTTTTCATTGGTCTTTGCTGGGCCGAATGATGCTAAGTCGGCTTATGATCAGGTCCAGAAGGCAAGAGATTTAGCATGGGAAAAATTTGATTCTGACTCTGGGTCACTTGGTTTGGAGGAGGGTCTTAGGCTCCTTGATGAGGCAGAGGAATTTTTAGATAGTGCCGTCGTATTTGATTTGGCGAACGGAAGTTATTTTCTTAGAAATAGAAAATTTCATTTGTTTATGGATAGAGGCTTGGCATACCTAAAATATGGCAAGAGAGATGAGGCCGTTAAACAATTTAGTTCTATGTTGCGAGAGGAGTTTAGCCCCGACATTTTCGATTTTCTAGTGGGTGAGGTTGGCGTAGAGGAGTTGAAAGATATTGAAGAAATTCAATCGCTAAACCGTCTTGCAAAAAGTATGGGAAGGGTATGGGGTAAAGGCAGCTTTTCGCGTGATTACAGTGCAGATATTTCTGTGGGTGAAAAAATTGCGGGGCTTTCTACATTTTGGTCGAATGCAAAGTTCTCATTCGCGTACTTTGATCAGGTGCCCAATTTGGATTGGGATGAAGTTTACAAAAGCTATGTAGATAGAGTTATCAATACCAGGTCGACCGAGGAATATTATCGTGTGCTTATGACCCTCGCACCTCTTTTGGAGGATGGCCACACAAACATATACCCTCCTAGTGAACTCCAAAAGAGATTTTGGTCTAGGCCGCCTGTAAGAACAAAATTGATCCAAGGGAAAGTAGTTATTACAGACATCTATAGTGAGAAGGTTCGAGCATCTGGTGTTGCGCTTGGGGATATTGTTCTTGAGATTAATGGGGTGGAAGTCAATAAATATGTTAAGGAAAATGTCGCACCTTATGTGAGTTCATCTACAAGTCAAGATAGGGAGGTAAGGGAGTACCGCTATTCTTTATTGTCCGGGCCCGCAGACGAGAAGGTCGCCGTGCTTGTTGAGCGTGATGGTAAGTCGTATTCATTAGAGTTCAAGCGTACACCTTACGGTGACGAAGTGTACCCATTACCTTTCAGTTTTCGTAAAGAAAAAAATGATTCAATTTATATTGATGTAAGAACCTTTTCAAATGACGAGGCATATAGATTTCTTTTGGAGCAATACGAAAGCTTGAAGAGCTCTAAGTCACTAATCATAGATTTGCGATCAAATGATGGTGGGAGCACTGCCAACGCATACAAGCTGCTTTCCCTTCTTGTTGAT
>JAOXRT010000128.1 GCA_025800365.1 Cellvibrionaceae bacterium | reverse complement strand
GGTAAGTTGGTTTAAGGAACAAATGGCCTTGGAAGAACGCTTACGTGCAAAAGAAGAGGGTGTAGCGGTAGAAAGCTTATTCGACGAGCTATTAGAACAAGTACCCGCCGGCTCAATGGGCCTGACTCTGCAACCATACTGGAGCCCCGGCATTAAAAACCCAGGGCCAGGTGCAAAGGGCGCAATTATTGGTTTTGGTGATGTCCATACCAAAGCACATATTTATCGAGCTATTATTGAAGGGCTTTGTTACGCATTGCGTGAAGGTAAAGAGCGCGTTGAAAAGCGTAGCGGTAAAAAAATAAGCAAGCTGCGCATCTCAGGTGGTGGCTCCCAAAGCGATCAAATTATGCAAATCTCGGCCGATATTTTCGGTATGGAGGTCGAGCGTCCCAGCACTTATGAAACCAGTGGTTTAGGGGCGGCGATAAATTCAGCCGTGGCCCTGGGTTGGTATAAAAGCCATGCTGAAGCCTGTAGAAGTATGAGCGCTATTGGCACCGTATTTACCCCCAATCAAGATAACGTAAAGCTCTATGATGGCTTGTACAAAGAGGTATATCTAAAGATGTATCCCTCCCTAAATCGTCTCTATCAATCAATACGTAAAATTACCGGCTATCCCGCTTGACGCGGCTTAGCTGGATCCTTTGCTCCAGTAGTTTCACTAGGGTAGTGCGTGTGCCACGCCATTTTGATCCTTGTTCCCACAGTTTCTCCTTATCGTTTGTTAGCTCTAAATGGAGATTGCTGGCGGCTCCGTCACAAAAATCGCCCAAAGCTTAAAAGCCCTAATTAATGTATGTTTAATAGTGCAATTTGCTCCATTTGTAGTCGCTTAAAGCACTAAAGCGTAGATATATATCAAAAAACAATAAGAATAATACTCATTTGCCATTCCATTTTATATGAAATTACTGGATACTTGCGCCCCATTAAAAATGAGTTAAATAACAAGGCAAAGACCTTGGTCAACGGGTGGCTTTTTAAAGCTGCTAACGCATATATCCAAATAGGTATGGAGTGGAGAACATGAAAAAATTGCCATTAGCTGTTGCGCTAATCGCTGCGAATCAAGCCTTACTTTCTGGGGTGGCTATCGCTGAAGACAGTATTGAAGAAGTGATTGTAGAAGGTTCTTACCTTTCTATGGACAAACTTAACTCTGTTAAAAGCCCAACCCCGATTATCGATGTACCACAGAGTTTATCGATTATCACTGCTGCACAAATCAGTAAGCAGGGATTCGATAGCGTTGCCGATATCATTAACTACACTCCTGGCGTAAACAACACCCAAGGTGAAGGCCACCGTGATGCGGTTGTATTCCGTGGTGTTCGTTCTACCGCTGACTTCTTTATTGATGGCGCACGTGACGATGTTCAATACTACCGTCCGCTTTATAACCTAGACCAGGTTGAAATTTTGCGCGGCCCTAACGCTCTACTATTCGGTCGTGGTGGTACGGGCGGCGTACTAAACCGTGTTAGTAAAAAAGGTCAGCTAGATAAAGATTTCACGAAATTTAGCGTTAGCGCTGATAGCTTCAGTGGCGTTGGTATTCAGATCGATACCAATACCAGCATCAATGAAGATGTAGCGCTGCGCATTAACGGCATGTACGAAGCTTTAGAAGGTGATCGTGATCACTTTGATGGTGATCGTTACGCGATTAACCCAACTGTACATGTGAAGCTGAGTGAAGAGACGGCTTTAGATGTTTCTTATGAATACGTAGATTTCGAGCGTTTTATTGACCGCGGTATTCCAACGGGTGCTGATGGCCGTCCAGTTGAAGCGCTTGATGGTGTAGTATTTGGCGATCGTAATCTAAACACCACCGAACTTGAAGCTCACGTTTTCCGCGCGACATTGCAGCATCGTTTTTCTGACAACCTAAAAGGTAACTTCAATGTTACTTACGGCGACTACGATAAGTTGTATCAAAACCTTTATGCCTCTGGTTACGATCAGGCTAACACCCCGGATCGCGTAACCTTAGACGGTTACTTAGATACTACTCAGCGTGAAAACCTAACTTTGTCTGCAAACTTAGTTGGCGAGTTTGATACTGGTAGTATCGAGCATACTTTAATTGCTGGCGTTGAGTATGGTGATACCTCTTCTAACCAGGATCGCTTTAACGCATTTTGGGATACCTCTGGTAAAGATAAAGAAACCATTCTTATCGATCAGCTAAGAAACTTGGTTGGTGGTGTTGGTGTTAATGCTGCAGGGCAGGCTACTACCGTTGTTTTCAATAACCCTGATTCTTTGAACGATGATACTCACGTTGAAATTGAAGTAGCTTCCGTTTACATCCAAGATCAGATCGCTCTTTCTGAAAACTTCGACATTGTTTTGGGTGCGCGTTTCGACAGCTTCGACATCGATGTGCTAAACGTAAAAGCGGATAACGAGCGTCGTACACGTAAAGACGAAGAAATTTCTCCACGTGCAGGTTTGGTTTATAAGCCACAAGAGAATATTTCTATCTACGCCAGCTACAGTGAATCTTTCTTGCCTCGTAGTGGTGAGCAGTTTGCAAACATCAATGGCGATGCGAATAACCTAGACCCAGATGTTTTCGAAAACTCTGAGATCGGTTTGAAGTGGGATTTTGAAGGTGGCTTAAGCCTAACAGCAGCTTACTTTGAAAACGAACAGACTCGCGCCGCACGTGATAACGAAACTGGCGAGAACTTTGAAGTTCGCGGTTTGGAAGTTGAAGGCTATGAAATTCAGTTGCAAGGAAACTTAACTGAGCAGCTATCTATCCAAGCGGGTTACAGCAACCTAGACGGCAAAACTGGCTCAGGTGTTCAGCCTCGCGAATTGCCTGAGAACATGGCCTCTCTATGGGCTGGTTATCAAGCGACTGACAAGTTTGGTTTGGGCTTGGGTGTTATTTATCAGGACGAATCACTGATCAAAGACGGCAGCGATTTAACCTTACCTAGCTACACTCGTGTTGATGCAATGATGTCTTATCAGGTTTCTGATGAGCTGCGTTTGCAATTGAATATCGAAAACCTAACCGATGAAGAGTACTTCCCAACGGCACACAGCACCCACCAGGTAACTGTTGGCCAGCCAATGAATGCTCGTTTGACTGTTAGTGGCAGCTTCTAAGAAGTTACCAATATTGAGCCTTTCTGTTGTTCAGTTAGGCTGCTCTAAAAACCCGCGGTTTTTGCCGCGGGTTTTTTATTGCCTGTAAGGTGCTTCTGGATTGATCGTGTTGGTTGAATTTTGCTCAACAACGGTGTTGCGCTGTTGTTAAAGGCTGGTCTGCTTAGTTAAAAACTGAACAGCGGGGCGCTTATTATGTGGCCATTCTGGGGCTATTAAGCCTACGAATCGGGCCGCCTGTGCCGTTTTAGGTTTACTAATAACGAGTATTTATCTTATTTATGGTGCCTAATCGACCTAGCTAATACTCAATTACACCCTATATACAAAGGGTTTAGCCATATTCCAGCATGAATACATTGCTTCGGCGTGCCCCGAGGTCGCTAATTTAGAGCCCTTAGAGTACTGATCTAAAAGGCGAATTCTGCTAAAATTGGCACAGTTTGCCAAATTTGCCGACTAGATTAAGCCAGATAAAAAGAGGTTATGTAAGTTAATGAACTTGTATGCTGAATATCTCCAAGAGATTGAGCTTCGCGACAAGGAGCTCGGGTTACACCCTAAACCTATTGATAGCGCCGATCTACTGTCAGAGATCATCGAACAGATCAAAGATCAAAATCACGCACACCGCGCTGACTCCCTAAAGTTTTTTATTTACAACACGCTTCCAGGCACCACTCCAGCGGCTGGTGTTAAAGCGGAGTTTTTAAAAGACATCGTACTCGGTAACGAGAAGCTTGATGAAATCAGCCCAGAGTTTGCCCTAGAGCAGCTTTCCCACATGAAGGGTGGCCCATCAGTTCGCGTACTACTAGATATCGCACTGTCTGATGACAGCAACAACAAGGCGGCCGGTGAAGTACTAAAAACTCAAGTATTCTTGTACGAAGCTGATACCGCGCGTTTGGAAGAAGCCTATAAAGCTGGCAATTCAATCGCCAAAGATATCCTAGAAAGCTACGCAAAAGCTGAGTTCTTTACCAAGTTGGACGACATCCCAGAGAAAATCGATGTTGTTACCTATATTGCCGCCGAAGGTGATATTTCTACCGACTTGCTATCCCCAGGTAACCAAGCGCACTCTCGTTCAGACCGTGAATTGCATGGTCAGTGCATGATTAGCCCTGAAGCGCAGCAAGAAATTGCAGCGATGGATAAGCAATACCCGAATGCCAAAGTAATGTTGATTGCTGAAAAGGGCACCATGGGTGTTGGTTCTTCTCGTATGTCAGGTGTGAACAACGTGGCCTTGTGGGCGGGTGAAAAAACCTCTCCATATATTCCATTTGTTAACAACAAGCCTGTAGTTGCCGGTACCAATGGTATTGCACCTATCTTCCTTACTACCGTTGGTGTTACTGGTGGTATTGGCTTGGATTTGAAAAACTGGGTTAAGAAAACCGACGAGAACGGCGAAATCGTTTTCGATGAAAATGGTGATCCAGTACTAGAAGAAGCCTACTCAGTAGAAACTGGCACTGTGCTAACCATCGATACTAAAGCTAAGAAGCTTTATAACGGTGACAAAGAGCTAGTTGATATTTCTTCTTCATTTACTCCACAAAAAGTTGAGTTTATGAAGGCTGGCGGCTCTTATGCGGTAACCTTCGGTAAGAAGCTACAGACTTTTGCAGCAGAGACTCTAGGTGTTGAAGCTCCAGCGGTTTACGCTCCTTCAAAAGAAATTTCTCACGAAGGTCAGGGCTTAACAGCGGTTGAGAAAATCTTTAACCGTAATGCTGTTGGCGTAGCGTCTGAAACACCACTGCACACCGGTTCTGACGTTCGTGTAAAAGTGAACATTGTCGGTTCACAAGACACCACCGGTTTGATGACTTCCCAAGAGCTTGAGTCAATGGCCGCTACGGTTATTTCCCCAAGTGTTGATGGTGCATACCAGTCTGGTTGTCACACGGCTTCTGTATGGGATAAGAAAGCTCAAGTTAACATCCCTCGCTTGATGAAGTTTATGAATGACTTCGGTGTGATCACTGCGCGCGATCCTAAGCACGTTTACCACTCAATGACTGACGTAATTCACAAGGTATTGAACGATATCACTGTGGACGATCGTGCAATCATTATTGGTGGTGATTCACATACTCGTATGTCTAAAGGTGTCGCCTTTGGTGCGGATTCCGGTACCGTAGCAATCGCTTTGGCAACTGGCGAATGTGCAATGCCAATTCCAGAGTCTGTAAAAGTGACCTTTAAAGGCACAATGAAAGAGCATATGGATTTCCGTGACATCGTACACGCTACCCAAGCTCAGATGCTGAAGAAGTTCAACGGTGAAAACGTTTTCCAAGGTCGCGTAATTGAAGTACAGATCGGTACTTTGTTGGCTGACCAAGCGTTTACCTTTACCGACTGGACTGCAGAGATGAAGGCGAAAGCTTCTATCTGTATCTCTACTGATGAAACGCTTATCGAATCACTTGAGCTGGCGAAATCTCGCATCCAGATCATGATTGATAAGGGCATGGAAAACCGCGATAACATGCTGAGCCGTTTGATCAACTTGGCCGATAAGCGTATTGCTGAAGTGAAATCTGGCGAAGCTCCTGCTTTGGCTCCAGACGACAATGCTAAGTACTACGCTGAAATGGTTGTAGATCTTGATGTTATCGAAGAGCCAATGATCGCTGACCCAGACGTAAACAACGAAGACATTTCTAAGCGTTACACGCACGATGTGATTCGTCCAACGTCTTACTATGATGGTCGCAAAGTTGATCTAGGTTTTGTGGGTTCCTGTATGGTCCACAAAGGCGATATGAAAATCATCGCTCAGATGCTACGTAACCTAGAAAAGAAAGGCCCGATCGAGTTCAAAGCACCTTTGGTTGTAGCTCCACCAACATACAACATCGTTGATGAGCTAAAAGCCGAAGGCGACTGGGAATTGCTACAGAAGTATGCCGGTTTCGAATTTAGCGATGACAATCCTAAAGAAGAAGCACGTACTAAGTACAAAAACCAAATGTACTTGGAGCGCCCAGGTTGTAACCTTTGCATGGGTAACCAAGAGAAGGCTGAGCCAGGTGATACGGTATTAGCAACTTCTACTCGTTTGTTCCAAGGCCGTGTTGTTGAAGATACTGCTGAGAAGAAAGGTGAATCATTGTTGGGCTCAACTCCAATGGTAGTACTAGCGACTATCCTTGGCCGCTTCCCAACATTGGAAGAGTACAAAGAAGCTGTAGAGGGTATTAACCTAACGTCTTTCGCTCCACCTTCTGAAGATCTTGCAGTGCCTGCACAGGTTCTAAAGTTAGGCTAGGATACTCCTTTAAGTTTTCAGCGCCTTTTGGAGTGCTGGAAAACTTAATTGTAAACTAGCAACAAACAATGCTCGCTTTTCTACTGGCAATTAAGATTGCTTGTTAGAAGCGGGCATTTTTTGTGCCTGTGGTTTTGCGATTGTTTTGTTTAGCAGTTTTGCTGCAATCCTTGATAATACGACTCATTGTCGAGCCCGCCAAATTATAGCTTTCAGTTATGTTTCAGATGAATGCTACTTGTTAGGAAGTCTTTAGAAGCTATACTTAAGTATGTAAGCTATTGCTTGCGCTATGGGTGTTGATCGGCTCGATTTGGTAGTCCCTAGTCAAATCAAGCCGCTAAAAACTAATAATTATCATTGTGACGAGGCTCATGTTTAAAAAAGCTAAAAGTCGCAGCATCTTTACCCTGCTATTAACTTTCAGCCCGCTGTGCTGGTCTGCAGAGCCGCTACGCCTCTTAAATTGGGAGGATTATCTTAGCCCAGATCTTGTTGAAGAATGGGAAGAGGGTAATGGGCCCTTACAAGAAATCTACTTCGATAGTGATCAAGACAGAGATGCCATTATTGTTAATTCAGAGCGGCACCATGTTGATGTTGTTGTGGTTGATGAAATTGTCGCCCAAAGATTCGGGGCAGACGGAAAGTTTCTAAAACTCGATGAAGCAAACCTGCCTTCATTAAAAGATATCGAACCGTTTTGGCGGCAGCGTTGCGGTGACTATGCCATGCCTTATTTATGGGGAACGCTAGGTATTGCCTATCGCAGCGATAAGCTAGATTCACCCCCTAGATCTTGGGCCGATTTGCTGCGCCCGGCAGAAAAACTTCGCGGCCATATTGCCATGATCAACGACTACACGGATATGTTGGCACCCGCCTTGTTTTATCTGGGTTATGATTTGAATACCGATAATCGTGAACAACTTAAGCAGGCTTTCGAACTATTAAAAAAGCAGGCCAGCGATGTTCTAACTTATGACTATGCAATCACTTATGCAGGAAAGGAGGAGAAGCTTAAGAATCTGTATATGGCGGCGGTGTACGGTGGTGACCAATATAGTTTGAATGAGCTAGATGGCGAAAAAGGACGCTGGGAATATGTTGTGCCGGAAGAAGGTACCGTATTATGGGTTGATTGCTTGGCGATAATAAAGGAAAGCCCAAAGCGAAAGCAGTCACTCTCGCTGCTTGCTTATCTAAATACTGCTAAAGCAGCTGCAGAGAATTCAGTTTATAACCGTATTTCTACGCCGAATCTTGCTGCGGTTGAGCTTATGAATAAAACGGATGCCAAAGAGCTGGGAATGCGCTCCCTAGAAACATTAAAGGGTAAAGCGCATTTGTATCGTGAGCTAAGCAACCAAAATGTAGTCCTAAGATTAAAAATTATCAATGCGATAATGAATATTCATGAATCTAAGAACTCGAACTAGCCTTTTACTGTTGCCGGTCATAGTGATTAGCTATGCCTTATCATCTTGGTGGATTTACCAGCAAGAACGCGAGACCTTGATAGAGCTAGAGACAGCAAAGCTAGAGCAGAAACTCAGCAATCTGCATACGGATTACATGAGTTTTCGCAACTTTCAAGATGCTTATCTGATGTCCTTGGTAGAAGGTGATCTTCTGGCCCAATATTTATCTAAGCCAGATGACATCTATCGTTTGAGAATGTTGCAGCGACATATGGATAATGCGTTAAAGCGCCAGCTATCCGTGAGTAAGCCGTTTCTTTCGATTCTTATTCTTAATGCAGACAATCAGCAACTTTTGTACCTGGAAAACAGTCAGGACCCGTTCGCGCAAGTTTCTCAGCAGCAAGTTCAATTTGCTCAAAGTTTGCGAGCGCAAGGAATTGCGAAGCGGAGTAGTGTGCGTGTCAACGACAATCAAGAGATGTATATTTATCAAGCGATCACTCTTGATGAAAGTACTTATAAGCAACCACTACCGTCACAATTAAATGAAGCCTTAATTGTAGTCGTCACGATAAAGCCTGATGGTATTTTGCATTCTCTTGATGGCTTAAAAAACAATTATAGTGCCGATATCCATTACATCACTAACGCTGAGCAAGCAATATCTGAAAAGGGCAGCCTTTATTTTCAGTTTAAGCTCAAGCTTAGTGATCTGGATTCAATATCGTTTAATGTTCCAAGTAGCTATTTTGATTCTGTATCGAAAGATCTCAAAGCTAGAATGGTACTGCTGACGCTGTTCTTTTCTCTGCTTACCTATCTTTTGTTGCAATCACTGGTGGCTAAATTTATTACCGTTCCTATTGCAGACTTGGATGCACAGCTTGACGAGCTAATCAGGAATAAACGCAAAGATATATTGGTAGAGCAGGGTGCTGGCGAAGTGGGGCGCCTGGCTCGTAAGTTTCAAGAGCTTTATGTAAAACTATCAAATTCCTATCGTCAAAGTTTTAAGCAAGCTCGCGAAGATTCACTAACAGGTTTGGCCAATAGAGTAGCCTTTAATGAAATGGCCGCCCGCTTGTTTGAGCGAGACCAGGATACTGCAGCTGTTTATATTTGTTACATCGATATAGATAACTTTAAGTATGTTAATGATAAGTATGGGCATGAAGTCGGCGATCGTTTGCTCAGAGCAGTTTCAAAGAGACTATCCGGTATCATCGAAGAGCATAATCTCGATGGCAGTCGTCAAGTCGCTGTATTTCGCTTATCTGGCGATGAATTCGTAATACTGGCTGCTGATTGCAGTAAGCAAGAAGTATACGATTGTGCAGAGTCGGTTTTGGCGGTGTTCAAATCTGGTTTCGCCATTGATGAAGAAACCTACCCAGTAACGGTTAGCATTGGCTTGGCGGTTTCTAATGGCGAGCTATCTTTTTCTGAGCTGATGTCCAATGTGGATTTAGCAATGTATCAGGCAAAGAAGTCTGGCAAGAATTGTATCTCTGCTTACTCTGAAGATTTGGCCCAACAACATCGAAGAATGCAAGAAATCGAACTGGAGCTAAAGAGCGATAGCTTTGAAAGAGAATTACAGATCTACTATATGCCGATCGTTGATGCGCAGGGAAAGCTATGTGCATTAGAAGCGCTGTTACGTTGGAACTCAGAAACACTCGGCCCAGTTCCTCCTGATGAATTTATCCCGCTAGCAGAATCAATTGGAGCATTTGAGAAAATTGATCTGTGGGTAATTTCTAGAGTATTTAAAGATTTTAGCGTGCTAAATAATACCTTGCCCACCGTGAATCGAGTATCAATCAATATCTCATCCGCAGAACTCAACTCGTTAACTTTTGTCGATAAGCTAAATCGATTGGCTAAATACTATCGAGTCGTTAATCAGTACTATGTTTTAGAGGTGACCGAGACCTTTGCGAGCGGGAGTAATGAACAGGTGCTGGATAACTTGAAGGGCATCAGAAAACTTGGGTTTCGAACCGCTATTGATGACTTTGGCACCGGCTATACCAGTCTAATGCAAATGCTAGACTATCCAGTGGATGTCATAAAATTTGATCGCTCTTTGATCAAGCGTATTGGGCAACAAGAAAACGCAGAAACGGCTCGGTCTCTCGTTAACCTGTGTAAGTTACAGGGCTTATTTGTTGTTGCTGAAGGCATAGAAACCAAAGGCCAGAGTGATCTATTCAATGAGATTGGTTGTGATTACCAGCAGGGCTATTTTCATGGTAAACCAGCCCCCCTGGAATCACTTCAGGCGCAGTACAACCCACAGCTTAGTAAAGAAAAAATCATCGATACAGCGAACTGATGCATTAATTATTTGGCCTTCAGTTATCAAAACCACTCAAAACTAACTTTCCGATTGACGTTCCTGATTCTAGCTTCCGATGTGCTGCAATCAAATTCTCCGCATTGATACGGCCTAGGTTATCTCCTATCGTTGATTGAATGATTTGCTGATCAACTAGCTTAGCTATATTAGTTAAAATGTTTCCTTGTTCGTGCATATCATCGGTTTCAAACATAGAGCGGCTAAACATAAATTCATAACATAGCGATAAGCTCTTTGGCTTCAATAGTGTGAAGTTTAAATCACTTGGATCATCAATTAGAGCGATTCGACCGAATGGTTTAATGATCTCAACGAACTGTTCAAAGTACTGTTCAGTGTGACTTAAACTGGCGATGTGAGTCACTTTTAAATTAAGCCGATCAATTTGGGCTGATAACGCTTGGCTATGGTCGATAATATGATCGGCGCCGATTTCTTCAAGCCACTGTTTGCTCTTTGACCGTGAAGCTGTAGCGATCACTGTTGCATTGCTTAGCTGTTTTAGTAACTGAATAAGTATTGAGCCAACGCCACCTGCTGCTGCGGTAACTAATACTACTTCGTCATGTGTGAGGGAATCAGCTTTCATGGCGATGCCTAATTTTTCAAAAGCCAGTTCCCAGGCGGTAATTGAAGTAAGGGGCAGGGCGACCGCATGTTCAACTGAAATATTGTTAGGCGCTATAGCGACAATACGTTCGTCAACGAGGTGATACTGAGCGTTGCTGCCTTGGCGGTTTAGATCGCCAGCATAAAAAACGCGATCACCAACTTCAAACTCCGTGCTGTTTTCACCTTTAGCCACTACCCGGCCTATAGCATCCCATCCCAGCACCTTATTCTCTCCCTTGTTGGGTGCAACCATTTGCCGGATTTTGAAGTCTACTGGGTTCACTGCAATCGCCTCGGTTGCTACCAGCAAATCACGGCCAGTTGGGGTAGGGGTTGCCAACTCAATATCCAGTAGAGCCGCGGGATGGTCGATATCTAAGGATTCTTGGTAGGCCACGGCTTTCATTGTGTTAGGGATAGCTGGATTGATTGCTTTGTTCACGCTTAATTCTCTCTTAATTGACGATTAGCGTAGTGTAGGGATTGAATTGCGTGGTAAAAACAGCCTAATATTTGAATTATTAACAAAATAATTTTGATAAAGGCTTGTTTTGAATACAGAAGATCTAAAGATAGCCATTACCATAGCTGAGCTTGGTAGTATTACTGCAGCAGCAAAGCGACTGGATATGCGAAATGCCACAGCAAGTGCGGCATTAAAGCGACTTGAGCGACAACTGGGAGCCGAGTTATTTGTACGTACGACTCGGAGTTTACGCTTAAGTAAAATTGGCGAGCAGTTCATTCCACAGTGCAAAGAGGCTTTATCTATATTAGAAGAGGCTAAAATACAGAATTCAAACACAAATAAGTCAATTACTGGCGAGCTAAAACTTTCAGTCTCGTCAGACCTAGGACGAAATCTATTACTACCATGGCTCGATGACTTTATAGACCAGCATCCAGAAGTAAGCCTCAATCTAAGCATCGATGACCGACAAGTAGATTTCTATCGGGACGGTATAGATATTGCCATTCGGTATGGATCACCAAAAGACAGCGGATTCTACGGATTTAAGCTGTGTGACGTTCCAGGCTTACTATGTGCAAGCCCAGGCTATCTACAGCAATATGGCGAACCTGAGACACTAGAGGAGCTAAAACAGCACAACGCCTTGTTGTATCAGCTGTACGGCCTTAGCCACGATCTGTGGGAGTTTGAACATAAAGGCTGTAGTTATAAGGTGCGTATGAAGAGCAACCATATTTGCAACGACGGAGATATTGTTAGACGTTGGTGTGTTGCCGGCAAAGGAATAGCCGTAAAGTCCAGTTTAGATTTGGCAAATGATTTAATCGCTGGGCGACTTAATGTCATCATGGAAGATTACCAGCCGCCAGTAAAAGAGCTTTGGCTGATCTGCCCAAGCAGGCAACTGATCACGCCAGCGGTAAGAGCGCTTAGAGATCACTTGCGTAATCAGTGTAAGCAGTTATTGGCGCAGCTGCAGGAGCAAGGGGTTTTAAATGGCTATACAGGGCTGTAGGTCCTGAATAATAAGGGTTTAGCTCGATCTAGCGTTCTGCTAGCTTCACCTGTTGTAGTGCGCATAATGTATATTATGTTAAATAGTAATTATGTGTATAAATATGATCCCCTATATTGAGGTTTCTATGGCTAAATCTGGCTTGACGTGTGTGCCCACCCCATAAAAATAACGCCTTTTCCTAGTGATTCAGTGGCCGCCGCGACCCGGAAAAGAACGCAGCAACCATGCAGATCAGCTTTAATCTCGGCCTCCGGGCTTTGGAGATTTCACTGCTTGGGATTACGGAAGTTGCTGAACTAATTTCAGCAGGTACAAGCTTCAAACTTCTGGAAGTCATGGCTTTACCTGCCGGATATACCAACGGCGCGGATGCAATGAAACGCTCGAAATCCCATTGCAATCGCGAAACTATCAGCTTCGATATCGCTACGTTTAATAATGTCGTTAAACAAATCGAAGCATTGGCGACGTCCGGCTCCAAAATTAATCCAGAAAATTTTTACTCACCGGTGAAACAACACAAAGGAAAGTCGCGTGATTTGTCCATGGTCGACCAATGTCTCAGGGACGCGCTAAAACACTACATACTGATTCGCCTCGATAAAGGCGAAAAACTTAAACCAGCCCCCCCTCTTTTTATCATACAAAAAGGAGTCCCCCAGTACGCATCAGCAGCATATGGCGTTATGTGGACGACGATCACTAATAACCAATGTAATTCACTAACAGAAGAAATCGGTAAAAATTGCCCAAAAATTCGTTGGCCAAGTCAACATAAACAATAGTTAATAAAGTTTATTTAAGGTATTTTCTCGAGTCAAAAGTATATGTAACAGATGTGTTCTTTTCTGTACAGGTTAAGGTGATTTCTTTAGTCAAGTCTATATTGAGATCTTCACCTCTTAAACCATGCCATTTGGCTAGATAGTACAAGGTTCCATAACTATCATTCTCTTTCGCACCGCCTTTCCAGCCCAAGGTTGGTAGTTCTCCAGCCATTGCTTTTTGTGCTAACAGCGAGTTTTTCTTTGCATTTTTTCGGCCTACCTCCCAGCATGTGATAAGGCCTCTATCTCTACCTTTCCATCTTTCATCATAATCTGGATTTTTTCGAATTGGTTCATCAATGCTTCTAAAGATCACCGCGTTTTTTTGAGTATTATCTAGATTGACCACGCTTTCTTTTCCAAACCAATCTATAGCGGTTTTAAGTACCTCCTGACTGGGCGCATGATAGAAAACTGCCAAGCGATCCATTGCTCTTGTACAACAGACATAAAATATTTTTTTGCTTCTCTCAATAACAGTGTCTCTTCCTTGGCCGGTGAATAATGCATCGAAGTTATAATTATTCCAATTACCGTTATCCATTATTACCAAAACATTATCAAATTCATCGCCTTTAGTTTTGTGCTGGGTTGAAAAAGGGGTAAAACCCTCCAAATAAAAATATAACTTCCTAAATTGAGAATATGGCAGGCCCATAACCTGAAAATAGATATATTCTTTTCGCCTAACAAACCTTCTCAATCGATCATCTATTAAAACAAGCCCGTTATCATTTGCAATATCTACAACCTGGGATACTGTAAGTTCCTCAGATTCTATGAGTTCTTCAATGCAAGCTTTAAGCTTCCTTTTGTCTTTAATTGATCTAATGCGGAAGTCTGTTAAACGAATGAATTCACTAATTCTGTTTTCGCTATACAGCCTCAAACAATGCTGTATTTTGAATAGATGAGAGATCAGTTCATCCCTCTGAGAGCTTACTTTTGACTGTTGGTTTTTCTCATTCTTTTTATCATCAACTAACTGATCTTTATCAACATAGATCCTAGAAATTGTTTCATATCTGGTTTTTAAAGCAATTTCGTATTCCACGGGATGCTGATCCATATAGTCTTGCATCTTTTTAGTGGGGCTTACAGCGGTCAATTCCTTCCCAGATTTATTGTGCTGCAGCGCAGTGACAACCTCCTCAAACGTTAATCCCTCAGCAACTATGCATCCCGGATTTTTGTTTATAAACCTTTTTATACGGCTCACATACTCTAGAATTCTATCTCCATCATAAATTCTCATTAGATCAGGAAACCCAGCCTTTGAAGCTATCAAGTTGTGGGTTAAGTTGAGTTCTTTACATCTTGAAGTTTCTTTAAAATTCCACCCGAGATATTCTCGCAACCTATCTAGGTCATCCGACTCGGAATAGATGAACTTTATGTCGCCTTCTTTAACCTTTCCATCGATCATGTTTGGCGCTAGAGGATCATCTGAAGGTAGCTGCTCTAGGTTGTCATTTCTCAGCCGGTTGGCTAGATCTATTACTTTTTGAGGGTTTCTTCGGTTTTGCTGTTTCTGGATTTCTCGAAGGTTATCCCCTAAATACTCATCCAAATCCCCAATACCATCTGGATATATTGACTGCATTGAATCGCCAATAAATCCAACTATATGACGTTTTCTTGAAGCATTTAAGTGATTCAAAAAAATATCCACTATCAATCTATCGGTATCCTGGTATTCATCGATCAAGATGAATGGATGCCTATCTTTAGTGATGGAGCAGAGTTTAGGGTATTTCTCATACATTCTATTTGAAAGAATGATTAGCTCATCGTGGGATATAACCCCTTCATTCAAACGGACAAACTCTTTATACTCTATACTGCCTGGAATACCGTTATAGAAGTCATCCTCAACCGAATCGTTATCTGGTATTGAAAATCTTTTTTGTTCTTCGTCGTTTATCAACTCAACTAAAGTTGCTTTAATCTCATTCTGGAATGACTTAATACTATTCCACAAGAACTCGTGTATTGTGGATACATAAAGATTCTCATGATTAACCCTGTTGCTGATTTCATCTGCAGCAGTGTTGGTGTAAGTTATGCACGTAATATTAGAAGATGGATTTCTTTCTAGTAATGCGGAAGCAATTTCCACAAGAGAGAAGGTTTTCCCACTTCCTGCGCCTCCGCTCAGAAGGAAATTGCTGCATTCATTCACAGCATCCAATACAGCATTAGACTCTTCCGTTAATTTTTCTTGAGCCACAACAGTCCCTCCTTGATGTACTCCGGAACGATCCAGTTGGAAAATTTGTCACCATCGTCTTCCTGACTATTAAGTAGGATTTCAATAGCTAGCGAGGGTTTACTGCCAACGGCCTTTTCTGAAAATTCATACGCATCTATTTCACCTTGTATGTATTTGTCAAACCATTTTTTCGTTAAGGATGGAAAGTCCGTAGAATCAGTACCAAGAAGCGCTTTGTTTATGGAAAAGAAGGAATCTTCAAAGCTTCTTGCATGAAAACCATTTTCCTCTGTTTGATAAGCTACACATAATGATCCGTTCTCATCCTGAATCCACGCATCATTAACTTTTGAAAGAATTTTACCCTGTGCTTGCAAGCCTTTAAAAAAGCTCAGATCTTGTTTTTCTTTTCTGAAAAAGTGCAATAAGGAGGCATTGGATGTATGTGTTGCCTCTGGTGCATTTGGTGCGCACTTTTCTGACTCCTGGACTGGCAAGTCATTACCATCTAGTTGGATATTTCCATTCTTGTCCGTTTTTTCTTTCATGTAATAACTATCAATATCTGTTATCACTAGAGATTTAATTCCAATAAACTCAAAGAACTTCTCAAACGTTTGTGAGTGCGCCCCCACCTCAATTATTGATATATTTTGAGATTGAAGCGGGATTTTACCGCTATCATTATCCTCCAAATCTACTTTATACATAAATGCAGGCATAAGAATTCTTTCTGTATCACCTTCAATTAATACAGCTTTATCTGCAAAAAAAACCTCTGACCTTGATAGAGTCAAATACTGACGTAAGAACTTGTAATACTTTTTGTACTGAGCATCTTGGGCGGGGTCTTCTGATGAGTACTCCTCTGCAAGACTCCTAAGATTCTTTGATTTCACTGACTTGTTATCACTATCCTTCCTAAGGAATTTTATGTTGTCAAAATCACACTCAGACACTATGTGTGATGAGTGTGTAGTAAGCAGCGTTTGTAGATTAACCAGCCGCCCATCCTCTCTAGCCAATCCATTGTTCAGTAGATTCTTTATGTTCTTTATAAAGATATATTGCATTTGTGGGTGTGTGTGAGCCTCCGGCTCCTCAATAAATAGCAAGCTTATGGCTGCTGGCTTTTCGCTTTTAGTCCTCCTGAACTCGCCAAGAATATACTCTATGTCGAAAATCATACTTATAAGATTCATGTATCCTAAGCCATTATAGTGCTCTGGAAACGCATGGCTCTCATATGTGTACTGAACAGTAGTGTTGCTATCTAAAAGGTCTCTATGTTGTAGTGATGATGCGATTTTTAAATCTGTATCATTTTCACTAACACCGCCGAATTTTCCAACTTTATCAACAAGATCCTTAAATAATCTCTCGTAAATTCCATCTAGAGAGATGTCAGTCTCTCTAAGCTTATTCTTAAACTCCTCAATTGCCTCTTTTTCCTCGTCTGTTTCAACTTTCTTTTTGTAAATTTTAGCTGTCTGGGTAGATAGAGTTTTATCGGTATCCTTATTGGTTACACTTCTTTTTGCGCTAATGAATCTAAAATCAATTATTTTTCTTAGGTTAATATTTAATTTGCCAAGATCAATGAATATATTATCGTCATTAGCCAGGATGCTTTTCCTACTTATCGGGCTAAAATAATTTTTAATGTTTTCTTTTAAAAAAACCTCAGGACTATCAGCATATTTTTCAGAATTACTAGTGAAATAGTTTTTCATTTCTTCGAGCTTGTTATATGAAAGATCATACTCAAACAGCAATATAATAGAGGTGTCATCGGGGTCCAAGCTCATGATTAGCTCTGACACGCTTGAAAGGTCATCATCTTCAGAATATTCAATGTGCAGCTTTAATGATATCGCTATTTTTTCAAACGATTTTTCATCAGGAAAGTTTTCCTGGCCGGACAGTATTCCTAGTATTCTGTCCTTAATATCAATACTCAAATCATTAATGCTAAATGAATTTCTCTCTGATGGACTTAAAAATTTGTCCAAGACTGTCAATATTGAGGTCTTCCCTGTGTTGTTTTTACCAACAATTATCGACAAATCTTTCTCTAGATCACATTTAAAATATTTAAGAAGCCGAAAGCCATTAACTTCAATTGAAGAAATTCTCACAAATATTCCTTTTTCTACTAAATTATATTTAAACAGCCACATTACATGGCCTATAAACGGAGTCTTTTCACCAAAGCTCCTCCATCAGTGAAAATCTACCCCATCCAAAAAATGTGCCCCGTCTAAGGTGAGCACATTAATGTAAACCTGGGTGCTGTCTACCGACTTGTGCCCCAACAACTGACTTACGTACTTCAACGGCCGACCGTGTAACAGCAAGTGAATCACAAGCGAATGCCGAAAGGTATGGCACTGATCGCAAAGGGTGGGTCCCCTATCCGCTCCACCAGAGCATGAAAATGCCGGTTTACCGTCTGCCGGCACATCGGAAAAATCCGCTCGGTCTTTTTGAAACGCCCTGTGTAGAGGTAACTCTGTATGCGATCTTCCAGAGCGTGAACGGTGATTGGGATATAGCGCTGGGGCGAGCGCTGCAAGGCCGCTTTTGTAGGCCGACTAGGTCGCTGTTTTAAGGCTTTTAACTTCACCCCAAAATCAAACTCGTCGACGATAAGGGTGGTGTGTTTAAGCGCCGGCACTTGGGTAGCCAGGGCACCGGTGATCCACATCAAATTGAGAATTAATTGATAGGTTCGGCGTTTTTCCTCATCCAACAGTGCCAAGACTTCTGGCTTGTTGAGGTACGCCGGCATGTAGTCAATGGTTTCTAAGACGATCGACCGCTTGGCCTCAAGGTGGTCCCTGTAGATCTGCGCGGATTGGACCGGAAAGGCGACCGAGGGCGCTTCCACGGGGTGAAAGAGTCGGCCTGGGCGAGTCGAGGATAACCTTTTGCTACTGGTTGTTATTTGTACCATTTCGTCCTTGAACTTGGGTGCAATGCAAGCTGTATTATAGGCAGAGCTTGTCCATACAAACAACAGGGTTTACCGAATTAAATCAAGGGGTAATCACAAAAATCGAGAAGCGCACCCAATATATGTAAATGGTAGACTAGCTGCTCACACTCTCCCTAATCAAAATGCCTAAACTCACTAAACCCCCTACCCGGGCAAAACGTATATACATTATCATCATTCCTACCTCTACCCTCTCCTATCGTCCATCTAAAGGTAAGGCAGTTATCTGGGCCGTTTAGCTCTAGTATTTCAATACGAATACCGGCACGGGTTTTGTAGTGTCTTACTTCGCCTTGCTTCCAATAGCCTAGCGGGAATTTACTGCCTAGGCCGTCGTAGCGGCGTTCGCCCCAGCGTTTGCGCTTGTCGTATATTCTTACTAAGCCATCTTGTGAATTGTTGATGGTGAAATGGGATTCTACTGGGCCGCCGCGTGGAGTGCTGAAGGTTCGTTTGTAGTATTTAATTTCTTCGCCCACCCAAGCGATTTTGCTTTGGTTTTTAGCTGTAAAGGGGCCTGTTAAATGGTATGTATCGCAGGGGCGGTTTCGCCCAATGGCTTGGGCGCAGGCGGTGTTTTCTACGGGGGCTAGCTTTAATTCGTGTTTGCCATCCCAGGCTGCACCGGTGAAAAGCTCCACGGGAATAAAGCGTTCTTTGCTTTGCTCATTGTAGGCGTTTGCCCAGGGATTTTCGTCTGCTTTGCTGGGTTTGCTATTGTCTGTACTTTGACTGCTGCAGCTTGCTATTAAACTGATTATTGCCGTTATGCTCAGTGTCTTAAATGTATGTATCGCTATAGGTGCTTTCATTATTCATGGCCTGTTATATAGCAGCGTTTTTTACGCTACATAAGTTACGCCGCGTAAAGCGGCGTTTTATTATTTTATGACTTTCATTGAGGGGCTATTACTATGACGATGTTTTGCCTTTATTTGTTACTAGGCCGGTAGTTTTTTTCTCCGATTCATACCCTTTATTCATACCTTAGGGAATGTACGGGCCTTTGTCTGGCCACTCGCCAAGCGTGTATAGCTACAATGCCCCAGGC
>JAOXRT010000108.1 GCA_025800365.1 Cellvibrionaceae bacterium | reverse complement strand
AGGTGGCCGTACCGTTGGTGCTGGTGTTGTATCTAAGATTCTTGACTAATCGTTAGCTCGATTTTCAAAATCTAAAAAACCGGGGCTTGCCCCGGTTTTTTTATGCTCGTAACTTAATGTTATTGCAGTGTTTCTAGAATAAGCTATTTTTAACTCATTAAATTTAACGTAATAACGGGCTGCTTATCACTAAAAGTAGTTAATTTATATGGTTTTTTAATAAAAGCTAAATTAGACTCACTCTCACCAAAACATTCTAATATGGGGTATAAACAGGAATTATGAAAAAGTTACTGACAGCTGCAATGAGTGCAGCGGCGCTAAGCTTGGCCGCTTGTAATGGAACCATGCCTACTATGGGCAATGCTGGCGGCAACACCGTTTCAGGTGCAGCTGGTGGCGCAAACACGGAAAACAAAAATGCCGCATTAGAAAGCTGCTCTGAGCCGCTTGGTACTATGTCGGTATTTGAGGATCGTACACTTCCTTGGTGGAATGTTTATGCCTCACGCTATCCTCAGTTGGGTAGTACTATTCCTGTAATTCGCACTATGATTCAGCAGTCAAATTGCTTTGTTGTAGTTGAGCGTGGTCGTGCAATGCAGGCTATGAATACTGAGCGCGAGTTAATGAACTCAGGTGAAATGCGTTCGGGTAGCAATTTTGGCAAGGGCCAGATGGTTGCGGCTGATTACACTATGAACCCATCTATTCAGTTCTCTGAAAAAGGCACTGGTGGTGTAGGTGGCTTGTTAGGTGGTGTATTAGGCTCAACAGTGGGTGTTATCGCTGGCGGCCTTAAGAAGAACGAAGCGTCAACTACGTTATTGTTAATTGATAACCGCTCTGGTGTTCAGATTTCTGCTGCAGTAGGCAATGCGAAAAACTACGACTTTAATTTGTTTGGTGGTTTCTTTGGTGGTGCTGTAGGTGGTGCTGGTGGTTTTACCAATACTCCTGAAGGTAAGATTATCGCTGCATCTTTTGCAGACTCTTACAACAACATGGTTAAAGCTTTGCGCAACTACAAGGCTCAAACCGTTAAGGGTGGCCTAGGTAAAGGCGGCAAGCTGAAAGTTGGTCAGTAATAGTCAACTTGCACAAAAAAGCCGGCATTATGCCGGCTTTTTTTATGTCTGCTTTTTATGTTTTGCGGCCTTCTAGCTTTGAGTTTATTTGAGCTATTAATAAAGCGTTAATATTGAGTTAAGTGAAAGTTTAAGGCGCGCCTCCAGAATACAGTTTTTATTCGGAGGAAAAGTAATGTTCAAATCTAATTTATTTAATAAGCCTGTTCTACTTGCGGCGGCGCTCTTGACGCTAACGGCCTGTGAATCTACAGGTGTTATCGAAGGTGTTAGCGGGGGTGAGGTCGTGCGAATGGAATATCAGCAGGGCTTTATGGACAGTGACGGTAAGTTGTCTCTTACTATGCCCAATGGTGAGCGATTTGAAGGCAAGTTTATCCAGGCTTCGCAAGTTAGTGAGGGCGATGAAATTCGCATTGGTGAGTCATCAGGGGATGATATGTGGGTTTTGGGCGACTCTACTCAACGTTCTTCTGCAGCGAAGGCTTTGTTGCTGGGTGATCGCGGGCGAAATATGAAGTGTCAGTTTCAGTTTGCTTCAGCTCGCTGGGGGATCGAAGATGGTGGAATTGGTGAGTGCAAAGCTTCAGATGGCGAGTCTGTAGAGGTGGTATTTTAATGTGTCTTGCGCCGCTGGCGCTAGGCAATAAAAAACCCCGCAAGCGCAAGCTGGCGGGGTTTCTTTTTGCTTAAAAAGCGCTAATTACTTCTTAGCTTCTTTCTTAGCTTTCTCTTCTGCAATTACTTCGTCAGCAACGTTTTGCGGACAAGGCATGTAGTGGCTGAACTCCATAGAGAACTGACCACGACCAGAAGTGATGGTGCGCAGGTGACCAATGTAACCAAACATTTCAGCTAGAGGTACGTCAGCTTTAATGCGAACACCGGTGGTGCCTGGCTCTTGATCTTTGATCATACCGCGACGACGGTTTAAGTCACCGATTACGTCACCAACGTGATCGTCTGGGGTGAATACGTCAACATGCATGATAGGCTCGATCAGCTGAGGGCCAGCCTTAGGCATGGACTGACGGAAAGCGCCTTTAGCGGCAATTTCAAATGCTACAGCAGAGGAGTCAACCGCGTGGTAGCCACCATCGTATAGCTCAACGTGAACATCTAGAACAGGGAAGCCAGCTAGAGGACCTTCGTCCATCATGCCATTAAAGCCCTTCTCAATTGCAGGGAAGAATTCCTTAGGAACGTTACCACCCACAACAGTAGATTCGAAGGTAAAGCCGACACCTGGCTCATTAGGCTTGATGCGGTAGTCGATTTTACCGAACTGACCAGAACCACCAGACTGCTTCTTGTGCGTGTAGCTGTCTTCGATTGGCATGGTGATGGTTTCGCGGTAAGCAACCTGTGGTTGACCAACTTCAAGCTCAACACCGTAGGTACGCTTCAAGATGTCTACCTTAATGTCTAGGTGCAATTCACCCATACCTTTAAGGATGGTTTCACCAGAATCTTCGTCAGTTTCAACAACGAAAGATGGATCTTCTGCAACCATCTTACCGATAGCAACACCCATCTTCTCGGTAGAACCTTTATCTTTAGGTGCAACAGCAATAGAGATTACTGGCTCTGGGAAGATCATTGGCTCAAGAGTACAAGGGTTCTTAGGATCGCATAGGGTGTGACCTGTTTGAACATTCTTCATACCTACAACAGCGATGATGTCACCCGCTTGGGCGCTATCTAGCTCGGTACGCTCATCAGCGTGCATCTCAACCATGCGGCCGATACGCTCAGTTTTGCCAGTGTATGAGTTAAGGATGGTGTCACCCTTCTTCATTACACCAGAGTAGATGCGGATAAAGGTCAAGGCGCCGAAACGGTCGTCCATGATCTTAAATGCCAAGGCGCGTAGTGGCTCTTCAGCAGAAACGATAGCGTGTTCGCCAGTTTCTTCACCTTCTTCGTCAGTCAAAGGCTGTGGGTCAACTTCGGTTGGGCTAGGCAAGTAGTCAACAACAGCATCCAATACTAGCTGAACACCTTTGTTTTTAAACGCAGAACCACAGAAGGTTGGGAAGAAGTCTAGGGCGATAGTACCTTTACGGATACAACGCTTAAGGTCTTCAATAGAAGGCTCTTCACCTTCCATGTAAGCTTCCATAAGGTCGTCGTCCTGCTCAACAGCGGTTTCAACCATCTGCTCGCGGTACTCGTCAACCTGGTCAACCATATCTTCAGGGATATCGATGATTTCGAAATTTTCTGGTAGGCCTGAGTCATCCCACTTGTAAGCGGTCTTGTTAAGAACGTCTACAACACCGACGAAGTTGTCTTCGCGGCCGATTGGTAGGGTCATAACCAGTGGGTTAGCGCCCAATACCTTCTCAACCTGACCAACAACGCGCAAGAAGTCGGCGCCTACACGGTCAAGTTTGTTTACGAAGATGATACGGGCAACTTCAGATTCGTTTGCATAGCGCCAGTTGGTTTCAGACTGGGGCTCAACACCACCAGAACCACAGAATACGCCTACGCCACCATCAAGTACTTTTAGAGAGCGATATACTTCAACGGTGAAGTCAACGTGCCCTGGAGTATCGATGATGTTCATGCGGTGGTCTTTCCAGAAGCAGGTAGTCGCTGCTGACTGGATAGTAATACCACGCTCAGCTTCCTGCTCCATGAAGTCGGTGGTGGATTCACCATCGTGTACTTCACCGGTTTTGTGGATCTTACCGGTTAGCTTAAGGATACGCTCAGTAGTGGTAGTTTTACCGGCATCAACGTGTGCGAAGATACCGATGTTACGGTAGTGTGATAAGTCAGACATTTCTGTTTCTCGAGTTAAACCAAGTCCAATTCCAAAAAAATAGCGCGCAATTATACGGAGTCTTGCGCGCTTATTGAACCTAAATTAATAGAAAAATGGTGATTTTTTGCACGCTCATAGTAAAAAGCCACCCCAAATTGGGGTGGCTTTGATCTTAAGCAGCTTGTGGGCCTATTTTAGACGGCAATTGCGACGCTTAGAAGTCATAACTTAAGCCGAAGTAATAATAAGCCCCATTAAAGCCAAATGGTGCTGAGCGGCGAGAGTAAGTAAACACTCCTTTGCTGTCGACAATAAGGTTGCCGCCAGGGCCATCTTCAATAGCGCCGGTACGAGAGTTGCCGATTTGGTTCTCGTCAGGGGTAACGTCAAAGATGTTGTTGCCGCCGAAGTTGATTCCAAAGCCATTATCGAATTCATAGGCAATACGCAGGTCGGTCAAAATCTCAGCGCCATAGGTCTGGCGGCCTCCATCTTCAATGGTGTACTCGCCAAAGCGATTGAAGGATAGGTTGGCTGTCCAGTTGTCATTGCTATAGAAGCCACTAAGGCTAATCCGATCCTTAGGTTGCCATTCTTCGATAATCGAGATGTCCTGGGAGCTAAATACCTGGTCAGTGCTTAATGTGGCAAGGCCGCTGTCAGCTGGGGTAAATAGGCCGGTGACGTCGGTTTTGGTGTAGTTGGCCGCAAAGGTGATATCAAGATTGCCATTGCCAATCTCGATGCCTTCATAAGAGGCAACAATATCGACGCCCTTGGTTTTGGTGTCGGCGCCATTTAGGAAGAACTGCGCTTGTGAGGCGCCAGCGCTATTAAGGGCGGCATCTAGCTCGTCGTTTAAGCCAAGTCCCAAGCCTTTACTGATTACGATGCGGTCATCGATTTGCACTTGGTAGAAATCGACAGTCATATTTAGGTGATCAGTAAGATCGGCGACGATACCAAAGCTAAGGTTAACGGACTCTTCTTCTTTTAATGAGGGGATGCCGATGGCTTTGGCAACCGGGCTGTCGTTGCGGAAGGTGCCTCGTTCTGCGGCAACCAGATTACCGTTGCTGTCGGTGACAAATTGGGTGCTGACATTATTAAAGTACAGCTGCTGCATTGAGGGGGCTCTAAAGCCGGTGCTGGCGGCGGCGCGCAAGCGTACGGTATCGCTGGCCTCAAAGCTGCCTGCGAGTTTGTAGTTTACAGTGTTGCCAAAGCCATCGTAGTCGTCGTAGCGCATGGCGGCACTAATCAGTAGCTCGTCGCTAACTTGGTATTCACCATCTATATAGAGCGAGTTTACATCGCGCTCTTCATCGACCGCTGATTGTGGTCCGATACCCGGGAAACCTTGGATGCCGCCACTGCGATCGCTGTCATAAAGGCTGACGCCATTTTGAGTGTCGTAATCGTTATAGGCGTATTCTTCTCCAGGTTTAACCTTGTAGCTGTCTTTGCGAATGGCGGCACCTGCTGCCAATGCGAGGTCGCCATAGGATTGCGTAAAGTCGACATTAAAAGTATCAAGCCCGAGCTCTAGACCATAGGCCTTAGCGGTCCTGGGTACGCTGCTGCGAATCTCAGCGTCGCTCATGTCGGTACTGTTAAGCAGGTGGTTGGCAAAGGATGAGTTGAGTGAGTCGCTGGTGGTGTAGTCGATGCTGTTCTCACCAGTGGTGTACGAGAAGTCCAATGTTGCTCCGCTATCCAGCTCTAGGCGGTAGCCGATATTTACCGAGATATCTTCGATTTCGCTATTAATTTTAGGTAGGAAGCCGCTCGGAATTGTGGCGTCACCGTCTGAAAGTGGTGCGTTACCGCCGTTGTTGGCGTTGTGTCGGAAGAAGGCGGCTGACTGGTTGTCTCGACTAGAGTAGGTGGCAAAGCCGTATAGCTCGCCTTGGCCTACTTCGACTCCGGCATTTAAGGTTAGGGCGGTCTGCTCGGAGTCAGCGTCGCCAATGCGGAAGGTTTGTCGTGGCGCTGTTACTTCTCTCGGGTCGCCAGCTTCCAAAATGCCATTGCCATCGGTGTCTGCGCAGCCGCTAAATTGGCAAGAGCCATGTAGGCCGGCGCGATTGGTGTGCTCACGATCACGAAAGTTACCAGAGATGTTCAGGTAGCCATCGCTGCCAAGGGTGAAGCCTTTGGAGAAATCTATATTAGTGGTGTTGCCATCTCCTTCGGAATATTCACCGTTAGAAATGCCTATATGACCGGCTTCATTATCATCTTTCAATACGATGTTGATGACCCCGGCGATTGCATCTGAGCCATATTGGGCGGCGGCGCCATCACGCAAAACTTCAATGCGTTTGATGGAAGAGGCGGGAATGGCGTTCATATCGACGCCAGCTGTGCCTCGGCCAACCGAGGTGTTGATGTGTATTAGTGAGGCTTGGTGGCGGCGCTTGCCATTAACCAAAACCAAGGTCTGATCTGGGCCTAAGCCTCGCAAGGTGGCGGGGCGCAGGGCGTCCGTGCCATCGGATATAGATGAGCTTGGAAAATTAAAAGAAGGGGCTAGCGATTGCAGCATTCGGCCGACTTCGGTTTGGCCGCTATTTGATAGGGCGTCTGAACTTAGGGTGTCTACTGGGACGGGCATGTCTCCAGCTGATCGACCAGCTTGGCGACTACCGAGGACGGTAACCTCTTCGATCTCGGCGTTGTTGTCCTGGGCAATGGTGGGCATGCTGCCGGTGCTGATTGCACTCGCTACGGCGGCGGCTAGCAGGGTTTTTTTATTAGTCATATTAACTGCACTCTCCGGTTGGCTTTGTATTTCAATACTCAGCTGTCCGGATTCACCAATGCGAGCTATTAAACCGCTGCCTCTAAGTAATCGCTCAATGCCCTGTTTTAGGCTGTGTCGCCCGCGCAAGGTGTTGGCTTTAAAAGGTTTGGTCGCCTTAAATGAGAACACGATGGTGCTGTCACTTTGGCGGCCAAATTCGGTTAGTGCTCGGTCGGCTCTTTGTGCGGGTATATTGAAAGAGTGTATCTTTCTTAGCTCTTGTTCGTGAGCTGCTAGGCTATCGCTGCTTTGCCAGAGTGTGGCAAAAAAGCAGATGCTTATATAAATGCACAAAGATCCGTCAGCCTTGCCAAGTGCTGACAGTTGGTGTGTGAGTTTCCGCCATGAACCACCAAAAATATTTATAGTTTTCATGATTTAGTGTTGGCGAAGATAGATGACTTGTCCTTTTCGCTCAGAGATTAGATCGAAACTCTGTTCTAGGGAGGTGATTAGCTTGTCGATATCGCTGGTCTTAAAGTATCCGGCAATCTCAAGGTTTTGGATGTCCTTGTCGGCAATAATTTCGTACTCGGCATAGCGTTGCACTTCTTGCAAGGCCTTGCCTAAAGGGGTGCCATCAAAAACAATAAAGCCTCTTTGCCATGCTAGTTTGCCATCTATGGCGGCGCTGGTGACTGGTTCAATTGGGCTCTGGGTCGATATGTTGGGTGCTATTTGCTGTCCTGCCTCGAGGTAGGTGGTAGTTGGCATCGTTTTAGGGGTGGGGGTGTCTGTGGTGCCGCTTGCCAGAGATACGCGTCCTTCGGTGACCAGTAGTTCCATGTCGTCTTGTTGTGACAGTCTGATGTTGAAGGCTGTGCCGATTGCGGTAACGGTTTGATTGCCGGCACTCACAATAAAGGGTCGTTTTTTATCATGTGCTACATTAAAGTGCGCTTCGCCTTGCTCTAGGCGAAGTTCTCTCAGTCCAAAGCTGAAGTTGACGCTAACGCGGCTATTGGTGTTTAAGTGGATGCTGGAGCCGTCGTTGAGCTCAAATAGTTTATGCTCACCAATGGCGGTAATGTATTCCTCTTGCAGCAGAACATGTTCTTTGACCCAAAAAAAGGCAATCCCGATACTTATTAGCATAAGGCTTGCGGCTACGGAGCCGTAGAAACGCCAGTTTATCTTGTTGGGTTTTGCCTGCTCTTCCAGTGGGAACATGGCGGAGAGTTCGCTAAGCATGCTCATAGAATCCCAGAGTGCGGCCATATCGAAGAGGTTTCGACGGTGCATGGGATTGCTCTCTAGCCACTGTTTTAGGGCTAGCTTTTCGCTTTCATCAAGACC
>JAOXRT010000105.1 GCA_025800365.1 Cellvibrionaceae bacterium | reverse complement strand
CTTTGTTTGTTGGTTTTGTTTTGGTTTGTGATCTTTGGTATGTGCGGTTTGAAGAGCGTGAATTGCGGAGAAAGTTTGGTGGGGATTATGAGCAGTATTGTGCGGGGGTTCGTCGGTGGGTTTAGGTGATGGTGTTTAGATCTCGGCTTCGATATGGGGGTCAGAACCCTTGGGTTCTGACCCCGGGTTTGGGCGCTTTGGTTGGGGCCTTGCTGGGTTTTATGGTGGGGCTTTTGTTTGGGGCGTTTTTGGGATTGGTTGAGGTGTTTGGATCTTGGCTTCGATGTGGGGTCAGAACCCTTGGGTTCTGACCCCGTTGTGGTTTAGTTCTTTTTACTGCGGCCGAAGGCAGTTACTGCGCAGCGGTGTGAGAGCAAATCTACGGTACGGATGTTGTAGCTGCCGCCGCTGGCTTCTAGGGTGGTTACCATTTCGTGGCTATTTGGCTCTTGTTCTACTTTGTAGATTTGCTCTTGGTTTAATGGGTAGCGTACTGGGTCGCCTTCGGCCATGCCTACTAGCAAATCAGCTTCGCAACGTACTTTTGCACGGGTGATATCTGGCTCGCCCTGTAATGCAAAGCGCATGGTTAGCTCGCAACCTTTTACTTCTTTATCGTCTGTGCGACGGCAGGCTAGTAGTTCTTTTTCTAGGGTTAGGAGAACGGGTTGGCCTGTTGGGTTTGATTGTCTTTTTCTTGTGCTGTGTGGTTTTGTTTGTTGGGATTCGGCAGGAGGTGTGCTGCCAGCAAGGCGATCTTTGAAGCTTGGTGTTGTGGGCGCTGGCGGCTCTGTTTTTGCGCTTTGTTTTTGCATTGGGTGGGTGCTGGCGAAGTTATCTGGGTTTTCTTCTGGCCATGGGGTTTCGTTAGCGGGCTGATTGGGCTTTGCTTTTGTGCTTGCTGTTGTTTGGGTGCCGGTATTAGGGCCAGAACCGCTTGGGTTCTGACCCTGGGTGTTTGTTGGTTTCGTGGCGGATTTGGGGTCAGAACCCCTGGGGTTCTGACCCCGGTTTGGTTGGCCTCGGTTAGGTTTTACCTTTGTTTTTGCTAGGGCGTTGATGGTGGCCCAGTCTTTTTTTAGGAAGTGGGCAGCTACCCAGCCGTGTAGACGCTTGCCATCGTTGTTTGGATCTATGGTGGTTATTCTGGCCCAGCCGTTTTCTTTGTTATACACCATTACCGGGTGCTCAAATGGTATGGCGCTTAGGCGGATATGTTTGGTGCTGGGGCCGCTGCGTACTTTTAGGGATTTTATTTTTACTTGATGTGGTACGCCATCACCTATGGGATTGGGTTGTACTAGCTCGGTGAATTCTGCAGCGTTTGCTTTTTTATTTCTTTTAGGGCGATTAGAGACTGGGTCTACTTTTATATAACGTGATGACATCCAACCGGTGCGTTGCTGTTTGCCCTTGGGTAGGTTTTTATTGATAAAGCTGACTTCTGTCCACTCTCCTTGAACGCGTAAGCGAGTGACTACATGGCCTTTGTTTAGTTGGCTAATGCCTGGGTAATCTGAGCCGGGGCCTTGGCGAACTTTGACGAAGTTGGCGGTGATTACGCCGTATTCTGCAGCTTGGGCTTTGGGGGTTGTTAGTGGGGTGGTTAGTAGGGTGACTAGGGTTAGTGCCAGTAGATAGAATGGGGTCAGACCCCATGGGGGTCTGACCCCGCTAGTGGTGTTGGTGAAGCTGTTTTTTATCTGGCTTATTTTTGCTGCTGGCATTTTGTTCCCTTGCCTTGTTTTTTAGTTTTGTGGCTTCGAGGTGGAGTCAGACCCTATAAGGGTCTGACCCCGTGCTCGGCGTCCGCTTTGCTTGCCTTTTATTCTTTTGTTCTGCCGTAGTCGTCTTGTAGGCGTACGATATCATCTTCGCCTAGGTATGAGCCGGATTGTACTTCGATCATTTCTAGTGGAATCATACCTGGGTTTTCCAGGCAGTGTACTACACCGATTGGGATGTAGGTGGATTCGTTTTCGCTTAGTAACAGTGTGTTGTCGCCATTGGTTACTTTAGCCGTGCCGCTGACTACTATCCAGTGCTCGGCGCGGTGATGATGCTTTTGCAGGCTAAGCTTTGCACCTGGGTTTACGGTAATACGTTTTACCTGGTAGCGCTCGCCCGCATCAATGGAATCGTATTTACCCCATGGACGATACACTTCGCGGTGCTGCACATGTTCGCTGCGACCTTCTTTTTTTAGCGTGCTAACGATTTCTTTTACTTCTTGCACTCGGCTGCGATCGGCAACTAGCACAGCGTCTTTGGTATCTACGATAACTAAGTTATCTACACCGATGGTGGCGATTAATTTTTCTTGGGCGATAACAAAGTTATTGTGACTGTCTTTATCTATCACATCACCTTGGTGAACATTGCCGTCAGCATCTTTTTCTTTGATATCCCACAGGGCCGACCAACTGCCAACATCACTCCAACCAGCATCCAATGGTAACACTACCGCTTGATCGGTTTTTTCCATTACCGCGTAATCGATGGAATCATCTGGACAGGCTTCGAAGGCTGCTTTATTAATTCTTAAAAAGTCTAAGTCGGCGGCAAGGTTTTGAGAGGCTTGCTCACAGGCTTGGTAGATGTCTGGGCGATATTCTTTTAACTCTTCTAGATAGCGATCGGCGCGGAAGAGGAACATGCCGCTATTCCATAAGTATTCACCGCTGGCTAGGTAGCTTTCTGCGGTGGCTAAGTCTGGTTTTTCCACAAAGGCATCTACTTTAAAAGCATCGACTTGGGCTTCGCCTTGGCGAATATAACCATAACCTGTAGCGGGACTATCGGGTACGATGCCGAAGGTGACTAGCCTGCCATCGCGGGCAATGGGTAAAGCCTGCTGTACAACACGCTGGAACTCTTGAGTGTTTTCTATGACGTGATCGGCCGCCAATACCAGTAAAAGCTGGCTGCCCTCACCTTTTTGTTGAGCCCTAAAAGCTGCCAAAGCAATAGCTGGGGCGGTGTTGCGGCCTATAGGCTCAAGTAAGATTTCTGCTTTGGTATCTAGCTGGCGTAAGTGTTCGGCGACCAAAAAGCGGTGTTCTTCGTTGGTAATAATGGTGGTTTGATGATCAGCCAAGCCCTCAAGGCGCTGAACAGTCTCTTGCAGCATGCTGCTGTCGCTATTGAGGTTTAGGAACTGCTTCGGGTATGTGGTACGAGACATCGGCCACATGCGAGTGCCTGAGCCGCCGGCCATGATGACGATATTTAGATCTTCAGACATTCTTTAATTCTTTGTATTGGTTATTTAATGGACTTTCGCTATTCCTTACACCCTGTTAGCGAGTTACTGCGTCCTGCGTAGCACTGTTGAGGTTAGGCCTCTTTTATTGCTGTTTAATTTAACATTTCATGGGCTAAAGCCCAATGGCTGAAATTGATCAATTTTGGTGGCTAGATTTGGGGCGTAGGAAGGGGTCAGATCCCATGGGATCTGACCCCGGGTGTGGGCACGGTGGCTGTGGTTTTACTATTTCCCATGGAGGAGTTGTGGGCTGGTTTTGCTGTTGGCTTTGAATTTTAGATCTCGGCTTCGATATGGGGTCAGATCCCTTGGGATCTGCCCCCGGTGTTAGGTGGTTCGGATTGATTGGATTTGTTGAGGGTTTAAAGCTTCTTGGAAAAGGTTTTGGTAAGCAGCTTGTTTTTGTTCTGTGGTATTCCCTAAAGAGTCGTATATAGAGTGCGCCTTTGTAAGATTGTCACTTTTGCCAAGTGCATTGCAGTTGTAGCTGGACCATTTGAATTGGCTTGGGTGGTTAACTATTCCAGCGCGGACTGGATTTAGCTCTATATAACGATAAGCACAAAACAGATAGCCGTCGTGAGTAATTTGTTTTGAGCGGTAGCGGCCTTGCCAGAGGGTGCCGCTGCGCTGGTATTTTTTATTGTAGTAGTTGCTGTAGGCAATGCTTAGGGTTTGCATCATTTTTGAGGGGCTTGTTGAATTTTCTGCGGTGCATAGTAAGTGGATGTGGTTGCTCATTAGTACCCAGGCGTGGATGTTTACTTTGTAATGGCTGGATTTTGTTCTTAGTAGGTTTAGGTATTTTAAGTGGTCTTGTTCGTCGTGGAAGACTTGTTGACGATTGCAGCCGCGTTGGACGATGTGGAGGGGAATGCCTGGGGTTGTTTGGCGGGGCTGTCTTGGCATTTTGGGGTTACCTTTGGGGTTTGGTGTTGAGTTTTTATATCTCGGCTTCGATATGGGGTCAGATCCCTAGGGATCTGACCCCGTTCTGACCCCGTTTTGGTTTTAGGTTTTGATCTCACCTTTTTGTTTGGCTAGGCCATATTTTATGAAAGCGAAGTTGATGGTTTTGTAGGGGAAGATTGCTTTGCTTTTGTCTGCGCATTGAATGACGTGCAGTGGGATTATTTGGGGTCTTTGTTTGCTAGGCATGGTGTTGTTCTCTTTTTGGGCTTTTGCTTTAGTTTGGTGATTTGTGGGGTGGTGGGTATCAGCCAAGTGGGTGGTTTGGAGTTTTGAGCTTGGGTAGTTTGGTTTATGGCTTTGTGTTTTGGTGGGGTTTCTTGGAGTGGTTGTAGCTTGGGGATCTTGGCTTCGAGGTGGGGTCAGATCCCTTGGGATCTGACCCCGATGTGCGTATGTGTGTGGGGTTTAGAAAGAATAGTTGAATGAGAACGAGATTAAGCGTGGATCACCGGGGTAGATTCGGGTATCGCGGGAGCCACCGGTGTGGTATTCCTCATCAAACAAGTTTTCGATATTGATGGCATATCGCTGATCATTTAGCTCATAGTAGAAACCAAGATCGGTGCGCACATAGGATGGCAATTCTACCTGAGTAGATGGGCTAGCATTGGTATAGCGCTCAGACTCGTAATTCAAGCCTAGTGATACACCAACTACAGCACCGCGGCTAAGCTCTGGGAAGTTATAGCGCGTCCATAAAAAGGCATCGTGTTCAGGAGCGAAGGCATTACGAGCACCAATTAAACTGGCGTTAGGGCTTTTGGAGATTACAGAATCGACATAGGCGTAGCCCATTCTTAGCTGCCAGTTTTCCGTAGGCAAGGCTTGAATTTCGACTTCATATCCTTCGCTTTCTAGCTCGCCTAGTAATTCCCAATCACGATCTTCGTTGCGTTCAAGAATATTGCTTTTATTAATATTAAAAGCCGCCGCGGTGATATTTACTCGCTCATCTAGCAAAGCTGCCTTTACACCAAACTCAAATTGCTCGCCCATTTCTGGATCGAAAGATCCTCCATCGGCCGCTCTGCGCTCTACCGAGTTAGGGCTGAAGGATTCGGTGTAACTGGCGTAAAACGAAATATTTTCACTGGGTTTAAATACAACCCCCGCCTGTGGCAATAAAGCATCGCTCGATTGATCATCAGTAAAACCGCTCACCTGCTCTTTAAAGTCGGCGTCTTGCTTGTCGTAGCGACCACCCAGCATAAGCGAGAATTGATCATTGATTTCCATAACATCTTGAATGTAGAAAGCGTAGTTCCAATAGTCGGTAATTCTGTCGGTGCCTGATTTAATCGAGCTTGGCTGGCCTTCACCGAGTACTGGATCGAAAATAGAAATATTAGGCGTGACATTAGCACCGAAACGAATTCGCTCGAAATCCGAACGCTCAAAACCACCATTAACACCAACAAGCAATTTGTGATTAATATCGCCGGTATCAAATTCGTTTACGAGATTCACATCAAGAAAATGGTATTCACGCTTATTAAGCTGATGGCGATCGCGGCGGCGCAAAGTCGATTCACTGATCTCATCGGCATCGTTTACGCGGTTATTTTCAAACAATTTACGTTCATCTTCATGGAACACGCTGCGGAAGTTTACGCGTAGGCGCGCGCTTTCTGAGAGGTCGTAATCCATGCGGACAAAGCTAACTAAGCCTTCATCCCTATCAAAGTCGCCATCTTCTTGGTAACGCACATCGATTTCAGCGGTTTGATTGATGTCATTATTGACAGCGACCAAACCATTATCTGCATCACCCTCTTCGTCGGCGTATTCCAAACCAAAGGTGAACAACAGCTCATCTGACGCCTGATAGGAAACCGAGGGAAAGAAATATAGGTTTTTATATTCAACACCGTTACGGAAGGAATTAATATTTTCTTTGCTGGCAATTACGCGGTAGAGCCAACGACCGTCTTCACTTAGGGGGCCTGTTGTATCTAGTGTTACTGTACCGGAAAGATCATCACCAAAACTCGATGTATTACCCTCATAACTTTGGGCGGTAACACTGATGTTTGTGCTTTGTTTCTCCTGTGGTGTTTTGCTTACAACGTTTATTAATCCGCCTGGCTCCATCAAGCCATAAAGCACAGATGCCGGGCCTTTAAGAACCTCAACACGCTCGATATTGGCCGTGGTGGGTGAACCAAATCGTGAAGCCAAGCCAGGTAGGCCATCGACTTGAACATTCTGCAAATCTGAAGGCAAACCGCGCAAAGTAAAGCTGTTCGCACTGGTGCCCGTTTGGCTTAGGCCTAGGGTATAGGGGTAGGCATCGGCCAACGTTTCGGAACGTAAATCTTCTAGGAACACACTGTTGTAGGTGCTTACGGTAAAGGGTGTATCGAGAATATCCAAAGCAGATTTGGTGGCGGTGTCGGATAGGCGCACATATGGAATTTGCTTTGCCGTAACAACGACCTCTTCTATGTCTTCTTGTGCTTGTACTGCCACGCTGATTTGAGTTGTGGTCATCAGTACTAGGCAATTAAGCGCGGTAAAGGAGTTTCCGGCCATTGTGTTTCCTCTGGGTGTCTGCGGTGGATTGAGTCGCCTAGAGGATACATTAATATTAAATGATAATCATTAGCAATACGATTTAATGCTTGCGAATATGCGACATTTTTCGGGTCCGATAGTAATTGTGGCTGTCGCGGTGGGATCTCGGCTTCGAAGTGGGGTCAGATTCCTTGGGATCTGACCCCGGTGTTTGGGCATTTTGGTTCTGCTTCTGCTGTTTTTAATGGTGGAGGTTTGGGTGGGGTTTTGGGGCTAGGTTGTAGCTTTGGGATCGCGGCTTCGAAATGGGGTCAGATCCCTTGGGATCTGACCCCGAGTGTTTGGACATTTGGATTCTGCTCCCGCTGTTTTTAATGGTGGAGGTTTGGGTGGGGTTTTGGGGTTGGGTTGTAGCTTTGGAATCTCGGCTTCGAGGTGGGGTCAGATCCCTTGAGATCTGACCCCTGTTCGCTTGGGATCTGACCCCAGTGCTTTCTGTGGGCATAAAAAAACCAGGCCGGGGCCTGGTTTGGAAGGTGTTAAAGAGAGAGAAAATCTTTAATCGTTTTGCTGTTGCTCTAGCTAGTCATCTAGAGCAACAAGCGGCGGATGTCGCTTAGTGTGGCTACTAGGTGCGTGAAGAAGCGGCCGCAATCGGCGCCGTTGATGGCGCGGTGATCGTAGCTGAGTGACAGCGGTAGCATTTGCCTTGGCTGGAACTCTTTGCCATCCCACACTGGCTGGATAGAAGCTTTTGACACTCCCATGATAGCCACTTCAGGCGCATTGACGATTGGGGTAAAGCCTTTACCGCCCATGGCACCTAAGCTTGAAATGGTAAAGCAAGCGCCCTGCATATCTTTTGGCATTAATTTGCCATCGCGGGCTTTACCAATTAGCTCGTTTACTTCATCAGCAATTTGCCACAAGCCCTTTTTATCGGCATCGCGTAATACCGGCACCAATAAACCTCGCGGTGTATCGGCTGCAATACCAATATGCACATAATCTTTGCGCACGATATTTTCACCATCGCTGTGCAAGGAAACATTAAAGCTTGGCTCGGCGCGCAAGGTAGCGGCTACAGCTTTAATTAAAAAAGGTAGCGGTGTTAATTTGCTGCCACGCTTTTCGGCTTCGGCTTTCATGCTCTTACGGAATGCTTCTAGCTCGGTGATATCGGCATCATCAAACTGCGTTACATGGGGAACGTTCAGCCAGTTACGACTCATGTTCTGGGCCGTAATTTTCGCAATTTTGCTGAGCGGCTCTATCGTTACCGGGCCAAACTGGCTGTGGTCAACATCAGGTATTTCTGGAATACCTGCACCGGAAGACAACTTGCCAGACTTAACATCTTCGATAATAGTCTTAGCGTGATTGCGAACATCTTCTTTGCTTAGGCGACCGCGTGGGCCACTGGCTTTTATTTCAGAAAGCTCTACACCCAACTGTCGTGCCAACTGGCGCACTGCAGGGCCTGCATAAAATGCCGTTTCAGGGCCAGGCTCAATAGTGGCTACTGTTGCTGGCGGCGGTGCTAGTTTTGCTTCGCCAGAGCTTTCTGCAGCAGGTGCTGGCGCAGCCGCGGCTAGCTCGGCTGTGGGGCCAGCAGCTTGAGAGGCAGCAGCTACAGGGGCTGCAGCCACTACAGCTTTGATGCGACCAATGCTCTGACCTTTGTTTACCTTACCGCCTTCGCTAACATCCAAAGATACGATAGTGCCGGCATGCTCAGCAGGAATTTCCATTGAGGCTTTGTCGGTTTCCAAAGCGATAATGGAATCGCCTTCGGCAACTTCATCGCCGACTGCTACGCAAACTTCGATAACATCAACATCTTCTGCGCCACCAAGATCAGGCACGATGATATCAATTTCAGTTTCTGTCGCAGCGGCTTCGGCGGCTGGTTCGGCGGCTTTCTCTTCGATAACTGCCTCTTCAGCTACTGGTGTTTCTACAGCAGGCTCCACCACCTCTTCGGCAGGCGCCGATTCAGAAGCAGCCACTTCGATATCAACTAAGGCATCGCCTTCATTTAATTTACCACCTTCACTGATATGCACAGCGGTTACTTTACCCGCTTTGGTGCAAGGCACTTCCATGGTGGCTTTATCGGTTTCTAGTACTACGATAGATTGCTCAAGCTCTAGCTCGTCACCTACCGCAACACAAACCTCAATGACTTCTACGTCGCTGGCTCCGCCCAAGTCAGGTACGGATAAAGTTTCAATACTCATATCCACGCCTCCTTAAACTAAACACGGGTCGACTTTATTAGGGTCGATGCCGTATTTCTTAATCGCTTTGGAAACCAGCTTGATGTCCAACTCGCCACGATCAGCTAATGATTTCAGTGCAGCTACAGTTACAAAATAACGATCCACTTCAAAGAAGTGACGCAACTTCGCACGGGTATCACTGCGACCAAAACCTTCGGTACCCAGCACTTTGTAATCACCAGGAATATAGCCACGCAATTGCTCGGCGTAAGTTTTTAGGTAATCGGTTGCAACGATAACAGGGCCCTGACGATCCTTAAGCTGCTGAGTTAAGTACGGCAACTTAGGCTCTTCTTCAGGGTGCAACATGTTCCAGCGTTCAGCCGCTTGGCCATCACGAGTTAGTTCGTTGATGCTGGTTAAGCTCCAGATATCAGCTTCTACACCGAAGTCATCTTTTAGCAATACCGCCGCTTCGCGAACTTCGCCCAAGATAGAACCCGCGCCCATTAGCTGTACGCGTGGTTTTTGTTTTTTACCTTTTGGCAACTTACCTTCACTTAATAGATAGCCACCTTTGATGATGCCTTCTTCGGCACCTACTGGCATATCAGGGTGAACGTAGTTTTCGTTCATGGTGGTGATGTAGTAGAAGCAGTTTTCTTTATCAGCAAACATGCGCTTCAAGCCATCTTGAATAATCACCGCCAATTCAAAAGAGTAAGCCGGATCGTAACTCTTACAGTTTGGAATGGTGTTCGCCAATACATGGGAGTGACCATCTTGGTGCTGCAAGCCTTCACCGTTTAGCGTAGTACGACCAGCGGTGGCACCAATTAGGAAGCCACGCGCTTGTGAATCGCCCGCTGCCCATGCCAAATCGCCAATACGTTGGAAACCAAACATAGAGTAGAAAACATAGAACGGTACCATTGGGCAGTTGCTATTGCTGTAGGCGGTTGCTGCTGCAATCCAGCCCGACATCGCACCGGCTTCGTTAATACCCTCTTCAAGGATCTGACCTTTCTTGTCTTCCTTGTAGTACATGATCTGATCGTGATCGTGCGGGGTATATTTTTGACCGGCCGAAGAATAAATACCTAACTGACGGAACATACCTTCCATACCAAAGGTACGCGCTTCATCAGGAACAATCGGTACTACGCGCTCGCCCATGTTTTTGTCTTTTACCAATGCCGATAAAATACGAACGAAAGCCATGGTGGTAGAGATTTGACGTTCGCCGGTGCCTTTTAGCTGTGCTTTAAAGGCATCCAAGCTTGGAATATCCAAACCTTCAAACGTTGGGCGACGCTTCGGTAGCTGACCACCTAACTCTTCGCGACGCTTACGCATGTACACCATCTCTGGTGAATCTGGCGCTGGGCGATAGTAAGGAACGTGTTTTAATTCTTCATCGGAAATTGGAATACCAAAACGATCGCGGAAACGTTTCAAGCTGTCGATATCCAGTTTTTTCACCGAGTGGGTTTCGTTCGCCGCTTCACCGGCAGCACCCATACCGTAACCTTTTACGGTTTGCGCCAAAATTACCGTTGGCTGACCTTTGTGCTCTACCGCTTGCTTATAGGCTGCGTACACTTTAAATGGATCGTGGCCACCGCGGTTAAGATTCATAATGTCGTCGTCCGACAAATCTTTTACCAGCTCTAGCAGCTCTGGGTATTTACCAAAGAAGTGCTCACGAGTGTATGCGCCACCGTTGGCTTTGTAGTTTTGCAACTCACCATCGCAAACTTCATCCATACGCTTTTGCAACAAACCGGAAGTATCTTTTTCTAGCAACTGATCCCAGAGGCGACCCCAAACAACTTTGATCACGTTCCAGCCAGCACCACGGAAGACACCTTCCAGCTCTTGAATGATTTTACCGTTACCACGCACTGGGCCATCTAGGCGCTGCAGGTTACAGTTGATCACGAAGATTAAGTTTTCTAACTTCTCGCGACCTGCTAGGGAAATTGCACCTAGAGATTCTGGCTCATCGGTTTCACCGTCACCTAAGAAAGCCCAAACCTTACGGTTGCCACGTGGTGATAAATCACGCGCCGATAGATAACGCATAATATGCGCTTGGTAAATCGCTTGGATCGGACCTAGCCCCATAGATACGGTTGGGAATTGCCAGTAATCCGGCATCAACCAAGGATGCGGGTAAGACGATAAACCGGTGCCATCTACTTCACGGCGGAAGTTATCCAGCTGATCTTCGTTGAATCGACCTTCTAAATAAGAGCGGGCATACATACCTGGCGCCGAGTGGCCCTGGAAGTAAATTAGATCGCCCTCTTCTTCGCCATCACCGCCGTGGAAGAAGTAGTTAAAGCCAACATCATATAGGGTAGCTGCCGATGCGAATGAAGAGATGTGACCACCTAGGCCCTCATCATTATCATTCGCACGCATAACCATCGCCATCGCGTTCCAGCGAATCAAAGAGCGGATACGACGCTCCATAAACAAATCGCCCGGCATGCGTTTTTCTTTGGCGGGCGATATTGTGTTGCGATAAGGGGTTACGATTGCTTGGGGCAATTTAACATCGTGCTCACTGGCACGCTCGGCAAGCTGTCGTAATAAGAACGCGGCACGATCTTTACCGCCATGACGAATTACGGAATGCAAAGCATCCAGCCACTCTTTGGTTTCGAGGGCATCGATATCTTCTTGCATAGGTCTCCCTTGGCCTTTTGGGCAATATATGTCGAGGTGAACTGAGTATAGGCAATAATTTAATCGTTGCTTGGTGAATTATGCAGCGAATAGCCTAAAATTTGGCGCGCAAGCTTGGTTTTTTGTGCGCTCAGCTAATTTAATGTAGCAATACTACAAAAATCGGACGATTTTTTAAAGATTGGACAACATATCTGAACAAAACTGTCCAAAAAACCTGCAGCCTCGTCCAGAAAGGCCAAGACTGCCATGTAAACAAACTACAAGACTACTCTTCCAGTTGTTCTGCCTGTTCGGCATTGGCCACCGGCCAGGCATTCAATACGGCTTTGATCAAGGTCGCTAATGGAATGGCGAAGAAGACGCCCCAGAAGCCCCAAATGCCACCAAATACCAGCACCGCCAAGATAATCGCTACCGGGTGGAGGTTCACGGCCTCAGAAAATAGCAAAGGCACTAAAGCATTGCCATCAAGAGCTTGGATAATGCCGTAGGCGATCATCAAGTAATAAAACTCGCTGCTCCAGCCCCACTGCAAAAAGCCAATCATCGCTACCGGCAAGGTAATTACCGCAGCACCTATATAAGGCACCAATACCGATAAGCCCACCCCAACGGCAAGCAATAGGGCATAGTTCAAGCCTAGAAACTGGAAGCAAACAAAGCTTACGCCGCCGACGATTAAAATCTCGATGACCTTACCGCGTACATAATTGGCCACTTGGATATTCATCTCATGCCAAATGCGGCTCATCACTGGGCGCTTGCGGGGTAAGAATGAGGACATCCAAGCGCGGATTTCGCCGGCATCTTTTAAGAAGAAGAACACCAAGATAGGCACCAGTACCAAGTACACCAAGATAGCGATAAGTACCGGGGCTTTGGCTAGGGAGAAGGATAAGACACTCTGCCCTAAGCCACCCAATTTGCTGCCCATGGCGGCAACGATCTGGGATACCTGCTCTTCACTGATAAATTGCGGGTACTTTTCAGGCAGGGCCAACATGATCTTTTGCCAATCGGCCAGCATACCCGGCACCTCAGAGAATAAGGTGGCCGTCTGGTGCCAGATTAGCGGGAACAAGACAAAAATACCGGTTAGCAGTAAGCCAACCAATAAAAGAAAGGCGATATTAACAGCGACGATATGGGGCAAACCCCAGGCGGTTAGACGCTGCACCACCCCCTGTAATAAGAAGGCGATAATTAGGCTGGCGATCATTGGGGCCAAGATGCCACCCATGGTAACCACTACTACCAGGCCCAAGCCTAAGATAATAAGTAGCAATACCGCCTCTTCGCTGGCTAGGTATCGCTCCATCCAATTTTGAAAAATACGAATCATAAGCTTCTCATAACACTCCTAGCGCTTTTGCCATTAAGGCAGCCCTAGGATTTTTGAATCACATAACAATAGTCGTCGCCCTGCTGTTCGGCCAGTAGCAATTGGTGGCCAGCAATATCGGCGAAGGCTTTAATATCGCGCATTGAGCCTGGGTCGGTGGCTAGCAATCCTAGAGACTCGCCAACGGCAAGATTGTTCAGGGCCAGCTTCATTTTTAGTAGTGGCATGGGGCAATCTAAGCCTCTGGCATCCACTTCGGTGCTTAATTCGGTAAATTCTGAATAAGCCACGCTTATCGACTCCAAAACAAAAGGTACGCTGTTATATCAAGCATTATCCCCTATGGACACTCTTTTTTCATTGATTTAGAAACGCGAACTTTTCTTAGCACTGTCACTCTAGGATAGATGTTATAGTCAGAAACCAGTTTTAGCGCGGCCGTTTGTATTTACAGCCGTGAATCAGCGATAAGAGAGTATTATGGGTATATCCAGCAAGCCACTGGCCTGCCTAACACTGAGCTTAAGTTTAGCCTTGGCCGCCAGCCCTTTGAGCGCGCAGAAGAAGGAAATTAAGCTGCCAAGTTTGGGCGATGCCACTTCTGGCATTGTCTCACCTCAGCAAGAATATAAGCTAGGCCAAGCTTGGGCCCGCTCTTTTAGAGCTCAGGTGCCCACCTCTATCGATGCGCAATTGGCCGATTACACTGAAAAGCTAATGACTAAGCTGGCCGAGCACAGCGAGCTGCACCATAAGCAGTTGGATATCATTATGGTGGACAACCCCACTTTGAACGCTTTTGCGGTGCCTGGTGGTGTGGTTGGTGTGCACACAGGTTTGTTTAGTTATGCTCAAAGTGAGGGGCAGTTGGGTGCGGTGTTGGCTCACGAATTGGCTCACCTTAGTCAGCGACATTTTGCTCGAGGGGTGGAGCAACAGCAGCGCAATACTTTGCCTATGTTGGCGGCTTTGATGACTAGTTTGGTGTTGGCTGCTACTACGAGTGGCGATGCCGGTTTAGCGGCGCTTTCGGCGACTCAGGCTGCGGCTATTGATGCTAAGTTGCGCTTTAGTCGACAAAATGAACAGGAGGCTGACCGCATTGGTATTCAAACTATGGCTGCGGCTGGGTTGGATCCTTATCAGGCCCCGGCTATGTTTGAGCAGATGCTTAAGGCTACTCAGTTTAGTCGTCGTCCGCCGGAATTTTTGTTAACTCACCCGGTGACGGAGAAGCGTGTTGCGGATACTCGCAACCGTGCCCGTCGCTATGTTGAGCGTCCTTTACCTCCTTCGCTTGGTTTTCATTTGATGCGTTCGCGGGTAAGGCTGGCCCTTGCTGAGACGCCCAGTAAGGCAGCCAAATCTTTTGCTAGTGAGCTGGAAGGCCATAGTCTTTTGCCTGAGGCCAGTCGCTATGGTCTGCTGCTTGCGCTTATTGATATGAAGGAGATTAAGAAGGCTCAGGAGCAGTTGGATATTCTGCTGGAGGATAATCCGGAGCATGTGAGTTATTTGATTGCTAAAGCCGATTTGATGGCTGCTAATGGTAATTATGATGGTGCGCTGATGGATTTACGTTTGGCGCTTAAGAAGAATCCGCACAATCATCCTGTTACGGTTCGTTTGGCGGAGCTGTATATGGAATCGGGGCAGTACCATCGTGGTGAGCAGTTGTTGGTTAAGCATTCACGCCAGAGGCCGCACGATACTTATGTGTGGTATTTGTTGGCGGAGATTCATGGTCTGACTGGGGATATTTTGAATCTTCATCAGGCGCGTGCGGAATATTTTGTGTTGAATGGTATTTACGATAAGGCTTTGCATCAGCTTAAGTTGGCTCAGAAGATGGCGCGTGGTAATTATCGTTTGAGTACGATTTTGGAAGAGAAGATTCGGCAGGTTTATAACATGATTGAGGATCAGCGGGGGTAAAAGGTTTTTGTGGCAGAAATACTCTAGCCCCTGAAAACTTAGAAATAGAGATTTCACTAAACGTGCTATTGAGTTTATCAGAGACGGGCCGATTGCAGATCATGCGACTTCTGGCCTGGAGCGCGCTTAAACCATCCAAGGGCGCTCGACTTCGCCGCGTGGATTCGCACCATCCGGGTGCTCAGCCTTCGGCCAAGCCCAAATCTCTTCCAGAGAGATTTGTCATGCCGCTCCACGGCTCCTGACCAGAAGTCGCACGATCTACAATCTACAGCGTGCTTACTATTAACCTTGCTAAAGGCTGAATCAAATAGGAATTAATCCACCCACTTCCAAGTACATTCTTAAAACCTTTAAGAGCGCCTATTCCTAGCTTTGAAACACAGCTCTATTAGTTTAACTACGGAAGTCCTTCTACCTGTTTATAGAATATCAAAAACTCCACCTGACGCTGTTCGGCTTTAGCTAAAATAGCTAGAAACTCTGGATCATCTCGCCATTGCTGCAGGGCGATATTGTTACGAATAAATTCTACATTAAAGTAACCCAGTTCGATTGCCTGGTTTAGTTTGGCGAAAGCTTTTTCTCGGGCGTTAAAGAATCCATAGTAGGCCGCCATATAGTAACTGGTTTCGCCGTCGTATACTTTGCTCTTTTCTAATTCGGCTATGGCCTCTAAGCCGGCTTGATGATCTTGATCTATGAGCGCTAAATGAATTTTAGCTACTTGCCCCCATAGGCCGCCGTGTTGTGTGATCACTTTTTGTAAGCTTTCTCTGGCTTCGGGGATTTTGTTTAGGCGGTACATTGCTATGCCTGTCCA
>JAOXRT010000100.1 GCA_025800365.1 Cellvibrionaceae bacterium | reverse complement strand
TAAGAACTTTGATTTTATCTTGGCGAATCTTTCCTTGCACTATATGCCCCATGAAGCCTTGCAGAAAACACTACTTGGCTTAGTAAAATTACTTAAAACACCAGGCCAGTTTATTGCACGTTTTAATCATCGAAGTGATATTAACTTTGGTGCTGATAAATCGGACGAGCAGGGTTATTTTCGCCGAATGGAAGAGGGCGAGGAGACCTTGAAGGTTTTTTATACCGAAGAGGTGCTGCGCGATATCTGCTTGGGGGTGGCGAGGGAGTTGGATGCGCTTTTCCCAGAAAAGCAGTAAAGCTTTGAAATCGCTGAAGCAGACTGCCAAAATTTTGGTCGACCTAAGCGGCTGTTAACCCTTAGTTGGTTTTGCTTGCCAGCATAGGCTCCGATCTGGGGTCAGAACCCATGGGTTCTGACCCCGCTGTTCGGGGGCGGGTTTTACGGCTTTTGATTTTCCTATCTAAAAACTAATTTGAGTACGCTTTTCTAGAATTAATAGTATTTGATTTGGCGCTAATACTAGTTTGTATTGAGTAGGGCTCGCTTCGATTGGGTGATTGAGGATTGTAGATCTCGGCTCCGATCCGGGGTCAGAACCCGAGGGTACTGACCCCGCTGTTCGGGGGCGGGTTTTACGGCTTTTGATTTTCCTATCTAAAAATTAATTTGAGTACACTTTTCTAGAATTAATAGTATTTGATTTGGCGCTAATACTAGTTTGTATTGAGTGGGGCTGCTTCGAATGGGTGTTTGGGGGGTAGACCTCGGCTCCGACCTGGGGTCAGAACCCATGGGTTCTGACCCCGCTGTTCGGGGGCGGGTTTTGCGGCTTTTAATTTTCCTTTCGAAGAAACTTATCTGAGAGATCTCTTTCAGTGCAAGTCGTATTAGTTTGGCGCTATTACTAATTTGTATTTAGTAGAGCGTGCTTCGAATAGGAGTTTGGGATTGTAGATCTGGGGTCAGAACCCGTGGGTTCTGACCCCGTTACTCGAGGCCGGGTTTTTATGGTTTAGGAAAGCGTGTGGCGAAGGGTTCTAATTCGAGCTTGCTGCTATTAGCAACGAAAGCTACTAGATGGTAATTGGCCACCAATGCAAAAATTTCCAATTGCTCGTCTTTGTTCCAATATTGGCTAAAGCTTGGCTTCTCATCATAGTTAATTCGCGCTTTATGAATCAGTTGATCTACCAAGCTGATTAACTCGGCCTCTTTTTCAGGCCAGCAGTCATCAAGTCCTGAGCCAAGGTATAAGCTATTTATCTGATCTTCATTTAGTTCAGCTTTTGCTGCAAAGCCCACTACATGAACGCCCCACTCGTATTCACAGTCAAGTTGGGCGCAGCAGCGTAAGATAATGATCTCACGCTCACGTAAACTTAGCGGGCTATCTTTATCCAGCAAGTTTTTTGGGCCGCTGTAGGATAGGAAGCGCTCGCTGTTGGCGAAGACTCGAAACAAAGCCAGTATATAGCCGTCTATATCGGGGTACTTCTTTAGAGTCTCACTAATACTGGCTGGGTAGGGTGCCTCCAGTGGGCTGAGTATCTCGCTCATTGGCTTCTCCTTTGGAATCAATCCTGTGTTGTCTTCAATCTTCTGCTACATAATGTGTAGCAAATATAGTTTACTGATCCCTAGTTTGCTACACTTTATGTAGCAAGATTTGTAAAGATTCCCGTTTGTCTTGGTTGAGAGATGTTTTGTGAGTACAAAGAACTCGTCACGGCCCATTATGCGTCTGCTGGATGCCTTGGGTCAGAAGTGGGCCTTGAGGATTTTATGGGAGCTACGTAATGGACCGATGAATTTTAGGCAGTTGCAGGCCCGTTGCGATGATTTGTCGCCGACCAGTCTAAATCGCAGGCTTAAAGAGTTGCGGGAGTTGGGTATTGTTGAGCATGATGAAGAGGGCTTTGCGTATTCAGTTGCCGGGGCAGAGCTGGCGGAGCAGCTTTTACAGCTGTATATCTGGGCGGATAAAAATTTGTAAGGCCCATAAATCTCGGCTCCGATCAGGGGTCAGAACCCATGGGTTCTGACCCGTTTTCGAGGCCGGATTGTTTGGTTCGTTGCTTTTCTTTTCGAAGAGATTGATTCGGTCTAGGGGGGCTTCGGTTAGAAATTCTTTGCTGGTAGGTCGCGGCTTCGATATGGGGTCAGATCCCGAGGGATCTGACCCCTGTTCGGAGGGGGATTTAGATGCACTTTAGGTAACTGCTGTATTCCAGCTGGGTTACTCGGCTGTGGAATTCATTTAGTTCTTGACGCTTGCACAGTGCGTAGCGGTGGTGGAAGGTTTCACCGAAAGTTGCTGGAATAAACTCGGACTGTTCAAACAAGCTTAAAGACTCTGGCCAAAACTGAGGCAGGCTTGGTTCTACTTGGCTATAGGCGTCGCCTTCGATAGGTGCGTCCGCTGGTAGCTTTTCTTCCATACCCTTTAGAGCACCGGCCAAAATGGCAGCCAATAACAAATAAGGATTACAGTCGGCGCCGCCAATGCGGTGTTCGATACGACGAGCCTTGGCATCACCTGCTGGTACACGTAAAGCTACGGTACGGTTTTCATAACCCCAGCAAGGTGAAGTAGGGGCATGGCAGCCAGCTTGAAAGCGACGATAGGAATTTAAGTTAGGTGCAAAAATGGCCATGCAATCTTTCATGGTTGCCGCAGTGCCGGCAATGGCATGTTGCAAGGCTGCACTGCCTTTTTCACCACCGTCACTAAAGATGTTTTCGCCATCTTCATCAATGCAGCTAAAGTGTACGTGCATTCCGTTACCGGCCTCATCACCAAAGGGCTTGGCCATAAATGAAGCGATATACCCATGCTTACGGCACACCTCACGAATAACACGCTTTAATAAAAAAGCGGCATCGGCAGCGGCCACTGGATCTGGCAGGTGGTTTAAATTAATTTCATATTGCGAAGGTGCTGCTTCTTTTACAAAAGTATCGGCAGGCAGGTCTAGCGCTTCACAAGCGCTACGCAATTCATCTAACAGCTCGCGCTGTTCGATCATGCTGTCAAGGTGGTAAGGTTGACCACCTAAACTTGCAGAGCCGTCCGCTTCCACACTGCTGTGTTGTGGGCTGCCGTCGGCATTTAATTCGGCTTTTAATAAAAAGAATTCCATCTCTACAGCAACCACTGGGCGCAAACCCTTGGCGGCATACTGCTGGCTAATCTTACTCAAGATAACGCGCGGATCACTATCGTCATCTTGGGCATCCATATCGGCCATGGTGATTTGCATTTGCGCGGTGCCTGGGCGCCAGGGTACACGTTGTAAGCTTCCTGGCACAGGCAAACACAGTCCGTCAGCATCACCGGTTGCGAACACGATCTCTTCTAAATCACGCCCCCAAACATCCATGCTCAATGCGGTAACGGGCAGCTTTAAGTTACCCTTAAAAACCTTTTCCAGATTTTCTCTTGGAATCAGTTTGCCGCGTAGCAAGCCATTGTAGTCACAAAGAAAAACTTCAATGGTATTAATGTCGGGGTTAGCCGCTAGAAAATCCCTAGCTTGTTGTAACTGGGGATCTATCGAGCTGGATGTGTTCATAGCAATGCCTTTGGCATGGAGCACTTCGCCAATAACTGGCTCGGTGCTCCGGGTTTAAAACAAATTAAAAGTTGTAGCTGAACTCAACACCAACGGTGCGTGGCTTAGATACCCAAACTTGAGTATTGTTAATGCCGTAACCGTATTGGTTGTTCAAGTCACCGTTTGCCCAACCGCGCTCGAAGTACTCTTCACTGAAGATGTTCTCTACCCAAAGTACCGCACTCCACTCAGCTTCGGCATCGTAACCAATGCGAAGATTCGTTTCGTGGTGGCTGTCTTGGGAAACTTGCGGGTTGTTGTCTAGGTCGCTGTACTGCTTACCTTGGAAGAAGTGCTCAACAGTAACGTAGGCTTCACCGGCTTCCATTGGCATGGTGTAGGTCGCCACAGTAGAGGTGCTGAACTTAGGTGAGAATGGCAACTGATTACCTTCACAAGCTTCGTTACAAGCAGTGCCTACAACGTCGGTATCGTCAGAAATTTCAGTATCCTGATAAGATGCGGTGAAGAACAAATCTAGGTTTTCATTTGGCAAGTAGCGAATGTCTAACTCAAAACCGGTACCTTCAGCTTCACCTAGGTTTTCAACCTTGGTGGCGCCGTTATCAAAATATGACAACTGCAAATCTTCGTAAGTGTAAGAGTACAAAGCGAAGTTAGCTTGCAAGGTGTTTTCTAGCAACTTGGTTTTAATACCAATCTCAAAGCTGTCTACGGTTTCTGGTGCAAAAGCTTCTGGTTTGGTACCAGGATCGGCTACACCGTCTTCATCGTTATCAACCAAGATGGCACCATAGGTAGCAAAACCACCGGACTTATAACCCTGACCGTAGTTGGCGTATAGGGTAATTTCATCGCTTAGCTGGTAGTTAGCAGCAATACGTTGAGTGGTGTCACTCCAAGTTTGCTCATCGTATACAAAATCAGGAATGATGTATTCGAAGTTAAAGTTGTTACCTAGGTAACCACCTGAATCGGCTACACGAATGCCCATTTCTTTGGTGTCTTCGGTGTAACGAACACCGTACATGATGTCTAGGTTTTCAGCTGGAGTCCAAGTTAGATCGGCAAATACCGCCCAACCATCAGCCTCAACTTTGTTGTAAATGTCTTCGCGCTTGCCATCAAGAACAGAGTCACGAGCTTCGGCGATGTCATCAGCTGTCGGCTCTTCTTCCAACCAGTAGCGTAAGAAGTTAGGATCAGCACAGCCACCGGTTACCGGGCCATCAAAATCTGGGGAGTCAGTACGACCAATTGCATTACATAGCGCATCTTCGTCCGCGATGGTGCCGGTGTTAGCATCGATGCTTTCGTTGTAGTAGCTCGCACCCAAGAAACCCACTAGGGTATCGCTAGCTTCAAAGTTTAAGCGTAGCTCTTGGCTGAAGTAGTCAACATCGGTATCTAGGAAGAAGTTGTCGATCAAAGTAGGGCGGGCATCATAATCTTCTACGTAGTAGAAGTTATAAGTTTTCCAGCCAGTGATCGAGGTTAAGCTCATGCTTTCATTCAGTTCGATCTCAACATTAGCGGTAATGTTAGCGATCTCGCCTTCATCGATAGCGTCTTTGCCTTTTAGATCTTGGCTAACTTTATCTTTTGGTAGGCCAAGGGTTTCGTCCCAGTAAATGGAAGAGTTCTGCTCGCGGTCTTCATACTGAGCAGTAATGGTGGCATCAACGGTATCGCCAGAGTAACGCAAAGCAACACGTGCGGAACTGCGATCGTGGAAACCAAAGTCATCACCACCTTGGATGTTTTCTAGGTAACCGTCTTCGGTTAAACCGTAAACACTGGCGCGCATGGCCCAGTTTTCACTTAGCGGTACGTTTACAGTACCGGTAGTTTCAAATCGATTGTATTCGGCAATACCTACTTTTACCTTGCCTTCAAACTCATCCATCACTGGCTTTTGAGTTTTGATGCTTACTGCACCGGCAATGGCATTACGACCAAATAGTGTGCCCTGTGGGCCTTTTACCACTTCGGCACCAGCCATATCGTAGAAGGAGCTCTGTACGCCACCGGTACGACCGGCCCATACACCGTCAACAAATACGGCTACTGATGGATCACCACCAACACCAAAATCGTTGGTGCTAATGCCGCGCATTGCCATTGCATCAGAGAAGCTGTCTTCAGTGGCGCCACTGAAGCCTGGTGACAATACGACGAGATCGCGAACGTCTTCAACGCCAGCGCGCTCCATAAAGTTTTGGCTAAAAGCGTTTACCGCTAATGGCACGTCTTGCAGGCTTTGTTCGCGCTTCTGGGCGGTTACAACAACCTCCTCAATTTCCACTGCGGCAGCAGACATACTGCTTGCAGCAATCGCCACAGACAGAAGGCTTTTGGAAAAATATTGCGTAGTTTTGCTCATGGGTAGACTCTCCACTGGAGTTTTATAGGTGTTATTTTGGCTGTGACCTAAGCTCCAGGGCTTCGGTCTTTTTGCGCAAACGCATTATTAAAATAGTCTAAGTTCGCGGGCTTGCTGCACTTGATGTAGCTGTGCCCAACGAGCTTTGGGGGCCTGTTAACAGGCCTTATGACATCCTAGCGCTGTGAGTAAAGCAAACAATGCCCCGTTTGGGGTAAGTGCTTCATTGGGATTGGCGGTTTGGGGGCGCTTCAACCGTATAAAATACGGTTAGCTATCGTTATCGCCGGCCGCTTCGGGTTTGGCGAAATAGCTTGCTAGCGGGTCTTCCCCTGGAGATTGCTCAAAGTGGGAGAGGGAGTTTAGGAATAGGGAGAACAGCTCGGTTTGAGAGCTAACATCCAGCTTTTGATACATATTCTTGCGGTGGCGACGCAAGGTTTCGGGGGAGATACCAAGCTTTTCGGCGGAAAGGTTGGTGTTGTGACCCTGCAGCATCAAGCCCAAAACATCCTTCTCGCGCCCGGTCAGTAAGGAGCGACCAAACAGGTCAAAAGCTCGGTGAACACTTTTATTTACACCACGCACATCAATGCGTTCACCTTCCATTTGCACCAAATTGGCCAAGCGCGCATGTAGTTGTGAGAGGCTGCGAATACTGGGCTCGATTTCTTGCAAAAAGCCCAGCTCCTCCTCGCTGAAGGCTCGGGTTTGCTTATTGCGCATTAAGGAGATGTGCAGGCAGGCATCATCATCCAGCTCGATGATATAGGCGATTTCATCACTGGTATCCAGCTGAGCATAGTAGCTGCGATAGTAATCGCTCTGTTTAAAATGTGAGGCGCTGATCTCGGTAATGCGATAAACCCCAGGGGATTTCTGATTTTTAATGCCAGAAAGATAAAAAGGGTCTAGTAAATAGCCACCATCGATATAGCGATCGATTTGAACATCAACCTCTTCACTGGCGATCTCATAGTAGATGGCTTCGGGGGCCAGATCTCGGCGAAACATCCAGATTTGCGGGTGATCCACTTCTAGGTGCTGTTGTAATACCGACACCATTTGTGGAAAGAAAGCCTCTTCACCACAGTGGTCTACAATTTGAGCCAAGGCCTGGTTCCATTGGGCTAGGTTAGGCAGCGCGATAGGGCTAGTGGCTTGATCTGGCATGATTTGTAGGTTCTGGCGTTTGTTTATGCTTATGGTATTCGCTCAATCTAATCTTGCGCTGGGGCCTTGTCAAATCCTGCTTTGGTGGCCATGTCCCGCTAATCGATTGTTTTTAAAGGCTAATGATAGGCCATGAGCAATTTGCTGATTTCCATGGGCCTACCCCAGTTGGGGTGTTGTTGCTGGGCATGTGTTTATGATCCCATAAGCGGGTAATCCACGAATTGTATCACCAAGGCCCTATCATCAAGGCACCCGCTAGCAAGAGCAAGGTGCCACTGGCTGAATTGGAGAAGAGAATGAGCGAAGTACGTAGCACCGCCCAATGGCAGGAATTGGATGCCAAGCACCACCTGCACCCGTTTACCGATTTTAAAGAACTGGCCGAAAAGGGCAGTCGCATTATCGTTAAGGCCGACGGCGTTTATATCTACGATAGCGAAGGTAATCAGATTCTAGACGGCATGGCTGGTCTGTGGTGTTGTAACCTAGGTTACGGTCGCAAAGAGATTGTTGAAGCAGTAAACCAACAGCTTACCGAGCTGCCGTTCTACAATAACTTCTTCCAGTGCAGCCACCCGCCTTCAATCGAATTGTCGCGCCTACTGACTGAAATCGCTCCTGAGCATATGAACAATGTGTTCTACACCAACTCGGGTTCAGAAGCTAACGACACCGTAATTCGTATGATCCACCGCTTTTGGGATCTGCAAGAGCAGCCAGAGCGCAAAACGATTATTGCTCGTAAGAATGGCTACCACGGTTCTACCATTGCTGCAGGCAGCCTTGGTGGTATGAATGGCATGCACAAGCAATACGCGACTTTGCCAGGTATTGTTCACATCGATCAGCCTTACTGGTTTGGTGAAGGTGGCGATACTGATCCAGCTGAGTTTGGTGTTCAGGTTGCCCGTCAGCTAGAAGCTAAAATTGATGAGCTAGGCGCTGATAAGGTTGCTGCATTTATTGCTGAGCCGATCCAAGGCGCCGGCGGTGTGATTATTCCACCAGAATCTTACTGGCCTGAGATTTCACGCATCTGTGAAGAAAAAGGCATTTTATTGGTGTGCGACGAAGTGATTTGTGGCTTTGGTCGTACCGGTGAGTGGTTCGGTTCTACTTACTACGGCGCCAAGCCAGATCTAATGCCTTTTGCTAAAGGTGTTACTAATGGCTACCAGCCTCTTGGTGGTGTAATGGTTTCTGATCGCGTAGCTGATGTTCTAAAAAACAAAGGCGGCGAGTTTACCCACGGCTTTACTTACTCAGGTCACCCTGCAGCTTGTGCGGCAGCCATCGCGACCATTAAATCTTTGCAAGAAGGCAAGCATATCGAACGCGTTCGCGAAGAGACTGGTCCTTATTTGCAAAAGCGTTGGGCTGAGTTGGCCGAGCATCCATTAGTTGGCGAAACTCGTGGCGTAGGTTTCTTGGCAGCTCTAGAGTTGGTGAAAGATAAAGCGACACGCGAGCGCTTTGACGATGATTGTACCGCGGGTGCTATTTGTCGAGATGCCTGTACCGAAAGTGGTTTGGTGATGCGCGCTGTTGGCGACATGATGGTGGTAGCGCCACCGTTAACGCTCACTAAAGAACAGATTGATGAGTTGGTGGAGAAGGCGAAAAAAGCCTTAGACATCACTCTAAGCAAGTTGACTTGATGTAGTGCATTAGCCCCAGCCTGAAAAGACTGGGGCTTTTTTTATGCCCCTTATTTAGGGGTGGTAGCATAATAACAATACAAACTATAAAAGCCGCTCAAGCGGCATCTAAGCGATTGATTCAGGTACCTCATGAGCAAGCATATTAAATCTCTCCGATTACCCGACCTAACTCTGTTTACCGTCTCGGCTATTTTATTATTAGACACCTTGGCGGCGGCGGCGGCGGTGGGAGTGTCGAGTATTTTTTGGTGGCTGTTTTTAGGTTTAATTTTCTTTTTACCTTTCGGTTTGATTAGCGCAGAAATGGGCACCAGTTACCCTGAGCAGGGTGGTGTATATGCCTGGGTGCGAAATGCCTTTGGTAAGCGTTGGGGATCGAGAATCTCCTGGGCCTATTGGGTAAACACCGCTCTTTGGAATCCGGCTATTTTTATTCTTTTTGCCGGTGTCTTTAAGCAACTGTTTGCGCCAGAGTTATCGCTCGCATGGCAGATAGGAATGGGGATTGCGCTTTCTTGGGTGGCCGTGGTTATTAATATTATGACCCTCAATATCGGCAAGTGGGTACCCAATTTGGGGGCTATTCTAAAGATCGTAATTTTTGCCGCCTTGATCATAGGTGGCCTAGTTCATGTGCAAAACGAAGGCATGGCCAATGAAATTAACCTAAGCACTATTGCGCCAAATTGGAGTAGCAGCTTAGAGTATATTCCAGCCATTATTTACGGCATGCTGGGTTTTGAGCTAATGAGCTCCAGTAGTGAGGAAATGGAAAATCCTGCGCGTGATATTCCCAAAGCTATTTTGTTTTCGGGCTTAATTATCCTGGCTTTTTATAGTTTAGGTACATTCGCTGTTTTAGCCGCGGTTCCAGTTGCCGATGTAAACTTGGTAGAAGGCTTGGTAGATACCTTAAATATGTTGTTCGGTGGTTCAAGCTTGGGCGCAGCTTTTGTGATGGTGCTGGGTGTGGCCGCGCTATATACCTTCTTCTCGAATGGCGTTACCTGGGCAATGGGTTGTAACCGCTCAATGGCCGAGGCCGCTATTGATGGTGAGTTGCCGAAAATTTTCGCTAAAGAACATGAGCGTTTCGGTACACCTGTCGGTGCCGCCATCGCAATGGGTGTGGTAAGCACAGTTGTGTTATTGCTGTATGGATTGATGGCGTCTTCCAATGAAGATCTATTCTGGTCTTTGTTTTCCTTCAGTGCAGTTATCTTCTTGCTAACCTACATTGGCATGATGTTGTCATTCTTAAAGCTACGTCGTGATGATGCTGATACAGTACGCCCATTTAAAGTACCAGGTGGTCCTTTTGTTGCACGCCTGTTAGCTTATCTTTGCTTGGCCGTCATCGTATTGGCAATCGTGCTATTTATCTATGTACCGGAAGAGGGCATGCAGTGGCCGGTATTGATTGGCACCATAGTGACGATGTTGCTGGGTGAAGTACTGGTTCGCGTAGCTGAAAAACAAAGTCATTAACTATTAAAACTCTTGCTCTTGTGAGCCGGCGGATACACCTTGTCCGCCGGCTGAATCCTGCCCATTTTCAGCGTATTACTCCTCAGAATCTCGCACTACTATCGATAATACTATTGCCTGAGTCTCTGTAGCTTATTGTTTTTATTGATAATTATTAAAAAGCCAAAATATTACTTTCCAACATGGAAAGTAATGGCTATAGTTACTTTCCATATTGGAAAGTAACTGTGTAGGAGCGAGCGAATGAGTAATAATGAATCTATCGATGCAAAAGCCGCCCAGGCGGCCTTGAATGAAATTGAAAGCAGCCAAAAGAATATGCAGAAGGCCTTAAGGGTGCCCTTATGGATGTCAGCCTGCATTAGCATTAGCTATGGTTTTATTGTGTTTGGTTGGGGGATGACTGAGCACGATAACCTCTGGGCCTTGGCTATGTGGATTGGGGGTGCTTTCTTTTTTGGTTTTGTCTTATTGGCAGTTTATAGTTCCAAATTGCTAGGAATGAAGATCAATATCCTTCCTAAAACCAGTAGCAGTGCCATGTTTCATTTGTTGAGCGGTATTGTTTTCGCGTTTTTATTAATCGCTGGAAGAGAGCTGCGTTTAGTGGGTTTTGAGTTTGCGCCTTTTGTATCCGCATTCTTATGTGCCGCTTTGATGATGTATTTCCAGCACTGGCATCCGGCCGGAGAATTGCAAAGGGCTGGGAGCAATAATGAGTAAGCTAGATACGGTTATTCATGCGCCGAATCGTTTGCAGATATGCGCCGCGCTATCTACGGCTTCTGAACTAGAGTTTAAGTTTTTAAAAGAACAGTTAGAGGTGAGTGATTCGGTGCTGTCGAAACATTTAAAAACTTTGGAAGAAGCGGGTTACATCAGCATTACCAAACGCAGTGATTATGCGCGACCGCGAAGCTGGATTGCTTTAACGTCTGTAGGCAGGCAAGCCTTTAGTGGTCATGTGGCAGCATTAAAAGAAATTGTTGCCGAGCTAAACGATTAAATTGCTGAGAATATTGAATTGGCAGATACGAAAAAGCCTGCAAATGCAGGCTTTTTTGCTTTTCGTCGGTTCGATTATTCAAACAAACCAAAAGTAATACGGTGATACCAAGGACGATCGCCGCTGGCTTCTTGAGCATCCACTGCCTGACGAGCTTTGCGGTCCGTTTTATAGGCAGGGTTGTAAACTGCACGGCTATCAAAACCTGGAGGATCTTGTTTATCCATAAAGCCAAAGGTTAGCTTGCTTAACCAGCCACGTTCTCCAGAATCAGCATGGAACTGGTAGTTGAAGTTGCCGTCACTACCAATCGCAGGGTGATCTGGGTAGTTCTCTTTGAGAACGGCTAAGTTTGTCTCGGCCAAATCATCCATGCCTAGCGCATGATAGCCTTGCACCATAACCGCTAGACCATCAGGTACCGCTGGAGTTTTTTGGAAGTTCTCAATCACATAGCGGCCACGATTCGTTGCTGCAACGTAAGCGCCACGCTTAAAGTAGTAGTTAGCTACGTGAATTTCATAGCGCGCTAGCAAGTTACGCAAATAAATCATGCGCTTTTCGGCATCTGGTGCATAAGGGCTATTAGGGAAGCGAGCAATCAGCTGTGAAAAGTAGGTGAATGATTCACGAGCGCTACCAGGGTCACGGCGGGTAAGGTCGGTAGGTAAAAAGCGCTCAAAAAGACCCTTACCTTCAGAAAATGAAGATAAGCCTTTCATATAATAGGCGTAGTCAACATTGCGGTGTTGGGGGTGTAGGCGAATAAAGCGATCGGCAGCTGCAGAGGCGGCCTCGGTTTCAGAGCTCTTATAGTAGGCGTAAATTAACTCTAGCTGGGCTTGTTCGGCATATTTACCGAAGGGGAAGTTCTCTTCCAGCGCTTGTAGAGTCTTGGTTGCACGCTCCCACTGCTTAGTGTCCAGCTGGCGCTTGGCGGCTTCGTAAAACTGACGCTCGGTATCATACTGAGGCTTATCCTCTTCTTCTTCATCTTGGAAGTAAGAGCAACCGCTTAAGGTGAGTGCCAATAAAAGGCTTAAGACCAGCTTGGCCCCGATGTAGGGGTAGTTTTGCATGTTCAGAACTCTCTATTAGGAGTGTTTTAGTTTTTCTTGTGGAAACGGTTTAAAATAACCACTTTCCGCCCAAACGAGTTATCGATCGCTTGTTGTCTAGTGGTCAAAATGTCGCAGTAGAGCTGCAAGCATTTGGCCGACAAAAAGTTAAGGGTGCTATTTAAACACAAGGCCGAGCGAAACCCCAAGGTATTCGTTCTGCCTGAGCCGATATAGCTTGATTGCCTGTTAAGGCCTTCAAAAATAAGGCAAATCCATCGATCTTAATGCCACAGTTAAGTCCTGTATTGTTCAAAAAACAGGCGTTTAGACTGTTTTTAAGCTTGAACATACACAGTGGCATTAACGCTGCACAGATTTTGGCCGGCAGGCCATAGGTAGACATTAGAATGAATGAAAATATCCCTCCTGTAGATGAGCTAGAAGATTTATCTGAAGAAGCAGGCAATAAGCAGGTAGAAGAATCCGCCACAGTTGCTGAAACGGCCAGCGGTCAGCGCCTAGATCAAGCGGCTGCCGAGCTGTTTTCTTCCTACTCTCGCTCGAAATTACAAGCATGGATTAAGAGTGGCGAGCTTACTGTTAATGGGGCAAAGGCTAAAACCCGAGATAAAATGCTAGGAGGCGAGCTGCTTGAGCTAAAAGCCGAGTTGCAAGAGCAGGGCAGCTGGCAACCCGAGGCCATTGATCTCGATATCGTTTATGAGGATAGCGATATCCTAGTATTGAATAAGCCCATGGGTTTGGTAGTACACCCAGCAGCGGGTAATCATACTGGCACCTTATTAAACGCCTTATTACATCACTGCCCCGATCTAATTCATGTTCCTCGTGCTGGTATTGTGCACCGTTTGGATAAGGACACGACTGGTCTAATGGTGGTGGCTAAGACTCTAGAGGCCCACACCGACCTAGTTGCACAATTACAAGAGCGCAGTGTATCGCGTGAATATGAAGCTATCTCGCAAGGTGTGATGACTGGCGGAGGCATGGTGGAAGCCAATATCGGCCGCCACCCTAAGCAGCGCACTAAGATGGCAGTTCTAAATTTTGGTGGTAAAGAAGCCATTACTCATTATCGAGTGATTCAGCGTTTTGATGCTTATACTCATATTCGCTTGAAGCTTGAAACAGGTCGAACCCACCAGATTCGTGTTCATATGGCCCACATTGGTTACCCCTTGGTAGGTGATTCGGCCTATGCTGGTCGCTTCAAGATACCAAAGGGCTTGGATAAAGAGCTAATTGAGAAACTACGCGGCTTTCCACGTCAAGCACTTCACGCGGCGCAGTTGGGATTGATTCATCCAAGTAGCGGTGAATATATGGAATGGGATGCCGAGCTGCCTGCGGATATGGTGGATTTGTTGGCTGACCTTAAGGCCTCTAAAACTGGTATTGAAAGACTTTAATATTGTAAACGGGCTTTGGGATAAGGAGATTTTTGTGACTGCTGAATTTGTTTATACGCCCGATATACCTTTGCCAGGGGATATAGGCCTGCTCGTCACTCGGCGCTTAGGAGGTCAAAGCCATGGGCCATACAGCAATTTTAATGTTGCAGATCACGTTGGAGATGATTCAGCCGCGGTCGCTGAGAACAGAGAGCTGCTGTTAAATTCGATGCCCGCTGCAGAGCGCATCCAATGGCTAAATCAGACTCACAGCTGCGAGATGATTCAGGCTGGGCAAGAGCAATGCCCAAATGCTGATGCCAGCTTTAGCACTGAAGCTGGGCTGGCCTGTGCAGTTTTAACGGCTGATTGCTTGCCGGTTTTGATGTGGCGTTTAGATGGTTCGGCGGTAGCGGCAATTCATGCGGGTTGGCGAGGTTTAGCCAATGGAATTTTGTTGGATAACTTTGGCGAGCTAAATAAACAAGGTAATAAAAACAGCCCATGGCAGGCCTATATAGGGCCTGCGATTAGCCAGCAGTATTTTGAAGTGGGTGTTGAAGTATTGGAGACTTTTTTTGAAGTCGCTCCTAATGCCGATATTCTGGAGGCTACAGCAGCGGCATCTTCGCCATCTAAAAGAAACCCTTTGAAATATCACTTAGACTTGGCTGCTATCGCTAAAGCGCAGCTAACAAGTTTAGGGCTTGCCAATGTTTATGGTGGCGATGAGTGTAGCTTTGCTGACGAGCAAAATTACTTTTCCTTCCGGCGCTCTAGTCAGGCTGGCGACAGCCGCTGCGGCCGTATGGCCAGTTTGATCTGGCGCAAATAACTGATCCAAAGCTGCCGTGTTCTTTAAGTAACTGTTGAATTATCAAAGCTTGTCCCCATCTAATAGTTAGAGCCTAATATCGAGTATATAAAGGCTGAGCGGGGCAGGCTGCCCCATGTGCGACTCGTGCTTGAATGCAAGGCGGGTGATAGATGCAAGGCCTGATGGCTTGCAAAACACATAGAGGTGATTATGCGATTCGATCGTCTGACTAATCAGTTACAAAGCGCTCTTTCTGAGGCGCAATCTTTGGCCGTCGGCCAAGATCATACCCAATTAGACGCCGTACATTTGTTGGCAGCAATGCTACAACAACAAGGCAGTGCGGTTCGACCACTACTAAATCAAGCCGGCTTTGATATGGCGGGCTTGAATCAAGCTATTGAGAAAAAGCTGGCTGAGCTTGCCAAAGTTAACAATCCTACGGGCGAGGTGCCGCTGTCCAGTGAGCTGGCACGTCTCTTAAATCTCGCGGATAAAACGGCGCAGCAGCAAGGTGATCAGTTTATTGCCAGTGAAGCCGTTTTATTAGCGGCTTGGAAAGATGGCAACAACTCATTGGCCAATCTTTTAGAAGCCCACGGTGATATCAAACATTTAGAAAACACCATCAAAACCATTCGAGGTGGCGAATCTGTGAATAGCCCAGAAGCTGAAGGCAATCGCCAAGCGTTAGATAAATATACGGTTGATTTAACCGAGCGCGCACTAGCGGGTAAACTAGATCCGGTGATTGGTCGTGACGATGAAATTCGTCGCACCGTACAAGTTCTTCAACGCCGCACCAAAAACAATCCAGTATTAATTGGTGAGCCGGGAGTGGGTAAAACTGCGATTGTTGAAGGTTTGGCTCAGCGCATTGTTAATGGTGAAGTCCCTGAAGGTCTAAAAGACAAAAAACTCTTATCTTTGGATCTTGGTTCTCTATTGGCGGGCGCAAAATTTCGCGGCGAATTTGAAGAGCGTTTAAAAAGTGTTTTGAATGAGCTGTCAAAACAAGAAGGGCAGGTAATTCTCTTTATTGATGAATTGCACACCATGGTCGGTGCGGGTAAAACCGATGGCGCTATGGATGCAGGCAATATGTTAAAACCTGCCTTGGCACGTGGTGAATTGCATTGTGTAGGCGCAACCACACTAGATGAGTATCGCCAGTATATTGAAAAAGATGCTGCACTCGAGCGCCGCTTCCAAAAGGTTCAGGTCGATGAACCAACAGAAGAAGATACCATTGCGATTTTACGCGGTTTAAAAGAGCGCTATGAGGTCCATCATGGTGTTGATATCACCGATTCCGCAATTATTGCCGCCACTAAACTGTCCCAGCGCTATATCAGCGATCGCCAGTTACCGGATAAAGCTATCGATCTTGTAGATGAAGCGGCCAGCCGAATTCGCATGGAAATAGATTCCAAACCTGAAGATATGGATCGTTTGGAGCGCCGCTTAATTCAATTAAAAATTGAACGTGAGGCGGTGAAAAAAGATGAATCAGAAGGTGCACGCAAACAGTTAGAGTTGCTGGATACTGATATTTTAGAGGTTGAACGCAAGTACGCTGATCTTGATGAAATTTGGCGTGCTGAAAAGTCTGCACTCAGTGGTTCCGCCGAGGCTAAAAGCCAGTTAGAACAAGCCAAGCTTGACCTAGAATCCGCCCGCCGTGCAGGCGATTTAGGGCGTATGTCGGAGCTGCAATATGGTTTGATTCCGCAGCTGGAAAAGCAGATAGCCACGGCTGATACTGCCGAACAAGCGCCCATGCAGCTGCTGCGTAATAAAGTTACCGATGAAGAAATCGCAGAAGTGGTTTCTAAGTGGACGGGGATTCCGGTTAGCAAAATGCTCGAAGGTGAGCGTGAAAAACTGCTGCAAATGGAAGATGTTTTACACAAGCGTGTTATTGGCCAAAGCGAGGCTGTCGTTGCTGTATCTAATGCGGTACGTCGTTCTCGCGCTGGCCTATCGGACCCGAATCGCCCCAATGGCTCCTTCTTGTTTTTAGGGCCAACCGGCGTAGGTAAGACCGAGCTGTGTAAAGCCTTAGCGACATTCTTGTTTGATACCGAAGAAGCTTTGGTGCGAATCGATATGTCGGAGTTTATGGAGAAACACTCCGTCGCTCGATTAATCGGTGCACCTCCGGGTTATGTGGGTTACGAGGAGGGTGGTTATCTAACAGAGGCCGTTCGCCGTAAGCCATACTCCGTGGTGCTATTAGATGAAATTGAAAAGGCGCACCCAGATGTTTTCAATATTCTATTGCAGGTCTTAGAAGACGGCCGCTTAACCGATGGCCAGGGGCGCACTGTCGATTTTCGCAATACTGTCGTAGTAATGACCTCGAATATGGGCTCGGATCGAATCCAGGATTTGGCTAATGACCGCTCATACGACGCTATCGACTTTAATGCACCCGCTGAAGATTCTACCTTAACGGAAACTCGTTATGCGGCGATGAAAGAAGCGGTAATGGAAGTGGTAACTCAACACTTCCGCCCTGAATTGATTAACCGAATTGATGAGTCAGTTGTATTTCACCCACTGGGTAAGGAACATATCCAGAGTATCGCAAGTATTCAGCTGGCACGTTTAAGTCAGCGATTGGCAGAGCGTGAATTGAGTTTAGAGCTTGATGACTCGGTCATGGATATGATTTCGGAAGCGGGCTTTGATCCAGTCTATGGTGCGAGGCCTTTAAAACGAGCGATTCAAGCCTTAGTGGAAAATCCACTGGCGGAAGATATTTTGTCTGGCAAATTTTCGCCAGGTCAGACCATCGTAGCAAGTTTAAATGGCAATAAACTAGCCTTTGAAGCTCATTAGTAAATAAGCAGAAAAGCAAGGTAGGGGCCAGTGTAGAATTTATACTTCACTGGCCTTTCTATTTGTAAGAACTCGAATTTAATCGCTTCTTTTAGCCAAAATAGTTGAAACCTAGAAGATTCCAATAGTAATAGAAGGCCAATGTAAAAAGGGCTAGTACAATGGTAAACCATGCTGAGGGATACTGAGGCTTACTTTTATAAAGACTTTGCACAAGCCCGACTAATAGAGCTGCGCCTGAGCAGCTTGAAAGAATTGGCAAAAACAAGGCCAAGGTAATTGAGCTGGGGAAGCCGTTGACGATGGTAGGTAGGCTTAGCAAGGACAGTGTCATCATTATGAAGAACAGCAATGTAAAAGCCGACCAGCTAAGCTGGCTGTAAAATAGAGTTCCAGAAATTTTTAGTAACTGATCACGTCTATATAAAAGGTGGATTAGAATAGCCAAAGATAGCATTGGGATAGCAATCAGGCACAGTAATACCGTTGTCTTGCTTTCAGGGAACGAGGCTTTATAGTACTGGGTGTAGGCTTTGCCATCCTCGATCATATTATCTATTGTTCCAGCGCTATTGCGTTGAAAAGCAATACGCCCATAGCCCCCCAACTCTTGAAACAAATCTTTATCAACCATTTGATAGCGCTTGTCACGATACAATAGATAGGACTGCTGTTGGGCAGCAGTCGCATCAATGGTACGACCGTTTAGCACACGAAGTAGGGCTTCAATCTTACTGAAACTTGCCCGCCAAGGAAGGTAATTCCCCTGATATTCTTTTAGTTGATCGATTGAAAGCGACTGGTAATTTGGGTTTTCGTTAGGGGTAGTAAAGTAATATGAATAAAATCCAGAAAGAAAAGTTTGGTATACCTGCCGGCCACCAGCCCCGCTGAAGCTGGCGAATACGATTAGCTTTTCTTGTTTGGAAATACCTAAATGGGAATAAAACCAAGCGCTGGCGCCTTCGTGACCAAAGATCTTTAGCTTGTCATTTCCAAATCGTCTTTTGATAAACCCAAGCCCCATGCCTCGAGTTCTGGGGTCATGACTGAAACCCTCTGAGATCATTTGTGCTACGGTTTCTTGCTCTAGAATGCGCTGGCCATTGAACTCTCCGCCATTAAGTAGGGCCGAAGCAAAGCGAATAATATCTTCTGCAGAGATGGCTGCTGACCCAGCTGGTGCAAAACTGGAAATTCTTTCATAGGGGGTGAGCTTATATCCACTAGCAGACCACTTGTAAGCCTGCACTATATGTTTATCGAGTGGAGCTTGTGGAGGTTCTATAAAGGTCGCGTATTTCATCCCAAGTACATCAAAGATGTGGCGCTGAACGTAATCTTCGAAGCTTAAGCCGCTAACGTTGGCGACGATCAAGCCTGCCAAAGCTGTGGCCCAGTTTGAATAAGCAGTATGTTTACCGGGAGGGTTAATTCGTTCGGGCTGGTATTTTTCCAGCGCCTCGGCTAGGGGCAATACAAACTCTTCCTGATCCAAGATTAGATAGCCAAGAGCACCATCTTCTAGCCCAGTAGTGTGAGTCATTATATGCCGCAGACTTATCGCTTGCCCGGGCCAGCTGTTTTTCACTTTGAATTGGTGCAGATACTGATTGACGTCAGTGTCGAGATCGAGTTTTCCCCGTTCTACCATCTGCATTACGGCTACCCAAGTAAAGAGTTTAGAGATAGAGCCCGGCCGAAATAAGCTGCGTTTAACATCTATAGTAATGCCTTTGTTGTCGGCATTAGCAAGTTGTTGCCAGCCATAGCCTTTGCTAATTAATGGAACACCATCTTTGTAGATGGCTACCACTCCTGAGGGGCTGTGGTGCCTTTTCATCGCGTTAAGCACCAGTCCGTCAATGTAGCTTTCTAAGCTCTCAGAATTTTCGATAGTGTTGCTGAAGGAGATTTGAGAGAAGAGGCTTAGAGACAGTATTAAAAGGTTTCGGATAACTGCTGACATATTGGAAATCTCAGGGTAAATATCGTTGCCGCTGTTGATCGCAGCTCTGTATTGGTTTTTAGCTCTGCAGATACTAGTACATTTGGGGAAAAAGACCCCCCTTGCGGGGGGACCGGCAAAACAACGCCGGAGAGTATGTATTCTGTGAAGCTTAAAACTGGTAGCGATACCTCAATCCTACCGTTCTTGGTGAGGTAAAAATTGCCGAGGACGATAGGGCTCCATTGCCGGATATCGTATCCGTACGGTTCATTATGGACTGCGTATCGAGAAGATTGTTCAGATAAAAACTGAGTTGATGTGAATCTTTTTCAAGGCTTAAGCTACTATCTACAAGAGTATAAGCATCTACTTCGATAGATTGTTGTGTGCTTGAACGAGAGAAACTCGAGTCATGTTGACCAATATATCGCCCAGCAAAAAGAAGATTAGCCTGCCAGCCTTGGAAATCACCGAGTTCATATGCCAATTGAATGGAACTACTCCATAAGGCTTGACCTGGATAACGTTCTCCGGCTATTCCACCAAGACCGGGTTCGTCATCACTTAGGTAACTATCGCTATAGCTAATTCCTAGCTGTAGATTTAATCGCTCGAATAATTGCTGCGATAAATTGAAGTCTACCCCTTTTGCCATCAAGCGACCTTGAGCGTTTGCGCCTACAGATACGCCATTAAAAGCAAAGCGAGTTTGAAAGTTATCCCAATCGGAATACCACAGCGAGAGCTCATATTGTAGGCTGGCATCGTGATTGAAACCCTTGAGGCCGAATTCATAAGACCAAATTTTATCGGATTCGACAAAGGTTTGAGCTAAGTTTTCGCCTGTCGCTGGATTTAAAAGTGCAAGGTTTGCTGAAATAGGACGGTATCCACTGGCGACTCGTGTATAAATCGAAAGTTGTTCGTTAGGTCGATAGCGCATCGTAGCCAAATAAGTTACCGTTTGATCGCTAAATTGGCTTAGGTCTTGTCCCGGTCCGGTCAGTGGGCCACTGCTAATATTTTCCATTTCCGTTTCATGGTCGCTATAGCGTAAGCCCAAAGTGATATCAAGGTCTTCGTTAAAATACCAAGTTGCATCGCCGAAAAATGCCAACTCTTCGTACGCGGATGGGAAGCTAACGTCAAAGAGCCCTGTACCTAGGTAAGGCTCCGGTATCGCTTGTTGTCGGTTCCCGCTATCTTCATTCATATAAAATAAACCTAAGATCCACTCGAAGCTTTGATTTTGCTGGGAACTTAGACGAATCTCTTGCACGAAACGTTGCATGTCTTGATTTGAAATTGTGATGACGCTCTCAGTACTGCCTGGGCTAAGGCCATAAATAGCATCGTTTACTGGTGCTAGTTGGGCACTACGATCGAGATTGACGAATACACTGCGATCCGAAAGGCTGCTGACAGAGTTCAATTGTCCCCACTCAAAATTATAATCAAAGCTCACCGAGCTGATCTCGGTCTCACTTTGCAAAGGTAGTGGCTGATTGATTGTGCTGTAATGTGCAAAGGCTGGTGTGTCTGTGCCCGGTAATAGAGTGACGCTACTGAGTAAATCACTTTCACCTTCTTGCTTTAGGTACTTAAATTTAATCTGGGCTGATTCATTAACTTCCCAAAGCAGATCAACTGAAACGCCTTTGCTTTGAGCTTGATCAGCGCGTTTACGCAGCGGGTTCCCGTTCTCAGCAGCTACCACTTGCGTAAAACCAGCATCATCTGCCTGAAAAACTGATAGGGTAGCGCCCAGGGAGCCTTTGATGATTGGGCCACTCAATCGGCCGCTTACGATAGTGTTATGACTGCCTGGGCCTTTATTATGTGAAATATCCACACTGAATTCACCCCGCACTTCTTGCAAAGAAGGCGCACGGCTAATGTAGCGAATCATGCCTCCCACCGAAGAAGCACCATATAAAGTTCCCTGAGGGCCTTTAATAACTTCTATACGACTTAAATCAATCAAAGACGCATCGATCGTACCCCCAGCGGCCCCACTAAAACCGCTGGCGCTAATTAAGGGGGTATCGTCGACATAAATACCCACCGTTCTAATGGCTCCAGATTGAGGAATACCTCTCATGGTTATGGTTCCGACACCTCGGCCTCCACCGTCTTCCCAGCTGACGCCAGGGGTGTACTCGATAATATCCTGTAGCTCATTGAAACCATGAGCCTGCAGGGCTTGCGGGTCTACAGAGGCAACGGAAGCAGCAACATCCTGTAAGTTCTCCTCACGCCGGCTTGCGGTAACTACAATTTCCTCAAGTTGAACCGATTTTTCTTGTGAGTTGGCAATGGCGACCTGGCTGCTACTTAAGCCGCTCAACGACAGTAAGGCAGCTTGGGCATACTTGGGGATCATGGGCATTCTCCTGCTACAGAATTTTTAGTGTTTTTAGATTATTTTAGGGCGTGTAGCATGAAGAATTTGAAGCAAAAAAAATTTGCGAAGAGTAAAAATAAATCGTGAATTAAACAAATAAGAGATTTATTGCGGAATAGTCAGCTGCCAGGGGTTTCGCCATAGTAGTCTCTAAAAGCCCTTATGAAACAAGAGGCATCAGCATAGCCTACGTGTTCGGCAACTTCTCCCACCGAGCCTTCGTGATACTGCAGCATTTGTTTAGCCACTTCGAGCCTGAGACGTCGCCTATATTGCATCGGTGTTTCTTGAAACTCTGCTCTGAATGATTGGCTCAAGGTGGTCCTATTGGTACCAATTCGTTGAGCCAATTCATCGATGGTATGAGCCATGGAATATTCTCGATCAATGATAGCTTTAGTTTGTTGGGCGATGTCCACGCTTCGTGATAGCTTCGCTCGACTTCTTAAGCCTGAAACTCCACGGCCTTGCCAGCGGGCAAAATTCGCCGCATAAACCATAAACTCGATGGCCTTAGCCTTGATATAGGCGGGCCGTAGCCCCCCAAAGCGTCCAAATTCCGAAAGCTCATTGGCGGAGATCATAAGGGATTTAGAAGCTTCGAATGTGCTGGAGGCGTGTGGGTGAATAAGCTCTTCTTGAAACAGCTGTTGCAACATGCGCTCGGCGTGCTGTCCAACGTTTAGGTGTTGCTTGAAGGACTCTAAGCTCATATATAGAGCAACATTGCGATAGCGGCTGCCCCCCTGCTGGTAGCGATTTAAGGTACCGCGTTTGCTAAATATATCTAATCGGCAATCACCAGCTTTAAGAATCTGTGGATTCTGTTTATTAATAGAAACTTCATATTCACCGGCTACGCAAAGCTGCAACGCCAGCCAGCCAGCGCCGCTGTAACTAGTTTGAGAGGCTTTGGTCGCTTCAATATTGCTAGTTATAACTGAAAAGTCACGATTGATTTGAACGATTTCCTGCCGGCCATATAAAGCTTGATTGTGTACATGATAGCGGGTGATATGACCACCGGGGAAAAACTCCTCTGCCTCAATTTCGAGTGTGTTTTCCCGAATCATTTCCTGCAAGCTGGCGTCCTTTGAAGAGGCAAAAGCGTCGGAAATTTCTCTGCGAATATGTTGTTGCATAAATTACACGTCTTAGCAGCAAAGCGAGGAGGTTACACATATTTAAACAATGTAACTGTGCTTTTAAGAAATTTATATATGCAAAACGTAAAATTGAGATATTTTAACCCCATAAAGCAGCTGTTGGGGCTTCGCATAATCCATCTTTGTGGAATCGCATGGCATTTCGGCAATCGTTTTGGAGGAGAAGGGGACCATCAATGTCGACAAATTGGCAATATTGACCTATCACGTAGGCGGGCGCCATGGCTAGTGAACTGCCGATCATATTTCCTACCATGAGCTGTTTACCATCAGCTCTTGCCTGTTTAACCAGGTTTAAAGCTTCGCTAAAGCCGCCACATTTATCCAGTTTAATATTGATGACATCATAGCGTTCCTTAATGTTATGGTAGTCCTTCAGGTCGAGGCATGATTCGTCTGCAGCGATAGCAATATCTCTATCTAAGATTTTTAAGAGTTCATCAGCCCCCCTTGCAAGTGGTTGTTCGAGCAAAACAACGCCGTAGGATTTAAGCTGCGGAAGTAAATCCATGAGTTCGTCTTCGTTCCAACCTTGATTGATATCTAAAATAAGCTCGGCATCAGGCCTAGCTCGATGTACAGCGCTTAGTCTTTCTATTACTTGTTGACTGTTGAGCTTCAATTTTAAGCGTTGAAAACCATTAGCTTTAATGGCTTGTTTGGCCATGACCTCCGGGGAGTTCAGTCCGATAGTAAAGGCGGTGTGCAAATTTCTAGGTGCTAGCTTTAATTTTTGCCAGATATCTTTTCCGTTACGCTTGCAGCTTAAATCCCAAAGCGCACAATCGATGGCATTTCTAGCACCACCTGCTGTTAATAATTCTGCTAAGTTCTGAGAATCAATACCTTCCTGAATAGCCTCTTGCACTTGAACTAACTGCGATTCCATATGATCGCGATTATCATTGAGATAATAGACGCCCGCAGCTTCCCCTCTGCCGAAATAACCGTCTACTGACAGCTCAACCTCTAATGTATCGACATGTTCAAATTTATAATCATTAATTAGAAGAGCTTGTCGCAGTTTGCGTTTGTGAAAATGGTACTTAAATTCCATAGCTAAATACTTACTCATATTTAAATTACGAAGTATGAGCAGTGAGAACAATAAAGCCGCTGTCAAAATGACAATGAAAAACGACATCGAAGCAGGACTGACACTCTCGATGTTTCTCGTAGCTTGGTGCAAATAAACTGTTGATTTAAACTGCGATAATTTGAATAGCTTTCAGGGTTTGATTTATGTTGTTGAGTGAGGTGCTCGCGTCTACTTGCTTGTTGCTTTTTTGCTTGCTGGGTTTCTTACCACCTTTCAAGGGAAAGCAGAGTGTTAAATGGTCCCTTGTGGCGATTTCACTTTTTATTCTTCTGGACTTACGTTGGCACGGGCAGTTTTTGCTGTATGGCTCGCTTTTGTGTTTGATAATAGTGGCGCTAAGGAAGAGGTTTCAGCTGGTTGTAGATAGATTCCCCAAGCTTTTCAAATTGGCGAATGGAATATTACTCCTGCTATTTCTAGTAGCCGCTTATATACCCTGGCAGTTTCCGGTAGATCCGTTGCCTAAACCTACAGGCCGCTATGCTGTAGGGGTTGCCGATTTCGAATTGACGGATCATGGCCGGCCTGAACTTTTGTGTCAGAAAAAAAGTTGTCCAGATCGTAAACTGAAACTAAGAGTGTGGTACCCCGCGAAAAATACTGGGGATAGAGCGAAGCGCCCCTATGCCAGCGAATCCGAAGTTTCCGGAACTATGGCTGGCATGGCTAAGTTAATGTCATTGCCGAGTGGGATCTTTAGCCATTTTAGCCGTGTAACTACGAATAGCGTGGAGAATGCCCCTGTTATTGATAGACAGCAATTGCCGGTAGTTATTTTTAGCCATGGCTTGTATTCCTATATGTGGCAAAGCACAGCTCTCTTGGAGTCTATCGCGAGTGAGGGTTATTTGGTTTTCAGTATTCATCACCCCTACGATGCGGCCGCTGTAGAGTTTGCTTCTGGTGAGTTAATTGAGGCTTATATACCAGAGCAGAATCAATTGCAGGAGGAAATTAAGGCACTTCGTAAAAAGGCTTATCGCGAAGTAGATATGAATAAACGCTTCGATTTTTTTATGCAGTATATAGAGCGTGCTTATGCAGCCGGCGATTCTAAATTGACGCGTAGTGCACCGCAGTGGGTTGCTGACCAATTATTTGTTGCAGATTACCTCGCAGATGGAGAATTACCAGCTCATGTGCGAGCAGCCGCAAGTCGAGGACGTTATGACAAGATAGCATTTACTGGGATGTCCTTTGGAGGCAGTACAGCGGTTGCGGCTTGTCGACTTAGCAAGCGTTGCGCTGTGACTATAAATCTGGATGGGGCGGATTCTCACTTTCTTGGTATAAATTCTGCATCTACTGTTCCTACACTACACTTAGCCCATGATGTTCATCGTTTGCAGCAACAAAGCGAACCAGAACTTCCTGTAAATACAGAGCTGCTGTATAACGATTTTTCTGAGCAGCGGTTTGCCCACG
>JAOXRT010000098.1 GCA_025800365.1 Cellvibrionaceae bacterium | reverse complement strand
TCAATCTGGGCGGGTACCGGGTGTTGCAGCAAGATACCGTGTACATTGGGGTTGTTATTAAGGGCGTCAATCTCGGCCAATAGCTGTTCGGTGGTGGTCTCTTCAGGCAGTTCAACCTTGAGCGAACCCATGCCAATGCGCTCACAGGCATTGCCTTTCATCTTTACATAGGTGGCCGAAGCCGGGTCGCCGCCCACCAAAATGGTGGCCAAAATAGGGGTTTGGCCGCTGCTGCGCTGTTTTAGGGCACTGACGCGACTGGCGAGTTCTTGTTCGGTTTTCTGGGCGAGGGCTTTACCATCTAAAAGCAGGGCGGGCATAGGCGCAATTCTCAAGCTGTAAAAGCCGCCTATTTTCCCATAGCGGCCCCTTGGGGTCGAGATTTGGGCCATAATTTGTTTTGCTTGTTATCTGTACAGCCAGGCTGTTTCGACAGCATAAGTCTATGAATTCAAAGAAATTAGCTTTTTTTGGAGTAAAGGCGTTGACGCGGTTTAGGCCCCTCTGTATTATTCGCACCTCCTGAAACGCGGCGTATGCCGAGTTTAGTCGGAGTGTAGCGCAGCCTGGTAGCGCGCCTGCTTTGGGAGCAGGATGTCGGGGGTTCGAATCCCTCCACTCCGACCATCTTTTTTAAGAGCGACGTTTGACCTTATAGGCGCCCGTAGCTCAGCTGGATAGAGCATCCGCCTTCTAAGCGGATGGCCGCAGGTTCGAGTCCTGCCGGGCGCGCCATTTTCCCTATAAGCCCATCCAGCGACACCCTCAAGGATATCCATCCTTTGCAGTGGTGGCTGTAGCTCAGTTGGTAGAGCCCCGGATTGTGATTCCGGTGGTCGCGGGTTCGATCCCCGTCAGCCACCCCATTATTTCTTTCGGTAATTAATCTTCAGCCTTACTCTAATTCTCTTTCTAATAGCTAAGATGCTCCCTGTAAGCCCCTCTAAAATTTCTTTTGATAAAAACTAGCCTTAAGCTTCTGCGCCTTTCAAAATTCCAAAGGATTTACTTGGATTATATTTCTTCTCTGCTTCCTGAAGCTTTCCTGTTGTTTTTGGCTGTTTGCTTGTCGGCGCGATTAGCCAATGACCTTTAACGGCCAAATGCCAAGCGATCAAAATCTATCTACATTAAGAGTTTATTAACTGGCCCTTGATATTTTAATGACGACATTCAAATGTAAAAGGGCTTGTGCATGATTAAAAAAGTGATCTTTCTATGTTCGTTATCCGGCTTTTCATTGGCTCAGGGACATCTAGAGAATCCAGCCAAAGACAAAGTTGATTCAGGTATAGGGGTAATTAGCGGTTGGCATTGTGCGGCCTCAGAAATTGAGGTTTGGATCAATGATCGCCGTATCGGTATTGCTGGCTCTGGAACTGAAAGGCTAGATACCGTTTCTATCTGTGGTCATTCGGATACCGGTTTTTCATTGCTTTTTAATTATGGTGAATTGGCAGAGGGTGAGCATTCTATAGCTGCATATGCTGACGGTGAATTATTCGCTGAACACAGCTTTAAGAGTGTTAAAGCCGGGGGTGGCAATTTTGTTCGAAACTTAAAAAGGACGATTAGTGTAAGCGGTTTTCCTGATAAAAATAGCGAGGCTCAGTTGGAGTGGTCGACCGCTAAACAAAGTTTTTCCGTGGAAAAGGTCACCCTAAAAAATTACGACTATGATCGTTTGATTGAAATATTTAACACTCCTCAGAATCGACCACACTGGCCTTTGTCGATGGATTCGTACACAGGTAGATCTGAAGGGTTTAGGGGGGGAAGTACAGGTAGTCTCAGCATTGATACAACTCGATTCAAATTTAACATCGATAAAGAGCGCTTTAGGCTAGTGAGAAAGGGGCTGGCAAGTGGTGTCTGTGAATTCGAAGGCGAGTATGAATTCTATGGTGATAGAATCAACACATCAGGTAGCTACCATTGTGATGATTCAAGCCGGGGAACTTATTTCGCTAATGGCCTGAATATAAGCCCTTTAGGGGTATATACCGGAGAGTTTGTAATGACTTCGGCAGGAGGTTCTACAGTGGTCGTAGATAAGCATGTGGGAATGTAAAGTGTTCTAATCTACGCCTAGCATACATGAACCACTACTAGGACACTCTTGTGTATAAGACTATCGAGTTTTTTATGTGTGCCATGGGTCTTAAGTTGACTTTAAGGCTTCTGTTATGGCGTAGATGTTGGGTGCTAGGTCTTTAGCAATCGTTTGGTTTTGCATTAAGCTGGCAATAGCGCTCAAACTTCGTTGGCCACTTTCACAGTAAAATACATACTGAGTATCTTTTTCCACAATTAAATGATCTTCCAGTTGGGCGAGGGGAATGTTAATGCCGCCACGGTTAAAGCGTGAGTGTTCAGCTTGGCTTCGAACATCAATCAATACCGTGTTTCCTGCGGATAGCTTTTCATAGTCCGCCCAGCTAATTTTTTGCGCATTTGGAATAAGGTCTAAACCTTGGCTCGGGTCATGGTAGTCATCCCAAAAATCTAGATAGTTCTTTTGACCGCTGCACAATTTGCATTGCTGTGATTTAGCTAGCGTAATAGATCGACTGCTTAGCCCTTGGGCTAGCTGAAGTTTGTTGGCCGCTTTGCTTGTATCACTGATTTGTGTGTTGGCTAGTTGATCTATAGCTAAGAGTGCTTGCATGCTGCCAACGATACCAGGTATTACACCCAGTACGCCCGCTTGGTTACAATTCGGAGTTTCGGCAAGCTCGGGGTATAAACAGCGAAAGCAGGAATGCTCTGGATTGATCAATGCGACTTGTCCTTCAAAACCCAATACGCTGGCATAAACCCAGGGTTTGTTGTAGTGAGCGCAGATGTCGTTGATTAAATAGCGGCTATGAAAGTTATCGGTGCAATCTAAAACGAGATCGCTACGTTTAATAAGCTGATGCGCATTATGAGGATTTAGTTTGTGGGGGAAGGCGATAATTTTGATGTCGCTATTATTGGTCTGCAGTTTTTCCTTTGCGGCCTGGGCTTTATTTTTGCCGATGTCAGACTCGCTAAATAGGATTTGCCTTTGCAAATTACTAAGGCTCACTTGATCTTCATCGACTAGGGTAATCTCACCAATCCCTGCAGCTGTTAAATACTGGGCGGCGGGGCAACCCAGACCGCCTACGCCGATAATTAGTACTTTGCTTTGTCTAAGCCTGAGCTGCCCGGATTCGCCAAAGTTCGGCAATTGAGTTTGACGCAGGTAACGCAATTGTTCCTGTTGGCTTAGTTGCAAATTATCTTTTGAAGACATGGCTTAGGGGCTACTAGTTTTTGAGTTTATTGAGTTAGCTGGTGGTTGAGTGTCAGTCGGCTGTCACTTGCTTGAGGCTGTTTACTCTCGATTAGCTTTTGTAGCTGCTTGCAGGCGGCTTCTGGATTCTTGGCTTTGCTGATGGCGGATATAAGTGCGATGCCGCTAGTGCCGCACTGGGCCACGTCAGCGATATTTGATTCATCGATACCGCCAATGGCAACAAGTGGGCGTTTTTGCCGAGCTAAAGCTTCGCACCAATATTGTAAGCCGGCGATACCGTGGGGTATCCAGGGCATCTCCTTGCTGTCGGTGGCGAAAACTGGGCCGCAGGCAATATAAGAGGGGTTTATGGCTAAACAGCGTACCAATTCAAAATGAGTGTGGTTGCTAATACCTAGGCGCAGGCCAGATTGTGCAATTGCTTGTAAATCAGCCGTGTCAGCGTCTTCTTGGCCTAGGTGAATGCCATAGGCACCCAGCTCAATCGCAAGTTGCCAATGATCGTTAACGAATAAACGGCATTGGTACTGTTCTGCGAGTTGGATGGATTTTTTAACCTCTTCTTTTAACGCGCTAGCTTCAAGGTTTTTGATGCGTAATTGTATGGTGCTTATGCCAAGAGGTAGCAAGCGCTTTAGCCACTCATAGTTATCGACTACAGGGTAAAGGCCCAGGCTCTGCTTGTTCAGTGCATCAAGATTTCTTCCGCAATTATCACCAACGCAATCAGGAAAATCAAAAGGGCTGGTCTCGTTTTTATAGAGTTCTCGGTAGTGCGGCCAGTGACTCTTGGGAAAGCCACAAGCTTTTACTGGCCCTTTTTGTTCGTTTATCGCTGCGGCATTTTGTATCGATTCAGCCAAAATCATATTGGCGATGACCAGTGCATCTACCATGTCATAAGCTAGCGCGAGGCAAGCTGCAATGCTGCTTGCAAGGGCGCATCCCGTTCCTCGGCTGTTGTTATTACTTTGGCGTGGCTGTTCTAGTGCAAAGCTGTGCTGCTCATGGCTGATGATATCGGTGATTAGCGAGGATTGTTCATCACCATGGCCGCCTTTTATATAAACCCAGGGTGTGCCATGTTCATGAAAAACATCGGCCGCTTTTTGAATATCGTTTTCTGTTGCAATGGCTAGCTGGCTGAGCTCGGCGGCTTCCAGTAAATTGGGGCTAATAAGCTCGCAATGGGGCAGTAGCTTTGCAATGTGTTTATTAACGTTACTGTCGGCCAGAGCTTGGCCGCTACTGGCAATGGTAATCGGGTCAAAGATGACGGGTAGGGAGTTTATCTTTGGTAGGACTTCACATAACCAGTTGAGTTGTTCAATGCTCGCGATAAGACCAACTTTAATGGCTTGGGGCTTTAGGGCAAGGGCGGCATCCAGTTGAGCTTGGCAATCGGCGATTGAGCTTATCGTAGATGCATAAACACCGTTATTGTTTTGCGCCGTTACCGCGGTTACTAGCTGACAGCAATGCACGTTGAGGGCTTCGCAAAAACGAGCATCGGCTTGCAGCCCAGCTAAACCTGAACTGTCGCTGCCACCTATGCACAACACGGCTGGGCGGCTGCGGCCTTTACGTGGCGCAGCGTGACTTTGTGCTCGGCTGTTTAAAGGGCGGTGTAACTTTTTATCCATCATGATTTATGGCTGTCTTATTGCGTTAGCTAGTACTTTTAGTATGTGGAATTTGAGGCGTTAGGGCGTTGAATCTTGGTGCCAAAACGGGGTGCCCAATGTAGGGGTGCTGGGTTGTGCGGTTTCTTGCTCTTGAATAATTCCCGCTTCATAGGCGAGGCGTCCAGCTTGTACCGCAAGCCCCATGGCTTCACCCATTGCAATCGGCTTATTTGCTGCAGCGACTGCGGTATTTAGCAAAACTGCATCGTAACCTAGCTCCATGGCCTGACTGGCATGGGAGGGTGCTCCGATCCCGGCATCTACAATCAACGTAGCTTCTGGCAGGCGTTGGCGAAGTTGCTTTAAGGCGTAAGGGTTCATTAGGCCGTTACCTGTGCCAATTGGTGCGCCCCAAGGCATGAGTATCCGGCAGCCCGCGGCGAGCAGTTTTTCACACAGCACAAAATCATCCGTGCAG
>JAOXRT010000092.1 GCA_025800365.1 Cellvibrionaceae bacterium | reverse complement strand
AAAGAAGAATCTTGCAGTTTTAGTGAATTATTAGAAAAAGAACGTATAAAGCGCCTTCAGCGATTAAACCAAAGTGGGCTTAGCCCTAGCGAAATAAGCAGTCTAATGGGCTTTAGCGATATCACTTCTTACTATCGCTTTAAGAAAAAACATTCCTCGAAAGAATGATAAGCCTGCACCGCTAGCCCTGCAGACACAAAAAAGGGCGGTAAAAACCGCCCTCAAAATAACTATTTTTATTCGGCGTCAGTCTGCGTAAACAGGTCCTACGCCAAGACTCCAGATAATTACCGAACCTACTCGTACCATCACCAGCATCACCAAGCCCACGGTGACCACAGATGAAGCGTACATAAAGGCGCGATCTTTATCGATATTCATCAAAATCGGGATACCTTCATAGACTAGGTAAACCGCATAGGCACCAGCCAGAATGTGAACCACCGAGTAGATCACCGGATCTGGGTATAAACCCACGATGCCCGCTAGGAATACCGGGGTAGTAATGTAAACCGCTAAAGCGGTACCTTCGTAGTGACGGCGATCAGCATCATCAGATACACCGTAAGTTTTCGACATCCAATTAATAAACTCGCCCAACACTAGAACCCCAGCGAGCATGGCGACATAGGTTAAAACACATAACCAGAGGGCGCTCTCAGCGGTAAGCTTAACGGCACTCCCATCGCCGATGCTCCAACCAACCTGAGTTACACCATAAAACATGGATACACATGGAATAAGTGCCAGAATAGGCACGTGACTGAGAAATACCTGCGCAAATGAGTGACGTTCATTACGAATGGCTTTCCATTCGCTATCCGGGTGAAGCAGAATACCAAGAGTATGTTCCAAGATGGCCATACAGCACTCCTTAATGTTTCTATTATTCTTGTAGGGCTCGATTAAGAGTATTAAAGACTTCTGGCCCAGACACAAATAGGGAATTGAAATTAAAAACCCACCCAATATTATCTTTAATTATTATGGGAATAGATCGCATGAATGCGCTATGGTTAATAAATGGGGGTTTTCGCTTGCACCCCACCATGAAATTGGATTGAATAAAACTATAGAATTTAACCGTTAAGTCTTAGTGCTTCTGCTATTTAGAAGTCCAAAACTTGGGTCTAGCAAAGGGCATAACCATGCAAGATATCTTCAGCGATAACTCCAAAACCATCGGCAACACCCCCTTGGTTCGCTTAAATCGCATCACTGATAAAGAAGTATACGTAAAACTCGAATCTCGAAACCCAGCCGCATCCGTTAAGTGCCGCATTGGCTCAAGCATGATCTGGGCCGCCGAAGAAGCGGGTATTTTAAAGCCCAATACCATGGTGGTAGAGCCAACCAGTGGTAACACCGGTATTGCGCTGGCCTTCGTTTGTGCAGCCAGAGGCTATTCTCTAACGCTGACCATGCCAGATACCATGAGTCTAGAGCGTCGCAAGCTGATCAAAGCCTTAGGAGCCAACCTTGTGCTTACCCCAGGTGCTGAAGGCATGAAAGGCGCCATTGCCAAGGCCGAGGAGATCTGCCGTAAGGACCCAGACAACACCTGGATGCCCCAGCAGTTTGAAAATCCAGCCAACCCGCTGATCCACGAAAAAACCACCGGCCCAGAAATCTGGAAAGATACCTATGGCAAGGTGGATATCCTTTGTGCAGGCGTTGGTACAGGCGGCACCATCAGCGGTATCAGTCGCTACATTAAAAAGACGGCCGGCAAGGCCATCACCACTGTAGCTGTTGAGCCTGAAAGCTCTCCGGTGATTAGCCAAACCATGGCAGGCCAAGACCCTACTCCTTCCCCGCATAAAATCCAGGGAATTGGAGCCGGATTTATTCCGGGTAACTTAGATATCTCTTTGATCGATGAAGTGGAAACCGTTAGCAATGAAGAAGCTATGGCGAACGCCCATCGATTGATGAAAGAAGAAGGTATTTTGGCCGGAATTTCTTGCGGTGCCGCATTAACCGCTGCGCTACGCCAAGCCGAAAAACCAGAAAATATCGGTAAAGTTATTGTGGCTATTTTGCCGGATTCTGGCGAGCGTTATCTATCCAGCCCACTGTTCGATGGCGAATTTGCCGAGCAAGAATTAGAGCAGTAATTTATTGGCGCCCAGGTCCATGCCTGGGCGCTAATTGCCTCATCTACAGTAGCTCCCGAGCCGTTTAGACCTTATATAAAAAAGGGCCATTCTCTTCACTATTCCGGCTACGCATTTTTTTCTCTTCAACTATACTGAAAACATCATTTAGCGCTATAGAATTCGCTGCCTAGGCCGAATAAATTGTAAGCGTATTATTGCGTGGTCAACCAATGGAAGGTGGTCACTAGGGATTTAAATAGCAAGGAAGGGTGTAGCAGCAGAGAACAACAATGAAAAAAATTCTAATTATCGAAGATAGTCACACGGTGATGAAAGTGTTGCGCTACTTCGTGAACTTAGAATCCGACTTTATTGGTCTATACGCACAAAGTTTTAGCGAAGCGAAAGAGATCGTCGAGCGTGAAGGCGATCAAATTTTCGCCGCATTGGTTGACCTCCACCTACCCGATGCCGAAGATGGCGAGGTGGTTGACTACACACTTAGCCACAAAATTCCCACTATAGTACTAACTTCCAGTTTCGACGAAGAACGAAGAAAACACCTATTTAGCAAGGGTATTATCGACTACGTTACTAAAGAAGGCCGCTTCTCTTATCGCTATGCCATTGGCCTACTGAACCGCATTTGGCGCAATCAACAAGTTAAAGTGCTAGTCGCCGAAGACTCATCAACTTCTCGCCGCTACATCAGTGATCTGCTCAAACTGTATCTATTCGAGGTGTACACCGCAGTCGATGGCAAAGACGCTATCGATATTTTGATGCAGCAGCCCGACATAAAAATGCTAATTACCGATTACCATATGCCCAATATGGATGGTGTACAGCTGGTGCGTAACCTGCGCAATAAATATGAGAAATCTGATCTAGTCATTATTGGCCTATCGGGTGAAGGCGAAGAAGCCCTATCAGCTAAGTTTATTAAGAATGGCGCTAACGACTTTTTGCACAAGCCATTTAATCGTGAAGAGTTTCAGTGTCGAGTAATGCACAATATTGAAGCCATGGAGCACTTAGAACAAGCGCGCAATATTGCCAATCGCGACTTCCTTACCGGCGCCTATAATCGTCGTTACTTTTTCACTAATGCCAGCTGTGTTCATAAGCAAGCCAAGGCAGAAAACACACCCCTTGCCGTTGCCGTATTGGACATTGATTTTTTCAAAAAAATTAACGATACCTATGGCCATGATGTGGGCGATGGTGTTTTAAAGTTTTTCTCCAAGGCACTTAATGAAGCCCTTGAACGCTTTATTGTGGCGCGCGCAGGTGGCGAAGAATTTTTTGTATTAATGCCCGGCTTAAATAACCAGCAGGCTTGCACCCTGATGGATAAAGTGCGAGAAATTATTTCCCATAGCCCCATCGAAATTGACAACAATACCTTAACCATCAGCTTTAGTACTGGCATCTCCAATATCTATATGGATAGCATTGATGCGCAGCTAAAAGTCGCCGATGAAGCGCTTTATAAAGCCAAGGAATCTGGCCGCAACTGTGTGGTGGGCGATAGTATCGAACAGCAGGCAATGGCAGCGGACGGTTAGTCGCTGCCATGCCCGGCTTTCCCTCCACTTCTGCCCTCTTCTCTCTACCCCAGACGCTTTCGCTCCCATGAACTAGAGCGTTCCTCGCCGATTATCCTACATCGACAATAAGGCGCTACTGACAGATCTTGTCAGCACCCCCAGCTTATTATCTCCACTCGGGCACAGCCCTTTCTTCTACCCTCAAAAAACTGGAAATAGCATGCAAAATTCTGTGATTGAATTAGTGACCTTTCGTTGCAAAGAAGGCGTTGGCGTCGATGCCATGAGCAGTACCGCCAATGCCATGGAGGCTTTTTTACACGCCCAGGCAGGCTTTATTTATCGCTCTCTTAGCTGCGATGAAGACGGCCTTTGGCACGATATTGTGTATTGGCAAAACCTGGAAGCAGCCCAACAAGCCAGTGAAAACTTTATGCAAAATGCACTCTGCCAAGATATGATGGCCCATATTGATACCGACACGGTGCGCGTGCGCCATATGCAGGCCTGTAGTGAAATTATGTCGCAAGCCGAATCCGCTTAAACATAAGCGATTTTTCGATATTGAAGATAACTGGATAGCTGTATAACTACACTACAAGGCCTGTAAACATTAGCCCAAACCATGAATAAAGCCGAACGCCTGCTAAAACTGCTGACCCTTTTACAAAGCCGAAG
>JAOXRT010000088.1 GCA_025800365.1 Cellvibrionaceae bacterium | reverse complement strand
CCTTATCGATCAAACAGTAAGGTGCCCCACCCAACGGTTTGGTATAACACGGCCAGAAATAGGAGTAATGCAGCCAGCTTGCGCTATAACCTTATCGATCAAACTGTAAGGTGCCCCACCCAACGGTTTGGTATAACACGGCCAGAAACAGACGTAATGCAGCCAGCTTGCGCTATAACCTTATTGATCAAACTACAATGTGCTCTACCCAGCGGTTTCGTATAACCCGGCCAGAAAACACCGAGTAAGATCCCCGACGCATGGACTGTCTTGCCTAATTAATCAATAATCAAGAGATCGGATCCTCTCTTGTCAATACTTTATTGCATGCTAGGTGGGTATAGGGGCGGTGGGGGGGGAGGGCGTTGGAGAGGAGGTTTCATGGGCTCGAGTGAACCCCCTGTAAAGATCAATAATGGCGGGCTGAAAATGAAACGCTGACTACTCGGCATTTAACCTATGTGCTGGTGTTCAAGCTAAAAGTTTGTGCAGTGCCCTCTACGCTCTTCTGATACACTCTTTTTTTATAAGAACAATTTTTACAAGAACGTTGTGGCTGAGATTTGACCAAAAATTTAAGAAAATGTATGGGCGGAAATAAGAACATCCTCAGGGTCAGCCAAATTTGACAACGTTCTTTTAAAAA
>JAOXRT010000076.1 GCA_025800365.1 Cellvibrionaceae bacterium | reverse complement strand
GATGTAGACTTGGCCTTAAGTGGTGTCTTCAGTAGCGATACCGTTACCGTAAGCTCGGCCAGCGATACCTTTGATAACAAGGATGCGGGTGAGAATAAAACGGTTACCTCTTCTGGTGTAACCTTAGGCGGCATCGATGGCGGCAACTATGTCCTAGCTGAAACCACACTCACCGACACGGCCGACATCTTTAAGAAAGACGTCACCGTAACCGCTTCTGTCGAAGACAAAATCTATGACGGCACGACTGTGGCCGACTTTGATATCGACAGCAGCGGTACCATCATTAGCGGCGACGATGTCACCATTGCCGGCAGCAATGCCAACTTTAGTGATAAAAATGTTGGTGAGAATAAAACAGTTAGCTTTGGCGATCTCACTATCAGTGGTGACGACAAAGATAACTACAATATCACCATCGCTAATACCGATGTGACTGCGGATATCACTGCTAAGCAGATCACCGTGACTGGCACAGCGGCCGATAAAGTCTACGACAGCACCCGCGATGCCGACATTACCGCAAGCACTACCGACTTTATCGCCACTGATAATATTAGCCTCACTGGCGCAAGCGGCAGCTTCTCGGATAAAAACGTCGATGACGACAAAGATGTCACCATTGGCGGTTACAGCCTAAGTGGCACTGATGCCGGCAACTATGAAATCGCCAACAGCACCGTGGTGGTTCAAGCCGATATCACTCCGTTTGAAATCACGGCCAGCAGTACCGCCGAAAACAAAACCTATGATGGAAACGACAGTGCCGATGTAGACTTGGCCTTAAGTGGTGTCTTCAGTAGCGATACCGTTACCGTAAGCTCGGCCAGCGATACCTTTGATAACAAGGATGCGGGTGAGAATAAAACGGTTACCTCTTCTGGTGTCACCTTAGGTGGTACCGATGGCGGCAACTATGTCCTAGCTGAAACCACACTCACTGACACGGCCGACATCTTTAAGAAAGACGTTACCGTAACCGCTTCTGTCGAAGACAAAATCTATGACGGCACCACCGTAGCCGATTTCGACATCGACAGCAGCGGTACCATCATTAGCGGCGACGACGTCACCATCGCCGGCAGCAATGCCAACTTTAGTGATAAAAATGTCGGTGATGATAAAACGGTTACCTTTGGCGATCTCAGCATCAGTGGGGACGATAAAGATAACTACAATATCACCATCGCCAATACTGATGTGACTGCGGATATCACGGCTAAGCAGATCACCGTGACTGGTACAGCGGCCGATAAAATCTACGATGGCAATACATCGGCTAACGTTGAACTAGAACTTACGGGAGTTATCAGCGGGGATACCGTAACCGTAAGCTCATCATCCGATAGCTTTAGTGATAAAAACGTGGGAGTCGAAAAGACTGTTACCTCTACTGGAATCACCTTGTCCGGTAGCGATGGTGGGAATTATGTACTAGCTGAAACCACCATCACAGACACCGCCGATATCAATGTAAAAGATGTCAGTGTCAATGTTAGTGTGGCCGATAAAGAGTATGACGGAACAACCATCGCCAGCTTTAATATTGATAGTAATGGCGAAATTATCGCTGGGGATGATGTTAGTATCAGCAGCGGTACTGCAAATTTTGATGACAAAAATGTAGGTCAAAATAAAGCCGTAAGCTTCGGAGATCTGAACATATCAGGGAGCGACGCTAGCAACTACAATATTACCATTGCCAATACTGATGCGAGTGCAGATATTAACGCTAAGACAATTACCGTTAACAGCACAGCAAGTGATAAAACCTATGACGGTAGCACCCAAGCTGACGTGAGCTTAGAGCTGGAAGGTATTATTGCGGGTGATACAGTGCTGGTAGGCGCCAGCGGTAGCGCATTTGACGATAAAAATGCGGGTTCTAACAAGACAGTGACCACGGAAGGCTTGGTGCTGTCAGGCTTGGATAGTGGAAACTATGTTTTAGCAAGCGATAGCAGTACAGATAACGCTGATATCTTTGCAAAAGAGATTACAGTAAGTACTACCGCAAACGATAAAGTTTACGACGGTACAACTATTGCCACTGTGGACTTTAATCTCACAGGCTTGGAAGAAGGCGATACCGTTAGCGCGTCTTCGAGCAACAATAACTTTGACGATGCGAATGCAGCTATTGATATCAACGTTAGTAGTACTGACATTGAGCTTTCGGGCGCAGACGCCGGGAACTATGTATTAAGCAATACAGATAGCAATAGTACAGCAGATATTACGCCAGCGGACCTTACCATTCGTGCAAACGACGATAGCCAAGACTCCGGCCCAGCATACTCTGGTGGCAATGGTTTTACAGCCACTGGTTTTGTAAGTGGCGAATCGATAGCTAACTTAAACGGAGAAGCTAGTTATGGGGGTAGCTCTCAAGGCGCGGCAAGCCCAGGGAACTACAACATCAGCATTTCTGGATTCGAATCTCAGAACTACGATATCAATTTCGTCGACGGTAACTTAGAAATTACTCTTGCATCAAACAGCGGCGAGGGGGCAAACAACCCTGTTGCACCTGGTGGTGGTATTCCTCCGCAAATCTCCGCGCCCGGCGGTTTAGGTATTCCTCTTGGCCCTACAGCTTCAGGTGGTGAAGGCGATGAAAGCAGTGTAGACAGTTTACTAGAAGGGGACTTGTTGGTCTTTGGCGGCGGCAGCAAGCGCCCAGGTGATGCCTCCCAATTGGGGAGCCTCGAAGATCTATGCGCCCAGGAGCCAAGAGAAGTGGAGCTCGAACAATGCCCTGATGACAGTACAGCTGGAAAATAGGGTCGATCTAAAACAGAACAGCCGCTCAGTGCTAAACAATGCCACTGAGTGGCTCCACGGCCTCACCAGCATAGGGCCGAATAATATCTTCGCTTTCATAGTAAAGCTTACTACTATCGTAAAGCGTTTTATTTTTTAGAATCGTGATCACCTGTTCAGCAGGGATTGGTTTCTCCAAGAAAAATCCTTGTGCTTTATCGCAAGCCAATGCATGTAAGAACGCAAGTTGCTCTTCGGTCTCTATACCTTCGGCAATTACACATAGATCCAAGCTCTTAGCCAGCGATATCATTGACTTAACGATAGCCGCGTTACAACGATCTGTATTTAACTCACTAATAAAGGATCGATCTATTTTAATCGACTCTATCGGGAAGTGCTTGATGTAAGCGAGAGATGAATATTCCACACCAAAGTCATCAAGCGTTATTTGTATGCCGGCTTCAGATAGAGTTTCCATCAGGCAAGCCGCTGCATACTTATTAGAGATCAAAACTGTTTCTGTAATCTCAAACTCGATGTTGTTTTTCGGCAATTCTACCTCTTCCAGTAAAGCGATCAGATTCTGGGCAAGCTTCTGGTCATGAAATTCACTTGCCGATAAGTTTACTGCAACCTTATCCACACTAAGGCCCAAGGACTGCCAGTGATGAAAGTCTTCAGCAACCCTTCTAATAACCCACTCAGTTACAGACCCTATTAATCCAATTCTTTCTGATAAACCAATGAACTCGGCAGGAGAAACAATTCCTAGCTCAGGGTGCTTCCAACGAATCAAGGCTTCTAAACCGTAAACTTGCCCAGTAGCCAAAATTACTTTAGGTTGATAGTGCAAGAAAAACTGCTGCTGGTCGATTGCCTTGTAAAGGTCAGACTCCAACGTAAACTGGCGTTTGCAGTTTGCATCGATTTCTTTGGAGAAAAATAGAAACCGTTGTTTTAGTTTGTTTCGCTTGGCCTCTAACATAGCCTGACTGGCGAATCGTATTAGGTCTTCGGGGTTGTCGCCATCGATACCTGCAATAGAGATACCTGCGTAGCAGTCGAGAAAAACGTCATGAGAGTTGACAAGTTCCGGGCGACTGAGATCTACAAAAATTCGGTGCATGATATTGCTAATATCACTTTCGGCCGCCACTCCAGGAAGAAGTACGACAACATCATTGGTACTGATCTGTGAAACGCTAAAGTTTCCTCGTTCATCATCACTAATGGCGACTGTATCAGTTTCTCTAAGCATTTTACTTATTCTGCTTAGAAGTTTATCGCTTAGGTTTTCCGCATGGCTGATACCCATAGTTTCATATACATATTGAATTTCATCGCAATTAAAGACGACGACGGCATTAGTGTCTTCACCACGCTTAGCAGATTTTAGTGCCTGATTGATTCTGTCTAAAAATACAGTGGTTTCAACGGTTCGCCCTAAAGAGCTTTTGACAAGAGATTTCCTTGCAGCTTCACTCGATTCAGTAGTGGCGACTTTATACTCAAGTCTAGGTTTTGACTGGATGGCTTCTTTCTTAATGTTTGAACTATCCAACTTTGAGCTATGCTCCAAATCCTTAGACCAACAGACAGCCCGGTTACGTCCCGTCTGCTTAGCCTTGTATAGAGCCATATCAGCTCGGTCAATAAACTCCGCCGCGTCGATTCGTGCATCGTTGATGCCAGTAAGGCAGCAGCTGATGCCAAAACTCGCGGTAACGGGTATATGATTATCGCGTTGACTGTGATGGCTGCTTTCAATCGCCACACGTATACGCTCGGCGGTTGCCATGCCAGCCTCTTCATTAGAACCGGGGAGAATTAGGAGAAATTCCTCTCCACCATAACGACCAACCAGATCATTGGGCCTACTATGTTTTACTAAGGTATTGGCCAGAAGCTTAATAACATTATCACCCTCCAAGTGCCCATAGTTATCATTTACCCGTTTGAAGTGGTCAATATCAATCATTAAACAACATATTGGCTCATGAGTATCATAGGCAGATACCATAGTTGTATCGAGGTTTTGCATAAGTGACCTTCGATTAAGCACGCCCGTCAGCGAGTCCCTTGTCGCTAGGTACTTGAGCTCCTTATTCTGCCGATTGATTTCCCTCTGACTCTTATCGAGCTCTGATATTAACCTTGTTAGCTCCTGATTCGTTTTTTCTACTTTTGAAATATCGTCGAAAGTCACCAGTGCTCCCATAAGCTCACCATTAACTCCAAGAATGGCAGAAGCATTAGTAGAGAGTGACGTCTTTAGTCCTGACTTACCCACATAAGAGAGCATTACTGAACGTACACTTTCTCCGTTGGCTAGTGTTTTTAGCCAAGGCAAGCTTGCCCCTTTGTTCACCTCATCAACTTCCCAAGCTAGCCGTTGGCTCTGTTTCGCGAGAAGCTTTTCCATTGGCAGGTGTACTGTCTTGCAAAAGCTTTCATTTGCAAAAACGATTTTGTTGTCTGTATCAACAATCATTAAACCTTCAGACAAGGTGTCTAGTGCAATTTTAACTCTCTCGGGAATCACGCTTTCAGGGTTTATGCCTTCCATTACACGACGCAGGAATATGATATAGACAAAAAACCCGATCAGAACTATAAAACCAACGAAAATCAATGCCTGAGCAATCCAGGCTCTTTCGGAGATTTTTGTAAATCCAATTCTAAGCTCACCTTCACCGCTCCAATTAGCAAGTGTTAAGGGGACGCTATAGGCATCACTATGATCTTTATTGTTGTAGTCGCCATAGACTTCTATCATCTCACCTTTAGAGTTAATCAAAGTGGCATAGGAAACATCTACACTCTCTTCTGTTTTAGCTATAGCTCTTGATAGATTAGCTTCCTCAGATATTAGCGACTGAGCAATTTCATGTACCGCCAACTTTTCAAAGGATCTTTGAGCCTTGTCTAAGCCAATCGAATTTTGAGGTTTGATCCCCAGACTATCAGCGACAAAAAACAACAATAAGCTAAGCAGTGCCAAACCCAAACTAATTCGATAAATTGGCTCTTTTATCAAGCTCTCTAAGCTTTTTTTAATCATCTTTGCTCTCTTCTTCCTTGGGCTTATCTGCAGTTTCCTTTGAAGCGGATTTGTTTCGACTCAAGATGGGCAGTGGATCGATTTCATTCCAAAGAGGACGGATAGATATCATGGCAGCTAGCAAAGAGCCAGCTCTAGAAAGCCACCAAAGCAACCCCAAACTCGCACCTGTACCAAGCACTTTTCCAATAGTCGCCTTGGAAGAGACCTCTTCAGTACTCTCAGAATTATTTCTATTTCTGTCTGATTCATTATCATTGGCAAATTGATAAGTGGCTTTTTTGTAGTCTGCAATCTCCTTTGACATAGCATTGCTCAAAGCCAGCTTACTCCTTAGCTTGTCATATTCTTTCTGTTGATTATCTCTGTATATATCTTCACTTTCGAGAGTAGGGGGAGGGGCAATTACTGTATTCACCTCATCTATATCTAAACTATTTAGTACAAACTTTGGTTCAGGGTCTAGTGTTGTGTTTATGATATGGCCTGGGTTGACTGGCTCATTTTGAGGGTTTTCATCATCGCTCTTTTCAGATAGCTCTTCTCTTGGTATGTCGATCTCTTTATCAACAGGATATTCCTGCGTAGATTGCTCATCTGGATCAGGCATAAGATCAATTACAGGCGCTAAAAATGGTATTATCGATACTTCCGTCACAGCTAAGGGAACCCAAGTACTCTCGCCTTTACCTGTATTTCCCATATCATTTATTTCTACGGATATTTGTATGTTTTGTTCTTGATTATCTGTAGATCTAGCCTTTAGAGAAGTTTGGTCATCGATAAATCTATTTATCGATTCTAGGGTTCCACTCAGAACGACTGTTCCCTTTGACTCTTCTATCAGGCTGAGGTCCGAGCCGATCCTTGCTTCAAGTTCACCATTTCCTGAAAGCGAAATTTTTAGCTGTAACTCTGTATCATAAGCGTCTATATCGTGGACCGTTATGTTATCCAATCTAACATCAAACCAACTCAGAGCTTGTTCTTCCCAAGCTGCCAGAGAACTTCCAATATTGCTTGGTAGGTCATTTACTGCCTCAACGTCAATTTGAATGCTGTGAATCTCTGACCATTCATTGAAACTATCTGCGACACGAAATTTGATGCTATCTAAAGCAATTCCGTTTTGATTGCTGGCAGGCTGATAAATTAGATTGCCAGCAATAATGTCCTGGGGACTAATGATTTGCTTTAGCGATAGTTTTTCACCGTTTAAGAAAAGCTCACCGGATAAAGCCTCGCCGTCAATTTCTATCAAACTTAATGAATCATTATATTTATCAATATAAGCAAACTGATCCAATGTCAGGGTATAAGCATGATCCTCATCGATTACGATCAGGCTGTTTTCGCTATCTGGAGCTACATTTGTAGGGTTTAAGTCTAGATTGATAAGTAAACTATCGCTTTTTGCCTGACCGCCAGTTGAACCTAAATCATTTATGGTAATTTGAAGATTTTCATTTTCTTGATGTTCGAAGCTATTCTCGAAAATCAAAGTTTCTAGAGTCGAATTTAAATCGTTAATGTTACCCTGCAAGACAATCATTTGTTCCGAAGAAGAAGCCTGTATGGACGCTTGACCTTGCGGACTGACCTCCAAGCTACCGCCACTAATAGTTAGTGTAAGCTCTAGATTTGAAACACCAGCATCGCGATCACTTACTGTAATCCCGGTAATAAGTTGAGACTCTGTATTAATTTCTATCGTGCTTGGAGCACTAATTTGTGGTGCTTCATTGCTGGCGAGAATTACGATATCAATTGATTCATTTAGAGTATTGAGCGGTGAGCCGGAATTTATTTCTGTAATGCTAATTGTTAGCTGATCTTGTAAGGAATTCACAGATATTGAAGGGCTAACATAACTTAAATTGCTTAGCGCCGCCTGCACATCAGCTAAACTTCCGCTTAGGCTAAGCTGATTACTATTATTCTCACCGCTAGTCACTAAAGATGGATTTAAGTTCTTTATATAAATATTGCCTTGCTGAGTGCTTATTTGAACGTTGTAATCTTCACCATCAACATCAGATAAGCTTACCGCTAAATCTCTATTACTGCTTTCAAATAAACTTATCGACGTATCGGTAGTAATGGTTGCCACATCGTTTACGGCTGTAATAACGATGATAGCCGAGCCCAATCCGATCTCTGTAGTGAAATTTGGTCCTTCGGAAATGGATAAACTAATGCTATCCGCGGCCAAGCCATTGCTATTTTCTATGCTATGGATATAGCTCAGGCCGCTACTATTGTTTAACCAGTTGTTTATATCCACAAGGGCGCCACTTAACTGTACTGTCCCCGAATCTGTGAAAACTACAGTTAGGTTAGTAGCATCGCTTACATTTAAATCACCATTCGGTGCTTGGATAGTAAGCTGATAAGTAGTAGCGCTGTTATCTACATCCTGAATTTCCACCGAACTTAGATCCAGGGCACTCAACACATCCTCTACAACCGTAAATCGATTAGCTAGGCTACCCACGTTATTGGGGTCTGTCGCTGTAGCCGCAGCATTAATTGTGATGGATACAGTCGCCGATGTTTCTTGCGCAACGCCGCCACTATTACCCAGATCATTGGCAATAATGGTGAGCGTTTCTGTAACTGTAGTACCTAGCCCGCTTGGTGAATCTAAACTTAAGCTCGCCAGTGCCGTATTGATATCGACTATGCTGCCAATCAGCTCGATACCCGTTACCGTATTGCCACTGCCATCTGTGAAACTTACGGGGTTTATAGTAAGCCCTGTCGTCTGCCCAAGCTGTAGTGTTCCTTGGGCAATACCTACACTGACACTAACTTGTGCACTAGCTGCATCAGCATCGCTGATACTAATGCCCGCTAAAGCAATCGAATCACCGCTAGTAACAGAAACAGATGTTGGTGCACTGATGACAGGAGCATCATTATCGGCGCTGATATTCACATCAATGGTTTGGCTAAGAACATTGTCGATGGTGCCGCCATTTTCTTCACTGAGTTGTACAGTGATCTGATCGGCTTGGTTACCATTTAAGTTTGCAGGGCCGCTGTAATTTAGATTATTGAGCGCCTGCTGCAAGTCAGATTGATTGCCGCTTAGGCGAATAAAATCACTGCCGTTGCTACCAGCACTAAGCAGGCCTATATCTAAACCTACAATATTTAAACTGCCTTGCTGAACACTAAGCTCTATATGAAAGCTATCGCTATCCACATCATTAATAACAATGCCCGTGACCGATTGACTACTATCTTCAAGTAAACTGATGGAACTGGGCGTGGTAAGCGTCGCTAAATCATTTATGGCGCTAATATTGATATCGCTAGAACCCAGATCGAAACTCGTGCCAAAGCCAGGCCCTTCGCTGATACTTAAACTCAAGCTATCAGCCGCGTCACCAAAACTGTGTTCTGTATTATGCTGATACAACAAGCCGTTACTGTTTGATAACCAAGCATTCAGGTCGCTTAAACTGCCGCTTAGCTGCACCGTACCAGGGCTTACAAGATTAACCGTCAAGCCTGTCGCTGAGTTAACTTGCAGCTGGCCATT
>JAOXRT010000075.1 GCA_025800365.1 Cellvibrionaceae bacterium | reverse complement strand
GGGTGGTGAAGCGAATCAGACCCCGGGGGTATTTCATGCGATCCATCACACTGTTACAGGCATCGACGCACAGGCCGCAATCAATGCACTCATACTGCAAGCCATCGCGAATATCGATATCTACCGGGCAAACCTGCACGCACCAACCGCAATCAATACAATCTCCCAAACCTTTGGCTTTATAGTCTTCACGCGCTTTACGCTTACCACGTGATTCACCGCGAGCCTCGTCATAGGTAACCAGCATTGTGTCGCGATCGTACATTACCGACTGGAAACGAGCATATGGGCACATGTATTTACACACTTGCTCGCGCATAAACCCTGCGTTGCCATAGGTAGCCGCGGCAAAGAAGAAGACCCAGAATGCACCGGCTGGATGCGCATTAAAAGTAAATAAATCTACGGTTAAGTCTTTTACTCCGTAAAAATACCCAATAAATGTCAGGCCGGTAATAAATGAGATTAAGAACCACAAGCCATGCTTAGCAGCTTTTTTACGAAATTTGGTAAAGCTCCATGGGGCCTTATCAAGTTTAATTCGAGCATTGCGATCACCTTCGCATTTATCTTCCGCCCAGATGAACATTAATGTCCAAACGGTTTGTGGGCAGGTAAATCCACACCACACTCGTCCTACCAGTACGGTGACGGTAAATAAGGTAAATGCAGCAATAATTAACAACCAGGCCAACAACATAAAGTCTTGGGGCCAGAAGGTTGTCCAAAGAATGTGGAATTTACGCTCCGGCAGATCGAAAAGTACAGCCTGGCGCCCTTCGATGCTAAACCAAGGTAATAACACAAAGCCTAGCAGCAGTGGTATACCGGTGTAACGGCGCAAACGCTGGTAAAAGCCTTTTACTTTTCGGGTGTAGATTTTGTTGGAGCCCGCTTCATATAAGTCGATATATTGCTTTTTGGGCTTGCTTTCCACTTCCGTGGTAGGAATCTTATCAGTCACAACGAGACCTCTTCAGGTTTTCCCAGTATTTGTCTGGGTATCACGGCTATTCACATGCTTTACATGTTTCCATCAATCGCTCGTGCCGCTTTAGCGGTTCTTTTTAGTTGATCGCCCGGACGAGCAATCTAGGTTGGGCTTTAGCCCTTTAAGAATTATGGATTTAATAACGCCTTACACTAAGGATATGCCACAATCTTTTATGGCGCGAATGTTAAACCTTTTATTACTTTAACTCTAGCTTATATAAGTCCATTTACTTGCACTGGATCAACTAAAAGC
>JAOXRT010000070.1 GCA_025800365.1 Cellvibrionaceae bacterium | reverse complement strand
GCCGATGTTTGTGGTAGCGATTTTGGCCAAGGTGTTGTAGCTGTAACTTTATTGCAAACGCACTCGAATCAACCTGGCTTTTATTCCGAAGCAGACATCATTTTCAACCAAGCATTTCAATACAACTTACACAGCAACCCTGTAAGCACAGGAAGTGTTGGATCTCCTTTCGATGTGCGTCGCATTGCAATAAAACAACTTGGATTCGCTTTAGGGTTGAGAGAAGAGGTCAACTTCCCTTCAATAATGCATCCAGATGCGGAAACCAGGTCGATAACAAGCCCAACCGACGACGACTTGACCGGCATGCGAATTCTTTACCCGACCGCTCCGTCTACGAGTGATCCCGATATAAGACTAGCAGTCGAAGAACCAAATACCAGTCAAATTAAAAGCGGAATTAGCAACATCCGCGGCTGGGCCATAGGTTTAAAAGAGATTAGGTTGGTTGAGGTAAGCATTGATAACGGCAGTTTCCAGCCAATACCATACGGTAGTGTTCGTTCAGATGTTTCAAGTGCGTATAGTCAATACCCTATGTCTGGCAATTCTGGTTACTCAATGATATTTAACTGGGGAAGTTTAAGCGCAGGACAACATGAAATCAGAGTGCGGGCTCATGACATTGACGACAATGTTACAACAGTAACTCGCAACTTCACTGTCGCTAAATTCAACGACAATTACATTAGCAATACTTCAATAAACGGTAGCAGTTCAATTAGCAACCAAAAAACCGTTACATTGAATAATGTGAATGCCGACAATCAAAATTACACTGTTAAGCTAGAGTGGGACAACGCCGCTCAGAAATTTAATATTGTCAGCGCACAAGCTAATTAACACCCTGCGGGCCCAGCTTTAATGGGCCCGATATCCCACCTTTCTAATTTTCCAACTCTGCCTTTAAATCAACAAGACCTTTATTCTGAGACAAAGACTCATATTTAAGTAATTCCACAACAGCCTCATATTGAGCTGTTTTAGAAACACCTTCGGAAGCAAAATTTTCCACTAATTGATCCACTACTTTTTGCAGCTCCAAGACGGCTTCTTTGTTCCTGGGATGCTCTTGATAGGCCGCATCGAAATAAAACAGTGCACCATTGACATCTCCAAACTGCATTGCCTGCCTCCCCTCTTCAAGCTTCGCCAAAACGCTTTGCTGCTGAGCCGGTGGTAATTCATCAAAGGGAATGTCTGGCCCCGCTTCTGGCTGAAAGAAAGCAATATAAACCGCAAAGCCAGCCAACATTGCCGCCATGGCAAAACTCAAGCGTTTGACCAATAAACCTGCGCCAGAGAATTTCTTTTGAAAACTAATAGCATCCTCAAAGCGCTCCGCCCTTTTAAACTGCAGGGCTTTGCTGATCGCTTGCCACTGATAACCTTTAAGGTTTTTTAATTTCTTGGCCGAGAGAGATTCTTTTTCGGCCTCAAGGGCTGATCTTCTTCCAAACGGGTGTGCGCCTTGCATCAATTCATAGGCAATCAAGCCCAGTGCATAAACATCATCGCTTGGGTGAGGGTCGCTGCCCTCAAACATTTCATAACTCGCATAGGTTGGAGTCAAACCAACCAGCTCATCAGGATCTGCGGTTTGCTCTTCTCCTTGGGCGTAAGCCCTAGCGATACCGAAATCCAGAATTTTGATTTCACCCTCATCAGTGACAAAAACATTCTCGGGCTTTAGATCTGAGTGAATAATATTGCGCTTATGGGCATAAGAGACCCCGTTAGCAATATCATTGATAAAACGTATTTTCTCAGACGCCTCTCCTTTCCCTGACTGAATATAGTCATCCAAAGTTTGTCCTTTGAGTGACTCCATCGTCATATAGTAAATATCATCATCTCTATCAAAATCGTAAACAGTAATAATATTGGGGTGAGCTAGAGTCTGTGATTTTTTGGTTTCTCGCTGCAGTGCAATCACGGCTTTTGAGTTTTTTTGCAATAAACCGGTGATAACCTTAATCGCAACGTAAGGATTTGGATCACGAGCCTCCTCCTTACGCAAATCTTTAGCATGAAAGACGGCGCCCATACCGCCCTCGCCAAGCTTTCGCTCCAAAACAAATCGGTCTTTGATAACATAACCCTGCACCATTTTAGCTAAGGGCGAGGCTTCGACCCTTGGCATCGCTCGCGTGCCTTCTGCCAACAGGGTTTTGGCTGAGGTGCTAACAACAGTAGCATCATCTTTTACGATGGTTGCCGCCTCATTAGCTACAACCGTAGCATCTTCACCTCCTGTTGGCGCCAGGACGGTAGTGGCGTCATCATGCCCGCTTACAGAATCGGCTAATATCGTCGTTTCATCACCAACAATCGTTGTTTTTTCACCCTCAGCAGGCAGCACTATAGTCTTGTCTTGATTGTTTGAAGCAATTTGAGTCTTCTCTAAATCAGCATCGCTTTTAATTGTTGTTTTATCATCGCTCATATTTGAAAATCTCTAGTCAACTTTATCTATTTCTTTTAACAGTGAAGGCCATGCGGCTTCCCAACAACAGCTGTGATCAAAACCATCTAGCTCAATGTACTTCCCACCCTTACGGGAAACAAATTCTTTAACCGTTGCGGCAAGAATATTTTTATCTTCTCTGCCAACAATATGGACAGCATCAACATCTGCCAAGGGGGCTTGATCTATTGGGTTTAACGATTCGTGCAAAGGCAGATATGATAAGCGCTTTGTCCAGGCAAAGTGGTCTAAGTTTCCAGCCACTGTTACCACTTTAGTTACGGCATCTACGCGAGATGCTAATAGCATGGCTAATGCGCCACCTCCGCTATACCCAACAAGCTCGACACCCTTTTCGCCCCTAGCGCGATTTTCAGACAAATACTTTTCAAGGGCACTTACCATGGAGTCAACCACCTCTGGCGAGTACCTTGCGCTCGTCCACAAGCTATTGTCACAAGCAGCTTCCAAGCCATGGTAGCAAGGTCGACCCAGGTACAAACTCTGCTGAGAGTCATATTTCATCAACTTCAATGCGATAGGGTTACGCGGTGTTGGATCATCATTAACATAGCGCCCCAGCAGCCAAGGGGTCCCGTCACCGCCAATATATACCCTAAGCACCCCGCCCGATTGACCAGCTTTTTTTTCGACTAACCAATGGCGAAAACCGCTTCCATCTTGCCAAAAAGCACTAAAGCTATTGCTGCCTACGTATTCATCATAGTTAAAGGGCTGCGTTCCGCAGCCCTGGACAATGAGCGCCCATAAGACAATGAAAGCTCGCTGGTATCTTTCAAGCGACATTAAACTAAGCTTCTAAGGCTAAACACCTTTGGGCACAAAGAAAAAATCGCCAATTTCGTGTCCCGCACCTTTGATCGACTTGTATACCGGCTCTTGTAAGAATTCATATTTACCGGCTTCATCGGTAACTTTTGACTTAATACCTTGGAACAACTCAGGCGCTGCTAGTATACGATTATTACTTTTCAGTTTATCCAATAACGCTGTGGCAAATACCGAGTGACCATTATCACCATTATCAATTACCGGACGATCACCACCAGAGGTTAGCAGTAAGCGAGAACGACGAGGCAATTTGTATTTAATATATTCTTTGGTTTGCTTTTCACTCTTTTGTTGGCCAGCGAAAAACAAATATCCAGGAGAACTAGATAGCAAGCCCGCATAACATGAATCTGAAATCACAAACACTCGACGCGCTTTCAACCGAGCTAAATGATTGGTAACAAATTCATTAGGTACCCAGCTACTATCATCTGGTGGAGGATTGGCATTAACTGGTAGCCAGTATCCTGCTTCTCGCTCGCCCGTGCTGATGCGATTACCATGCCCAGCGTAATAGATGAGCAGGTTATCGTTTTCTTCAAGCTTTTCACTCAGTGCATTAACTGCCTTCATTACACTCAGGCGATCGCCATTTAGTAGCAACTGCACTTCAAAGCCATACTGCTTGTCTAACAGATCTGCCAGCTCTTTTACATCATTCCTAACCGTGCTCAGGTCATTAAGCATGGCATAATCTTGGTTACCAATAATTAAGGCGTAGTATTTACCGAAGTTTAAATCATCTAGTTTAATGTCATCTGCAGAACCACTAGTTTGCATCTCAACGGTAGTTGGAGCTTCAAACTGGCTAACGGCTACTGGCGTCCTCAATACCAAACCTTCCAATTTGGTCTTCGCCTCTTTCTGGGATTCTCGCAGGCCCTTCACCAAACCTTTCAATAGGGCCAATTCTGATTTCTGCTGCGTATTCAGCGCCTGCGTAGACTTTAGGCCTTTATTTTTTTCTTCTAGATTTTGTATTTGAGTTTCAAGCAATTTTAGCTGAGCGTTTTTTTCAGCCAGCTCATCCTCTAATTGCTTTCGAAGGGCAGCTTGTTGCTCATTAGCAACCGACTGAAACATTACACTGTCTTCAGGAAGGCCCCAGGCCTTTCGATACCAGTTTAAAGCAACCACCTGGTTTTTCTCGACACCAAGGCCTTGTTCGAACATCGTACCCAAATTGAATTGGCCGCGTTTGTTACCTTGCTCTGCTGCTTTGGTATACCAAATAAGCGCAGCTTCGTAATTAGGAGCACCGCCAAGGCCCTTCTCGAATATCTCACCGACATTTACCTGAGCCTCCGGGTCTCCTTGCTCAGCAGCTGGCATCCATACTTTTAGAGCCGTTTTATAGTTAGCTCTGTCGTATGCGGTATATTCCCCACCTCGTATATTGCAGTCCGCCGCCGTTGTCTTAATTGGCCGCCTTGCTGTCATATAAGTCGTGCGGCCGAGTTTTCGTAATTGACCGGGCAAAAGACAATCGACAACATATAAACCGCTTATTTCATCCTGTACATTAGCAGGCTTTGCTGCCAATTCTGCAGATGAAAAGAGCATTGCGCTAAAGATCAAAGCCGCAGACTGCAAGTTCTTTAGCGGCAGGCGAATTAAATGAGAATGCATGTTAAGTACCTTTTGTGCCATAACATCAAGAGCTTAAGATAGTATAGAAAGCCGCTCCATTACCAATGCTTACCAGTCTAAATCAGTGTAAGGGACCTATACACCACCAAAACTTAGTATGAATATTCAGCATGACATATTTATTCGGCTAAGAACATAAACACAAGCAACTGTTATAAAAGCAAATTCACTATGAGCAATAACTATAAACACGATCATTACCAATACCTGAACATCATCGAACACGGCAAAACCCTCGAGATTAAGTTGAACCGCCCCGATAAGCTAAACGCCATAAACATGGATATGCTTGAAGAGCTCTGGTTAGTCTTTAGCGCGCTCAATTATGATGAAGATACACGCGTAATCATTATTTCTGGGGAAGGAAAGGCCTTCTGTGCAGGGCTGGATTTAGAAGGTCCTCTCGCCGAAGGGGCCAACTTAAACAATAAACAGCGCATGCACATTCAAAAACGACTTTCGAGACTGTTAAAGCTTATATATGAGCTGCCCCAAGCGACCATTGCTATTGCCAATGGCGCCGCCTGTGGCTTTGGATTAGGCATTATGTGCGCCTGTGACTTACGCTATGGCGACGAAAGCATGAAGGCCAACGCCGCATTTATCCGCTTAGGCTTCACCGGCTGTGATATGGGCGTCAGCTATTTTCTTCCTAGAATAATCGGCAGCACTGCGGCTAACGAAATGATGCTCACGGGGCGCTTCTATGACGCCCAGAAGCTGTTGCTTAATGGATTCTTGGCAGACGTGGTAACCAGAGAAAAGCTAGAAGAAACCGCATTAGCGGCAGCTACAGACATGTTAAGAAACACACCAATGGGGCTTCGACTCACCAAGGAAGGAATTAGAGTAAATAGTAACGCTCAAAGCTTAGAAGCCGCACTGGCGCTAGAAGACAGACAACAAATCCTAAGCGGCTATTCTTCCGACCAAATGACCGCTCTTATGGCCTTCCTCAGTAAATCTGAACCTGAGTTTAAAGACGACTGAGCGATTTACTCAAAACGCTTTAAAGGGCGCCGCAGGCGCCTTTTATTATCTAAAAAGAGCTGCAAAAACTGCAGGCAATAAAAATCCCCTGCCGGTTATCCGGCAGGGGTTTTTTGGAATAAAAGCTTGACGATGAC
>JAOXRT010000061.1 GCA_025800365.1 Cellvibrionaceae bacterium | reverse complement strand
TAGGGATCTGACCCCGTATGGCCCCGTCTACGTTAGCAATTAGCCTTCGTATTTTTCCGTCACCAAGCAGGCATTGGTGCCGCCAAAGCCAAAGCTGTTTGAGAGTGCGCGTTTAATTTCTACGCCTTCTTTCGCTTCGGTTACTACTGGCATGCCGTCGGCCGCTTCATCAAGTTCTTCGACATTGGCCGAGGCAGCGATGAAATTATTGTTCATCATAATCAATGAGTAGATGGCTTCTTGAACACCTGCCGCTCCTAAGGAGTGACCAGATAGAGATTTGGTTGAAGCTAGCGGTGGAATTTTATCGCCGAATACTTCACGGATAGCTTTAAGCTCGGCAACATCGCCAACTGGCGTGCTGGTGCCGTGGGTGTTGATGTAATCAATATCGCCATCCACAGTAGACATGGCTAATTGCATGCATCGCACCGCGCCTTCACCTGAAGGAGCAACCATATCGTGGCCGTCAGAGGTTGCGCCATAGCCAACGACTTCGGCGTAAATTTTTGCGCCGCGAGCCTTTGCGTGTTCAAGCTCTTCCAGTACCAAGCAGCCGCCACCGCCAGCGATAACAAAACCGTCACGGTTGGCATCGTAGGTGCGAGATGCTTTTTCTGGGGTGTCATTGTACTTGGTTGAGAGCGCGCCCATGGCGTCAAATAGAGCCGTTAGGGTCCAGTGCTCCTCTTCGCCGCCGCCAGCAAAAACAACGTCCTGTTTGCCAAGCTGAATTTGCTCCATGGCTACACCAATACAGTGCGCGCTGGTGGAACATGCAGAAGAAATTGAGTAGTTCACGCCTTTAATCTTGAAAGGTGTGGCCAAACAAGCGGATGTTGTGCTGCCCATGGTTTGGGTAACGCGATAAGGGCCTACACGTTTGAGGCCTCGTTCACGCAAGGTGTCAGCAGCTTGCACTAGGTTTTCAGATGAGGCTCCGCCAGAGCCCATGATCAAACCGGTGCGAATATTAGAGACTTGCTCTTCGGTCAAGCCCGCATCATCAATGGCTTGCTGCATGGAAATATAAGAGTAACCGGCAGCGTTGCCCATAAAGCGCAATGTTTTGCGATCGATGTGCTCTTTAAGGTCAATATCTACCTGGCCGGCAATGTGGCTGCGAAAGCCCATTTCTTCGTATTCAGGCTGGCGACTGATGCCAGAGCGACCAGCGCGTAGGGATTCGGTAACCGCTGAAATATTGTTTCCTAGGCAGGACACAATACCCATACCGGTGACAACCACACGTTTCATTGTATTTTCCTCATCGGGCCATTAGCCATTTTGGCCGCTTATTATTGCACAAATAAAACGGGGGTGCCTTACTTGGCACCCCCGTGTATTTTCGACTTTAGTCTGTTTAGAAAGAGTCGGTATTTTGGAATAGGCCGACTTTTAGGTCTTTGGCAAAGTAAATCTCTTTGCCATCTACAGAAACTTTACCGTCCGCAAGGCCCATAACCAGCTTACGCTCGATAACGCGCTTAAGGTCAATCTCATAGGTAACCTTTTTGGCGGTAGGTAGGATTTGGCCGGTGAACTTCACCTCACCAGAGCCCAAGGCTCGGCCTTTACCGCTATTGCCTTTCCAGGCTAGGAAAAAGCCAACCAATTGCCACATGGCGTCTAAGCCTAGACAGCCAGGCATTACTGGGTCGCCAGGGAAGTGGCAATCGAAAAACCAGAGATCAGGAGTAATATCGAGTTCTGCGATAATTTTACCTTTACCGTATTCGCCACCATCTAGGTTGATTTCAGTAATGCGGTCCAACATTAGCATGTTAGGTACTGGTAACTGAGCGTTGCCTGGGCCAAATAGGTTTCCATGGCCGCACTCAAGCAGTTCATCGCGGTTGTAAGCGTTTTTAGGCTGGAATTCCATAATTTACTCTGGTTGATTAATCTTTGTGCAGCTTGTCTGCTGCAAGCCCAATGGCCTCTCTGTTGCAGCCTGATTGGGAGCGCACATTCTACCTTCTAGCCAAGCTATGTCTAGGGCTCAGGGGGACAGGCTATGTCACACTTAAGACGTATGGCTGTGGTATATTGGCCGCTTCGGTACAAGACACTTACTAATACAGACAAAATAAAGGAGTTTTAGGGTGAGCACATTAACGTGTTTTAAGGCCTATGATATTCGTGGTCGGGTTCCAGATCAGTTGAATGAGGCTATCGCCTACCGCATAGGATGTGCGTTTGTGGAGTTTTTAGGGGCAAAATCGGTGGTGGTTGGCCACGACGTGCGTTTAACAAGCACATCCCTTAGTGATGCACTTATTGATGGCATTACTGATATGGGGGCTGAGGTTATTCATATAGGGCAGTGTGGCACTGAGGAAGTGTATTTTGCGGCTTTTGATCAGCCTGTCGATGGTGGCATCTGTGTAACCGCGAGTCACAACCCGATGGACTACAACGGTATGAAGTTTGTGCGTGAAGGCGCAAAGCCTATCAGCGGTGATACTGGTTTGAAGCAGATTCAAGCATTGGCTGAGGCGGATAACTTCAACAAAGCTGCTCAAAAAGGTGCGGTGAAAAAGCTAGATTCACGCCCAGCTTATATTGAGCATCTGTTGTCATATGTTGATGTCAGTGCGCTAAAGCCGTTGAAGATCGTGGTTAATGCCGGTAATGGCGGTGCTGGTGAAGTGATTGATGCCTTAGAGTCTCATTTGCCGTTCGAATTTATCAAGGTGCATCACAATCCAGATGGCAACTTTCCAAATGGTATTCCCAATCCTCTTTTAGTGGAAAATCGTGCCCCTACGGCCGAGGCCGTTATCGCTCATAATGCCGATTTAGGAATAGCTTGGGATGGTGATTTCGACCGCTGTTTTTTCTTTGATGCGAAAGGGCAGTTTATTGAAGGCTATTACGTTGTGGGTTTATTGGCTGATGCGTTTTTGGCGAAAAATGCCGGCGCCAAAGTTGTCCATGATCCGCGCTTGATTTGGAATACTCAGGCGATTTGCGAAACCGCTGGTGGTCAAGCTGTTCAGAGTAAAACAGGGCACGCTTTTATTAAAGAGCGGATGCGCAAAGAAGATGCGGTGTATGGGGGCGAGATGAGCGCCCATCATTATTTTAAAGATTTTGCTTATTGCGATAGTGGCATGATCCCTTGGTTACTGGTCAGCGAATTAATGAGCCGTAAGCAACAGTCTTTGGAATCCATGGTAGTGGAACGCATGCAGGCATTTCCATGCAGTGGCGAAATTAACAGCAAGGTAAAAGACACGGATGCTTTATTGAATGCTATCGCGGAACGTTATTCAGCTGATGCTATCCAGTTGGATGAAACCGATGGTTTGTCTTTTGATATGGGGCAATGGCGATTTAATTTACGCCGCTCAAATACTGAGCCTGTCGTGCGTCTTAATGTTGAAACCAAAGCCGATATTGCTTTAATGGAAAGTAAGCGCGATGAATTATTGGAACTGATTCAGCAGTTTTAAAAATCTCTGCGTAATAAAAAAACCGGCTTAAAGCCGGTTTTTTTATGCCTTTCTTTTACGCATGAAATTATCGTGCGTGTTTAGCCCATAATGCTTCTGCGGCGCCATGCAATTAACATAAGACCGCTTAGCATTAGGGCAATGGCCCAAGGCCCAAGCGTTGGTACATTTTTCGGTGGGCTCCAAATGCGGTTGTTGATATCAATGGTGCCGCAAATGTTGCTGTTGTTGCTTGCGTCGGGATCAGTTCCCGTCGTTGTCGCAGCAGCACAGTTTTGCATTTGAGCACTACTAAATGCCATGACTTTAACCGGTACAGTAACAGTAGCGGTTTGTGTATTCGCAAGGGTGCCTAGCTCACAGCGCAGGTCTTGACCGCTAATGGTACAGTCGCCGCTGGCGCCGCCGTTGATAGACCAGCGTGCGCTGCCATCAAGTTCCATATCGGCTGGCAGTGTATCGCTAACAACCGTGTCGTCGCTGTCTAGCGGGCCATCATTGCGCAGATTGATAATCCAGCGGAACGGCTGTTCAAGATCGGCTTCGCTGATATCGGCTTGCTTTTCCACAACAACAAGATCGGTATGGGCGCGTAAGCTGGTCGGCTCATCTTCCGAGTTGTTACTCACTGCGGTTTCCGCTTCATTGGCGTTGATGCGGGCTTCATGTCGATGGGTGTCACCACCGCTATCGGGTTTGCTCAGATAGCGGAAAGTTAAGTAGCGGTGCCCGCCAACAGCTGCATCAACATCCATTTCGTCAGTTTTTCCGGCAACGGTGTTGGCCAAGCAGCGTAAGGTTAATGTTGCAGGACCTACGATTGGATTGCTACCAGATTGCACGGTACAAGTATCAGCGTTGCTACCGCAGCTGTCTCCAGCATTGGCTTCATCACACATAAACTGTACGCTTTTGCCATCTTTCGGGGTGATGTCATATTCATAGTAAACACCGGTAGCGTAAGAAGGCCCGCGGTTTTTATAGTTCACATCGTACACAACATCATTGTTGGCATTGTCGCCGTTATTGCTTGGGTCCCAGAAAAAACCATCTTTGTTATCGACAACGTCGATTAGTAGATCAACTTGATCTTTAGTGATAGTGAGGTCAACTGGGCCAAAGCTGTTATTGCTTTGATTGCTGGCGTCTTCAAAAGTATCTGTGCTCACACTGGCACTGTTTTGAAAAACGCGACTGCCACTTTGTCCTGCTAAAAAGTTTGGACGAATTGTCAGGGTGATGGCGCGTGTAGCACCGGCTCCCATAGTACCTAAATTACAAATCAGTGACGGATTGTCGGCTGCGGTGTAACTATTGCCTACCGTCAAACCGGTACAGCTGGCTCCTGTGCTTGCAATAAAAGTAAAGCCTGGGTCGCTAGGGGGAAGAACAAAAGTATCGGTGAGTTCAACATTATTAGCGATAGATGCGCCGCGGTTGCGAACAGATATTGTGTAAACTGCGTTTGCGCCAGCGGGGGTAGATGTTGGGCTAACAACTTTATTGCTGAGCTCAATATCGACGGCTGCTGCTACATTTAAACTGCTACTGCCACTGTTGTCGCTGCGATCGCTATCGCCAAAATTAGCGGAGAAAGCATCGGCTGTGTTAGTAAAGTTGCCATCGCGAATTGGGCGATCCATTTTAATCACTATGGTATCCACCGCACCCTGGCTAAGACTGCCGGAGTTTTGAGTACAGCGAACTAAGCTACCGGCAGTACAGTTATAGTTGGCGGGTGCACTGTGAATGCTAACGCCACTGGTATAGCCACCAATTGAATAAAAGGCCGGAACATAATCCGTCATCACAATACCGGTTGCCGCTGTGGTTGAGGTGTTGCGAATTTCGATGCGGTAATAAACGCTTTCTTCATTCTGATCCAGTGTGCTATCGCCACCGCTTGGGCTGCCAGTCGAGGTGGTCTTAACAACATTTAGATTAACCGACGAATTAGTGGCCGTTACACTTGCCGAAGAGCTGTTATTGCTGCTGTTAAAATCACCTGGAACTCCCGAGTAATTTACTGTCGCGGTATTGCCGAGTACTCCAGCAGCGTCAGCTCGGGTTTGAATGATTAAGGTAGTGCTATTGTTCTGTGCGCTGAGGCTATTGTTGTAAGTACACACAACAGGACTGCCCGCCGCACAAGACCAATTAGTACCGGTGAAGCCGACGTAGCTTTCATTGGCGGCCAGCTGATCGCTAACGGTAATGGTGCCGCTGTTGGCTGTTCGCGGGCCATCATTGCGTACGGAAATAAAGCTATACATCAGCTCGCCAACAGCAACAGGGTTATTGCTTGCCCCATTGCTTGCCACACTTTTGGTTTTCGTGAGTGATAAATCTAAGCCATCTGGTGTAACACTGATATTGGTTTGATGGCTGTTATTGGCGAGTCGCTCTGTCGCTTCAGCACTTGTTGTACTGATGCTAGTGCGATGCTCGTAGCTGCTTAAAGTGCTAGGAGAGGCGGCAATTACAGGCACGGTAATATCATCAGTCGCGCCGACAACATAAGTACTGCGTGTACAGCTCGCAGTTGTTGGGCTGTTGATGGCACAGCTCCAGCCCGAACCCGTCGGGGTGCTTGCAATGCTAAAGCCACTGTCTACTTCGTAAGTGACTTCAACATTGTTTGCATCGAGTGGGCCTAAATTGCGCGGACGCAAAGTAAAATTGAGAGCTTCACCGCCCACGGCGCTAGCTTGCGGGCGCACGATGGTAACAGCAACGTCGGTGCCTGCTGTTACTGTGGTGTCAGCGCTACTGTTATTGTTGCTTAGCTCTGGATCGCCTGTGTCGGATTCAACGCGACCGAGGCTGATTAGGTTACCTAGTTGGGAGCCAGTGACTTGGGTCCTGAATCCTAGAATGCTACTAGCGCCATTGCTTAAGCTGCCGCTGTAATTACAGCTGAGCTGCTGACCACTCAAACTGCAACTCCAGCCGCTGCCGGATACTGAGCCCGCAACAAATGTGACGTCGACAGATAGGTCGAATATGGCGCGAATACCATTTGATGTATTCGGGCCTAAATTTTCGATGGTGGCTGAGTACTGGATGTCCCCGCCGGCGATAACGCTGCCAGGGCTGGCGTTCAAGCTTAAGGCCAGGTCGGCACCGTCATTAATAGTGGTGTTCTGGTTTACGCTATTGTTGCTGTTGTTGCTGTCACTGCTGCTGGTGGCAATATTGGCGCTGATGGCAATGGTGCTGCCAGTGCTAGCGCTAGTGCGAATTACGATATCGACATCTTGCTGGCTGTTTGCCGCCAATGTGCCAAGCGCGCAGTTAACTTCGCCGGGTGTGGCTCCATTATGTAGGCAGCTGGGGTTGTTGGCGTTTACAAACTCGGTGGTGGCCGGCAGCGGGAAATTTAACACGACATCATCGGCTGCATCACCGGCGGCATTCTGCGCAGTGATGGAGTAGGTGATGTTGCCTCCTCGGCTAGCTGGGTCTGGGGTGTCGATGATTTGCGGAATTAACACATCCGCAGCAAAAAGCTGTGCGGATATCAGTGATGCGGGTAAAGCAATTAGTGCAGGTGACCAGCGCTTCTTCTGGGCGCGACGGACACTCTTTTCAAACTGTGGCATGCAACCTCCTTACTACTTAAATACATACCGTTGAAAAACTGAACTTAATAGCTAATCAGGATCCTCTCCAATTAAGTAAAAAGTACCAATAAAGATTTAGGCGCCGGAAGTGTAGGCCAAAAAACTGAAGGCACAATGAATATTTATAAATTGATAGAAAATGTGTGTATAAATCAAAAAAATGAACAATATCAATATCTTGTGGTTATTTTAGATATTACTTATGAGAATTTAAGTGGCAAGGTAGGGGTGCTAAAAAGCCTTTTTAGGCTAGAGTTGCGTCTGGGTTTACATGAGGTGGAGAGGGGGAGCTAGGCACCCCGCAAGGTGCCTGGGTAGGCCGATGCTTAGTGGTCGCGACCTACCGCGAAATCCGCCAGTTGTTCCATGGCGGTTTTAAATTTTGATGCCGGCAGGTCAGCTAAAGTCGCTTTGGCTTGCTCAGCATGGTCAACGGCAGCTTGCTTGGTATCTTCTAAGGCGCCTGTTTTACGGACAATCTCAACAATGTTATTGAGTTGCTCTACGGCGCCTTCGCGGATTGCATTGGCGATTAGCTCGCGATCCTTTGCATCTCCCTTAGCCATTGCGCGAATTAACGGCAAGGTTGGCTTGCCCTCGGCTAGGTCATCGCCGACATTTTTACCCAGTGCTTCGGCGTCACCTTCATAGTCGAGGGCGTCATCTATAAGCTGGAATGCGAGCCCAAGGTGGTAACCGTAAGCCTTTAAGCTCACCCTTGTGGTCTCGGGTGCCTGGCACAGTACCGCGGCAGTTTCACAAGCGGCTTCAAACAGGGCGCCGGTTTTCTTGTGAATCACCGTATAGTAATTAGCTTCATCAACCTCTGGGTCTTTGGCATTTACCAGCTGTTGCACCTCGCCTTCAGAGATGGTGTTGGTGGTATCAGACATGATCGCCATGATATCCATGCTGCCGATTGCCACTAACATTTGGAAAGCGCGGGAATAAAGGAAGTCGCCAACTAGAACGCTAGGGGCGTTGCCCCACTGAGCATTGGCGGTTGGGCGGCCTCTGCGCAGCTCGCTCACATCAACAACATCGTCGTGCAGCAGTGTTGCGGTGTGAATAAACTCGATGATGGCTGCCAGATCGATGTGCTGTTTGTGTTGATAGCCTAAGGCGTTTGCACACAGCAAAACCAGCAGTGGGCGGAGTCGCTTACCACCGGCGTCGACAATATAATGCCCAATATTTTCTACCAGCCCGACATCGGAATGCAGTTGATCAATGATTAGCTGGTTGACGGCGGCAAAGTCGTCTTCGACCGCTTGGTGGAAGGGCAGCATAGTGTGGGCCTTAACAGGGTTGATACATCAAAGGCGCGATCCTAGCAGTCAGCTTGGGCAAGCTCAATAGTTGTGGGGGTTTTCCCTGTATTTCAGTTGTGGGTATTTTGAGCAATTTGTCTGCTCAAAGGCTTGTTGTAAGGGCTCTGATGAAGTAGAATGCCCGCCCTTTATACGACGCAAGCCCTGTGAAGCATGGGAGTTAACCGGTGCTTTTAAAAGCAAAAGTTGTTAAATATTAATAGCTTAGCTGCTTCGTGTCGTCCAAAAGCGATCGGGTCAAAAGCCTGAAAGCAACAACTGGAGCATACAATGTACGCTGTAATTAAGAGCGGTGGTAAGCAGCACCGTGTAGTGGAAGGCGAAACCCTGAAGCTGGAAAAAATTGAAGTAGCCACTGGCGAAACTATCGACTTCGACGAAGTATTGATGGTTGCCAATGGTGACGACATCAAAATTGGTGAGCCTCTAGTAGCTGGCGCCAAGGTAACTGCTGAAGTAGTTAGCCACGGCCGCGGCGAGAAGGTAACTATCATCAAGTTCCGTCGTCGTAAGCATCACATGAAGCGCCAAGGTCACCGTCAGTGGTACACCGAGGTTAAAATTACCGGTATTAAAGGCTAATCGCTTTTAATAGTATTCGATCAATTCGCTTTGCTTTAGGCCCCGTGAGCACTGGGCATATAAATCTAAAGTGAGGCCCAACAGGGGAAGATTATCATGGCTCACAAAAAAGCTGGTGGTAGTACTCGTAACGGTCGCGATTCGGAAAGTAAACGCCTTGGTGTTAAGCGTTTCGGTGGCCAACAAGTTTTAGCTGGTAACATTTTGGTTCGTCAGCGTGGCACTAAGTTCCACGCTGGTGAGAACGTAGGTATGGGTAAAGACCACACCTTGTTCGCCAAAGCGACTGGCGAAGTTAAGTTTGAAGTTAAAGGTCCTAAGAACCGCAAGTACATCAGCATCGTTGCTGCTTAATTGCGAGACCTGTCGCTAGGCGACACTTCAGCTTTGCGTAAAAGCTTAAAGAGAGCCCCGTTCAGTTTCTGGATGGGGCTTCTTTTTACCTACTGGCACATTCAAAACTCCTGTTTTGAATGTGCCGTCGCCAAAGCTAGACTGGCGCCGTTTGCGAAACGGCTTGTCTAGCTTTGGCTCGCACTAGTGTGAACGCTTAGGCGTTCTCACTAGTGCCACACTCCTGTGTGGGTGTTTTTAACTATTGCCATGTTCAATTCTCCTGAATTGAACATGGCGTCGCCACGCTAGGGCTGGCGCAGCTTGTGAAGCTGCTTGCCCTAACGTGGCTCGCACAAGTGTGAACGCTTAGGCGTTCTCACTTGTGGCCACACTCCTGTGTGGCGGGGAGGCTTCGATTTAGTTGGGGCGGTGGTTTTGTCCTTATCTTTTAGGTCGGCTGGCTTCTTGGCTGTCTTGGAAGAGAGCTTTCTTTTTCTGTGTTCTTTCTCGGGTTACACTGTTTTTAAGTCAATCAAAAGCCTTTGGGCGTGGAGTGATTGTGAAGTTTGTAGATGAA
>JAOXRT010000056.1 GCA_025800365.1 Cellvibrionaceae bacterium | reverse complement strand
CCGATGAGTATGGCTGAGGCTTCTTCGATGAAGCTTTATGCTGCGCAAGCGGCCATGGAGGTTACGACTCAGGCGGTGCAGATTTTTGGTGGCAATGGCTATATGCGGGAATATCGGGTAGAGCAGCTTATGCGTGATGCGAAGATTCTACAGATTTATGGTGGCACGGATGAGATGCAGGTGTTGGCGATAGCGAAGGATTTATTGCGAGATTAATGGTTCTTCGATTCTTTGCCGCCCTTAGAGGGTGAAGACGCTCGCCCGCAACGCGCTCAAGCCGTCCAGGGCGCTCGGGTCGTGTCATCCGTGACACTTTACGGTTGCTGGCAAGCGTCTTCACCCTCTAAGGGCTACAGCGTATATGACGTAAGCAGTATTTAACTAAGCACAATGTAGATTTTATGTCCTGCAGTAGCTGATCAGGAACCGTAGAGCGATATGGATGTCGCGAAGTCGAGCGCCCGTGACCAAATCCCTTGGAGGGATTTTGGGCTTGGCCGAAGGCTGAGCACCTGGACGGTGTGAATCCATGGTTTAAGCGTGTTCCAGATCAGCTACTGCAGGACATAAAATCGGTCAGACCTAAGGGGCTATTTCTAGAACATTTAGTAAGCTCGGTACGTATGGCTTTCTTTGCTATATAATCCACTGCAAATTAAACAAAACCATAGCAAAGAGAAAACCATGTCTACATTCGAAAACGTAAGCGTTGTCAAAGCGGCTAACATCTACTTTGATGGTAAGGTGGTAAGCCGTACCGTTCTATTTCCAGATGGCAGTAAGAAAACCCTTGGCTTAATGCTACCTGGGGATTACACCTTCGATACCGAAGCGGCCGAATTGATGGAAGTGCTGGCGGGTAAGGCCGAAGTATTATTGCCGGGGGATAGTGAGTGGAGGAGTTATGCCGCGGGTGATGACTTTAATGTGCCGGCGAACAGTTCTTTCTCGTTGAAAGTATCAGAGCCTCTAGATTACTGCTGTTCTTACCTGTAAATAAAAAGCACAGGCAGGAAACCTAGCCTGTGCTTTTTCTATTCCGATTTTTCTCAAATCTGTTGTTCTGCTGGTGCCTTGTTTTGCTTCTCAATGTTTTGTGTTTCTAGCTCGGCAATAAACAACTTTAATAACTCCCGGCTTACCTTCGCAAAATCTGAAAACACCTCTGTTCTGATATTGGCATTGATCGCCATCGAAAGTTTGTAGCGTGGTACTACCAGTAAGAAGCTTTGTGCTCCAGCGGCGACTCCGCCGTGATGCATATACATAAGCGGCTCGAAATCTTTGCCGAGTTTTAGCTCGTGAACCCGCCACCCCAGGCCATAATGTTGCGGATTAAATTCACCGTTATTGAGCTTTTGTGGGGTCCAAAACTGCTCTCGGATATTTAC
>JAOXRT010000052.1 GCA_025800365.1 Cellvibrionaceae bacterium | reverse complement strand
GCTCAAGAGCTGTCTTTGCTGGAGTAGTGGGAACTGCGGGTCTAGCTTATGAACCCTCAACTATGGTTGCTGCAGGCTAGGCCTCGTATCTGTTCAAGCTAGCAACTCAGACGAAAACAGGCAGGCAGCTACTAGCTGCCTCCACCCATAGAACAAAAGATACTCATAGGTTAGACTTCTTAACTGACTACTTAGGTACAGCACTTATCAGGGCTGGCGCTCTTAGTGCTTCAGTATAGAATTAGATATAATTGACCGCTTCGGCGGTCGTTTTTTCGAGGAAATAGTTTTGAAAAAGTACTTAATAGGTTTGCTCTGCATTTCTGCTATAGGGCCTGTTCATGCTCGCCTTACAGCAGATAAGCCCCCCTATTTATAGGAAGGGAACTTGCATTACGCCCGTGAGTATTGACTATTCTTGGTATCGAAAGCCTGCAAGGGTAGTCGCTTTCTCTAACATTGAGGGGTTTGGTGAAGAACGTCGCTATATACTTTCATTTCCAAAGCATGGAACTTCGTCGGTTATCTTCTCACAAAAAGAAATTGAGACTCACACTAAGCGTGTGGATGACTCTTACTGTAACTAAGCAAAAAACAGCAAGGAAGAAATAAGTGCTATTTGAATCCGAATTAAAAACTATAAGTACTATTTTTAATCAAGGAGGTTTAGCAGTATACGCAGCTGCTCTACTGTTCTACGCGATGCGCTTTAAAAATGAAATCAAAGAAGCCATAACCGCACTACTGCATATCCGCGCACGGGAACTTGCTCGCCTCGAAAAACTCTTGGATTCCCCTCATTTGGAGGATGGCCAAATTAAGGCAGAACTCAAGGAACAACGCGATAAGATAGTTTTTCTCCAAACTACAGGCATTTATACAGATACCGCAACAAGAGAGGCACTTATCGACTTCACTAAGGCCTCACCCTACTTCACTTGGGCACACATTAAGGTAGCACTACGTGACTTAATTTCTCTAGACACGAAATCAGGTCTACTCACTCCCGTTATTGAGAAAGTAAAGTGGCAACGACGCCTATTACGCGTTATCTTCTACGCCTATAGGCTTATGGGGTTCTTCGTCTTCTATGGATTTTTCCTAGCGATGTACTACGGATACCATGCTATCCAGGCCGAGTTTAACGGTTGGGAGACAGATTATCTAGAGCATAGTTTAACATGCATTGGCCTTTCGATTATTTCCGCTCTTGTAGCTGACGCATTTTACAGATTTCACAACTTTAACAAACACGCCCACCTTATAGTAGAGCATCTTAAAGAAAAGCAAGAAGGACAAGAGTAACCAAAAAGGAGATTTGTTTTGCTTGACAAGATACTGGAAGCAACGCCACCTGATTATGTTGTATACGTCCTTGCAGGCGTTTCGCTTATTTTCCTATTCCGAGAATTTAAACCCATGATTTTGGATTCTCTGCCTCATATACGTAAGGGAAAGAACCTAAAGCAGCTGCAGGAATTATCTGACGCCACTTTTGAGTCTAAGTGTGATTTCTCCGATATTCTGCACGAAGAAAAGTCTGCCTACGCATTCTACCTCGCCACGGGGTACTCCCTCAGTAAAGAGGTAAGGGATATGGCGGTTGAGATTAAGAGACAGCACCCAGCTCTAAGTTGGGGCGCAATAGATCTTTTACTTTGGAAGAATTTGTACCATATAAAAGAGGATGACAGTCTGGTCATATGCAACAACCGAGCCCTCTTACTATCTTTCGTAATGTGGGTTCTAGCCGTACTCACAGTGTTCGCCTTTGGGGCTTTTTGGCTCATGCTTGAACTCTCAACGGCGGGGCAGTCGCCCCTTGTTCAACCCGTTATCACGTCGATAGTAGGTTTACTTTTGTTAGTATTTACAATATTCATGACTAGAACGGCCACCTTTTACTGGGAACTCTTCCTAGATGCACGAAAAAGATAAAAGGGCAAAGCGCTAGAAGTTAGAAAAAAACGAGGAACCCGGTTAGGTTCCTCAATATCATCCTACACTGCGCAGGCTAGTTCCCGCTCTGTATCCAGCAGAAACGCAATTGACTCTGCGGCTTTCTCCGGTTCACCCTCAGTCAACCGGATGTCAAACGTCTTAGGCACGCAGGTTACATAACCGCGACTGTCCGTACTATCAAATACGAAGCCATCCCGACGTAATCTAATACAGATAACGTCCAAGCCTTCATCTTCAAGCAAAGGCCAGCACTCATCATTAAAGCCGCTGTCAGTGAACACGCAGTCATTTACAGTCTCTGGAATGCGAGACCTTGCGAATTCACCGAAGTAGCGCACCCCAAAGGTAGGCTTAATCCAGTCCTCTGAAATGCGGATTAGAAATTGACGTTGAGACAAGCCGCCTAGCAAGTCCCAAGGTTCTTCCTTCATGTCTACCGGCTCACGGTTCTCATAGCGCTCAAACCATTCACTATTAGTAACACCGGAGACTTCCAAAGCCAACTCAAACAGCCTGTCTTTAAACTGTAAGTGGTCTGCAAACATTAAGCCGCAGAGGATTTTGCCGATAGTATCCTTGCCGATGTGTTAAGGCCCATTAAGAATTACTACACGTTTTTTTGAATTGGTCTTGGTATTGCTCCTATCCTATAACTCCTTAAGCAACAATTCTGGCGTCCAAAGGCGCACAGTTTTGGTCTCTAAATCGTAATCTTCCGAACGAAGTACTCTGGCAACTCGTGCCTGTTGTATCGCCTCGGTCTCGGTCAGCCCGACCGAACTAAACGCCATCCAGACTAAATTCCAAAGCTCATCATTATCAGCTGCAATTATCTCCTCCGCGTAGACACTTTTAGGCCCTACCTTCGGTGCCCCTTTATACTGCACCTTCCAAATATCATGCCTACCTATCTAAAGGCGCCATAGCTAACCCCAAATACAATGGCGCTAGCCCAAAGGATGCGTAGCAGTATTTTTATCAGCTTTGGCGCCGCACTAGGGCAAAGCTAGGCCGCTTAAACATTCGCCCGTATGGCATGCGAGTGGTAGAACCACACCACGATGCCCCCCCCCATTGGCACCTGCTCTTATTTGTAAAGCCGAACCAACAAGCGCAACTCACCAAGACACTAAGAGAATATGCACTAGCTGAGGATGGCAACGAACCAGGAGCGCAACAATACCGCCTCAAAGTAGAACACATTGACCCTAACAAAGGCTCAGCCGCTGGCTATATCGCTAAATACATAGCCAAAAATATCGACGGTGAGCATGTAGGAGAAGATAGCTATGGCAAAAATGCTATAGAAAGCGCCACCCGTATTCGGGCCTGGGCTTCTACCTGGTGCATTCGCCAGTTCCAGGCTATTGGCGGCCCTAGCGCTACGGTTTGGCGTGAAGCCAGGCGATTTGCCAATAATGATAGCGCCAAAGAAACTTTAACCGCCATTAACTCACACTTACTTGATCAAATCATTCAAGCAGCAGATGACGGCGACTGGCAAAGCTTTGTAGAATTAAGCGGCGGCACAAACTGCAAACGAGCAGAACAACCATTAAGGGCCTACCAAGTCGCCAAAGACACACCAAACAAGTATGGCGAAATAACAAACAGAATATTTGGCCTACTCTTCGCTGGCCAGAAATCAATCAAGACCCGAGTTAGACAATGGACTGTCCACTTCATACCCGAATTTTCAAACAGCCCACTCAATAACACTGGTTTTGCCACTGGTGGCGCGAATGCGCCGCCCTTGGAGTTCTGTCAATAAGTGTACGAGTCGAAAATAAAAGGGCGTTCCATATAGATCTTATCAAGAATCTGAAAAAGCGTATAAAAAATTCGGAGACACCAAGGAACCCTTGATTTGAAGCTTTAGCCCAACTAGACGTACACTGATATACACCGTTTTACAATAGTATAACTGGTTGACCCGTCTAAACTAATGCACCTGAACTAATACATTTTAGGCCTTGCACCTGCCCTAAAAGACGCAAAATGCATTATCCGACTTTTGAAGGCAGGGCGTCTCTGACGACCATTATATGTGGTTTTTCCTGCTTAAAGTTTAGATAATACTTTGCCGTCATCAACTAGGTCTTTAAGGTATTTCTTAATTAGTTTTTTATTATCAGAATTACAAGTTTCCTTCTCTTCCTTGTAAGAATAACAAGCAAAACTTTTTACCGGAGATCGTTTGCAGAAATTTTTCGCCCCATAATTGACAAGAACATAACTTTCCAATCCAACAACATATGAGGAGTTAGTTTTTAGAAACAAATGACATTTAGCTTCATCTTGAGCCTTTGAGCTTAAGGGAAGCAATGCAATTAAAACAAACAACGCAACTTTTCGGCTTGATATAAACATAATATATTACCTTTTTCGAAAATTAAGAACATATAACTTAATCAACTTCATATAAACTCATAGATCGTGACAACAGCAATTGAAATACCAGATATAAACTGACAGACACCGATTTAAAATTGGGCAACTGTCAGATCAGATCTGAGTTACTGCAGACTATTAGTGCCACACACCACTAGAAACCTAAAGAACTAGCATCCAGTATCACGATAACACTCTCCTATATTTACGTACAAAAATAAAGCTATGTTTTTTGGGCGCGTCTCATACGTGCTAGTACCAAAACTTCCTGTCTCATTACTCCGAAAAAGCGAAGATCTAGGTTCCTTTCGATTCACCAACACGTCAGGACCTGTATGCTTACCTGCAAAAGACTGATCCCATTTGTATATATTAGTTTTTCCATTTGAGTGCGTATGATTTTTAAGCGCATCGAGCTGCAGTGATCCAACAGCCCTTGCACTCCCCCCAACCCCATCTTTATCGATTTTCCTTGAAGTATCTAATGCTCGCAAAAACTGGCCAGTTGCATCTGGAAGAGCACCCTCAAAATGAGACAGCTCCTCAAACTCGGATAATTGGCTCCCTGGTATTTTTCTTCCATCCATAAGCTTCCAGCAGCTACCATTAACTTTTCTGAAGGTAGTTTCTGAGAGTAAGCTTAACTTCACATCCCCCACAACACCCGCACATTCTTTTGCGACCAAAGGCGGAGAAAAAAAAGAAAAAATCAATATAAACACGGAAAAACACTTCATAATACTCGCCCTTATCATTTAAAAGTACTATCCTGCAACGATCTTTTTGCAGCCCTAAGGTGAATTGACCTCAAAGAAATTGGAGTAAGCTCACCATCAAAGTCTCTATATGTGGGAGCCGCCACCCTGATTTTTTTTTCATCAATCGTTAATGTAATGCCTTCCCTTGTTGCCTTAATAGACTCAATACCACCTTTCGGAAAACCTTCACCCATAGAGTACTCAAGGCCACTTTGCAATAACAAACTCATATCTGTAAGGCACGCGTTTCCGGTTGGAGTGTCGCAGGCTTTAAAGCGATCTAGAACAAACCGCCGAGCTAAGCCATAGTTTCTATCCAGCAATCCAAAATCCTCATCCGATAACTGATCCGTATCAAACCGAAAATTCATAATTTCGGAATAAAAAGATCCTGACAATATTTCCTCCTGCAAGATTGCTAGCCATATATATTTTTCATAGTCACCAGATCTTTTTTCAATTAGCGAAGATTGCTGCTTTATACTGACATTATCACTCCTACTTGAGTATTCATATTGATCTAATAAATTCATAACAATAAAAACTAACAGGTCACTATCAATCTTATCATTCAGGTTACTCGGATCTGTAAGCCATTTAGACAGCCGCACCTTATTCGATCCACTTGGCTTTACGAAAACTTTTAATATTGGATCATCTAGAAGCAATTTTATACTTCTTGGGACCTTCGGTTGTCGAGCAAGCACGCTGATCACCTTTTGCTCCACAGCACTTATGTAACCGTCACTTGATGCACACCTAATCGTATCTTTAGAACATTTAACAGGAGAAGACAAAACCTCAAAATCTTTTTTAAACTGTAAATAATTTCGTGATTTATTGTCTGGACCTTCTAAATAGCTATTACTGTGTAGTAGCCTTGGGGAATTTTTAATAAACAACGTGGAATAAATTTGATCTGTATAAGCCTTGCAACTATTCCACCAGTTTAGATATAGATTCGCGTTATATTCATTACTGCTATCAAAGGAAATAACTGGAAGTGTAACTGGTGCTCGCTCTTTACTATTCAATCTGACCCCTAGCGACCAAGACTCCACTCCTTGCGTCGTCGAAGAACTTAGATCCGATATATCTTTATATTTTAACCAACACTCATTTCTTGATTGATTCATCACGCTATGCGCGCTTATGGTATCCATAATCTCGTAGCCAATGTTAACTAAGTCCGCTCTAGCCTGTTCAACAGTGTTTTGAAGCACATCAATTTTTTCTTCGACAACCTTTACTCGATCCCCTATAGCATCTAGTTTAGAGAGAATTTTTTCCTGCCCCTCCAACAACTTGTCAAGTTTCTTATCCATAAGATTCAATTTTCCCATCAATGCTTGGAATTGGGCTTGATCCTGAGACTGCCCTCCACCTGCCCCTGAAATCGAAGACAAGGCACCCATGGCCGCAACGGGGTTTCCCGTGAAATAAGCCACTCCTAGGCCAACGGCTGCATTCAAGAGCTTAGCATCTTTACTTCCCTCGCTAATATTAAAAGCCGATTTAGCAATCGATGAAATGACTGGTGCCGCCGCAGAAACGGTATTACCGTCTAACTGGCTAAAGTCAATGTTGTCATTTTCAACGATTTTATAAATCTGATTCCCTAGGTCTAGCGCCCTCAATACATCTTCGTCAAGATCGCTTTTATAAATGGCAAGAGCGTGACCAACAAGCTCATCCTCGCCTAGATTTCCAGCGTCGTACTCAGCAATCCTAACAGCCAAACGTGCCGTTTTTCTCTCACTTTTCCCAAGGTAAGGGCTTGCAACACTCTCGAACTCTGACAACTTGGTATCCAACGAAAGATTAGGATCATTAGCGGTAGACTCCAATTTCTCTAAAGTCACGGCAATAGCATTTGCTTGTTCTAAATTATCTACTATTCGGCTAACATCTTCCTGTAGCCCAATGACACCTTCATAGCGGCGAAGAACATCTGCCAACCGACCTAAATTATCTGATTGACTTGAAGTGAATCCTATTGTGTCCAGGCCACTAACGACCGCCTTTACATCAGCCGATAATTTTTTAAATTCAGAAAAGGATATTTCTTCCTGAATCGCGTCGGTGATCAGCCTTTTGGAGTCCAATTGAATCGAGGCCCTCTCAATAAGAAGCTCCACCTCCAAGATTCCGGTCAGAATACTGCCATATTCAGTAATCAGAGAATTGTAAAGGGATGGGTTAGGCGCCGTGAGCTGTATTTCTGAATGGCATATCTTCTTTGCTTGAATTACTGTGGCGCTTGCTACAGCGCCAAACATTCGGTCACGTGATTTTCGATCTAAAAATTTTTTCTCATCTAGCCCGGTAGCCAAGAAAAAATCTTTCTTCAATTTGGAAGCTATCTCCTTCACATAGCTATCGCCTTCAAAAATCATGCAATTATCTTTTGTGTCTCCAATAACTAGAGACAAGGCAGGATTATTTTCTTTAGTTAACCATAATTCGATAGCCTCTAGCTCGGCTCTTAGGATAAATGAAATAGAATCTGACTGATCACTTGATGCTGGGGGTAACATCCTATTTATGTGGGCGTTAAAATCAGAAGTCGGGGAAGCCTGTGAAGTCGGTGAATTGAAAAGTGAACAGGAGCTAACAACTGCCAAAAAAGAACAAAAAATTGCCTTCGTATATGTCATCCCATTATTCCCTACAGGCTTCAGCAAAACATGTATTACCTATTCTTTAGATAGCTTCACAATTTCTATTTTATTGTTTGGGACTTAGTTGCGTAAAAGCTATTCAAATACAGATTAGTAGGTATAGACACTAGCACTTACTTAAACTCAAAGTAAATTAATTTAGACGCCAATTAACTAAACACTCTACTTTTGCACGAAAAAAACACTTCTGATAAGCAGCTTTATGAAATGATTGTAGCACCGCCCCATCTTCCTCTTAGGAACAACTATAGTTGGGTCTACTCGACATACAAAGCTCGATACGTAGCGCCTAGAGGAGCTCGAGTCGCTTGGGACGCCGTGTTCCATAAATAGAGTGCCGGATATTCCTCAGAGGCAAAGTTTAAAAGCTAGAAACGGAAAATCGTGATATAGCAGTCATTCGCTTACGATGAATAACGTATCGTACAACCCGCTCTGGCGGGACTTTAGCTCAGGCATGCCAAACGAAAAGTGGAGTTCAGATATAACGCATATCCGGGTAAAAGGTCGTTGGTTATACTTGGCAACGGTCATGGATCTATTTTCTCGAGCTATTATAGGCTGGGTGCTTAATGCTTCGATGACGGAGGAGTTAGTAACAGAGGTGTTACTGATGGCTTTCAGGAGGCGAGGTGTAAAGCCTGGCCTGGTCATTCACTCAGATAAGGGCGTGCAGTATCGTTCTAGAAAACACATAGGCTTGATGAAGCCTTGGGGATGCAAACCCAGCATGAGTCGGAAGGGAAACTGCCGGGATAACGCGCCAATGGAATCATTCTTTAGCAGGCTAAAGGTAGAATTAATCTACGCAGAGCAATATACATCGATAAGCGAAGCTAAATCAGGCATCTTTGGGTATATTGAAGTGTTTTATAATCGTTTAAGAAGACATTCTGCAACTGGATAATGAGTCCAGTTGAGAATGAAAAGAAAGCAGCGATGGCTGTATAGTAGGAGCGTCTACTTTTATTGGGTAGGACCACCCCAAGAACTATAAACAACATACGAAGATACGGACTGATTTCCAATATTGAGGCATAGCGTTTTGAACTAAGCTCTCGGCAAAGCGTAAGTATTTGGACTTAATATGGACTTAAACCCTGAAAACTGGAATCCCAAAACTAAACGCCGAATTACAACCTATTGACTTAAAAGGAAAAAAATGGTCGGGACGGCAGGATTTGAACCTACGACCACTACACCCCCAGTGTAGTGCGCTACCAGACTGCGCTACGCCCCGATTTTGATAAGCCTTCGCCTAAATTTTTACAACTTAAGCCGGCTAAATTTTGAGATACCCCCGATTTGGGAGCTGGCTATCATAACCGATAAGCCTTTGATTGCAAGCGCTTTTTCGGCAGAAGCTAGTCACTTAAAGCCCCCCTCCTTTAAGCCGGTCTTAAGCAATTAGTAGCTAGCCACAAATATCCTAAGCAGAACTTATCATTAATTACGATTATTAATGATAATGATTTTTATTTATTTTCCCATCTGGTAAAGTTGTATGCCTGTTATTTGAGCAACTACTAATAAAAGACCTTTAGGTGGAGAGAACTAATGGATTTAGCTAAGGCTAAAAAAACGGCGCTGGCGGCGGCAATCACCTCTGTCTGCAGCCCTATGCTAATGGCCGCAGAGCCAAGCATTGACGAAGAGATTATTGTAACGGGGCAGAAGATCGAACGATCCTTGCAAGACACCAAAGAAAGTGTCGCCGTTTATTCTAGTCAAATGATTGAAGAACGTAATATCGTCTCGCTGGAAGACGTCTTTTTGCAGACACCGGGCACCACCTATATAAACGGTACTTTTAGAATTCGCGGTATTTCCGATGGCCCTATCAGCACACCTAACCGTGCCTCTTTGGCCTCCATTGTTGTCGATGGAATTAACTATTCTGGCTGGATGCGTAACGATGGCGCCACTCAGATTTGGGATATTAGCCAAGTCGAAGTTTTACGTGGACCTCAATCCACTAACCTAGGCCCTAACTCGCTTGCTGGTGCGGTTATTATTAGCACTCAAGATCCGCTTTATGAAAACAGCGGTAAATTGCTATTGGGCGCTGGTAATTATGGCCGACGCGAATATAAGGGCACGGCCAATATTAATCTTGTCGACGGTGTTTCAGCGATTCGTTTGGCGGTCGAGAAAAGCGATTCCGATGGTTATATCGATAACGTGACTCGTAATGATGATAGCTACGGCTTTGATAACCACGAAACCTATCGCCTAAAGTGGTTGTTAGAACCCAATGATGATCTGCGCATGGTATTGTCTTTGCAGCATATCGAAAACAACAGTGGCGAGACCCGTACCATTCTTGGCGATTACAGCGCCTCACAACGTGTAAGTTTGCACGATGCGCCTTCTGACCATCCTTTGGAAGCCGATTTAGCCTCACTCAACATTAACTATCAGATTAATGATCAATGGAGCTTAACCAGCATCACCGCTTACCAAGACGCCGATAGAGACCGAATCGATGATGGCGACCGAAGTGCTCTCACTACAGAAAACGGAGGCGGTTTAATCCAACGCAAAGACAGCGATAAAACTAAATCTCAAGAGTTTCGCGTAAACTATAATGGCGATACTTTGCGTGGCAGCTCTGGTGTTTATTACAGCCAGGTAGACGCAATCCGAACAACCGATACCCTCTTCCACCTACGCTTACGTAATAACTTTAACGACTTCGATCCAAGTGGTGGCCTCGCCGGTTTATTTATTGATGCCACAGGCATCTACCCAGAGCTTTATGATCTTAGCTCTAAAGGCTACACCGATGTCAGCACCAAAAACTGGGCGGCATTTACCGAGTGGGAATATGAAATCAGTGAGCAATGGACCTTAACGGCAGGCCTACGCTACGATCGAGAAGAACAAAGTTTTGGCTCTTCCAACGTAGGTGGAAGCAGCACTGTTTTACCGAGCTTTTTCGGGCCAACAGGGCTTCCTAATACCTTTGGCACCATTACCGGCAATACTGTATTGATTCCTGGGCCACAGCCAGTCACTGTCGATATGGCTATTGGTCTTGCTAACTCAACGCTAGGGGCGCTATCAACTGTCACGCCACTTGAATACACCTCCACAGAGTTTGACAACATCTTGCCGCAACTTGGGCTTAGCTATCACTGGAACGATAAGGTTTCCTCATCATTCTTCGTGAAAAAGAGCTATCGCTCAGGCGGTTCAGAAAAGACTCTGCTTAATGGTGTTAATGAATTTGATTCTGAAGAGTTGTGGAACTATGAATTTGCGCACCGTGCGGTAATCGCCGATGGTCGTGGTATTTTCAACACCAATATCTACTATGGTGACTGGACCGATCAACAAGTCTCCGTTCCTGAACCTGGAACTGGTAGTAGCATTCTAACCATGGTTGTAAATGCGGGTGAATCCGAAATCTATGGTATTGAAAGCAGTTTTGAATATTCCATCACGCCGGAGCTGGAAGCTTATGTCAGCGCTGCGATCAGCAAAACCGAATACAAGCAATTCGTTTCCTCCTCTGGTGACTTTAGTGGCAATGAATTTGCTTTTGCACCAGAACGAACGGCTTCAGCCGGTCTAATCTACAGCCACGATAACGGCATCTTCTTTGGCTTAAACGCTAATTATGAATCTGAAGCGTGGGCAAATGAATCTAACACCAAGAAAGTCGATGACCGTGTGCGAGTGAATATTCATGGTGGTGTAGAACAGGATAATCTGCGAGTTGAGGCTTTTATCAACAATGCTTTGGATGAAGTTTACTTTCTAACAAATGCATTAAATACCGATGATCTTGTACCCATGGCGATTGTTGGTGCTCCACGCGAATATGGCTTAAGAGTTAGTTATAGCTTCGAATAGATACACCTTGCTGCTCTCTCAGCCACTTGAGCCACAGGCATATATCAATTGCTTGTGGCTTATTCGTAAGGCTTTAGAAAATAGTAAAAACAGAACAAAACCAAACGTAAAAATATTTGGCTTACTAAAAACACAATATGAGTAATCTATGAACTTGCTCGCTGTATTATTTACCGTTGCCGCCTGTATACTGCCCTACCTCTGCTCAAAACAGCAAAATTTGATCAAGGGATTAAAATGGCATTCAAACGAGCGCATTAAAAAACTTTGCTGGCTTGCTTTCTTCGTTCTATCAATAGCCGCCGCATACTGCTTATCCTTTAGCTTCAGCTGGGTAGTCGCCAGCATTCAAGTGCTTACCATCATAATGAGTATTTGCTGTGTTTTGAGTATTTGCGCAGCGCATTGGCCTAACCGCGTACTAGCGGTAACCGCCAGTATGACGGTACTTTTTATTGGCATAGCCCTGCTTGGAGCATCATCATGATATCGAAATCTCTATGGACTCAGAGTATTGCCGCATTTTTCTGGGGACTATTACTTTCAATCAGCATCATGCTCAACTTAAATAAACTTATGCCATTGGCCACTGACACGCGATTATTTGTTGGGCTGCTTGTAGGCTTCTGCACCTGGGCGGCAGTTATCACTTTTTGCTTAAGTCGAAACGATGCCAAACAAGCTGCCCGCGCCTGCGGCCTATGGTTGCTAATCTCAGTGCTTGTTAATGTCGTAATGTATGTATTGTGGGGGCTACTATGAGCAAAGCTAACTCTATCAAGAATCTAATCAGCTCCCATGGCTGGCTAGGCATCGTCTTTTCACTGCCGTTGCTGATTGTATTTTGGGCGGGCGGACTGAGTTTGTTTCTGATAGAAATTGGGCGCTGGGCAGAAATGCCGCACCACCCTTTCGATCCTAACAAGGCCCCACTGCCTGTACTAGAGCAGATCGATAAAGTACTTCCACAAACTAACGCCGATACTTCCGGTCGCCTAACTTATGTGCCACCCAGTAAGTATCGCGCATACAGCACACTGTATTACAGAGATACTGAAGGTAAATTTCATGGCCTAAAGTTGAAACCAGATTCCGGCGAGGTTTTAGGTGATAGTGAACAATTCGATTATGCGCACTTTCTTTATGCCCTGCATTACAACTTAAACCTTGGCACCATTGGTACTTACGCTATAGGCATTGCTACTTTGTTTATGTTTTTTGCAATTCTCTCTGGCATAGTTATTCACTTTAAGAAAATCGTGCCACAGTTGTTTCACTATCGCCCTCAGAAAAAACGAGTCATGTTGCTCGATCTGCATACTCTGGTAGGCGTCATAAGCCTGCCTTATACCATTATGTATACGATCACCGGGCTTATTTTTAATCTCGTTATCGTGTACCAAGCCAGTATGGTGGTCTTTCTATACCAAGGAAACACTCAGCAACTCATGAACGATGTTGGCTTCTTCAGCCCTGCGGAGGAACCCAAAAGCCAAGTAAAGGCCGATATGAGCCGCGTCTACGAATTGGTAGAGCAAAGCGAAAGCGAACTGGGAGAAGTAAGGCAGTTACGCTTTTTTAACTACGGTCATGATGATGCCATTCTTTATATTCGCGGTGATTTACCTGGCGATATTAGCACCCGCTATGAGGCTCACTATCGTATAAGTAGCGGTGAGCAATTGAATGTAAACAGCGTCGATAATAACAATTTTATTAAAGGCCAAATGTTTCTAAACCAACTGCACTTTGGCGATTATGCCGGCACTGATTTAAGGATTTTGTACTTTGTGTTGGCTTTGCTGGTTTGTGCGCTAATAATTGCCGGTAATATTTTGTGGGTAGAAAAGCGTCGTCGTGAAGCAAGGCAGTACAGCCGCGCCAAGGTAATTGTTAGCAACCTTACTCTCGGCAGCTGTGTAGGTTTACTTTGTGCTACCGCTTTAGGATTTTTATTAGAGCGGCTTATCCCCGGTGAGTGGGCAAATCGCAACTCTATTGTTATTTTTAGCTTTGCGGCCATGCTTAGCGTATTTACTGCACTGGCTTTCGCAATTAAAAATAAACGTGCACTGTTGCGCTCAAGCTTGTACCTATGTGCGCTTTTGATCGCCCTGTGCTTAGCGGCTGATGCGTTCTTATTTGGCACAGAGATACGCCAATTAATCAACTACGGCTTCAAAGATATTCTTGGCTTTCAAATCGGCATGTTGTTAAGCGCGATAGCGGCCATACTGGTCGCCACTACTCTCGCGAAAGATAAACCTAATGCCAAGCAAGAAAAGCAGGCACAAAAAAACCGGGTAAACCCGGCTTTCTAGAGAGCTTTTAGGCTGCTGCTAAACCTTTAAGGTTTGCAGCAGCTCTTCTAGCTCGCTGATCATTTCACGTACCAGCGCTTTAAAATCTTCTTTGTTTTCACCCTCTTCAGGCTCGTTGGTCATTTTCAAACGAGCACCGCCGATGGTGAAGCCCTGCTCGTATAGCAGTGCTCTAATTTGGCGAATAGTCAGTACATCTTGGCGCTGGTAATAGCGGCGGTTACCGCGGCGTTTTACCGGCTTTAGCTGTGGGAACTCCTGTTCCCAGTAGCGCAGTACATGGGGTTTTACGGCGCACAGCTCACTGACTTCACCAATGGTGAAATAGCGCTTACCGGGGATCTCCGGCAGTTCGTCATTGTTCGTCGGTTCCAGCATAAGCTTCTACACGTGCCTTAAGTTTCTGCCCTGGGCGAAAAGTCACTACACGGCGCGCCGTGATGGGTATCTCTTCACCGGTTTTGGGGTTACGGCCAGGACGCTGGCTTTTATCGCGCAACTCGAAGTTGCCAAAGCCCGAGAGTTTTACCTGCTCGTTGGCTTCTAGGGCGGCGCGAATTTCTTCAAAAAACAGCTCGACAAGCTCTTTGGCTTCACGCTTGTTGAAGCCAAGTTCTTCGTACAGCTTTTCGGCCAAATCGGCTTTGGTCAGTGCTGACATGATTGAGACAAAGCTCCTTCCTGAAACTTATTGCCATGTCTGCTATGTTTGGCCCAAAACCAAATTGGCCACGCTATAGATGGAAGGGAGCCTCCCTTTCCGGTTATAGCTTATCGCAGACTGGCACCCAGTTCGTCCTCTAGACGCTTGACCACCGCGTCAACTGAGGAATTAATTTCTTCCTCTGTAAGAGTGCGTGAAGGATGCTGATACGTCAAGCCCAATGCGACACTTTTTCTTTCTGCATCAATGCCTTTGCCGGTATATACGTCAAAGACCTTTAAGTCGATGAGCTGCTCACCTGCAGCTGCCTTAACCCCACCCAAAAGCGCATCAGCCGTGGTTTCACGCGCCACCAACAAGGCTAGATCGCGACGAACCTCTGGGAATTTAGATAGTGGATTAAAGGCCGGTAGCTTAGCTTCTGCTAGCGCCGCCTGCTCTATCTCAAACAGATAAACGGATTGGTTTAGGCCCAGCTCCTGCTGAATTTGCGGGTGTAAGGCGCCCAAATAGCCTACGACTTCGCCATTTAGCTCGATAGCAGCGCTTTGACCTGGGTGCAAGGCTGAGTGCGCTTTGGCCACAAAGCGGAAGTCTTGATCAGTGATATCCAATAAACCTTCTACAACACCCTTCAAGTCGAAGAAGTCCATCGCTTCACCTTTGGCACTCCAGCCTTCTGGCTGACGGTTGCCATACATTAGACCGGCCAGCATCGGCACCTGCTTCTCGATAGAGTGAAAGCTTAGACCGGTTTCAAACAACTTAGCACGGCTCTGCTGACGCTTTAAGTTGTGCTGCAAGGCCTGTACTAAGCCTGGCCACAATGAGGTACGCATAACCGCCATATCTGCGCTAATTGGGTTTTGTAGTTCAATTGGAGCTTGCTCTGGGTTAAATACCTTTTGCAGCTCAGCATCAATAAAGCTGTAGCAGATGGCCTCTTGGAAGCCCTGGGCAACTAGCTGCTGACGAAGCGCCGATAGGCCTACTTTGCTCTCATTACGGGGCAGTATCTTAATTTCAGCTTCTAGATTGGTGGTTGGCAGGCGGTTATAGCCATACACCCTGGCCAACTCTTCTAGTAAATCGGCTTCAATAGAGATATCAAAACGGTAGCTAGGTACGGTGAATACCCAGCCGTTGTCGGTGTTTTCAACTAGGTGTAAACCAAGGCGAGTCAGAATATCTACGACTTCTTCATCGGCCATGGAAAAGCCAAGACCGCTTTCAATCTTGTGACGACGCAGCTCTACTTTACGCTCAGCCGGCACCTGATCCGCCAGCTCGGTTACGTCAGTCGGGCCAACCTTGCCGCCCACAGCCGCCAATAACAGCTCGGTAGCACGCTCGATGGCTTTTTCTTGTAGCTGATAATCAACACCGCGCTCATAGCGATGCGAGGCATCTGTGTGCAAACCATAGCTACGGGCACGACCGGCAATCGCAATCGGATCAAAATAGGCGCACTCTAAGAACACGTCGGTAGTCTCGCTGCTTACGGCGGTAGATTCCCCACCCATAATACCGGCCATGGCCACTGGGCCTGTGCCATCACAAATAAGCAAGGTGTTATCTTTTAGCTCAACTTCTTGGCCATCTAATAAAGTTAGCTTTTCACCGGCTTTAGATTGACGAACATGAATGCTGCCACTGAGCTTTTGCATGTCAAAGGCGTGCAGTGGCTGACCTAATTCAAGTAATACGTAGTTGGTTACATCCACTACGGCATCGATAGAGCGCAAACCCGCACGACGCAGTTTTTCCTGCATCCAAGTTGGGCTTGGCTTAGAAAGATCAACACCGCGAATCACGCGGCCTAAGTAACGTGGGCAAGCGCCCTCTGCTTCTAAAGAAACTTTCAAGGTTTCTTTGGTGTCAGCTTCAACAACTGGCATTTGTGGTGGCGTTACTGGAGCACGGTTTAATACACCTACATCGCGAGCAATACCCTGCATGCTTAAGCAGTCGCTGCGGTTTGGCGTTAGATCGACTTCGATAATGCTGTCATCTAGGTTTAAATATTCACGTAAGCATGTGCCCACTGGCGCATCGCTTGGCAATTCCCAAATGCCATCGTCGTCTTCGCCACACTGCAATTCGGTTTGAGCACATAACATGCCCTTTGATTCTACGCCGCGCAGTTTGGCTTTTTTGATTTTGAAGTCACCTGGTAGCTTGGCGCCTACCAAGGCAAATGGAATTTTGATACCGGCGCGTGCATTCGGCGCGCCGCAAACCACTTGGGTTAACTCGTCTTCACCGCCGGCAACTTGGCAAACGCGCAATTTGTCGGCATCGGGATGTTGCTCAATAGAAACAATTTCACCCACGACGACTTTACTAAATTCGCCAGCAGCAGTTTCTACGGCATCCACTTCTAGGCCAGCCATTGTTAGCTGCTCTACCAGCTCTTCGGTGCTGATGTTTGGGCTAACCCATTCGCGCAACCAGCTTTCTGATACTTTCATGATGGTCTTTCTTCCAATTTAATTCTGTGTTGTTGTCTTCGATCGTTTTTCGTTTTAGGCAGTGTTAAAACTGCTTTAAGAACTTCAGATCGTTTTCAAACATCATGCGCAAATCGTTAATGCCGTAGCGCAACATGGCTAGGCGATCGACGCCCATACCAAAAGCAAAACCGGAATACACTTCGGTATCGATGCCGCTCATTTCAAATACATTGGGGTGTACCATGCCGCAACCACCCACTTCCAACCAGCCGGTTTTACTACAGATGCGACAGCCTTCGCCGCCACAGCCGGTGCATTGAATATCCATCTCGGCCGAAGGTTCGGTGAATGGGAAGTAAGATGGACGGAAACGCACGTCAACATCTTTTTCAAAGAAAGCACGCAGGAACTGCACCATAGTGCCTTTTAAATCGGCGAAACTGATATTTTTATCAACCACTAAACCCTCTACCTGGTGGAACATTGGGGTGTGGGTTAAGTCGGAATCACAGCGATACACGCGGCCTGGGCAGATGATGCGAATCGGCGGCTCTTGGGTTTCCATGGTACGTACTTGCACGGGTGAGGTGTGGGTGCGTAGTACGTGGCTTGCATCGACGTAAAAGGTATCGTGCATGGCGCGTGCTGGGTGATGATCTGGAATATTGAGCGCGGCAAAGTTGTGGTAGTCGTCTTCTACTTCTGGGCCCTGCTCTACGCTATAACCGGCTACGGCGAAGATTTCTTCGATGCGCTGTAAGGTGCGGGTTACTGGGTGTAAGCCGCCCTGTTCGTCGCGACGGCCCGGTAAGGTGACGTCGACGGTTTCTTCAGCCAATTTTGCGTTAATTGCCGCTTGTTCGAAGGCGGTTTTTTTGGCGGTAATTTGATCTTGGACTTCTTGCTTGGCTTTGTTAATTTCGGCACCAGCAGCTGGACGCTCTTCGGCGCTCAGTTTGCCTAGGCCTTTTAGTAATGCGGTGATTTCACCTTTTTTGCCAAGGTAGTCGACGCGCACGGCATCCAGTGCGGCCATGTCTTCGGCTTTTGCTACAAGTTCAAGCGCTTGTTGCTTTAGCGCTTCAAGATTTTCCATTGGTGTCTCCAATGTTGAATGTCATTAAATTTCTATTGACGATTACTCCAGAAAGCAAGCTAACCTAAGCGACTTCCTGCAAGCCCATCAAGCTAATTACTAAAGTGCTTTTCAAAACTCGCTTAAACCCATCCATGGGGCGCTCTCTTCAGGCCGTCCTGGCCTTCTAAGGTTTTGAAAAGCACTTTAGTAATCAGCTTTGCGTAGTACTTCTTTTTAATCTATTTATTCATTCCTTTTTTCACAGCTGCAATCTTGCTCGTTTCATCAATCACAAAAACGGCTTTAATCTTTGAGGCATCTTCCTTTAAACCCATCAAATACCGCGTGGTGGCATTGTATATTTCAGCACCTGCATCATCACAAAAATACCATTTAAGCGTAACAATACTAAGGCAGTCAGATAACTCGTACTGATCAAGCCGCTCAAAATTAACTGCGGCAACACCCAGCTCTTTATAGAGAGCGATAAGGTTTTTACTGTTGTTATTAAATGCCTCTTCCGTAAACGCAACCGCCTCACCTGCTTCGGTATAAAACGTCATAGGGAATTCATACACACTGGCAATAAATTCAGCATCAGCTTTCAGGAAAGATTCCGCATAGCGGCCAAAAAAGCGATCCAGTTCAACAGCAGATTTATTCAGTACCACATCCTCTAAATATACTCACAGCTTTAATAAGCTATTTGCTCAAATTCAACCTTAAAAGCTGAACCTACCAGCGACACAGGAGTGTCGCCAGAAATGGATGCGCCTAAGCGCATCCATTTCTGCGAGCGGGCTAAAGGCAAGCCGTTTCGCAAACGGCACCAGCCTTTAGCTCGCGACGTTTCACTCAAAACAGGAGTTTTGAGTGAAACAGTAGGTAAAAAAAAAGGAGAGGCCGAGGCCATCTCCCTTTCTTTCGCATCTTTCTAGGCAACACCCCAAGGGGTGTTTTCATCGTTGTGCTTAAGCGAGAGCAGCTTTGGCTTTTTCAACGATGGCCGCAAAAGCAGGCTTGTCGTGAACGGCTAGGTCAGCCAATACGCGACGATCCAACTCGATGTTGGCTTTCTTTAAACCAGCGATCAAACGGCTGTAGCTCAAACCTTCATTGCGTGATTGCGCATTGATACGAGTGATCCACAAAGCGCGGAAGTTACGCTTCTTGACGCGACGGTCGCGATAAGCGTACTGACCAGCTTTGATAACCGCTTGCTTAGCTACGCGGAAGATGCGTGAACGCGCTCCGTAGTAACCTTTAGCTTGCTTTAAAACTTTCTTGTGACTGCGACGCGCCACCACACCACGTTTTACACGTGCCATAATCCTATCCTCTTAAAAA